>JARKPR010000094.1 GCA_029975165.1 Selenomonadales bacterium
CGATGGTGCTGCGTTCGGCCAGGACTCGGCCGATGGCCGGGTCGTTCAGGTCGGCGAGCCAGTCCAACAGTGCCGGGTAGGTTGCCGGATATGCCCCCACTGTGGTGCGCAACTGTGGATAGGCGGTGACGATTTCGCGGAGGTCTTCTGGGGTGGCCGTACCGGTCGTCAGTGCGAAACGGGCTTCGCCTTCGTTGTGGACGTCATCGTTTGGTTTCCTCTCTCAACGATTCGGCTCTACTCAATCAGTCGGCCGTCACACGGGGTACCGGAGAAACTCACCCCGTGCGAAGCCCCACTGGGTGCCCTCGCATGGGAGCTGCGGGCCCTTACAGAGCTATTCATCCTGCTCGGCCTGGATGGGGGACGATGCGTACAGATGCTCGCGCAACTGAGGACGCCACATAGACGGCGCCCAATGGATAGCGCGAGCAGAAGCAAGGAGAAAGAGAAACGCCGGCATATTCACTCCGCGCATGCCGCCGAGAAACTTGTTCAGCTGGCTGGCGTTCAGGCCCGTGCGCGGAGAGCGGACCTTTCGTCCGCATTCCACGCCTCAGCAGTCAGCACCATTCCCGGCCGACTATTGTCGGCACAAGGGGAAACGTCTGACGGGGAGACGATGGCGGAGCAAGCATGCATCTGGTGTGGGGCGGCCGTGGCCCAAGGGATTTGCACACGCTGCGGGCTCTCGGGGGACGAGGCGCCCCAGACCACGAGTTTCAGTCCGGCCGCGTTTGCGTCCTTCGACCCGGCTCTGGCCGACACCGACCCGGACCTGCCGATCATTCCCGGCTTCGGCCCTGACGCGACGCTGCAGGCCGCGCCCGGGCCTTCCTACTCCACGGCCCCGCCGCCACCTCCGCCGCCGCCTCCGCCCGGGCCCGGATCCTGGAGTTCGGCGCCAGTCTCCTCGTCCTACCCCGCCTCATCCCACGGTTCTTCGCAATATGGCACTCAGTACCCGGCCGATCAGCCCCCCAGTGCCCCCGCCTACTACGTATCCCAGCCCGTCGGTGTGCAGTACGGCTCGCGCCCCAAGGGCGCCCAGCAGTTCGCGCTGGTCA
>JARKPR010000003.1 GCA_029975165.1 Selenomonadales bacterium
TTCGGAGGGCAGCATGCAGTTTACCGGCGCTTTCACCGCACTCGTAACCCCCTTCAAGAACGGCAAGGTGGACGAGGAGGCTTACCGGGCGCACATCGAGTGGCAGATCGAACAGGGCATCGACGGCGTCGTGCCCTGCGGAACCACCGGCGAATCCGCCACGCTGTCCCACGCCGAGCACGCGCAGGTGATCAAGATCTGCGTGGACCAGGTCAAGGGCCGCGTGCCCGTCCTGGCCGGCGCGGGCTCGAACAACACCACCGAAGCCATCGAGCTGACCCGCTGCGCCAAGGACGCGAAAGCCGACGGAGCCCTGCTGATCACGCCCTACTACAACAAACCCACGCAGGCGGGCCTGATCGCCCACTTCGCGGCCATCGCCCGCGAAGTGCCCATGCCCTTCATCGTGTACAACGTGCCGGGGCGCACCTCCGTGAACCTGCTGCCGCAGACCGTGGCGGCCATGCGCAAGCAGATCCCCGAGGTCATCGGCATCAAGGAGGCCACGGGCAACCTCTGCCAGGTCTCCGAGGTCATCGAGTACTGCGGCCGTGATTTCATCATCCTCTCGGGCGACGACTTCACGGTGCTGCCCACCCTGGCCATCGGCGGCCACGGCGTGATCTCGGTGGTCTCCAACGTGGCCCCGGGCATGATGCGCAAGCTGTGCAAGGCTTGGCGCAAGGGCGACATCGAAAAGGCCCAGCGGCTGCACTACAAGCTCTCGCCGCTCAACAGGGCCATGTTCATGGAGACCAACCCCATCCCGGCCAAGACCGCGCTCGGCCTCATGGGCCGCATCTCGCCCGAGCTGCGCCTGCCCCTGGTGCCCATGGGCGAGGAGAACAAGGCCAAGCTCGAGGGCATCCTCAAGAAGTCCGGGATTCTCTGATCCCGGGCCGCATCCGGTTCGTCTTGAAAGCGCGGGGCCAAGCCCCGCGCTTTTTTTGCCCCCGGCGGGGCGCGGGGCCAAGCCCCACTCGGCCGGCGTAGGCAAGCTGTCTTGCATTCCCTCCGGCATTGTTCTAATTATCGGTCATACCGGCAGACAGCCAATGAACACGTCCCCTGTCACATCTTTTCTTTTGCGCAAGGCTTCCGCCATCTCGGACGAGGAATTCATCCAACTCCGGGACTTCATCTACGCCAAGTGCGGCATCTGGATCGACGAGAAGCGCAAATACCTGATCCAGAACCGTTTCGAGGGCCGCGTGGCCAAGCTGGGGATGAAGACCTTCACCGAATACCTGAAGTTCCTCCAGTACGACGCCAACCGCGACAAGGAACTGCCCTTCGTCTTCGAGCTGATCACCACCAACGAGACGAGCTTCTTTCGCGATCAGAAGCAGCTCGACGCCTTCACGGACCACATCCTCATGCCCGTGCTGGCCCAGCAGCGCGCCAAGAACAGGTTTGAGCTCTCCATCTGGTCTGCCGGTTGCTCCTCCGGCGAGGAGCCCTACACCCTGGCCATGATCCTCGCCGAGAAGCTGGGGCCGGAGCTCAGGAAGTGGCGCATAAGCATCCAGGGTTGCGACATCTCCCTGCCCATGCTCGCCAAGGCCAAGTCAGGCGTCTATTCCGATTACGCCTTCAAGACCACGCCCGAGGCCATGCGCCGCAAGTACTTCACCCCGGTGGAGGGCGGCTTCAAGATCTCGCCTGCGGTGTCGTCGATGGTCAGCTTCCAGCACCTCAACCTGAACGACGCCGCGGCCATGAAGCGCCTGCCCAAGTCCCAGGTGGTCTTCTGCCGCAACGTTATCATCTATTTCGACACGGCCATGCGCAAGAAGGTGGTGTCCGCGTTCTACGACAACCTGCAGCCCGGCGGCTACCTGATCCTGGGCCACTCCGAGACGCTCCACGGCATCACCATGGCCTTCGCGCCCAAGTTCTTCCCCGGCGCGGTTGCCTACCTCAAATCCTAAGCGGAGCACACAAGCGCCATGCCAACCATTGGAATCAACGAACTCAAACCGGGCGTCATCGTGGCCGAGGCCGTGGTTTCCCGGGACGGCCGGGTGCTCTTGGCCGCCGGAGGCAAGGTTGAGGCCAGGCACGTGGCGCTCTTCAAGGGGTTGGGGGTCTCGGGCGTAGTGGCGGCCGGGGGCGCGGGCGGCGCGCACGACGAGGCGGCGGCCGGATACGTGCGGGATTATTTCGTGTTCCTGAACCCGGATTCGCCCGTGGTGAACGAGCTTTTCTCCTACGCGGCCCAGGCCGTGGCGCGGCGCATGGAGTCCGGCTGGACGCTTCCCTCGCTGGCCGAGCGGCGCGCGGAGAACGTGGAGCACCTGAGCGACGTGCTGCCCATGGAGACGGCGGACCCGGACAAGATCGTGGACCACGAGGTGCAACTGGCCAGCTTCCCGGACGTCTACTTCAAGCTGCGCCAGGAGATGGACTCCCCCACCGGCTCGGTGCAGAGCCTCGCGGAGATCATCACCCGCGACGTCTCGCTCACGGCAAAACTGCTCAAGCTGGCCAACAGCCCGATCTATTCGCTGCCCGAACCCGTGGAGAGCATCGCCCGGGCCATCGCGGTCATCGGCACCAACGAGCTCTCCACCCTGGCCCTCGGGGTGAGCACCATCAACTATTTCAAGGGGATTCCCAAGGAACTCATCGACATGGCCGCCTTCTGGCGCCACTCGGTCAGCTGCGCCATCTTCGCCCACATCCTGGCCAAGGCGCTGGGGGAGCAGAACACCGAGCGCTTCTTCATCGCCGGGCTCCTGCACGACGTGGGCAGGCTGATCCTCTTCAAGGAGATGCCCTACGCCTCCTCGGAGGCGCTCCTGCACGCCCGCGAGAACTCCCTGCCCATTGTGGAGGCCGAGCGGGCCATGCTGGGCTTCACCCACACGGACCTGGGCAGGTCGCTGCTCGCGCGCTGGGACTTCCCCCCGCAGATCACCGTGCTGGTGAACCAACACCACGACCCCATGTCCGCCCCGTCCCCGCGCGAGGCGGCCATCGTGCACCTGGCGGACTTCTTCGCCAACGTGGCGGGCGTGGCCGCGGGCTGGCTCTACGTGCTGCCGCCCCTGGACGAGAAGGCCTGGGAGCTCACCGGGCTTCCGCCCTCCTCGGCTAGGCGCGTGATGAGCGACTTCGAGAGCCAGGCGGAAAAGACTTTCAGCGCGTTCTTCTAGCGGGGCGTCCGCCGCGCGGCCCGAAACGCCCGCGTCCCGGCCGGACGGCGGGGATGGCCTTTCGACAAAGTGGCCTCAGGCCTGCCCCGCGCCGCCCTCCTCCATCCTGCGCTTGCAGTGCTCCAGGAACTTCTTCGCCTCCGCGAAGTCCGGGTTGATGGCCAGGGCGATGTCCAGGGCGTTGGCGCACTCGGCCAGGGCGTCCTTCTCGTAGTGCGCGCGGGCCATGTTGAAGTAGACGTGCTCGTCCATGGCGTCGAGCTCCAGGGCGCGCTCGTAGAACGTGAGCGCGGCGTCGTAGTGCCTGTTGCGCCGCAGGGTGATGCCGAAGGTGTTGAACTGCTCGCGGTACTCCTGGGAAAAAGCGTCCTCGATGTTGAGGAGGGTGTTTATGACCTTGGCGAGCTTCTGGAGGTCCTTCTTCTCCGAGTACACCGTGCCCAGGCCGTAGTTGGCCTTCACATGCTTCTCGTCGATCATCAGGGCCTTGATGAAGGCCTTCTCCGCCTCGTCGAGCTTGCCCTCGGCCAGGAGGTCCTCGCCTTCGGCCAGCTTGCGAGCCAGGCTGTTCAGGGCGGGCACGGTGTACATGCGGTAGTATTGCGGCTCGGGCGTGTATTTGCCCAGGAACTCCCCCGCGCCCAGGTGCGTGATCACGCCGGAGGGCACGTGGTAGATGTTCAGGGGCTGCACGTCGAAGCTCTCCGGCCCGGTCTGGCGTGCGAACCAGTAGGTCACGGTGTCGCGGCGGGTGGACGTGTCGCCCATGCCGATCCCGCTTTCCTGCTTGAGGGAGTAGACCCCGAGTATCACCGGGTATTCCGGCATGCGCTTTCCTCCGCTGGCGTGGTTCCGGGATAGGTCCCGGAAACGGGCCACTTCAATAATACACACTCGCGCGGCGTTACAAGTGGTGAGGTGGGCTAAGGAACGCGGATAAACTCCCGGAGTGGTTGCATCCGGAGGCTTCCGGCGCTATCAGGGGGGGCGGTCGGCAGTTCACCCAGGCGTCGCCGCCCCGCGAGGGGAGCTAAACCTGCCTTCATTTCGTTTCCTCCGACACCTTATCCCGTGCCGGGCCGGAAGTCGGCGACCACGGCGATCCTTCATGGATCGGCGCGAAAGGATAAGCCATGTCACCGAGGACCATCCTTCCCCTGCACGCGCAGGACATCTCCGTATTCGCCAAGTCCCTTCGCCGCCAGCTCGCCGAGTGCGGGCGCGTGCCCGGGCACCTGGAGCTTCTGAACATGCTGGCCCGGGCCACGGGCTTCCGCAACTTCCAGCACTTCAGGGCCGGGGCGGAGCCTTCGGCCGCTTTCGAGGGCCTCGCTTCGGATACCGAGGCGGCCGCCGCGCCCATGACCGCCGAACCCGCCCGGGAGCCCGAGGCCCGCGAAACGCGCCAGGCCGCGCCGGAGCCCGGCCCTTCGGACGCGGCGCTCCTGAAGAAGCTCGCCCGCTACTTCGACCAGGGCGGCCGCCTGGTGCGCTGGCCGGGCAAGTTCAGCCACACCGGGCCGTGTCTGTGGGTGCTCTGGGCGGCCATGCCGTCCGGACGCGACCTGGGCGAGCCCGACGTGAACAGGATACTCGACGAGCGCCACCTGTTCGGGGACCCCGCGCTTTTGCGCCGGGAACTCTTCGACCGGAGGATGCTCGACCGCACGCCGGACGGCCGGGTCTACCGCAGGATCGAGAAGAGCCCGCCGCCGCTGGCCCTGGAGCTGATGCGCCGCCTGCGAGGTTCGACGGCATAAAAAAAGCCCGGAGCGGGAGACCGCTCCGGGCTTCGTCATTCAGGCGGGTTTCGCTCAGCCGGCGAAGACCTTCTCGAACTTGGGAACCACGTCCTTCTTGCGGCTCATCACGCCGGGCAGCCACACGGAAGAGCCGGCGGCCTTCACGCCGAAGGCCTTCTCGACCACGGAGGCGTCGTCGGTGGCGATCAGCATCTCGCTGCCTTCCTTCATGATGTCGGTGAGCAGCAGGAACACGGAGTGCAGGCCCTTCTCGCTCTTCACCTTGGCGATGTCGGCCTGGAGATCGGCCTTGTACTTGTCGAGGATGGCGAGGTCCACCACTTCGAGCTGGCCGATGCCCACGCCGGTGCCGGACATGCTGAAGTCCTTGTAGTCGCGGTAGACCAGCTCGCGGATGGGGGTGCCGTCCACGGCGGACTTCACCTTGAACATCTCCATGCCCAGGGCCATCATGTCGGCCACGCCCGCGATCTTGGCCAGCTTCTCGCAGGCCTTCTTGTCCTCGGGGGTGCAGGTGGGGGACTTGTACATGACGGTGTCGGAGAGAATGGCGCACAGCATGATCCCGGCCATGGCCTTGGGGATCTCGATGCCGTAGAAGTCGTACATGTTGGCGATCACGGTGCAGGTGCAGCCCACGGGCCAAACCCACATTTCCAGCGGGTTCGGGGTGGTCACGTCGCCCAGCTTGTGGTGGTCGACGACGCCCAGGATCTCGCCCTTGGAGAGGTTCTCCAGGCTCTGGGCCAAGTCGGAGTGGTCGACCAGGATGATCTTCTTGCCCTCGGCGTCGGTGACGATCTCGGGGGCCTTCACGCCGAACTTGCCGAGCACGAAGTCGGTCTCGGGGTTGGTCTTGCCCTGGGCGGCGGCCACGGCTTCGATGCCGCGCTTGGTCATCAGGTCCGCAACGGCAATGGCCGCGGCGATGGAATCGGTGTCCGGGTTTTTGTGTCCCACGACGTTCGCTGCCATGGTCGAATCCCTCCTGAGGTGATGTGCAAATTGATCTTGTGGAAAATATCACAATGAAGCGCCCTTGCCAAGGGGCATCATCGCGGCCCCCGGCCTATACCACCAGCCTGGTGACGATGGCCAGCACCACCCCGCAGGCAAGAAGCACGTAGGCGGGCTTGTGCCTGAGCGAGAGCACCGCGCCGATGCTGGCCACCACCCACAGGTGCGGCCATTTCAGGGGAAGCGGCGCGAGGACGGCGGAGAGCGGCGGGAGCACCACGTGCGCCATGGCCAGGAGCAGGATGGTGGCCAGGGCGAAGGCCGCACCGCTCACGGGCAGCATCACCAGCATGGACCGGCGCGTGAGCGCGCGGGGGCCGTTGCCCCTCTCCGGGTGCTTGGCCCAGACCACCAGGCGGTTGTAGGCGTCGTTCTCGTACTGGCGGTGGTAGCGCTCGATGCGCGCGAAAATTCTCCCAAGCGGCAGGGCCGCGAGCATGATCACGGCCGCCTCGGCCGGTCCGGTCAGCGAGTACATGTGCATCACCGTGAGCGTGGCCAGGGCCGAGGCGATGGCGTTGGGCGGTATGATGGTCCCGGCCGGGAAGAGGTCCAGCCAATAGAGCTCGAAGAAGAGGCAGACTCCCAGGCTCGTGGCCCAGTCGCCGCTGAAGAGCCCCCAGAAGAAGCCCACGGTCAGCGGGCGGTCAAGCAAGGGAAGGTTGATTATGAAGCGGAAGCAGGAAAACAGGGCAAAAAAAAAGCGCTGGCGAGGATGAAGAGGACGGCGTTCGCTTGCAGTTCCATGGATCGTTCCCGGGAAGCGTTTAGGCGAGGATGCACCAAAACGGGTGAATTGAAAAGCCCGCTGCCTCTCTCATGCCGCCCTCCCCGTTCTCCGGGCGCTCAGGAGATTTCCACCGGGTCGCTGGGGATGCAGCGGTAGTCCAGGTGCACTCCCTTGCCCTGCAAAAAAGACAGGCAGCTCTCGTCCTCCTTGCTCAGGGCGACGTGCTGGCAGACCTGCTTCTTGCCCGGGCCGTAGTGCAGGTTGCCCAGGTTGAGCTTGCCGAAGCCCAGGCCCGCGTCGAAGGCCCGGCGCGCGTCCAGGCAGGAGGAGAAGAGCACGAGCACGTCCTTGTCCGTGAGCTTGCGCCCGACGAGGTAGGCGCCTATGGCGTCCACCTTCACGAAGGAGATGTCCACGCCCAGGGGGATGGCGATGGACATGATCTGCTGGCGCAGCTCGTCCGAGGCCAGCTCGTCGTTGGCCACCACGATGTTGCGCGCGTCGGTGAAGGGCAGCCAGGATTCGATGATCTGTCCGTGCACCAGCCTGTTGTCGATGCGCACCCAGAACACCGGCCTACTCCCCGGACACTTTCTTTCGCAGTATCTCTCCCGCCACCACGATGCCCTGCACGCCCGCGCTCTTGGCGTCGGCGGCCAGCTGCTCCAGGGGCTTGGTCCTGGTGGAGAGGATCTTGATGAGCATGGGCAGGTTCACGCCGGTGACCACCTCGATGCGGTGCTGGCCGAAAAGCGACAGGGCCAGGTTGGTGGGGGTCCCGCCGAACATGTCGGTGAGGATCATGGCCCCGCCGCCCTGGTCCACGGCCTTGATGGCGGCCTCGAGTTCCTTGACGGTCTGCGCCGTGTCCACGCCCACGTCCACGGCCACGGTCCTGGCGTTCAGCTGGGGGCCGATGATCATCTCGGCCGCCTTCAGGAGCTTCTCGGCGTAGTCGGTGTGGGTCACGATGACCACGCCCACGGGGGCGTCGGTCGGAGTAATCTTGCTCATCGTTGAAATATCAGCCTTTTTCTATGTGGCGGTGTTCCAGCGACACCGTGTAACCCGCCTTGCGCAAGGTGTCAAAAACCGCCTCGGCCGTGGCCACGGAGCGGTGCCGCCCGCCCGTGCAGCCCAGGGACACGGTCAGGCGGTAGCGGCCCTCGCGCGCGTAGCGGGGCACCAGGTCCAGGAGGAACTCCTTGAGCCTGGGCAGGAAGGTCCTGCCCTCCTCCGAGCCCAGCACGTACTCCACCACTGCCTGGTCCTGCCCGGAGAGCGGCTTGAGCTCCGGGTCGAAGTACGGGTTGGGCAAAAAGCGCAGGTCCATGACCAGGTCGGATTCCGTGGGGATGCCGTACTTGAACCCGAAGCTCATGATGTGGATCTTCATGGCCGGGCCCTGGCCTTCCAGGAACTTCCACTTGTCCTGGAGCTGGCGGCGCAGGTCGTGGATGGAGAAGCCCGTGGTGTCCATGACCAGGTCGGCGGCCTCGCGTAGCGGGGCCATGCGCCTACGCTCCTCCTCCACGGCCTCGCCCAGGCCGTAGCCCTCGGACTCGAAGGGGTGGGGCCTGCGCGTGGTGGCGTAGCGGCGCATGATCTCCTGGGTGGACGCCTCCACGAACACGATCTGCGGCGAGTCGCCCGCGGCCCTGAGATCGGCGATGGCCGGCTCCCAGCCCGTGACGAAATCGGCCTCGCGCAGGTCCATGCCCAGGGCCAGGCCCCGGTAGCGGTTGGCCCCCTGGCCCTTGAAGAGGCTCACGAGCTTGGGCATCAGGCTGGCGGGCAGCCCGTCCACGCAGAAATAGCCCAGGTCCTCGAAGACGTTGAGCGCCGTGGACTTGCCCGATCCGGACAAGCCCGAAATCACGACGACCGGCAGGTCGGCACCAGCACCCGGCATAGCCCAGCTCCTTGTGAAAAGTCCCCGCACGCTTTCGCGGGCGGGGACTTCCTAGCACGACATCGGTCCGGTTGCATGACGGAAGCGGCCGCGCCTTCCCGAGGCTTCACGCCATCAGGAATGGCTGGCCAGTACCCGCCAGAGGCCGTCCTGGTCCTGGGCTTCGAGGAAGGACTCCCTGAAGCCTTCGTCCGAGAGTAGCCTCGATATCTGCGCGAGGATGCGCAGATGCATGCCCGCCACGTGTTCCGGGGCGAGCACCAGGAAGAATATCCTGCACCGCTTGTGGTCCAGGGCCTCGAAATCCACCCCGGACTTGCTGCGGCCGACCACGATGACGATCTCCCCCAGGGAGTCCATCTTTCCGTGCGGAATGGCCACGCCATCGCCGATGCCGGTGGTGCCCAGGTTCTCCCTGTCGAGCAGGACCCTCAAGGCCTTTTTCGGGTCCACGTCCGCGAAGGCTTTCGCCACGGGCGCCACCAGTTCGGCCAATACCTCGGGCTTGTCCGAGGCCTTGAGGTCGTCCAGCACGAAATCCCTGCGCAGGAACTCTCCCAGCCGCATCAGAGGGATACTCCAGGGTCGATCAGGCCGTAGTCGGCGTTCTTGCGCTTGTAGATCACGTTGATGCGCTCGCTCTCGGAGTTGAAGAACACCAGGAACTCGAACTTCATGGCGTCGAGCTGCAGGGCGGCCTCTTCCACGCTCATGGGCTTCGGGTTGTACTTGTCGGACTCCTCGATGGAGCTGACCTTGCCCTCGGCCATGCTGACCACGCCCATGGTCACGGAGGCGGAGGCGGCCTTGCGGCGGTCCTTCATCTTCTCGCGCATCTTGCGCATCTGGGCTTCGAGCTTGTCCGTGATCATGTCGATGGTGGAGTACATGTCGTCGGTGCGCTCATGGGCGGAGATGTGCATGGCGTCGGCGTCGATGACCACGTCCGCGATCTGGCGGGTCTTCTCCACGGAGAGGGTGACCACGACCTCGGCGTTCTCGGCGTTGGGCATATATTTGTTGAGCTTGTCGAAACGCTTGCCAGCGTATTCGCGCAGACCGGGAGACGGCTCGAAATTCTTGAAATGGAAAGCGATGTTCATGATATCCTCCGGAAATGGCCGCTTTGGACGATGCGGCGTTTTTACAGGACTTCCTTGCGCTTGGACGAGGACTCGATGCCCATGGCCATGCGGTACTTGGCCACGGTGCGCCGGGCTATGTTCACCTGAAGCTTCTGCTTGAGGATGTCCGCGATCTGCTCGTCGCTGACGGGCTTTTTCGGGTCCTCCGCGGCGATGAGCTGCTTGATGAGCGCCTTCACCGACTCGGAGCCCACGCTCGACCCGTCGTCGAGCTCCAGGGCCGAGTTGAAGAAGAACTTCAGCTCGAAGATGCCGTGGGGGGTGGCCACGTACTTGCTGGTGGTGATGCGGCTGACGGTGGATTCGTGCATGCCGATGTCGTCGGCCACGTCCTTGAGGATCAGCGGCTTCAACTTAGTCACGCCTTCCTCGAAGAAATCGCGCTGAAACTTGACTATCGATTCCAGCACCTTGAACAGCGTGCGCTGGCGCTGGTAGAGGCTCTTCATCAGCCACTGGGCCGAGCGCATCTTGTCCTGGAGGTAGTCCTTGTCCTTGCCCGTGCCGATGCGGGACATGTCCTCCATGTAGTACGGGGAGAGCTGGAGCTTGGGCAGGCCGTCCTCGTTGAGCACGATGACGAAATCCTCGCCGTACTTGTACACGTAGGCGTCCGGGCTCACGTAGACGGGATCGGATCCGCTGAAGTGCGAGCCGGGCATGGGGTCGAGGGACTGGATGATCTCAAGGTATTCCTTGATGTCCTCCAGCGTGATCCTGAACTTCTTGGCCAGCTGCTTGTAGCGCTTCTTCTCCAGGTCCTCCAGGTGGTCGCGGACGATCTCCAGGAGCACCGGGTCCTTGTAGCGGTAGACCTCCAGCTGCACCAGCAGGCACTCCTGCGGGGTGCGGGCGGCCACGCCCACGGGGTCGAAGCGCTGGAGCGTGTAGAGAACCTTCTCCACCATGGCGGGCTCCACGGCGCAGTCGGCCGCGATGTCCTCCACGGACTCGCCCAGGTAGCCCTGGGCGTTCAGGTTGCCCACGATGCCCTCGGCCACACGGCGCTCTTCGAGCGTGAAGGGCGAAAGATTGATCTGCCAGGCGAGGTGGCCCTCCAGGGAGGGCTTGGAGGAAAGCCTGGCCTCGAAGGACATACCCTCCTCCGGGGCCTCGTACTCGCGCACGGTGGCCTGGCGGGAGGTGGAGGCGAAGTCGCCGATGTAGTCGTCCCACTCGGCGGTCTTGAGCAGCTCGCGCTGCATGGCCCCCTCTTCCTGGGTGGCGTCCGGCGCGTGGGAGTCTTCCGCGATGGTGGGCTCGGGCCGGTCGTCGTCCTGGTAGGTCTCCTCCAGAAGGGGATTCTCGAGCATCTCCTTCTGGACGGTCTCCACCAGCTCCAGCCTTGAGAGCTGCAACAGCTTGATGGCCTGCTGCAACTGCGGAGTCATCACCAGTTGCTGCGAAAGCTTGAGTTGCTGTCTGAGCTCAAGAGCCATGCGCGCTCGGTACCTCTCGGTCGGGTTCAGGGGCTAGCAAGAAAAATGCCGGAAACACCTAATCGGCAACGGCGGTTATGCACTAAAAGAGGGAACGTGGCAAGACTTGACGCGGTTTCTCCGCAAGGCCCAAGGGTGCGCCGGGCGGTTTTGCAGGTCGCAAGGGGAGCAAGGCGGCGTTTTCGGGGCCGTTTCAGCACGACCAGCGGTCCCAGATGCCCGAAAGCAGGCCCTGGGCCAGGAGCAGGAACCTCGCGGCCTCCCGCACCGCCCCGTGCCCCCCGGGCCTGCGCGACACCCACTGGGCCAGGCGCAGCACCTCGGGCTGGGCGTCGGAGGGGGCCATGGGCAGGCCCGCGCGGGCCATCACGGACGCGTCCAGCCAGTCGTCGCCCATGTAGGCGGCCTGCTGGGCCTCCAATCCCTTCGATTCCAGAATGCCCTCGAACACGGGCAGCTTCTTCAGGTGCCCGCCGTGGAACTCGCGGATGCCGAGTTCGCGCATGCGGTGCTCGGCCTGGACGTTGCCCAGCCCCGAGATGACCGCCACCTCGATCCCGGCCTGCATGAGGAGCTTGAGCCCCATGCCGTCCTGGACGCCGAAGCGCTTGAAGCCGACGCCGTGCTGCGAGGCCCCGTCGTGCAGGACGCCGTTGTCCGTGAGCACCCCGTCCACGTCCAGGACGAGGAGCTTCACGGACCTGGCCAGGCCCAGGGCCCGGCGGTTGACGCCGGGCCTGACGGGCCGCCTCACTTGCCCTCGCGGGCGGCCTTGGAGGCCCTGATGAACTCGCGGAACAGCGGGTGCGGCTTCATGGGGTTGGACTTGAACTCCGGATGGAACTGGCAGCCCAAAAACCACGGATGCCCGGGCAGCTCGACGACCTCCACCAGGGACTCGTCCGGCGAGAGCCCGGAGAAGACCATGCCCTTCTCCTCCATGCGCGCGAAGTAGGCCTTGTTGAACTCGTAGCGGTGGCGGTGGCGCTCCTCGATGTTGGCGGCCTGGTAGGCCTCCATGGCCGCGGTGCCGGGCTTGACCACGCAGGGGTAGGCGCCCAGGCGCATGGTGCCGCCCATTTCGGAGTCCACGTCGCGCTTCTCCACCTTCTTGGTGCGGAAGTCGTACCATTCGCGCATCAGGTAGATGATCGGGTCGGGGCTCAGGCGGTTGAACTCCTCGGAGTTGGCCTCGGGCAGGCCGAGCACGTTGCGCGCGAACTCGATGCAGGCCAGCTGCATGCCCAGGCAGATGCCGAAGAAGGGAACCTTGTTCTCGCGGGCATACCGGATGGCCGCGATCTTGCCCTCCACGCCGCGCGAGCCGAAGCCGCCGGGCACGAGGATGCCGTCCACCCCCTCGAAGCAGGCGGCCAGGTCGTACGCCGCCGATTCGATCTCCTCGGCGTTCACCCAGCGGATATTGATGGCCGCGTCATTGGCGATGCCGGCGTGGCGCAACGCCTCCGACACGCTCATATAGGCGTCCTGCAGGGCGACGTACTTGCCGACGATGGCGATGCACACGCTCTTGGCGGGGTTGAGGATCTTATTCACCATCGCCTGCCATTCGCTTAAATCCGGGCGGCCATTCTTGAGGCCGAGCTTGGCGAGGACGATCTTGTCCAGCCCCTCCTCCTCGAGCATCAACGGCACCTGGTAGATCGAAGCCACATTCTTGTTCTGAATGACGGCGTTCAAATCGATATCGCAGAATAAGGCCAGCTTCTCGCGCATCTCCGGCGAAATCTCGTGCTCCGTCCGGCAGACGACGACATCGGGATGGATACCGATGCTGCGCAGCTCCTTCACACTGTGCTGGGTCGGCTTGGTCTTCAGCTCGCCGGCCGCGGAAATATAAGGGATAAGCGTCACATGGATGTAGGCCACGTCGTCGCGGCCCACCTCCTTGCGCACCTGGCGGATGGCCTCCAGGAAGGGCAGGCTCTCGATATCGCCCACCGTGCCGCCGATCTCAGCGATCACGAAGTCGGCGTTGTCCTCCTTGGCGATCCGGTACAGCCGCTCCTTGATTTCGTTGGTTATATGGGGGATGACCTGCACCGTGCTGCCCAGGTAATCGCCCTTGCGCTCCTTGCTGATGACCGACCAGTAAATCTTGCCGGTCGTCACATTCGAACTCTTCGTCAGGTTGATATCGATAAACCGTTCGTAGTGGCCGAGGTCGAGGTCGGTCTCGCCGCCGTCCTCGGTCACGAAAACCTCGCCATGCTGGTAAGGGCTCATCGTGCCGGGGTCGACATTTATGTAAGGGTCGAATTTCTGGATGGTTACCTTGAAGCCGCGGCTCTTAAGGAGGCGGCCCAGCGAGGCGGCGGTGATGCCTTTGCCGAGCGACGACACCACGCCTCCGGTAACGAAGATGAATTTAGCCATATAACTTCCTCCCACAACCGGCCCTAAGCTGTATTATCCCAAGCATGGCCGTAATCGTATACGCTGCCTACTCGCTTTCCTCCGCCTCCGGGCCCGCGGCCTGGAAATCCTGCTGGATCTCGGCCAGCAGCTTCTCGCGGCGCAGGCTGAAATCGGACGAAACCGTCGCCGCCGTCTCCTCCGCCACCTTTACGCCGCGCTGCGGCAACCATTCGGTCAGCCCCCACGTCCCTTTGCCGACGTGCGCGAAACGGCTGTCCATATTAATCTGGGTATGCACCTCGGCCATGGCATGGGCAAGCGAGGCTACGGGCCGTCCCTTGCCCTCGAGGACCTTGCCGATCAGATCGCGGAAATACATCGGCGATCCCCTTTCTGCCAAAACCTGATAAGCCAAATCAACATCCGACAACTGCTTCACAAATTCGCCCATTCCAGGCCCCCCCGCAGTGTTTGTACCAAAATTACTTGCTAATATTCACCGCAGGCCAATAAAATCCTCCTTTTGCAGGCGGACGGCAAAGCCTTATCGTATAAGGGCCGGCGTTATTCTACGCCAAAAAACCGGCAAAATTTGACGAATTTTTTCTCCGTTTTGCCTGTTTCTACATCCGTTCGGGCGCGTCCACGCCGAGGATGGCCAAAGCCGACCGCAGCGTATCCCGCACCGCCGCCGCCAGCGTCAGGCGGGCGGCCTGCGCGTCGGGCGGGGCGCCGATCACCCGGCACTGGTTGTAGAACGAATGGAACAGGGCCGCCACCTCGTGGGCATAGCGGGCGATGTGGTGCGGGGCCCGTTCGCGGGCGGCCGCCGCCACCTCCTCCGGATAATCGCCCAGCTTCTTGATCAGGTCGGCCTCGTACTCGGTCGCCAGCGCGTCGAGCGGCGCCTCGCCGGCCGCCGGCACCGCAATGCCGGCCTCGGCCGCCTGGCGGAAAATGCTGGCGATGCGGGCGTGGGCGTACTGGATGTAAAAGACGGGGTTCTCGTTCGTGCGCGACTTCGCCAGATCAAGGTCGAAATCGAGCTGGCTGTCGGTCGAGCGCATGATGAAAAAGAAGCGGGCGGCGTCGCGGCCGACCTCCTCCATCAGCTCCGCCAGCGTCACGCCCTGGCCGGTGCGCTTCGACATCTTCACGACCTCGCCGTTTTGGTACAGGTTGACCATCTGGAGAATGAGCACCTCCAGATGCGTCGGGTCGTAGCCCAAAGCCGCCACCGCCGCCCGCACCCGGCTGATGTAGCCGTGGTGGTCGGCCCCCCAGATGTTGATCACCCGGTCGAAGCCGCGGGCGAACTTATCGCCGTGGTAGGCGATATCGGCCGCCAGGTACGTCGGCACGCCATTGTCGCGGATGACCACCCGGTCCTTGTCGTCGCCGTAGGCAGTCGACTTCAGCCACAGCGCCCCGTCCCGCTCGTACATATGGCCGCTGGCCTTCAGCCGGTCGCAGGTCGCCGCGATCGCCCCCGACTCGTGCAGCGTCCGCTCGCTGAACCACACGTCGAACGTCACCCCGAAGGCCTCCAGGTCCTCGCGCAGCAGCGCCAGCTTCTCCTCGCGGGCCAGTTCCTTGAACACGGCCAGCCGCTCCGCCGGCGACACCAGCAGATAGCGGCCGCCCTCCCGGTCGATGATCCGCCGGGCGGTATCGACGATGTCGCGGCCGTGGTAGCCGTCCTCGGGGAAGTCCGCCTGTTGGCCCAAAAGCTCGCGGTAGCGGGCGTCCACCGACGCCGCCAGATTGTCGATCTGGTTGCCGGCGTCGTTGATGTAAAACTCCGTCGCCACGTCGTAGCCGGCCACGCGCAGCAAATTGGCGAGCGCGCTGCCCACCGCCGCCCCCCGGCCGTGGCCCACATGCAGCGGCCCTGTCGGGTTGGCGCTCACGAACTCCACCTGGACGCGTTCGCCGCCGCCGCTGTCCGAGCGGCCCCAGTCGGCCCCGGCGGCCGCGATTTCGGCCAGCAGGGCGTACAGCCAGTCCGGCCGGAGATAAAAATTTATGAACCCGGGGCCGGCCACCCTGGCCTCGGCCAGCCACGGCAGCGCCTCCCGGTCGTGCTTGTCCAGCGCGGCCCGCGCGTTCAGGCGGGCGGCGATGCCCTCGGCCAATACCCGCGGCTTCTGCCTGGCCGCACGGGCCAGCTGCATGGCGATATTGGTCGCAAAATCGCCGAACTCCTTCTGCGGCGGCACCTCCAGCAGCACCGCCGGCACAGCGGCCGCATCCGCCTCCGGGCTCCGGCCTCTCAGCTCGGCCGCCGCCGCCGCGCCCACCGCCCCGGCGAGCAGTTCTCTTACATCCATCTATTCTTCCTCCCGTATCTCCACAGCTAGAGTGTTGTAACTCTGCCAGCGGCCGTTGATCTCCAGGTCGTAGCCGGCCGTCACCGCGTCGATTCCGCCGGCCGCCGCCCGCTCCAGGCTGCGGGTCGCCACCGTCAGCTTCATGCTGCCGTACGGCGTTATGTACGTGCCGTGGCTTTTCAGGCCGGGGGCGAACTCCTGCTTGAGCTCCACCGCCCCCATGCGCACCAGCGTCATGCGGCCGGGATACAGCTTCAGCAGCGTCGTCGTGCCCTCCAGGCCGGACACCTCGCTCTCCCGGTAAGTGATATAGCTTACCCCGTCCTTATCCCGGCGCGAGCCTACCGTCACCAGCTCGATGCGGCTCTCCTCGCCGGCGGCGTCCGTCTGCGTCCCGACCACCGTCACGATCACCTTGCGCATGCATTTTCTCCTAACCACATTCTTATATTATAGCCCAACATGGCCAAACTTGCCAAGAGAATGCGGCGCCAAAAACCGTAGCGCCGCCACCCGTATTCCGGGAAGGCGGCGCCTATTTCGGGGAGGCGTGCGGACGCTGCCTCTCCACTATCAGTCTATGCCGGCGGCCGGGCAAAATTGCCGCTGCCGCGGCAGATTCGCCGCCTGTCCGCCGCTAATAACCGATGATCGCCAGGCTGTCCACGAACGCCAACACCTTCTCGATGCCGGCCAGCCTTTTCAGCGTGTCCTGGTAAAACTCGCTCCGCACCCGCTGCCCCTGGCGGACGACCGGCACCATTATCACCCCGTGGCGGATGACCGGCGACTCGGCAAACTTGCACAAATTCTTCCAGATATTGCTGATCTCGCCCTTCTCCACCTCGACCGCCACCCGGAAATCGGGGTGATAGAAATCCACCTCGAAATTCATCCCCTTGGCAAACAGCGGCGGAAACTTGCGGTTGGTCACCGAATGCCAGAAACCCAACCCGGCCATGTCGTCCTTCATGATCCGTTCCGCCTCAACGCTCTTGCGGAACGGCGTCGCCGCCACGGCGGCCAGCTCGTCGCGGCGGGCGGCCACCACCGCGCACAGGCATTCGAGATACACGTTCGGCTGTTGCCGACGGAGATACCGCCACGGCGGATAAGGCGCCTCTATTGCCAAATCTTCTTGACCTCGGCGCCCACGTAATAATGGCGGACGATATCCTCGGCCTTCCAGCCGTCCATAGCGTACGTATACGCCCCCCACTGGCAGAGGCCGACCCCGTTGCCCCAGCCGCGGCCCTTGAAGACGAACAGCCTGCCGTCGTAGGTCATCTCATCCACCAGCGTCGACTTCAGCCGGTCGAAGCCCACCGCCTTGCGGAACTCCGCCCCGTACACCTTCTTGTCGCCGGCGCCGATCCAGAGGATGCGGCCGGAAGGCCCCTTCTCGAGAATCTTGATATCGGCGGGGCTGCCGCCGTAGCCTACCGCCGCCGCCACCTCCGGGCCCGGGATGGCCACCCGCCAATACTGGAGATTCGGGGGCGTATACTTATAGCTGTTGTCCGTCACCGGCTGGAAATACGGCGTGGGCTCGGGAATTTCCTTGGGGAAACTCTCCTCGCGGGTGGCGGCGATCTGGCCGTTGCTCGAACTGTAGATGGCGTTTATCAGGCTGCCGGCATACAGCAGCAATTGGCCGCGGGTCGAGCGCACCGCCTCGCGGACCCGGTCGTTGACCTTCGCCGGAGCGTACGCTTGCAGCTCCTCCTTCGCCGTGCTCACGTCGGCGTTATGCAGCTCTCTGATCGTCCCCGCCTCGATGGCGTGCACCGTCAAGGTGCGGGACACGATGGCCTGGGCCTTCAGCGCTTCGAGCGGCCAGTCCGGCTCCATCTCCTGGGCGACCACCCCTTCGAGATAGCTCTCCAAAGCCATGCTGTCGCGGCTGCCCCTGTCGGCCAGCCACACGGTTATCACCGGCTCCTTGGCATACTTGGCCGCGTCGAACTGGGGCACGCCCGGTATGGGCTCGGGCGCCGGGGCCAGGGGCGCCGGGGCCGGTCCCCCCGGCTCTTTGGCGGCGGGAGGGCGTAAGAGCGAATAAGCTCCCGCGAACAATGCTACAGCGATGACTGCGGCCAGGGCGATATTGTAATACCACGATTTACGCATCCTCCCACCTCGCTGGTAGTATGGGCCGCCCGCCCCGTTCCTATTCGCGCCGGGGGAGGGTTAACAGCTCTACCGTCAGCTTTTTTCCGGCCACGACCGCCCGCATGACGAGCGGGCGGCGCGTGGTATTCACGAAGCGCAGATCCTTGTCGGTGTAGGTCGTGGCGTCCTTGCCCGGCGGCACGTAGCTCACCGGCCGGGAATGGGCGTGGCGCTCCGTCACCTTCAACCCGGCCGCCAGCACGGCGTTGTACAGCGTGCTCGACACCTGGCACATCCCGCCGCCCAGCTCCTCCTCATGCCGCCCGTCGACGAACACCGTCGCCGGCCGGAAGCCCCGCTCGCGCGTCGGCTCGCCGGTGCGGCCGTTGAACGAAAACTCGTCGCCGGCGGCGATAACGGCGTTGTTGAGCAGGGCGGCCGTCAGGCGGATATTCTCCACCCTGCCCGGGCTGGCGTCGAGGATGGGCGTCGTATACGCGCCCGCCGGCCGGGCGGCGGCCAGCGCCGCCGCGGTCACATCCGGGGCCAGCAGCCGGTAGACGCCCGCCACGTCCGCCCCGGCAGGAGCGGCCAGCGCCGTCGCCGCCGTCGCCGCCATGTCCAGCAGGCGGCCGGGCTGCTCGGCCACAATCGCCCCGTCCTCATCGGCAAAGCGGGCGTTCACCGCCGGCACATGGCGCGCGGCCGCCAGGCCCTGCAGAGCCGCCAGCGCCTCGCCCCGCGTCAGGCCGCCCACCGCCACCCCCTCAACCGTCACCGCGGCCGCCGCCCGCGGCTCCGGCTTGGGCGCCGGCCGCAGGCCGCACGCCGCCGCCAGCAGGCAGCCGACCATCAGCAAGACAACCGCCGTCAATCTCAAAACCCATCCTCCTCTATCGCCGATCTCCTTTTTAGTTTCCGCTGAAAACCCTTTTACTCACCGCCGCTCCCCCACCGCCATAAACTATACTGCATTTCGGCCGTACTGGAGGTAAAAGCGTGGAAACAACCGACCCCATCGGCACCCTGCTAACCGAGGCCACCGGCGTCACCTGCGACTCGCGCCAGGTCGCCCCCGGCCACCTCTTCGTCGCCGTCCGCGGCCACAGCCGCGACGGCAATACATACGCGGCCGCGGCCGTCGCCGCCGGCGCGCTCGCCGTCGTCAGCGACCGGCCCGCCGGCCTGCCCGCCCTCGCCGTCCCCGTCGTCGCCGTTCCCGACGCCCGCCGCGCCCTCGCCGAGCTCGCCGCCCGCTTCCACCGCCACCCCTCCCGCGGCCTCGCCCTCGTCGGCGTCACCGGCACCAACGGCAAAACCACCGTCGCCTGCATGCTGGCCCACATCTTTCGCCAGGCCGGCCACGCCGCCGGCCTCATCGGCACGCTCGGCGTCAGGGTGGGCGACGCCTCCTACCCCGGCACCCTCACCACCCCCGACGCCGCCACCCTCCAGGGGTACCTCGCCGCCATGCGCGACAGCGGCGTCACCCACGCCGCCATGGAGGTCTCCGCCCAGGGCCTCCAGCAGGGGCGGGCCGACGCCGTCCGCTTCTCCTGCGGCATCGCCACCAACATCAGCCCCGACCACCTCGACTTCCCCGGCGGCTTCGCCGCCTACCTCGCCGCCAAACAAGGCTTTCCCGCCCTGCTCGGCCCGGCGGCCCCGCTCATCGTCAACGCCGCCGACCCCCGCTGCCTGGCCATGGCCGCCGCCGCCCCCGCGCCGGCCCTAACCTGCGCCGTCGGCGCTCCCGCCGACTTCACCGCCCGCATCGCCGGCCTCACCAGCCGCGGCAGCCGCTTCACCGTCGCCGCCGCCGCCCTGCCGGGCGGCGAACTGGCCGCCAGCCTGCCCCTGCCCGGCCGCCACAACGTCGAAAACGCCCTGCTTGCCACCGCCGCCGCCCTCCTCCACGGCATTGCCCCGCAGACCATCGCCCGCGCCCTGGCCACCTTCGGCGGCGTGCCGCGCCGCTTCGCCGTCTCCCGCCCGGCCGGCCTCACCATCGTCGACGACACCGCCCTCAACCCCGCCAGCATCGACGCCGTCTTCCGGGCCCTCGGCGCCTTCCGCCGGCGCCGCCTCGTCGTCGCCTTCGCCGTCCGCGGCGGCCGCGGCCCGGCCATCAACGCCGCCTGCGCCGCAGCTTTGGCCCGCTGGTGGCAGCAGGAGCCCTTCGCCCTCATCGTCACCGCCGCCGCCGGCGCCGTCGGCCCGGCCGACACCGTCGCCGGCGACGAAAAAAGCGCCTTCTGCGCGGCGCTCGACACTACGGGAACGGACTATATCTACCGCGAAACGCTGGCCGCGGCCATCGACGACGCCGTTGCGGCCGCCGGCCCCGGCGACCTCGTCGCCCTCCTCGGCGCCCAGGGCATGGACGACGGCTACCGGCTGCTGCGCCGCCGCCTCGAGGACGGGGCCGCCGTCAGGGCGCCTTCTCTGCCGGCGGCGGCGGCTCTTTCTGGACATAACCGGTGAAAATCGCCTGCAGCTTGGCCGGGTCCTCGGTGAAAACGAGGGCCAGGTGGAAGGGGATGGTGGCGACGAAAAAGGCGGCCACGAGGAAATGGACGCTGCGGCAGGCGTTCAGTCCGCCCAGCAGCCGCTGCAGGCCGACGGCGTCGTCCGGAAACATCTGCGCGGCGCCGGTGACGGCGGCGGCGGTGATCGCCAGCCACCAGGCCGTGAACAGCGCCTTCTGGCCGGGGTTGTAGCGGCCGAAATTCGGATGGTGCTCGGTGACGAACAGGAAATAGCGCAGGAAACTGCGCATATTGGCCCAGTCCCTCGGCAAAAACACTATCTCGGTAAACTTGCCGGTATAGACGTAGTAATAAATCTGGCCGGCGAAATTGACGATCAGCACCGCCGCGGCCGCGCCGTGCAGCTCGCGCAGCAGATTGACCGGCAGAAGCAGCCACGCCGGCGGGCTGTGGAAGTAAAGCCCGGTGAGCAGCAGCGTCGTCACGCAGGCCACCATCGTCCAATGGAAGATGCGGACCGGCAGGGGATGGAGCAGCAGCTTCACGGCAGGAATTTCACCGTCAGGGCCGGCAGGTGTTTCAGCATCGCCGGAAAGAGATCGGCCATGATCGCCGCCTCGTCGCCGATGATCCGCTCCAGGTCGCCGCGCTCGACGACGAGATACGGCCTGATCGTGCCGGCATAAGGGAGCTGTATACCCGACTCAAGCTTGCCGGGCTCGGCATGGGTAATATCGACGCCCTGCACGTGGAGCGTGTATTCGCCGGCCACCCGGCCGCCCTCCGTCACCTGCACGCCCACCTTGCTCGTCTTGCCGGCCAGCGCCGCGCTCGCCATGCCGAAAAGATACGGGTGCTTGTCGTGAAACGCGCCGGTCAGCCGGTTGCGGAACGGCACCAGCCCCTCCATCACCAATTTGTCCACATCGTTAACCGTTGCCTGCATATCAATTCCTCCTTCTAGCGGCTATTGCCCCACCTCCAGTATCCCATCCCCGCGTCCGCAATATACCGGCAACACAAAAACCCCCGCCCGTCCTCGGGCGAGGGTCAAATTATAGGCACGTCAGGCTGGCGAGAAAGGTCTAGATGCAAGGCGCACCGGAGGCTGCCACCGGAAACATACACGGGACGTACGTTGAGGATGGTAGCCGAGGAGCAACGCCGCAGATGGGCCTTTATCGCCAGCCTGACCCCTACCGGAAGTACTTAACCCCGGCGGCGAACAACCCCTGCTCCTTCTCGCCCGGCACATTGACCGCCACGTACGGGCCGGTCCGCTCCGAATGGGCCATCTTGCCGAAAATGCGGCCGTCGGGGCTGGTGATGCCCTCCACCGCGGCGACCGAGCCGTTAGGGTTGAAGCGGATGTCGTTCGACGGATTTCCGGCCAGGTCGACGTACTGGGTGGCGATCTGGCCGCCGGCGATCAACTTTTCCACCGCCGCCGGCGTGGCCACGAAGCGGCCCTCGCCGTGCGACACGGCGATCGTGTGGACATCGCCCGCTTCCGTGCCCGCCAGCCAGGGCGACAGCACCGACGCCACCCGCGTCCGCACCAGGCAGGCCACATGGCGGCCGATCCTGTTGAACGTCAGCGTCGGGTCGGCCTCGTCCAGTTCGTCGACGATGCGGCCGTAAGGCAGCAGCCCCAGCTTGACGAGGGCCTGGAAGCCGTTGCAGATGCCGAGCATCAGGCCGTCCCGCCGCTCCAGCAGCTCGGTCGTCGCCTCGCGGACGCGCGGGTTGCGGAACACGGCGGTAATGAACTTCGCCGAGCCGTCCGGCTCGTCGCCGGCACTGAAGCCGCCCGGCAGCATGATTATCTGGCTGCGGCCGATGGCCTTTGCCAGGGCGGCCACCGACTCCTCGACCGCCGCGGCCGTCAGGTTGCGGAAAATCAGCGTCTCGGCCTTCGCCCCGGCCTTGGCGAACGCGCGCATGCTGTCGTACTCGCAGTTCGTGCCCGGGAAAACGGGGATGATCACCTGCGGCCCGGCTGTTTTCACTGCCGGCCGCACGGCGCTGCGCCGCGTATGGCTGACGGCCGGCGGCGCGGGCGCGTCGCCCTCCTGGGCGCGGGTCGGGAAAATATTCTCCAGCGGTGCCTCCCAGGCGGCCAGAGCCTCGTCCAGCGTTATCTCCGCCCCATCCACGCTTATCACCGGCCGCTCCTGGGTTTGGCCCAGCTCGCGCCACGCCGCCCCCGCCAGGGCGGCCGCCAAATCCGTATCGCCCGGCAGCTCCAGGACTATCGAGCCGTAGTCGGGGGCGAACAGCGCCCTCCCGTCCACGCCGGCGGCGAACGCCACGCCGATGTGGTTGCCGAACGCCATCCTGCTCACCGCCGCCGCCGCGCCGCCGTGCCTCACCGTGCCGGCGGCCAGCACCCTGCCGGCGCGGACAAGCTCGTAGACCTTGTCAAAATTCCTTTTCAGCACCGCGAAATCAGGCAGCCCGTCCGCGCCGCGCGGCGCCGGCACGAGCACTATCCTGCTTCCGGCCTGCTTGAACTCCGCCGACACCGCCTGCCGCACGTCCAGCGGGCAGACGGCGAACGCCACCAGCGTCGGTGGCACGTGCCTATCCATGAACGTCCCCGACATGCTGTCCTTGCCGCCGATCGCCGGCACGCCCAGCTCCTTCTGGGCGCGGTACGCCCCCAACAGGGCGGCGAACGGCTTGCCCCAGCGCTCGGGGTCCCTGCCGAGCTTCTCGAAGTACTCCTGCAGCGTCAGCCTGGCCCGGCGCCAGTCGCCGCCCAGGGCGGCCACCTTGGCCACCGCCTCCACCACCGCGTACAGCGCGCCGTGGAACGGGCTCCACTTGCCGATCAGCGGGTTGTAGCCGTACGTCATGATCGTGCCGGTCGTCGTCTCGCCCTCCGGCACCGGCAGCTTGGCCACCGCCCCCTCGGCCGGCGTCGCCTGGCGCACGCCCCCGAAGGGCATCACCACCGTCGCCGCGCCGATGCTGCTGTCGAACCTCTCCACCAGCCCCTTCTGGCTGGCGACGTTCAGATCGGCCAGGTTGGCCAGCCACGCCGCCTTCAGGTCGGCCTTGTCCCGCCCCGCCGGCGGCGGTGCGGCGAAAAAGTCGTCCTCCTCCCGGGGAGCGGCAACCCTTACGCTTGTCCGCTGGCGGACGCCGGCCGTATTGAGGAACTCGCGGCCGATATCGACGATTGCCTTGCCGCGCCAGCGCATCACCAGCCGCCGGTCGCCCGTCACCACCGCCACCTTCGTCACCTCGAGGTTCTCGGCGTCGGCGTGGTGCGCGAATTCCGCCGCGTCGGCCGCCGCCACCACCACCGCCATCCGCTCCTGCGACTCGGAAATGGCCAGCTCGGTGCCGTCCAGCCCCTCGTATTTCTTCGGCACGGCGTCGAGGTCGATATCCAGGCCGTCGGTCAGCTCGCCGATGGCCACCGACACCCCGCCGGCGCCGAAATCATTACACCTTTTTATCATCCTGCTCACCGCCGGGTGGCGGAACAGGCGCTGGATCTTCCGCTCGGTCGGCGGGTTGCCCTTCTGCACCTCCGCCCCGCAGCTCGCCAGCGACTCCGCGGTATGCTCCTTCGACGAGCCCGTAGCCCCGCCGCAGCCGTCGCGGCCGGTGCGGCCGCCCACCAGCAGCACCACATCGCCGGGCGCCGGCTCCTGCCGCACCACGTTGGCCCGCGGCGCCGCGCCGATGACCGCGCCCACCTCCATGCGCTTGGCCACGAAGCCCTCGTCGTACACCTCCGCCACCTGGCCGGTCGCCAGGCCGATCTGGTTGCCGTACGAGCTGTAGCCCGTCGCGGCGGCGATCGTGATCTTGCGCTGCGGCAGCTTGCCGGGCAGCGTGGCGGCGATGGCGGCGCGCGGGTCGCCGCTGCCGGTCACCCGCATCGCCATATACACGTACGAGCGGCCGGACAGCGGGTCGCGGATGCACCCGCCCAGGCAGGTCGCCGCGCCGCCGAACGGCTCGATCTCCGTCGGGTGGTTGTGGGTCTCGTTCTTGAACATCACCAGCCACTCTTCGCGGCGGCCGTCCACATCCACCGGCACCACGATGCTGGCCGCGTTGATCTCCGCCGACTCCTCCAGGTCGGCCAGCAGCCCCTGCCGCTTGGCCTCCTTCATCGCCAGCGTCGCCACGTCCATCAGGCACAGCGGCTTCTTCGCCGCCCCGTACACCGCGTCGCGGGCCGCCAGGTACTCCCCGTAGGCCGCCGCCGCCGGCGCGGCGAACCGCCCGGCCTCGATCGCCACATCCTCGATCTCGGTCATAAACGTCGTATGACGGCAGTGATCCGACCAGTACGTATCCAGCACCCTGAGCTCGGTCAGCGTCGGGTCGCGCCTCTCCGTGTCACGGAAATACGCCTGGCAGAACGCCAGGTCCTCGGCGCTCATCGCCAGGCCCATCTCCTCGCGCAGCACCGCCAGCCCCGCCGCGGCTTTAGCCGTGAAGCCGGCCAGCACCGGCACGTCGGGCGGCGTCTCGGCCTTCATCGCCAGCGTCGCCGGCTTTAAAAGCGACGCCTCCCGCGATTCCACCGGGTTGATGCAGTACGCCTTGATGCGGGCGAAATCCCCGTCGCTTATCCGCCCCTTGAGCACGATCACCTTGGCGGTCGCCACCTCCGGCCGCTCCTTCTGGGTCAGGAGCTGCACGCACTGCGCCGCCGAGTCGGCCCGCTGGTCGTACTGGCCGGGCAGGTACTCCATCGCGAACACGCGGTCCGCCCGCTCCAGCGGAAACTTCTCGTCGTACGCGTAGTCGGCGTTCGGCTCGGCAAAGATCGTCTGGCGCGAGCGGGCATACTCCTCGTCGGATATGCCGGCCACGTCGTAGCGGTTGAGCACCCGCACCGCCTCTAGAGCGGCGATGCCCAGATTATGCCTGAACTCGTTCAGCAAGCTGCGGGCCTCCACGTCGAACCCCGGCCGCTTCTCGACATAAATGCGCTTGACCTGATCTGCCATGGCGTACGCTCCTTAAATATTGCTAGTTATTGTTTTATTGTACCAAATACCGCCACACAGGTCAAAGCATCAGGCCGAGCTCCACCGGGTCGGTATCTCCTCCATCAGGTGGCGGTGCTTGTAGCCGATACCATGCTCGCCCGGCAGCTTGCCGCACCGCAACTCGTCCGGGCTGTCCCCCTGGAGGATGGACAGTGGATGTTGCCGTCGCCGGCATGGCTGACATTGCGGGCCACGGCGCTGTGCCGCGGGGGCGCCAGCCCCATGCCGCCGCCTGCTCCGTCGCCGTTGGGCGGTAGACCACCGCCTCGGGCATATGATGATAGCGGGGCTCGGTCACCTCATCGCGGCTGTAGCATGCAGCTTCTCGGAGTACACGGCCACGCCCCTCGTGCCCACGATCGTCCTCAACTCGTCGACGATCGCCGGCGTGACAGGACTGTACTCGGACATTGCACAATTCCTCCTCATTAATGCTTCGATTGACGTCAGTAAATATCAAGAATTATATCACTAAATAAAAACTTATATAGTCATACAAGTTAGCAAATATCAGGCTCGATAAAGGAAATATGGACTATCGTCGCTTTTTTTCATCTCATGCTATTTTATATTGGAACCGACAGGGTTTTTCGGATAGCATGTATAATTCCTTTTAATGGTATTTTTCCGATGGAGGTGAGCAATGACCTTACTAGAACTGGCTATCCTCTCCTCGTTCGGGATCAAAACCGTCGTATTTCTGATATACGCCTACCTCTATTCCCGGTACCGGGAACGGTTCCTCGGCATATGGACGGCGGCGTGGGCTATGGTCATGGTCAAAACGGCCATGGATCCCTTCACGTTTACCATCATAAAAAACCTTCCCATGCTGATGTTCTACGAAACCATCGCCATGCTGTGCGTCATCCTTCTCGCCTGGGGCACCGCCAATTTCGTCGGCAAACGCTTATCCCCCTTCTGGATATACTCGACCGCCTCCCTGATAGTAATCACCGGCATAGGATTGTGGCTGGGCTGGTCGCTTGTCCACCTTATTTTTCTTAACATCGCGGTTTACAGCCTCATTTACGTCTACACCGGGTGGATACTGCTGCGGACCGGCGAATCGCACGGCCCGAGCAAAAAAATAACCGCTCTTGCCTTTATCGTCGTGGGTCTCCATCAATTCAACTGGCCGCAGTTTCGCGCCGACGAGTCGATCGCCCACTGGGGCTACATACTGGATTCCTTCCTGCGGCTCGGCATCGGCGTCGGCTTCCTCCTCACCTATTTCGAAAAAACCAGATACGACCTGCTCGAAAAAGAGGCCCAATTTCGCCTGCTGGCGGAAAACGCCCGGGACATCATCTTCCACTTCCGCCTCAAACCCCGGCCGCACCTGGACTACATCAGCCCGGCCGCAGCAGCCATCACCGGCTACACGCCCGAGGAATTCTACGCCGATTCCAGGCTGCTGATAAACCGCGTCCATCCTGAGGATCGGCCCCTCATCTGGAGCAACGGGAAACTCGCCCTGAAGGAAACCCCGCTCTCCTTCCGCATCCTGACGCGGGAGCGAAAACTCATCTGGGCGGAGCTGCACTTCACCCTCCTGCGCGGCCGGGACGATGAAATAACCGCCGTCGAAGGCATCGTCCGCGACGTCACCGCCCGCAAGGAATTGGAGCAGGAGCTTTTCCGCCTCGACCGGCTGAACATCGTCGGCCAGATGGCCGCCAACATCGGCCACGAAATCCGCAACCCGCTGACGACGGTGCGCGGCTACCTCCAGGTCCTGTCCCGCCGCCCCGAACTCGGGCAGTACGACGCCACCTTCGGCCTCCTCCTCGACGAACTCGACCGGGCCAACGCCCTCATCACCGAATACCTCTCCCTCAGCAAAAACCGCCTCACCGACCAACAGCCCCGCAACCTCAACGCCATCGTCAAATCCCTCGCACCCCTCATCCTCGCCGACGCCGTCAGCAGCAACCACGTCGTCAGGCTCGAGCTGGGCGCCGTGCCCGACCTGCACCTGGACGAGAAAGAAATCCGCCAGCTGCTCCTCAACCTCGTGCGCAACGGCCTCGAAGCCATGGAACCGGGGAAAGCCATGACGATAAAAACGGTGGCCACCCAAGAGGCCGTCGTCCTGTCCGTCCGGGACCAGGGCCGGGAAATCCCCCCCAACATACTGGAAAAACTTGGCATGCCCTTCTTCACCACCAAGGAAAACGGCACCGGCCTCGGGCTGGCCATCTGCTACAGCATCGCCAACCGTCACCGGGCCAAAATCCAGGTCAATACCTCCTCATCCGGGACTACCTTCGCGGTTTTCTTTCCCCGAGCCGACTAACCCTATAAAAGTTTTTTCGACAATAAAGCGCGTGACAAAAATTCATAAAATTGTGAAAGACCCTTGAATCCGTCCATTTTTGCGGCCGATACGCGGCCTTTCTTTTTTTGCCAAATTGTCGAAAAATAACTTATTATATATTTTTTTGACATTACATGTAAATTATAGTAAAATATTAGTAGATAAATAGGTTTTTTGCCGTTTTTTGGCAAATTCCGGCTCAGTAAAAATTGGCGAAAGGGCGTGGCACTCATGGGTCAATCTTTACCCCGAGCGGAACATTCCCTCCCGGCCGGCGCTCCCCCGGCAGCCGAACAGATCAGCATCGAACTGGCGACAACCCGGAAAGAGAAAGAAAAAGTCTATCGGTTCCGTTATCAGGTATACGTAGAAGAGATGGGCAAGCAGCTCGCCAGTGCCGACCACAGGCACCGCATCGTTGTCGACGATGAAGACGACTGGGGCCTGCTGTTCTATGCCAGGACCGAGTCGGCAGTCATCGGCACCATGCGTCTGCACATCGGGGCGGCGAACGATTTTCTTCCCTATCTCCTCGAACACATGGCCCTCGAAAGATTCCAGAAGTTCCCCGGCGCCGACCCGACCACCCGAATCTCCTACACCTCCAAAACCATGGTCGATCCCCGCTACCGTCGTTCGCAGGCCTTCTACCTGCTTTCCGCCACCCTCTACGACACCCTCCGCAAACAAGGCTGCCCCTTCAACTTCACCGTCGGCGCTCCCTATATGGTGGCCTTGTACGAGCAGCTCGGCCATCGCCGTTACAAAAGCAACTTTTCCGTCCCAGGTTACGGTTACATGGCCCCCATGGTAATCCTCACCGAAGACGTCGACCATCTCCGCCAGGTCCGCTCGCCGTTGTGGCGTATCGCCCGCAAGCTGGAAAACTCGCCGGCGGCGACCGAATGGTTCGCCCGCGAATTCCCCGGCGCCGCCCGCTACGTCAACCGGCAACTGATCGGCAAGGAAGACATCTGGCGGATGCTGACCGACAAACTCGGCCGGCCGCTAGAACGGGCGGTCTCCATATTCCGGGGCATGAGCGAGGCCGAAGCCATGACCTGCGCCGACGCCGGCCACATCATCCTCTGCGAGGCCGGCGACCCAATCGTCAGCCCCACCGACATGTGCAACGACATTTTCGTCATCATGTCGGGCGTAGTGTCGGTACGCCGCCAGGCGCCCGACAGGCGCCTGTCCGTCGCGATCCTGCGCCCCGGCCAGGTCTACGGCGAAAAAGCGTACATCGCCCAGGGACGGCAGAACACCACCGTCATCGCCCAGACCGACACCGAGATTCTCGTGCTGCCGCGGCACGCGCTGGAACGCCTCGAACTCCAGCATCCCGACGTCGCCGCCAAGCTGCTGCACAACATGGGCGTCCGGACGGTGCGCAAATACGCCTAACATAAATAAAAAAAGAGGACACGCCGCGCGGCGTGTCCTCTTTTTTTACTCCAGCCAGAAAATGTCCGCATGCTTGCGCGGCGGCACCGGCGGCACCTGATCCGGCCAGCCCACCGGCGTAAGCGCCAGCAGCCGCCAGCCGTCCCTGTGGCTGAGGAAATCCAGCAGCTCGTCCTCCACCCACAGCGGTCCCGTCATCCAGCACGTGCCCAGACCGGCCTCATGGGCCAGCAGCACGAAATTGTAAAACGCCGCCGCCACCGACTGGAAGCTGTCGTCCATGTACCCTTCCGTCTCCGGTTCCCTGGCCAGCGCCACCACCACCGCCGGCGCGCCGCCGAGATCGCGGAAATAGCCGTGAACGAGGGCGCGCATATTATCCTTGAACAGAATCCTCAGCCTGATGTCGAGCTTGGCTATACACCTGCCGGCGATCGCCACCAGCTCGTCCTTCTTCTCGCCCGTCAGCACGAAAAAGCGCCACGGCTGGGTATTCATTGCCGACGGCGCCCACAGCGCCTCGCCGAGGATCTTCGTCAACAGTTCGCGCGGTACCGGATCAGGCTTGAAGCGGCGAATGCTGCGCCTTTCCCGGATGGCTTGAAACAATTCCACGACGTCATCTCCCCCTGGCCGTCGATGAGGCCCCATCTGCCGTGCCCTGCCCGGCGTCCTTGCGTCCGGGGCTTTCCGAACAGCCTCTAAATCTCTCTTGATTCAATTCGCCCCGGTAAAGCGGACTCCTTCTCGGCAGGCGTTCCGCGGCGCCGGAAGCATATATTGTAGCAGGAGGCCCGATAGGTTACAATATTACCAGGAGGGATGCCCCATGGACACCACCACCGGCGAACAAAAACTGCTGGCCATCATCGCCCATCTTTCCTACCTGCTCGGCGGCCTGGGCTTCATCATCGCCCCGCTGCTCATCTTCCTGCTGAAAAAGGACGACAGCTTCGTCTACGAGCACGCCCGCCAGGCGCTCGTCGCCCACCTGGCCATCCTCGTCGCCTCGGCCCTCGTCGGCCTGCTGTGCTTCCTGCTCATCGGCATCCTGCTCGTGCCCGTCCTCGTCATCCTCTGGCTCGTCCTCCTCGTCACCTCGATTATCGCCGGCGCCCGGGCGCTGAACGGGGAATATTACCAATACCCCTTCATCCAAGGGCTTGTCGGCAAATTACAGTAGAGCCGCCCAGCAGCCTCCATCTGCGGCGTTGCTCCTCAAAACTCTTGAGGCTGCCTGTCCAGGCAGCCTCTTTTTCACACCTTCACATACTCCGGCTTGCGTTCCTTATAATACACCGGCTTCAGCCCGCAGGCCGCCGCCATATCCACCGCCACCGCAAAATGCTTGCCGATCTCCCCCGGCCGGTGGGCGTCCGAGCCGATCGTCACCAGCTTCCCGCCCAACTGGCGGAACCGGTGGTATATCGGCAGCAGCGCCGCCACCGCATCGGCGTCCCCCAGGCGGCGGGTGTTGATCTCCAGCGCCTTCTCGGCCTGCGCCAGCCGCGCCAGCACCGCATCGAGCGCGGCGGCGAACTCGCCGTAATGCAGCTCGGGGTCCTTGTAGCGGGCATAGCGGGCGATATAATCGACATGCCCCAGGCTGTCGATGAAATCGTAGCACCCCAGGCAATCGGCCATCGACGCCAGATACTGACCGTAAACCTCCGCCTTGCTGCGGCGGAGATAAAAGCCCTCCTGATAAATGTCGATGCGGTCGATCACATGAATCGAACCGATCACGAAATCGAAACCATGGCCGCCGACAACCGCCGCGTTCCCCGGCGTCTGGTCGACCCGCATGCCGATCTCGATCCCCAGCAGCACCCTATCGCTGCGGTAGGCGGCATACGCGCGCAGATACTCGTCTACATCGAACACGAACGCCTTCGGCTCGGGATAATCGAGGTCCAGGTGCTCGGTCACGATTATGCCGAGGCCCAGCTCGCGACCCCTGGCCGTCGCCTCGTCGATCGTCATCCGCGAATCGGTGGAAAACCTGGTATGCATATGCGTGTCGTACAGCATAGACGCCTCCGCTACACTTATTGCCGCTCCGCGGCGCCGGCCGGCGCGGGCGTCTTCGGACGGGCGCGGTACACGCCCCAGAATATCACCGCCGCCCCGGCCGCCTGCAGCAGTCCGAACTCCTCGCCCAGCAGCAGGTACCCGGACGCCACCGCGAAAACGGGGGAAATATTATTATATAGCGACGTCCGCGCGCTGCCGAGCTTGCCTACGCCCCACACCCACAGGAAGTTGCCCGCGCAGATGGCGATCACCCCCGAATAGGCGATACTCAGCCAGGCCGCCGGCGTCACGTTCCGCCAGGACAGGGCGAGGAAATCGGGCAGGGCGATGAACGCGAACAGCGCCGCCGAAACAGTCACAACAAAAGCCGTCACCTGATAAGCCGAATACTTGGCCAGCGGCCGCGAAAAAACGGTGAAATACCCGTAGCCGAACTGGGCCGTCAGCAGCAGGAGCGCGCCCAGCCAGTGCTCGCTCGCCAGGCTCACCGCCTTGCCCGAACCGGCGACGATCAGCGCCACCCCGGCCAGCGACGCCGCGATCCCGGCCGCCACCCGGCCAGTGATCGGCTCGATCCGCCACACGCGGTTGATGACCGCCACCGCCACCGGCAGCAGGCAGCCGATCAAGGACGTATTGCCGGCCGTCGTCCGCTCCACCCCGGCAACGAAGCCCAGTTGAAAAACGAAAAACCCGCACAAGCTGACCTTGAGCATCGGCACCACATCCGCCCGGTCGAGCGGCCGGTAGCCGCCGGCGGCGAACACCGCCGCCCAGGCCACCGCCGTCGCCAGCAGCAGGCGCAAAGCGTTGTAAGCGACGAACGGGACGGTAGCGAGGCCGATCTTCACGATCGCCGGATGAATCCCCCAGATGAAAGCGACCGAAAGCAACACCAGCTCAATAAAGACAAAACTTCTGCCCTGCATGTCCCCCCACCTTATAGCTGCGCAATATATCATAGTACGGCCGGGCAGAGCCCACATGCACTATTATATTCCGGGCCGGAGCGGCAAATCCTCCCCTGCCGCGCATCGCGGGGAAAATTCCGCCCGCCGCGCGGGTCTTTTTATTTTGCCGGCCAGGCAGGTTACCGGCCCCGCCGCGGACAATATTAACACGACAACGACTATCGGGACGGTGGACACCCATGCCGCAAAAAACCTTCTACCGGGGCAGCGTAATAGCGACCATCTTTTTAACCGCCATGGTCGCCTTCGCCGGCCGCGTCAACATCAGCGTCATCCTGCCCGCCGTCAAGGAAGAATTCCTCATCAGCAACTTCGAGGCCGGGGCGCTGTTCAGCTTTTTCTTCCTCGGCTACGTAGTCACCCAGTTGCCCGCCGGCTACTGGCTCCGCCGCTGCGGCGCCCGCGGCACCGCCGCCCTCATGGTGCTCGGCTTCTCCGTCATGACCGTCCTCATCGGCACCGCCGGCTCAGTGGCGGCGCTGAAATTCTACCGCTTCGGCCTCGGCTTCACCCAGGGCCCGGCCACCGTCGCCTACGCCGTCCTCATCAACAACTGGTTCCCGCCCCGGGAGAAAGGCACCGCCGTCGGCGTCTACCTCGCCAGCCTCATGGTCGCCCCCATCCTCGTCCCGCCGCTGTGCGTCTTTATCATGCTCACCTACGGCTGGCGCGACGTGCTGTACCTCACCGCCCTCCCCGGCTTCGTCATGGCGGCCGTCTGGTACGCCGTCATGCGCACCACCCCCGAGGAATGCCCGCGCTGCTCCGCAAGCGAACTGGCCCACATCCGCGCCGGCGAAGGCCCGGTCGACGCCGACCGCCCGGGGCTGCTCGCCACCGGCCGGCAGGTCTTCACCTCCTGGAACATCTGGGGCGACACCCTCGCCTACCTGCTCTTCCTGGCGGTATTCTACGGACTGATGACCTGGGTGCCCTCCTACCTCGTCACCGCTAAACAGTATTCCTTCGCCCGCATGGGCTTCGTGGCCGCCGCCCCCTGGCTCGGCGGCGCCCTCGGCGTAGTCTTCGGCGGCTGGCTGTCCGACCGCGTCTTCGCCAAGCGCCGCAAGCCCAGCATGCTGCTCACCTGCGCCGCCACGGCGGTAATGATGTTCCTCATCCCCCACGCGCCCGACAGCCCGGCCGCCGTCGCCGCCGTGCTGCTCGCCGCCGGCTTCCTCCTCAACATCGGCTTCTCGTCCTTCACCGCCTACCCGATGGCCCTGACCACCCAGCGGACCTACCCGCTGGCCATCGGCCTCGTCAACGGCTGCGGCAACATCGGCGGCTTCTTCTCGCCCATGGTCGCCGGCCACCTTTTAGACATCTACGGCAGCTACACCGCCGTCTTCACCTTCTTCGCCCTCTGCGCCGCCGCGGCGTCGGCCATCCTCCTCACCATCCGCGAGCCGGCCCAAAAATAACCGCCGGCGATACCCGCCCCGCCTCCCGGCGCATACGCCAAGCCCCGCCAGCCATCCCGGCCGGCGGGGCTTTTTCCCGTTGCAGCGCTGTCCCTTGTAGCGGCCTCCGGCCTACGCCGGATTAAACCGGTAGCCCGAGCCCCACAACGTCTCGATATACTCGGGGTTCGACGGGTCCTTCTCGATCTTCTTGCGGATCTTCTGGATATGCACGGCGACAGTGGCGGCATCGCCGCAATACTCGTCCCCCCACAGCGTATTGAAAATATGCTCCTTGCTGAAAACGATATTCGGATTCGCGGCCAGGAAAACCAGCAGCTCGTACTCCCTAGCCGTAAGCTGCACCTCCCGGCCGTTTACGAACACCTTATGGGCGGCGGTATTGATCTCCAGCCCCTTATGCTGGATGACCTCCGCCGCGGCGCCGCGGCCTTTCAGCCGCTCGTACCGCCTGACGTGGGCCTTGATCCTCGCCGTCAGCTCGGCCGGGCTGAAGGGCTTGGTCAGATAATCGTCCGCCCCGCAATCCAGGCCGCGGATCTTATCGATATCCTCGCTCCGGGCCGACACCACGATAATCGGTATCTCCCGGTTCCGCCTTATTTCCTTGATGATTTCGTAGCCGTCCTTCTGCGGCAGCATCAAATCGACGACCACCACGTCATACCGGCCGGAGACCGCCTTCTTCAGCCCCTCCAGGCCATCCTGGGCAATGTCGGCCTTATAGCCGTGCAATTGCAGATAATCGCGCTCCAGTTCGGCGATATCCAAGTCGTCCTCGACAATCAGAATACGTTTCATTCGCCAACCTCACCCCCGCCGTCACAGGCAATCGGCAGCATCACGGTAAAACGGCTGCCCTCGTCCCGCGCGCTCGCCACGGTTATCCGCCCGCCGTGGGCCGCCACCAGCTCCCTGGCGATGGCCAGCCCCAGGCCGGAATTCAAGTCCTTGGGCCGTTCGCCGGCCACGCGGTAAAAGCGGTCGAAAATGAACGGCAGCTTATCCGCGGGAATCCCCGGCCCGTTGTCGGCGATAGCGACGCAAACGAAGCCCTCCTGCCGGTAAAGCCTCGCCTTTATCGCCAGTCCCGTTTCCGGGCCGTGCTGGACGGCGTTGCCGAGAATATTGTTCAGCGCCTGGTGGATTCGCTTGCCGTCGAGCTTCAGCCGGCAATCGTCCGCCAGCTCGTCGCGGTACTCGAACCCGACGCCCCGCTCCGCGAAATCGAACTTGTATTCCTCCATCAGGTCGCCCATAAAAGCGCGGACCGGCACAGCCTCGAAAACGAACTCCAGCTTTTGCATATCCAGTTTCGCAAACAGAAACAGATCGTCGATGAGCTTATTGACATAAACAATATTGTGATGGATGGTCTGCAGGTACCTGGCCTCGTTCCCCGCTTGGGCCGGCGCCCCTTCCAGCAGCGCCTCAACGTACCCCTGGATCGCTGCCAGCGGCGTCTTCAAATCATGCGAAATATTGGCGATCAGCGCCTTGCGGTTTTCCTCGTACTCGGCCTGCATCTTTTCGGCCGCCGACAGCTTGGCCGTCATCGCGTTGAAAGCGGCGATCAGGAAGCCCAGATCGTTGGGCTTATCGTATTCCACCTTGACGTCGTAGTTCCCGTCGGCGACCTCGTCCAAGCCCCGTTTCAAGCTTTCCACCGGCTTGAACACCCTTTTTTCCAGCCGCAGCAGGAAAAAAAACTGCAAGGCCTCCTTGGCGACAATCAACGCCGCGAAAAAAATGCCGACCCCTTTGAACCCCACCCAGCTGAACAGCAGATAAAGGATTACCAGGCTGAACAGCGCGGCGCCGGGCCGGAAATAGCGGAAATACCGGTAATGCCGCAGGAACTGGCCGTGATGGCGCTGCGCATGGAGCTCGTGCAGCCGCCGGAACTTCTCCTTCATCTGGCTGCGGCACTGTTCGTCGGAACAATGCCGACACGGGTGATGCCGGAACTCGTGCCTGAACATTATTACCACCTGCCGGGATTTTTCGTGCTTTCGTACATCATTATAGTGCACGGGAACGCGGGGCGCAAAACAATCCTGCGCCCCGCGCCATATGCATTATCCCCTCAACACTGCAGCCGCACGCGGTACACGATCGCCCGCTGCCGGCAGACCTTCCTGCAAACGCCGCAGCGCCGGCATTTATTCTTATCGATCTGCATCTCCCCCGCCGCCGACGGCCCGATCGCCCCCGCCGGGCAGGCAGCAAGGCACCGGCCGCAGCTCATGCACAGCACGGGACGGATGAGATATTCCCGCCGGAGATTCATCCGCTTATCCCGTCACCAGGCCAAGGACAGCTCCGCCCTGGCCGTCAGGTCATGCGGCGCGTCCGGCCCGTCCTTGCGGGTCCCGGCAAAGGTGGCGACCAGCTTCTCGACCTCGGAATTCTTATTGGCGAAGATCTCGACGTCGAAATCGACGTCGTCCGCCCCCCAGAACTCCTTCATAAACCCGTGCCCGCGATGCTGGCACGCCTCCGCCCATTTCAGCCTCTCGCGCAGCAGCGCCTTGGCATCCTCGGGCAGGTCGGCGGCGCTGAGGGAAATAACCGTCGTCCTGTCCTCCCGCTCCTCGGTCCGCACGGCCGTCAACACACCCAGGGCGAACGCCAGCCTGGCCAGCCCGCCTTTCAGGCCCGCGTGCCCGCAGCCGTGGGCATGGTGCATGGGCCGGAAGAACCCGTGATGCCGGCACTCGCCCGCGCCAGGCATGGCAAACTCGGTGACGCTCTCGTGCTTTACCGCCTTGCCCTCGCAATCCAGCTCGGTGGTGATTTTGGCCTTGGTCCGGCCGCTCGGGAGATCCTTCACGAAATCGTTGCGGAGGGAAAAGACCTGCGTCCCGCCCTTGCTCACCTGCACCGCAAGCGTCCCGTCGAATACCTCCTTGTTCTTCATCGTCCTGACCACATCGTACAAAATCTTAAGTTTGTTCACAGCTCATAACCTCCCTGTCGTTGATGAGGTTATTATAAAAGCAGATATTAAACCGCCGATAAAGCATTTTTAAAAAAACTATAAAAAGGCCTTAAACCTTTTTAAACGCCAAGCGGCCGCGCACGGGAAGCCCCGCCACATCGCTTTTCCCTATGGGGCTATAATTCTTTTTCGCATTTGTAATCCAGGCTACAAAGGGTCGGCGGGAGCAAGTGATAAGCTTAACGTAGTAACGGAATCACGAATATTGCGAAAGTGAGGCCGCCTCATGAGCAACGGCACGAAACCGGTCGACGCGCTGCGCTTCCCCGCCATCCTCTACCACCGCGAACACACCTGGCTCCAGGCCGACGGCGACGCCGCCAGAGTCGGCATATCCGACTACGCCCAGGACGAACTGGGCGACATCATCTTCTTCGAGCTGCCCGCCGTCGGCCAGCGCTTCGCCGCCGGCCAAAGCTTCGGCAGCGTCGAATCCGTCAAAGTCGTCTCCACCCTCTACATGCCGGTCGGCGGCGAAGTGCTGGCCGTGAACGACGCGCTTGCCGATACCCCCGAACTCGCCAACCGCGACCCCTACGGCGATGGCTGGATAATCGCCGTCAAGCCCGACGGCCCCGGCCGCGGCGGCCTGCTGACCAGCCGGGAATACCGCGAATACCTTAAAACCCTGAAATAACCCTTAACCCGCCATCCGCATACAGAGTCAGGAGGCGATACGGTGTACACCATCTACTCCGCCACCGGCTGCACGCGCTGTAAAATCGTCATGGCCCGGCTGCGCCAGTTGGGCCTCGACTTTGCCGAACACGACATGAAAGCCGCCGGCAAGGAAGCCTTCCAGCGCTTCTACGCCGCCAACCGCCGCGCCATCTTCCGCGGGCCGGAAGGCGTCGAATTCCCCCTCCTCACCGACGGGCAAACCATCCGCCAGGGCCTCGGTCCGGCGCTCGCCTGGCTCCAGGCCGGCCCCGACGCCCTCGCCGGCTTCTTCCAGGTCGGCGTCCTCCACAAGGAATGGCTCGACGGCATCGACATTTCCGGCGGCGACCCCGCCCGCGCCGACGACTTCCTCGCCGTCCTGCGCCACCTCAAGCAAAACGCCATGAAGCTCGAAATCGCCACCGACGGCGGCAACGCCGCCCTCCTCGCCGCCGCCGTCCGCGAAGGCCTCGCCGACAGGCTGGTCATGAATGTCCGCGGCCCGGCCCACCTCTACGGCCAGCTCGCCGGCCGGCCGGTCGACCCGGCCGACATCCGCGCCACCATCGCCCTCGTGGCCGCCTTCCCCGCCAAACAGTTCCAGACCGTCGTCGCCCCCCTCCGCCGCGCCGACGGCGCCGTCGCCTACCTCGCCCCCGGCGAAGTCGGCCAGGCCGCCGCCCTCATCGCCGAGGCGGCCGGCGACAACCACCAGCCCTACCTGCTGCGCCCCTTCCGCCCGGAAGCCGCCGCGGACGAAACGCTGCGCCGGGCCGAGCCCCTGGCTGCCGCCGCGCTGCTGCCCCACCGCTCCGCCGCCAGGACCCATCAGGTGAAAACCGAGATCGAGAAAACCGGCTGAGACCACGCGGCCGCGCTGCGGCCGGCAGATAAATCCCCCACCGACAAGGAGGAGAAACGGCATGACTTATCCAAGCGTCTACCCGACAGGCACCACCGTGTACGATCCGGCCAAATGCTGGAACGGCTACACCATCTTCCAAGCCGCCGAGGAAGGCGCCCTGCTCGTCGACATGAACGGCACGGGCGTCAACCTCTGGAAAGGGCTGCACGGCTTCCCCAACAAGCTGCTGCCCGGCGGCCAGGTCTTCGGCCACCTCGGCGTCAGGAACCCGGCCTACGGCATGCAGGACCAGACCGACCTCGTCCAGGTCGACTGGGACGGCAACGTCGTCTGGAAGTTCGACAAGCTCGAATACATCGAAGACCCCGGCGAGACCCCGCAGTGGATGGCCCGCCAGCACCACGACTTCCAGCGCGCCGGCAACCCGGTCGGCTACTACGTCCCCGGCATGGACCCGCAGACCGGCGAAGGCAACACCCTCATCCTCTGCCACAAGAACATCAAGAACCCCAAAATTTCCGACAAGACCCTCCTCGACGACACCATCATCGAAGTCACCTGGGACGGCGACATCGTCTGGGAATGGACCTGCAGCGACCACTTCGACAGCTACGGCTTCGACGAAGCCGCCAAAAACATCCTCGCCCGCGACCCCAACTACCGCCCCGCCGGCGGCGGCCAGGGCGACTGGATGCACATCAACACCATGTCCCTCCTCGGCCCCAACAAATGGCACGACGCCGGCGACGAACGCTTCCACCCCGACAACATCATCTGGGACGGCCGCGAAACCAACATCTGCGCCATCATCAGCAAACAAACCGGCAAAGTCGTCTGGCAGATCGGCCCCAACTACGACACCACCGACCAGCTCCGCAAACTCGGCTGGATCGTCGGCATGCACCACGCCCACATGATCCCCCGCGGCCTGCCAGGCGAAGGCAACATCCTCATCTTCGACAACGGCGGCTGGGCCGGCTACGGCATCCCCAACCCCGGCGCCCCCAAAGGCAGCAAAAACGCCCTGCGCGACTACTCCCGCGTCATCGAAATCGACCCCGTCACCCTCAAGATCGTCTGGCAGTACACCCCCGCCGAGGCCGGCTACATGATGCCCTACGACGCCAACCGCTTCTACAGCCCGTTCATCAGCAGCGCCCAGCGGCTGCCCAACGGCAACACCCTCATCACCGAAGGCTCCGGCGGCCGCATCATCGAAGTCACCGCCGGCCACGAACTCGTGTGGGAATACATCAGCCCCTACTGGGGCAAGCAGCTCAAGCTCAACATGGTCTACCGCGCCTACCGCGCCCCGTACGAATGGGTGCCGCAGCTGCCCAGGCCCAAGGAGACCCCCATCGCCAAAATCGACGTCGCCACCTTCCGCGTCCCCGGCGCCGCCCCCCTCGCCCCGGTCAAGCAAACGGCCGTGGCCGGCGCCAGGCCCTACCTGCTCGACCCCGGCGTCCTGTGCGTGGGCGCCGCCGACGAATAATACGACAGCTCCTTTTTCGGCGGGGGAGCTGCCGGCGGAACAAGCTCCCCCGCCGGAAAAGGCGGACAAATTTTTGCCTGGTTAGTGAAAGTTATCACTCAACACTTCTCCGCATAATCGATAAGGAGGTGGCAAAAAATGTCTCATTCCCCGGACGTTCCCGGCAACGACGGCAAAAACTGCTCCTTGCCGCTTAGCTTCACTCCCGGCGAAAAGCGGGCCAATAATTACTTCGACGGCCTGCCTGTGTCGCGCTTCCACAAGTTCCTGTTCTATATCATAATGATGGCCTACTTCTTCGAGCAGATGGACAACTGGAACTTCGGCTTCATCGCCCCCCAGCTCGTCAAAACCTGGGGCCTCACCATGGCCGACATCGGCACCATCAATTTCTGGTACTTCCTCGGCATGACTGTCGGCGGTTTGACGGGCGGGTTCATCTCCGACATCATCGGCCGCCGCAAAACGTTTCTGTTTGCCATCCTGCTCTTCTCCGCCATGTCGGTTCTCAACGGACTGACCAGTAACTTCGCCATATTTACCATCTCCCGCGCCTTGACCGGTTTCGGCGTATTCTGCCTTATGGTCTGTTCCCAGGCGTACATCGCCGAAATATCGCCGGCCGAGAGCCGCGGCAAGTGGCAGGGCCTGATCGCCGCCGCCGGCTTCTCCGCGGTTCCCGTTATCGGGCTGCTCTGCAAAATCATCATCCCCTTGGGCCCCGAGGCCTGGCGCTGGATTTTCCTCTTCGGCGGCTTAGGGCTTTTCGGCTTCGGCTTCGGCCTGAAATACCTCGAAGAGTCCCCCCGCTGGCTGATCACCAAGCGCCGCCAGGCGGAGGCGGAAGCGGCCGTGGAAAGAATTACCGGCGTTAAAGTCGACTTGACGGAAGCGGCGCAAAAGGTGGAAACGAAGGAAAACGTTTGGGATACGCTGCTCGGCATGTTCTCCGCCAAATACATCAAACGGACCCTCGTGCTGTTCGGCTATAACTGGCTTTTCGTCCCCGCCACCTTTGTCGTGACCGTCTGGACGCCGATGATGATCAGCCAAAAGGGATTTAGCATGGAGGATACGCTGACCGCCTCGTTCATCCTGATGATCGGCGTGCCTTTCGGCTGCTATGTCGCCTCCCTGGTTTCCGACCGCGGCGGGCGAAAAATTCCGCTGGTCGCAATTACCGTGGTCGGCGGGGCATTCGCATACGCGTTCACGCAAATCGAAGGCCTTGTGCCGTTGACGATCACCGGCTTTTGCCTCATTTCCTGCGTCATGGCCGCAAGCTTCATCAACTTCAGTTACATCGCCGAATCTTATCCGACCCGCATGCGCAATACGGCTGTCGGCATCCACAACGCCATGGGCCGTTTCTGCACCTCCTTCATGCAAAAACAAGTGCCCGTTCTGTTCGCCGCCGGCGGATTCGCCGGGGTCTACAACACCGTCGCCCTGCTGATGCTGGCCCCCTGTATCATCGTGCTCCTTTTCGGCATGCGCACCGGCGGCAAATCCCTGGAGGAAATATCCTGACACCCGCCTGCCATGGGTTGTTATAGGAAAAAGGCCTTAGCCGGCTCCGGCCGGATGAGGCCTTTTTCCCCTGGATAGCCAGCAGCCGGCAGGATTAACGCCCGCCCTGCGGAATTTGATAATATTGCCGATATGCAGGAGGTTCCCCCATGCACGAAAAAGACAAGCCCCTGCTGCTCACGTCCCCGGTCATCACCCCCAGCCTGCTCGGCGAAACGGGCACCGCCCTCACCGCCGCCGACATTGCCTACCTGAAAAAGTGCGACGTCGTCCGCCACTACGCCAAAGACGCCCTCATCGCCCGCCAGGGCGGCTACATCGACAACCTCCATTTCCTGCTCAGGGGCCTCGCCCGCGTCGTCGGCCTCGGGTCCGACGGCGCGGAACGGACCTTCCTTTACCACAGCGCCGGCTGCTTCATCGGCATCGAGGGCTTTTTCCACCGCCAGCCGGTCATCTTCGACCTCAGGATCCTCGAAGACGCCGACATCCTCGTCATCGACCGCGCCGCCTTCGGCGACCTGCTCACCCAGAGCAACATCTGCCTCTACCTGCTCAAATCCATCGCCCTCGCTTCGCGCGTCCTCGCCCACCAGATCGAGGACGCCGCCTTCCGCACCACCGAACAGGCCGTCTGCCGCATCCTTTACTGCCTCAGCGACGACGCCCAGCTCACCTACAAGCCCCACTTCACCCACCAGGAAGTCGCCGACCTCGTCGGCGCCCACCGCGTCACCGTCACCCACATCCTCGGCCAGCTGAAAAAAGAAGGCATCGTCCGCGACCAGCCCCGCGGCCACATCGCCCTCGCCGACCGCGACAAACTCCACGAAAAAATCTACGGCTGCGGCCGGACACAGGAGAAATAGCGCCCATGCTCATCTACCGCAACCCCGAAACCGATCCCTGCCTTAACCTCGCCCTCGAGGAACGCCTCCTCGCCGCCGCCCGCGAAGACTGCTTCATGCTGTGGCGCAACCGCCCGGCCATCATCGTCGGCCGCAACCAGAACACCGCCGAAGAAATCAACGCCACCTTCGTCAGCGACCACGGCGTCGCCGTCGTCCGCCGCCTCTCGGGAGGCGGCGCCGTCTACCACGACCTCGGCAACCTCAACTACACCTTCGTAGCCCCCGACAGCCGCCACGCCTTCGACTTCGCCCGCTTCGCCCAGCCCGTCCTCGCCGTCCTCCGCGACCTCGGCGTCGCCGCCGAATTCTCCGGCCGCAACGACCTCCTCATCGCCGGGCGCAAATTCTCCGGCAGCGCCCAGTACGTGCGGGGCGGCAAAGTCCTCCACCACGGCACCCTGCTGTTCGACTCCGACCTCACCGTCCTCGGCCAGGCCCTCGCCGTCCGGCCGGACAAATACGCCGGCAAAGGCATCAAATCCGTCGCCAGCCGCATCACCAACATCGCCCCCCACCTCCCCCGGCCGCTCACCATCGCCGCCTTCGCCGCCGCCCTCGCCGACCACGTTAAAAACGCCTTCACTGGCAGCGACGCCGCCTTCGCCGCCGCCGACTACGCCGCCGCCCGCGCCCTCGTCGCCGCCAAATACGGCTGCTGGGAATGGAACTACGGCAAATCGTCGCCCTACAACTTCAGCAACGGCGAGCGGTTCGCCGGCGGCCTCGTCGAATGCCGCCTGTTCGTCGAAGGCGGCGTCATCCGCACCGCCAGGATTTACGGCGACTTCTTCGGCGACCGCGACATCGGCGAACTCGAGCAGGCCCTCGCCGGCGTCCGCCACCATCCCGGCGCCATAGCCCGCGTCCTCGAGGCCGCCGGTCCTGCCCGCTACTTCGCCGGCATCGGCTGCGACGAACTCCTCCGCCTCTTCCTGTGAAACCCAGGCTCGCGATAAAGGCCCATCTGCGGCGTTGCTCCCCCCGGGCGCTATGCCGTCCATGGCGCGCCCGGGACTAGGCCCATCCAGGGCCGTCGTCGGCTGCCATCCTCAGCGTACGTTCCGTGTACGCTTCCGGTGTCATCCTGCGGTGCGCCTTGCATCTGGACCTTTCTAGCCAGCCTGGGTTTGTCTTCAAAACACAATAAAAAGCCCCGTCCACCGGGAACCGGTCGACGGGGCCTTTTTATCTTCTCTGCGGCCGCTGCGGCGGCTTATTCACCGGCACCGCCCTCACCACCACCTGGTCGGCCTCGCAGGCCACCTTCAGCTTGAAATCCACCACGCCCTGCTTGTACAGGTTCACCTTCAGCGTCAGCAGCGCCTTGCCGATGTCCTCCTGCACCTCCGGCGTGAAAAACGCCGCGTACGCCGGCGGCGGCGCCTCCTTCTTCGCCGGCTTCGCGGCCGGCCGGCCGGCGGTGCCGTCGCTCAGATGCTCGAACGTCGCCTCCTCCGCCGGGCCGCCCATCATCTCCGCATCCCCGCGGTTTTTCGGAATCTTGACCATCGTTCGCCCTCCTTCCGTACGCCCCCAGTATACCACAAACGGCCGCCGCCTTCAGCAAACCGCCGTCCTCCCCATTTCCGCGAAAATCCAGCCCGCGCCATACATGCTAAAGGCTGGAAAGGGTAAAAATACTGCCGTTGCTCGGATTTTATCGAAAAAAGACGATTATTGGCAGGAGATGATCTGATGCCCGAAATCCCCCCAGGCTTCGCGGAAATTATGCGCCTCAAGGTCCAGCTGCAGGAGGCCAGGACGCTCTACTGGCACACGTCCGTGCTGCTCACCTTCCAGTGGTGGTTCAGCGTACTGACGCCGCTGTGCTTCATCGGGCTATGGGTCAGGCTCCACAAGCGCGCCGGCCTGCTGGAGACGGCGCTCTACGGGTCGCTGTGGGCGATCGTCGCCATCTGCCTCGATGCCGCCGGCACGGAGTTCCTGCTGTGGGAATACCCGTACACTATCATCCCCCACGCGAGCAAAATCATCTCCGCGGACCTGACCGCCCTCCCCCTCTCGCTCATGCTCGTCTACCAGTACTGCCCGACGCCGCGCACCTTCGCCTGGGGAACCCTGGCGCTCGCCGCCCTCTTCGCCTTCGTCATCGAGCCCTTCCTCGTCTGGCTGGGCATCTACAAGCTCTACCACTGGTCATACCTTTACTCTTTCGTCCTTTACATCCTGCTGTCGTTCCTCTGCAGGAAAATCGCCAAAAGCATCGTCACCGCCTCTTCGCCCTCAGAATAGCACGACCGTAATCCCCGCGTTGCCGCGCTCGAAATCGCGGTCGCGGCTGAGGTCGGGGCAGGCGTCCAGTATGCGGCGGGCGCCAGCGTCGAAGATGCTCCAGTCCTCGCCGGCCACCGCCTCCTTTATCGCACCGCGCCGCTTGCGCTCCGCCAGGGCGGCGCGGACGCCCACACGCAGCTTGCCGCCCACGCCGGACGAGCCGTAGCCGTGAATTATCTTCGCCGCCTTGGCTCCCTGGGCGCGGGCGCGGATGAGCTCGCCGGCCAGCCGGTGCGTCGCCTGCTCCACGCTCGGCATGCCGAGCTCGAGATTGATAATCGCCATCTTCGTCGCCATATCCGTCCGTCTCCCCCCTATGCTACCAGTATAGCACGATTGTTCCGGCTATGGGACGTTTGCCGCCAACCCATCCCCCCGCAGGCGCGACCCTCCCGGCTCTCACGGCCAAGACCTTACCGGCGGCCGCGCTGCTGCCGTCCTTCCTATTGCCGCGCAATGGAAAACACGATTATTCCGCGGCCACGCGCCAAGTTTTCACCGGCCGTCACATATTTGACATATTTGCCTTATATCCTTATAAATAACACCAGTTTAGCCGCGGACGGGCCTGCGGTGCCGGCGGCGTCCGGACCGGCCCGGCGTTGACATATGCGGGCGACCGGAAGGAGTGGAGCAATTGTGGACGACACACCAAACATCAGGCAGCGTTGGCTTACGGCCGACAAAAAGATAAAACTGGCGGCCGGAATAGTGCTTGTGGCCTTCCTGGCCCTGGCCGTACATAGTCTCCTGCCCCCAAAAACGGCCACCCGGCCGCGGGCCGCCGACCTCAAACCAGCGGTCGATGTCATGGCCATGCAGCGCCGCGACATGACGAAAAAAATCGAACTGGCCGGCAAAACCGTGCCCGAATCGCAGGTCGACATCGCCGCCAAATACGCCGGCAAAATCACCCAGATCAACGTCGTCCTCGGCCAGCGCGTCGAACCCGGGCAGATCCTGCTCGTGCAGGACACCGGCGACATCGACGCCGCCCTGGCGCAGAGCGAAGCCGCCCTGCGCGGCGCCGCCGCCGACGCCGTCGAAAGCAACGCCTCCTTCCAGGCCAGCTACCAGAAGGCCAAGGCCGATTACCAGCTCGCCGTCACCAACTACCAGCGCTACAAAACGCTCTACGAAATCGGCGCCGTATCCAAACAAGCCCTCGACAACGCCGAGCAGGCCGTCATCGCCGCCCAGGCCGCCGTCGACACCTGGGCCCACCAGCTCATGGCCGGCAGCTCGGCCGCCGTCGTCTCCAAGCAGGCCGCGCGCGACAAAGCCCAGGGCGCCATCGACGCCCTCCACAACCAGCGGAACGACATGGTCATGCGCGCCCCGCGGGCCGGCATCATCGGCTTCCGCCAGGCCGAAGTCGGCAGCCTCGCCCAGGCCGGGCAAAAGCTGCTGTCCATCATCGACAACAGCAAAATCTACGTCGACTGCCCGGTGTCCGAACAGGACATCGGCCAGATCGTGCCCGGCATGCCGGCCGCTGTCGCCGTCGAATCCCTCGGCAAGACCTACGCCGCCAAAATCGTCTACATCAGCCCGGCCATGGACGCCGCCACCCAGTCCTTCTCCGTCCGCCTGCTGCTCGACGGCGTCGACGACACCCTCAAAGCCGGCATGTTCGCCCGCACCGAAATCAGCCTCCTCCTCCGCCCGCAAACGCTGTTCGCCCCCAAAGAGGCCGTAATATCGCTCAATGGCAAAGACCGGGTGTTCGTCATCGGCGACGACGGCAAAGCCGTCGAGCGCATCGTCACGCTCGGCCTGCGCACCGACACAGACATCGAAATCGTCAGCGGCGTCGACGCCGGCGAGCGCCTGGCCGTCTCCAACCTGGCGCGGCTGAAAACCGGCACCGCCGTCAGCCCCACCGAGGTGTCGCCATGAACATCACCCGCTTCGCCATCAGGCGCCCCATCGGCATCGCCATGATCATCCTCCTGTTCGTCGTCCTCGGCCTGTTCAGCCTGCAGCGCATCGGCGTCGAACTCCTCCCCGCCCTCAACACCCCCTACGTCACCGTCTCCGTCCGCTACCCCGGCGCCGGCACCGCCGAAATGGAGACCCAGATCATCAAACCGCTCGAAGACGCCCTGTCGTCCGTCGCCCACCTCAAGCACCTCACCTCGATCGCCAGCCCCGAGAACGCCCGCATCATCATGGAATTCGACATGACCGCCAACGCCGACATCGCCTCCATCGACGCCACCAAGCAGGTCAACTCCGCCCGGCGGCGGCTGCCCGACGGCATCGACGAGCCGGTCGTCGTCAAGCGCGACATCAACGCCTCCCCCATCCTGGAAATCGCCGTCCTCGCCGACGAACCGCTCGGCGACGTCTACTCCAAGGCCAACAACATCTTCAAGGAACGGCTGCAGCGCGCCGACGGCGTATCCGAAGTCGAGCTGAACGGCGGCCGCGACAAGGAAGTCGCCGTCGAAGTCGACCGCAACAAACTGCGCTTCTACAACCTCACCCTCGGCCAGATCGTCGGCACCATCAAAAACGAAAACATCCTCCTCCCCTCCGGCACCGTCTACAGCGACAAAACCCAGGCCGACGTCCGCCTCATCGCCCAGTTCCGGACCCCCGAAGAAATCGCCAAGCTCAAAGTCCCCAACGCCGCCGGCGTCGCCGTGCCCCTCAAAGACGTGGCCTCCATCAAGCGGCAGGAGGCCAGGGTCAGCCGCTACAGCCGCACCAACGGCGCCGACGCCGTCTCCCTGTCCGTCTACATGAACAGCGACGCCAACATCGTCACCACCGCCCAAAACGCCCGCGCCCAGCTCGCCACCCTCGAAAAGGAATATCCCAACTACCGGTTCGTCATCGTCACCGACGCCGCCAAATACGTCAGCACCTCCCTGCAAAACACCTTCGGCAGCCTGCTCGAAGGCCTGTGCACCACCGGGCTCATCCTCTACCTCTTCCTGCGGGGCTGGCGGTCGACCGTCGCCGTCATCATCGCCATCCCCACCTCGCTCATCGCCACCTTCTTCGTCATGTACCTCGCCGGCTTCAGCTTCAACATGATGTCCCTCATGGGCATGGCCCTGTGCATCGGCATCCTCGTCGACGACTCCATCGTCGTCCTCGAAAACATCCACCGCCACATGCACATGGGCAAACAGGCGGACCTCGCCGCCGAGGAAGGGCGGACCGAGATCGGCATGGCCGCCATCGCCATCACCCTCTGCGACGTCGTCGTCTTCATGCCCATTGCCTTCATGACCGGCATGACCGGCCAGTTCTTCCGCCAGTTCGGCCTCACCATCGTCTTCGCCACCCTCTTCTCCATGTTCGTCTCCTTCACCCTCACCCCCATGCTCGCCTCCCGGCTCTTCAAGCACGGCCTCACCGCGCCTAAAGGCCGCGCGTGGGCCTTCATGGAGCGGCTGGAAACGGCCGCGATCGCCAAGTACGAACAACTCCTCCGCCAAGCTTTGGCCAACCGCAAAAAGGTCGTCGCCGGCGTCCTCGCCCTGTTCGCCTTCGCCGCCGCCCTCGTCCCCCTCGGCGTCATCGGCGCCGAATACATGCCGCGCACCGACGAAAGCAGCTTCCGGATAAACGTCGAACTGCCCGTCGGCCAGAACATCGAACAGACCGACAAAGTCGTCGCCAACCTCGAACAGTACGTCCAGACCATCCCCGAAGTCACCAACTACCTCTCCGGCGTCGGCCGGCCGACCACCAACGCCGGCTCCATCTCCGTCCAGCTCCTCGACCGCAAGGACCGCTCGCGCAGCGTCTGGGAAATCACCGACCAGGTAAGAGCCTACGCCGCCCAAAACATCCCCAGCGCCGCCGTCCGGGTCAACGAAACGCAATCCTCCGTCGCCGGCGTATCGGGCTCGGGCGGCGGCGGCGCACCCGTGCAGATCCAGCTGCTCGGCGCCAACATCGACAGCCTCGTCAAAGCCAACTACAACGTGCAAAAAACGCTTGCCCAGGTCAAAGGGATCAAAGACGTCAAAAGCAACTACACCGAAGGCATGCCCGAGATCCAGCTGTCCGTCGACCGCGAGAAAGTCAAGGTCTTCAACACCTCGGTCGCCGAGGTCACCAACGTCTTCGGCGTCGCCATCGCCGGCCAGAAAGCCGGCGTCTTCGCCAACGACCCCGCCAACGACGGCCAGGACACCGACATCGTCGTGCGTCTCAGAGGCAGCGACGGCTTCGGCGTCGCCGACATCCGCGCCCTGCCCGTCCAGGCCGGCCAAAACCAGATAGCCCTCGGCGACGTCGCCCGCATCACCGAAGGCACCGGCCCCGTGCAGCTTTTCCGCTACGACAAGCAGCGCTCCATCACCATCCAGGCCAACATCACCGACCGGCCGCTGCAGGAAGTCCTCACCGACATCGCCGGCAAACTCACCCCCGCCGTGCTCGGCGACGGCGTCACCTACCGCTTCGCCGGCCAGGCCACCAGCATGGACGAGACCTTCGGCGAAATGCTCCAGGCGCTGGCCCTGTCGCTCATCCTCGTCTACATGCTGCTCGCCGTGCTGTACGAATCGCTCTCCACCCCGCTCATCCGCATGTTCTCGCTGCCCCTCGGCCTCATCGGCTCGCTGCTCATCCTCGCCCTCACCGGCAACACCATCAACCTCTACTCGCTCATCGGCATCCTCGTCATGGACGGCCTCGTCGCCAAAAACGGCACCCTGCTGCTCGACTACACCCTCACCCTCATGGAGCGCGGCTACAGCGCGGCCGACGCCATCGTCGAAGCCGGCAAGACCAGGCTCAAGCCCATCTTCATGACCACGCTGACCATGGTTGTGGGGATGCTGCCGACCGCGCTGGCCATGACCGAAGGGTCGGAAACCAGGGTATGCATGGCCTGGGTGCTCATCGGCGGCCTCCTCACCTCCACCGTCTTCACCCTCATCATCATCCCCATCGTCTTCCTCTACTTCCAGACCCACCCGTTCAACAGATTCCTCAACTTCGTCGCCCTCGCCGACCGGCTCAAAGGGCTGAAGGCCAACGTGGCCGCCGCCCTGGGCAACGGCAAATAAGCCGCACAGTTGCCGCCGTCCTTCATACAATGGAGTAAAAAAACGGTGGTGGAAAAATGGAAGCGGCGATCATCCTCGCCGTTGTCGTTACGCTCCTGCTGGCGGTCATCGTTATCCTCCTGCTGCCCGGCGGGTGCCCCTGCTCCGGCGGCGGTGGCCGGCATGGACGTATCTAAGCTCGACCCGAACTGCCTGGCCCTGCTCGGCACCCTGATCAGTGCGGTCGGCGACCTTTTGCAGGGGGTGGCGACCGAGCTCCAGATAATACAGGGCCAGGCCCAGGCCCAGGCGGCAAAGGCGCAACAAAAAGAGGGCAAGAAGCAGGGGGAGAAACTGGCGGAGCTGGAGGACGAGCTCGCCGCCCTGAAACAAGAACTCGCCGCGTTGAAACAACAGCTGGGCAAATAAAAACCCCGTCAACCGGGTATTCGGTGACGGGGTTCGTTCATCGTGCGATTGGGCTTGCTGCCCTATCGCCGCGCAGGGCGCGAAACCAGTTAGCCTCCTGGCCGCCGTATTTCTCGACCTTCCCGTCGCACACATAGCCGGCCGCCGAACTTCCGCCTCCGCGCCTTGAAAAAGCTCCTGATTCGTGGTATAGTTGTGGTTAAATATTATCATCTAGTATTATTATCTAGTATAATATCGATTGTGGGGGGTAACTATGAACAGCCGGTCGCGAATTGTCGGCTTGGGGGCCTATTTGCCGCCAGGAAAGCTGACCAACGATGATCTTGAAAAGCTGGTCGATACCAGTGACGAATGGATAATCCGCCGCACGGGCGTGAAAGAAAGAAGGCTGGCCGCAAAAGAAGAATTCGCCAGCGACCTGGCGAAAAAAGCCGTGGAAAACCTGGTCGAAAAAAACAAAGTCCGCATTGACGATGTCGATATGGTCATCGTGACCACGTTTACCCCCGACCACCTGGCGCCTACGGTCGCGGCGCTGGTGCAAGGCCATTTCGGCCTGGCGGCGGCGGGAACCATGGACATAAACTCCGTCTGCGCCGGCTTCGTCTATGCCTTATGCGTGGCCGACTCCCTCATAACCGCCGGCCACAGCAGCAAGGTCCTCGTCGTTGCGGCGGAGGCGCTCTCCAAGGTTGTCGACTACTCCGACCGCAATACCTGCGTGCTGTTCGGCGACGCGGCGGTGGCCACGCTCCTCGAAAGGACCGGCGGCAAAGGCGGCGTCATCGCCTCGCATTTCACCTCCGACGGCAAGCTGGCGCACAACGTCGCCTGTGGCAATCTATCGTCCCGGGTCAACGGCCGGGAGCTGCGGAAGGAACGCACCTTCCAGCAGGAAGGGAAGCTCCTGTACGAGTATGTCGTCAAGAACATCCCCGACGGCATCGGCGCTTTGCTGCAAAAAAGCGGTCTGGCTGCCGGCGACATCGACTGGTTCGTGCCCCATAGCGCCAATCTACGCATAGTGCAGGCTATTGCCGACCGGGCCGGCTTCCCGCCGGAAAAAACGCTGGTAAGCAACGAGTTCTACGGCAACACCTCGTCCGCCTCGATTCCGCTCGCCCTCTGGCTGGCCCTGGAGCAGTCCCGCATCAAGCCGGGCGACAAGCTGCTCCTCTACGGCTTCGGCGCCGGCCTGACCCACGGCGGCGTCGTGCTCGAATGGCAATAAGCCCTATGCGCCACCCCATCGACCGGGCTAGGAAATCACTTCTATCCCTTTGCCCTCCCACAATATTTCGATACGTTCCATCTTCCGCAGGTGGTATTTCATCACCTTCAGCAGGGCGTCCTCGGGCGACCTGGCGAACACGATTACCGAGTTGTCCCAGTCAGCCTCCTGCCCGCCGTACTCTTCGACTCTTCCGTCGCATACGTACCAGACGAATTTCATCCTTGCCTCCACTGCCGCACGCATTATTAGCCAAACCCATTATAACTATATATGGTTAATAGTGTCAATATTTTGAAGTTAATGGTTTCCCCTTCCGTTTTGCTATACTCTTAATAACGAACTATCGTTAAAGAGGTAGCCGGATGAACATCGCACTACGCATCTTAGAACTATGCAACGAACGGAATATCAGCATCAATAAGCTGGCTGACCTTTCCGACCTCACCCAGTCGACCCTGAACAACATCATGAATAACAATGATCCCAACCCGCGGTATAAAACCCTCGAAAGGATATGCGCAGGGCTCGGCATTACGCTCGCCGACTTTTTCGCCGCGGACAAGCCCGACCCTGAACCCGAACTCCGGCGCCTGCTCGCCACCGCCAGGAAACTCACGCCCGAGCGAAAGAAACTGGCGCTACGACTATTGGAAGCCCTGAGCAAAGATTGAATAACGTGCCAAAACAATGCTGCCCGGAGGGGAATCCCCCTCCGGGCACTGTTTTTCGTGTCTATACCCCCTCCTTCATTCGCGCTCATCGGGGTCGGCCAGATACAACTCCTGTTCGGCTATGGGCAGGCCTCTTCGACCTCCTCCAGCCGCACGACGTTCTTGTAGGTGAGGGGCAGCGAGGTCGCCACGTCCGCGTAGGCGTCCTGCGGGCTGGAGGCGGCGACGTAGTCGCCCGTATCCTTGTCGTCGACGAAAACCCTGTACACCGGCATAGCAAGCACCTCCGCTTTTTTCTTATTGTCGGCCAAAACCCCGCCGTCCATACGCACCGCAAACCCCGCCGCGTATCCGCCTTTGGAAGCTTGAAAAATGCGTTCCCGTGACCGGGAACGCATTTTCGCCGTATTCGTCGTATTCGTTTCTTCGGCGGCGCGGAGCGGTGCCGCCGATGCCCGGCTCTTTAGCCGCTGCCTTGACAGACCGGCCCACCCATGACTGGCGCTAGAATATTTGCTGGTAAGCGTACAGGGCGGGCGAACCGCCGGTATGGACGAAAAGCACCTTGTCGTCCTTTTTGAAATAGTTGCCGCGTATCAGCCCGATCAGGCCCGCCATAGCCTTGCCGGTATAAACCGGATCGAGGAGGATGCCCTCGGTCGTGGCCGTAAGTCTGACCGCCTCGACCATTTCCGCCGTCGGCAGCGAGTAGCCCGGCCCGACGTATCCGTCGAAGCAGACCACCGCCTCGCGGGGGATGGGCTGCCTGATGCCCAGTCTGGCCGCGGTGCGCTCTACCAGGCCGAAAACAAGCTCCTCCTGGACATCCTTTTTGCGGCTGATATTGATGCCGATAACCGGAATGTTGGTGTTATTGCCGTAAAACCCTACGAGCAGGCCGGCGTGCGTGCCGGCGCTGCCGCTGGTCGTGACGACGTAATTGAAGTTTATGCCTTTATCAAAGGCCTGGGCGATGATCTCCTCGGCGCAGGCGACATAGCCGGTCGCGCCGATGGCGTTGGAGCCGCCGCCGGGGATAATGTACGGTTTGCGGCCCTGGGCCGTAAGCTCGTCGGCGACGGCCCGCATCTCCTTCATCATATCCGACCCGCCGGGCACGACCTTCACCGCTTCGACCCCCAGCAAGTGGAAGAGAAAATTGTTGCCGCTCGCGTCGGCCTTATAGCTGTTGGGGACGCGCTCTTCCAGTACCAGCCGGCACTTAAGGCCCTCCTTCACGGCCGCCGCCAGCGTCAGCCGGCAATGGTTGGACTGGACCGCCCCGCAAGTGATAAGCGTATCGGCATCCTGGGCCAGAGCGTCGGCTACCAGAAACTCCAGCTTGCGCGTCTTGTTGCCGCCGGCGGCAAGACCGAGCAGATCGTCCCGCTTGATAAAAAGCTGCGGTCCGCCGAGCGTTGCCGATAACCGTTTCAACTCCTCAATGGGGGTAAAGCCTTCCGTATAGCGTTTGCGCGGAAATTGCGCCAAATTCATGTAAACGACCTCCCTGTCCAAAAATATTCGCTAAGCGCTTACGCCGCCGTTCGCCGGCTCGTCGGTTATGTCCTTGCCGCCGAATTTATGCAACAAAATGGCGGCAATCGTATTGCCGAATACGTTCACGGTCGTCCGCCCCATATCCATGAACCGGTCGACCCCGGCAAGTATGGCGATGGCCTCCACCGGCAGACCGATCGAAGTGAGGATGACGGCGAGCACCACCAGTGAAGCGGCCGGAACATTGGCCGTTCCTTTGTTCGCGATAAGGGTTGTTACGAGAATGGTCAGCAAGGAAGAGGCGTCAAGGGGGATTCCGTAGGCTTCCGCCAGGAAACAGACCGCCAGCGACTGGTAGAGCGCCGCTCCATCCAGGTTGAAGCTGTAACCCAGAGGCAAAACGAACGAAACCACCTTGTTGGGAATGCCGGTCCGCTCCAGTATTTCCATATGCACCGGCAGGGTAACCTCGGAAGAGCAAGTGGTGAAGGCCAAAAGCAGCGGTTCCATGACCTTCTTGGTGGTCGCGAAGGGATTCAGGCCCAGGAAATAAACGATGACCCAGAAGACCACCATGACGATCAGCAGCCCGACATACAAAGTGCCGATCAATTTGGCCATCGCCCACAGCATCTTGCCGCCCTGCGTGGCGAACACCCAGGCCATGATGCCGGCGACAGCCAGCGGCGCGGTGGCCACGACGCCTTTGGTCAGCCTGAACATAGCCTCCATGATTCCTTCGAGCACATTGACGACGCCCTTGGCCTTTTCGCCGATAGCCCCCAGGCACAGGCCGAAGCAGATCGAGAAGAAGAGGGTGGGGATGATCTTCTGGTTGGCAACCGCATTCACGATATTATCGGGGATGATATCCAGGAAAAACTTGGCCCAGTCGATTGACGTGGCCAGATTCTGGGGTATTTTGCCGGTCGCCTGCAAGGCGACGCCGGCTCCCGGATGAAAAACCTCGTTCAAGCCGATCCCCAGCAGCACCGATATCCCGGTGGCCAGATAAAACCAGACGAAAGCGATGAGGCCCAAACGGCCCAACTGCTTGATGTCCGAGCCCATTTTATAAATGCCGAGAGTGACGGCGGAAAAGACCAGCGGCATAACGATCATTTTGATCGCTTTGATAAAAGCCAGGCCCAACGGTTGCAAAGCTGTACCGATCTTCGGCCACAAGGCGCCGATAACGACCCCGATAAAAAGGCCTACTAAAATTTGCGCCCAAAGCGGGAATCTGCTAGACTTTTTTGCATTCTCCACCAAGCTCGCCTCCTTTAAAAATCAGTCGCGATACGGGGGCTACGGGCTTCGCTTATTTTACGCAGGCTATCACCTCGATTTCAATAAGGGCATCCTTGGGCAGCCTGGCGACTTCGACGCAGGATCTTGCCGGCGGATTGGCGGGAAAAAAGCCGGCATATACCGCGTTGATCCTGGCGAAATCATCCATGTTCTTAATAAAAACCGTTGTCTTGATGACGGCATCCAAGCCGCTGCCCGCGGCTTCAAGGACGGCCTGCACATTTTTCAGGACCTGCTCGGTCTGTTGTTCGACCGTGCCCGTGGCCAGCTGCCCGGAAACAGGGTCCATCGGCAGCTGCCCGGAAGTGAAAAGCAAGTTTCCCGTCCGGATCGCCTGGGAATAAGGCCCAATTGCCGCTGGCGCAGCTGGAGTACAAATGGTCTGCAACATTTTTATCCCCTTCTCTGCCACAAACTTGTCCAAGTTTGTCATATTTTTGTTTTGAGTGTAAAACAATTTCAACTTCTTGTCAATATTTTATTAAAAAATTTTAAGTAATTTTGCTAAATAATTTTAGACATATTGTAAACTTTCAGCTGTTCTTATAAAATAAAAACAGAGCACAGATGGCAAATTTGCGAGTTAATGGATGCTCGGAGGTATAATTGTGAATGAAATCCACGAAGAGCTGAAAAAACTGATACCCTACATCGACGCCGTACAGGCGACGATGGGCCCGCATTGCGAGATGGTCTTGCATGACTTCGCGAATCCCGAACGGTCGTTGGTATACATCGCCGGCAACGTTACAAACCGCCGGATAGGCGCGCCTATAACCGATTTCGTCTTGGCCAAGCTGCATAAATACGGGGACAATTGCAATAACTTCATGAATTACACGACAACAACCCAGACCGGCAAAACGTTGCGGTGCTCTACCATTTTCGTTCGCGACGCAGACGGGAAAGTGGTCGGCTGCCTATGTATAAATATTGATATCACCCCGATGATCGCCTGGAAGCATTTCGTGGATGCCAATCTATCGGTAAACAGCGCTCCCATGGACGAAAACTTCTCCAACGACGTCTTCGATGCGCTCAATAATATCATAAAAAATACCCTGGCCCAGCATCAGATGCCGGCCGCGAACCTGCCGAAAGAAGGGAAGCTCGACATCGTCAGCCATCTGGACGAAAAAGGGGTTTTCCTGGTCAAGGGGGCTGTCGAGCAGGTCGCCGCCACACTCGGAGTTTCCCGTTACTCCATTTACAACTACCTGGATGAAGTCCGCAGCCTAAGAGGAACAAAGTAAACGCTGACCCCACATTCGAGCGCAGCAAAACCCCGCCGCCCATACGAACCGCAAACCCCGTCGCGCCGTTTCCGGCCGACGGGGTTTATCTCAATGGCTCATTTTCTCCTTTCCGTCCTCGGCCTCCCATTCGGCGAGCAGCGCCGTGCTGCGGATAATCGTGGCGAGAATCCAGTATGCGGTCAACAGGACCAATAAAATTCCCTCGTACAGGTTCATTTCAGCACCTTCTGTCCCGCGTTCTAAACACCGAGGCCGTTGCGGCAGTCGAGGATGATCGTCGGGCTCACCCGCCGGGAAAGCTCGTTGAGGATGCGGTCGCTATGCGGACCGTCGCTGTCGCCGAAAGAAAGGGCGATAATGTCGGCGCCCCATTTCGCCAACAGCTTGGCACCGTCGAATATCCTTTTTTCCGGGTGCCTTTGGCAGGCGACGCAGCCTACGAGGTCTACGGGGCCCAATTCCTTGAACACCCCTTTCGCTTCTTTCGCGGCGGCCGCCAAGGCGGTCAATTCCCGGCATGCATACTGCGAACAGTCCAATATGCCCAGTCTGGCCACAGATCTTCCTCCCTCAAACTTTCTTTTTCACTATATCGTATGCCCTCCCCCGAAATTAGGTGTGCCGTTATGCCGTTATTCTTCCCTAAACCAATCCTGTTTTTTGCTATTCCCTTATTTAATACTGTCGTCATCAATACGGCCAATCGCGGAGCATAACATCGGAACACCGGGTCTTCCGCACCGCCGGCGACGGCAATAAAAAAGATATGTGGTAGTGTGCGTTACCACATATCTGCAAAGGGTTTCGCTATTCCGTCCTGGCGAGGAAGGTGTCGATCAGCTTCTCCGCCAGGCGCTTGGAGGCACTGGCCTGGGCGACCAGCATCAGCACGATCAGGAACAATTCGGCCGTAGCCTGGTTGGCGGTCTCGTTATCCGCCAGGTTGCTCTTGATGTCCTGGGACTTCGCCGCGAACATCGCCTGAAATTCGGCGAGCTGTTTGCGCTTCAAGTCGAGGAATTTTATATAGATTTCCTCCAAAGGGATGACATCGTCGTCAGGGGTGTTGATGTCGTTCAGTACGGGCGAGAACAATCTCTTTATATCGTTTATCGACAGCACGCTTTTCAGTTGGCAGATCAGCGTCAGGAGCATGATATGCTGTTTCCCGTACTTCCGGTTCTGCGGCGGGATCAGCAGCTGATCCTTGGTGTAGTTGTTGACCATCGTTTTCGTCAGGCCCTTGTCGAACGGGTCTCTTTTCAGCCATTTGAGCCTGTTGTTCAGAAACTCCAGCACCTGGTCCATATAAAGCTCGAGTTCGGGAATATCGCTGGTTTGAATCTCTTCGTCAAGGCCGAGCCCCGCGATGATTTCCTGTATTTTATCGAAGTCCATGTCTGTCCCCCTAACGGCAGGTTCGGCTGGCCCTTACTAGATTATAATATTTTCCGCCTGTCTTTTCTATGACCTTCACGCCCGGCATTATTCTTCATAAATCATCTTCACCGTCATCCCGCCGTCCACCACCAGGTTCGCGCCGGTGATGAAGCCGGCCTCGGGCGAGACGAGGAACAGGCAGGCGGCGGCGATATCCTCCGGCCGCCCCACCCGCCCGGCGGGATGCTGGGCATGGTCGGCATGGCGGAGCACCGCCGGCCGGCCTCCCCCCTTTTTCAGGCCGCTGGTGTCGATCCAGCCAGGGCAGATGGCGTTGACCCTGATGCGCCTGCCGCCGAGCGTTACGGCCAGCGACCGCGTGAGGGCCAGCAGGCCGCCCTTGGCGGCGTCGTAGGCGTGCCAGCCGGGCTCGGACATCAGCGCCCTGGTCGAGGCGATGTTGACGATCGCCGCCCCGTCGGCGAGCAGTGGCAGGGCGTACTTGGTCACTACATACGGGCCGCGCAGGTTGACGGCGAGCACCGCGTCCCAGGCGGCCAGCGGCCCGTCAAGCGGCGTCGGCCCCGACACGCCGGCGTTGTTGACGAGCGCCTGCAGGACTACGCCCCGCCCGGCCAGGTCGGCGCAGGCGCGGGCCACCGCCTGCTCGTCGCCGACGTCGACAGTGTAGACCAGGCAGGTGCCGCCGGCAGCCGCGATCGCCGCCCGCGCCTCTTCGCCCGCCTCGCCGTCGCGCTCGAGGATGACGACGCTCCAGCCCCGGCCGGCGAAGGCTGTGGCTGTAGCCCGGCCGATCCCCTGTCCCCCGCCGGTTATGAGCGCGTATTGCCGGTCGCTGGCCATGGTTTCACCTCTTTGACATTTTCGTGCATTTGCCCGGTGTTTTCGCTGGCATTTTCTCTGCCATTTACCCTGGCAAACGGTCTGGTACCAGTCTGACAACTTGGCCTCGCCAGAAGACAGTTCGGCCGGCGGCTGGTGCCCGCCGACCATTATGTTTATTTTTTCTGTTTACTTCACGCCGGACGGCCGGGGATTATTTGAAGGAGTCGTAGATTTCCTTGTATTCGGGGGTCGGCGGGATAAGGTTGTAGATGTAGATGTGGACGCCGTTGGGGTCGTCGACGACGAAGCTGCGCTCGCCCCAGGGCTTGTCGACGAGGTCCTGGACGATCTCCAGCCCCTCGGCCTTGAGGCGGCGGTATTCGGCGTCGACGTCGTCGACTTCGAAGGAGAGGATGAGGCCTTTGCGGAAGAATTCGCCCGCCTCCCGCTGCGGCAGGGTGAAGCTGACGCCGATGGCGGGGGCGTCGGTGGCGAGGAGTTCTATGTACCAGTCGCTTTCGTAGACGAGCCGGAAGCCGAAGTGTTTCATGTAGAATTCCTTGGATTCGCGGAGCTTGTTGGTGCTGATGGTGGAGTCGACGCGTTTGATTTTCATGGTTTTGCCTCCTTTAAAGGCGACTTACTGTTTGCTGACGGCGGTTTCGGCGGCCAGCAGGCGCCGGTAGACTTCGTAGTCGCGGGCCGAGAAGAGGACGAAACGGACTTCGGCCAGCGGATAGTCGGGCAGGGCGGCGAGGACGGCGGCGATGGCGACGGGGGCGGCTTCTCCGATGGGGTAGCGGTAGACGCCGGTGCTGATGGAAGGGAAGGCGAGCGTCCGCAGGCCGTGTTCGTGGGCGAGGCGGAGGCTGTTTTTGTAGCAGGCGGCGAGGAGTTCGGGGTCGGAGGGGCGGCCGCTATAGACGGGGCCGACGGTGTGGATGACGTAGCGGGCGGTAAGCGCGCCGCCGCCGGTTAAGACGGCTTGGCCGGCGGGGCAGCCCCCCTGACGGGCGCGGATGACGTCGAGCTCGCGCATGATGGCCGGACCGCCGCGGGCGTGGATGGCGCCGTCGACGCCCCCGCCGCCGGCGAGGCGGCTGTTGGCGGCGTTGACGAGGCCGTCGGCGTCCTGGAGGGTGATGTCGCCGACGAGGGCGGTGATGAGCGTGTCGCGGAATTTAACCTTCATGGCCCCTTCCCTTCTCCCAGCCAGCGGCGCAGAAAGAGCGGCATCACCAGCAGGATGAACAGCACGCGGAACAGGTTGTAGCCGACGACGACCGGGATGTCGGCGCCGACGATGATGGCGGTGAGGCCCATTTCGGCCATGCCGCCGGGGGCGGCGGCGAGGAAGGCGGTGACGAGGCTGGCGGGGATGGCGGCCGCCAGGGCGTAGCCGATGAGCAGGGCGACGAGCAGGAGGGCGGCGACGTTGAGGAAGGTGGTGAGGAGGAGTTTTCGCCAGTTGCCTAAAGCGGCGAAGTCGATGGTGGTGCCCAGGTAGGTGCCGATGCAGATCTGGGCGGCGATGAGCAAGGGCTGCGGCACGGCGGGCGCCGGCAGGCCGTAGATGACGAGCGGCGCCGTCGCCAGGACCGGCCCCAGCAGGTAGGGGGTCGGCAGGTGGGCGCGCCTGGCCAGCCAGGCACCGGCAGGGACGGCGGCGACGAAGGCGAGGATGTCGGCCGCGCCGGCGGCGATCGGCGCCGCCGCCGGCGCGGCGGCGGCGGACGGACCGGCGGGGCCGAGCCCGTGCATGGCGAGGAAGGGGACGGTGAAGACGACGGACAGCATGCGCAGGGTCTGCATGACGGTGACGATGCCGACGTCGGCGCCGGGGAATTCCGCGCTGAGGATGGCCATCTGCGACAGGCCGCCGGGTACGGTGGCGAGCACGGCGGTGGACAGGGACAGCCCGGTCTGCTTGTGGGTGACGTAGCCGGCCGCGAGGCTGAAGAAGACGAAGGTTGCGGTCATGGCCAGCATGAGCGGCAGCTGGGCGAGGATGAAGAGGCCGACTTCGGCGGTGAAGGGCCGGCCCATCATGTAGCCGAGGACAAGCTGGCCGTACTCGCGGAGCCTGATGGGCCAGCAGATGCGGCCGGGGCTGAATTTCCCCAGGACGAGGGTGGCGGCCAGGGGGCCCAGCGTCCAGGGCAGCGGCGTGTGGAGACGGGTAAAAATAAATCCGCCCGCAAGCGCGGCCGCAAAGGTGAAAAGAATATTTTTTGCCATGGTTCACCATTTATGTTTGCCGTGATTATCGCGAATAAACCTGTCGTTTATAATATTTCGCCCGCCGGGCGAAATTCCTGCGGCCGGACGGGCAAAAAAAAGAAGACGGCTTTTCAGACGCCGTCTTTGTCCTCTAAGCCATAGCCGAAGCGTTCGCGGATGAATTCGACGAACACGGCCGCGACGACCGGGTCGAACTGGCTGCCGGCGCAACGGCAGATTTCGCGGACGCATTCGCGCAAGGAGACGGGCGTCCGGTAGCAGCGGGCCGCCGTCATGGCGTCGAAGGCGTCGCACAGGGCCAGCATTCTGCTGAAGAGGGGTATGTCGCCGTTTTTGAGGCCGTCGGGGTAGCCGCTGCCGTCCCAGCGTTCGTGGTGGTGGCGCATGATGCCGACGATGGGCTCGACGCCGGGCACGCAGGCGAGCATGGCGGCCCCGTCGGCGGCGTGGCGCTTCATGACCGCGAATTCCTCCGGCGTTAGGCGCCCCGGTTTGGCGAGGACGGCGTCGGGGGTTTTTATTTTGCCGACGTCGTGCAGGACGCCGACCATGTAGGCGAGGTTGATTTCGTCGGAGTCCATGCCCATCTGGCTGGCGAGGCCGGCCATGAGGTCGGCGACGTGTTCGGCGTGCATGGCGGTGCTGGGGTCGCGGTAATATATCTGCCGACAGAATTCCTCGATGGCTTCCATGTTGACCTGCTCGATAAGGGGGCGACCTTCCGCCTTCGGCTTGGTGTGCTTCACGTCTGCACCTTTCGAGCCGCGTCCGGGGCGACGCGGAGAATCGGTAATAGTAAAGCGATTCAACGTATAAATGTTACATTCCTGCATAATTCGACAAATAATCCCTTTTGGGGGCTGCTAGCCTTGCCGTAGCCGGCATATCGTGAAGAAACACCCGCACGGGGCGGGTGTTTTGCGTTGACTCCGGCGCCGCGGCTCCGGAAGCACGCGCCGGCCCGGGAATCGGGCCGGCGGCTGCGGGCGGGAGTTGCTTGTCGCTGCGCCAATGCGCGCTCACGATAAGCAACTCCTTTATACTTGGCTGAGGCGGAGGCCATTCGGAAGGAAATCCTGATCAACGGCCAATTCTTTCGAGTAACCAGGCCATGTTTTCTCCCAGAGCTTTCATCGTGGCCATCCCTTCTTCGTCGTTTTCGACTTCGCCGATTTCGCGGCCGTAGACCATGTTCCAGTAGGGGGCGCAGACGGGGAACATCTGGGTGATGTGGAGGAAGTTGTACATGGTGTCGAAGGTGTGGATGGCTCCGCCGCGCCGGACGGCTGTGACGGCGGCGCCGGCTTTGTATTTGAACATGTTGTCGTTGGCGCGGGCGACGAAGCCGGCCCGGTCGATGAGGGCTTTCATTTCGGCGTTGACGTCGGCGAAGTAGGTGGGCGAGCCGAGGACGATGCCGTCGGCGGCGTCCATTTTGGCGATGTAGCGGTTGACGAGGTCGTCGTCGATGGCGCAGCGGCGATCGCGGTTTTTGAAGCATCCGCGGCAGGCGGTGCAGCCGCGGATGGGCTGGCCGGCCGTCTGGAGGAGTTCGGTTTCGATGCCGCGCGCTTCCAGTTCGGCAAGGACGGTCCTGACGAGGAGGGCGGTGTTGCCGTCCTTGCGGGGGCTGGTGCTGATGCCGACAACTTTCATGGGGGTTCGCTCCTTCCGTTTGCTGGGATGGCTGGCCTGTGTTCAGCCGAGGATGGTGACGCCGATGAGGCGGCCGACGATGTAGGTGGCGGCGGCGGCGGCCAGGCCGAAGAGGGTCTGGCGGAGGCCGGCGAAGAGGACGGGTTTGCCGGTGAAGAGGGTGATGGCGGCGCCGATGGCGAACAGGCCGGCGGCGCTGGCGGCGGCGCTTAGGGCGACGGCGGCCGTGCCGCCGAGGAAGAGGAAGGGCAGGACGGGGACGACGGCGCCGACGGCGAAGAGGAGGAAGGAGGTGACGGCCGCTTCCCAGGCGTTGCCGCCGAGTTCGTCGGGGTCGAGGCCGAGTTCGTCGCGAGCGAGGGCGTCCAAGGCGGTGGCGGGGTCGGACATGAGGCGGGCGGCGAGGAGGCGGGCGGTTTGTTCGTCGAGGCCGCGGGCCTGGTAGATGAGGACGAGTTCTTCGGTTTCTTCCTCCGGCATGGCGGCGATTTCGTAGCGTTCGGTGCCGAGCTGTTTTTCGTAGAGTTCGCGCGAGCTCTGGACGGAGATCCATTCGCCGAGGGCCATGGAGATGGCGCCGGCAAGGAGGCCGGCGAGGCCGGTGAGGAGGATGCCGCCGCCGGCGATTTCGGCGCCGGCGACGCCCATGACGAGGTTGAAGTTGGAGACGAGGCCGTCGCTGGCGCCGAGGACGGCGGCGCGCAGGGCGTTGCCGCCGGCGGCGCGGTGGCGGCCTTCCATTCTGGCGAGGAAGCTGCCTTCGGCGCCGGCGCCGTGGCCGGCGCGGCTCATCTGCCGGAGGACGACGGCGTGGGAGCGTTCTTCGGCGATCATGCCGCCGGCTTCGGGCTGGGCGGCGTAGCCGGCCGAGGCCTGGCGCTCGGTGTCGGCGAGGGTGGGGATGACGAGTCCGGGACCAAATTTGCCGGCCAGCCAGATGAGGGTGCGGGTGCGCCAGTCGGGCCGGAAGGCGGGAACGGCGCCGCCGGCGGCGATGATGCGCCGCTCCCATTCGGCGGCGTGCCTGGTTTCGGTGGCGGCGAGGCGGCGGTAGACTTCGGCGAGCCGGGGGTCGGCCTCTTTGTCCGCGAGGGCGGCGTAGAGGGCGGCGCTGTTGCGCTCGTCGGCGAGGTTGTCGAGGTAACGGGCAAGGTCGGGTTTATCATGGGTTGCGGTCACTTATCATTCCTCCGTAAGTAAAGCGTCCCTCCGTCTTCTTGAACTGTGCGCAGGCCGTTCAGGGCCGCCAGATGCAAGGCGCACCGGAAGGGCGAGCCGCGCCGCGTACATGGAAGTACGCAAGCAATCGCCCTGATAAGTCAGACGCACGACGCTTCAGCGACGATGCGGCCGCTTACAACGCCGCAGATGGCGGTCATCAACGGCCTGCCCCCAATATCTGCGATATCACCTCTTCGGTGAGGTCGAGTTCGGTGTATAACTGTATGCCTATTGCGGCGAGGGCAGCGGCAAGCACTCCGTTCCCTGGTATTTGGCGGTGGGTGAACGTACCGTCGTAGATGCGGCCGACGCCGCAGGAGGGGCTGCGGGCTTTGAGGATGGCGGCGGCGACGGCCTGGGCGCCGGCGAGGCGGGCGAGCTGTTCGGCGCCGCGGACGAAGGGGACGGTGAGGTCGGTGCCTTGGGGGTCGATGACTTTGGCGCGGCCGGCGAGGACGTCCGCCCCCGTGCCGCCGAGGATTTCGCACGGCTGGCGGGGGGTGGGCAGGCCGCCTAGCTGCTCGGGACAGACGGGGAGGCAGCGGGCGGCGACGCCGGGGGCGAGGAGGGACGGACAGAGGTTGTGGCCGCCGTCGTAGCGGGTGCAGAGGCCGAGGAGGCAGGCGCTGACGAGTATCATTTTGGTTTCCTTTCCGGAGCGAGTTTCCTTTTCCAGATTATTCCCATGCCGGCCGGCAAAATCCTGCCGGCGGAAGAAATGTTTGTTTCGCCGGGAAACAAAAAAAGAAGCAGACGGTGCTGCTTCGGGGTTTTGCGAGCGGAGAACGCAGGCGTACTGCGCCCATGCTCCGGCCAAACGCGCCGTAGGCTTGGGCCGACACTGCCGCACCGTCGCCAACAGTCTCCATGACTGATGGCTCCTCGCCCGGCCGTCCATGGCCGGGCGTGCGTTGTGTTACCGGCCTCTGCGCCAACGGCGCGTAACGGCCTCCGCAACGGCTCCGTACGCCTGCGTTCTCCGCCGCCTGCGGCATGAAGTGTCAGGACATTCGTTCCTAAAAATCATGAACTGCCGCGGCCGGTCATAAGCGAAACTTGGCTTGGACGCTTTTTGTCCGAGCCTTAGTTGAGCTATCCGCGCCCCAAGGCGCGGGGAAGTGCCCAGATGCTAGGCGTCTCGCCTGGCGTGCCGCGACGCGTACTCGGAACGTACGCTAGCAAGCGCCAGGCGGAACAACAACGCAGATGGGGGCTTATCACCGGCCGCCCATGACAGTTGCCTCAAAGTCTAATAGCCAGGCTTTTTTGTCTATTCCGCCGCCATAGCCGGTGAGGCTGCCGTCGGCGCCGATGACGCGGTGGCAGGGGATGATGATGTTGATGGAGTTGCGGCCGTTGGCGGCGCCGACGGCCCTTACTGCGCGGGGGCGGCCGACGGCGGCGGCGAGGTCGCGGTAGCTGAGGGTGCGGCCGTAGGGGATGGCGATGAGCCGGGACCAGACGGCGGTCTGGAAGGCTGTGCCCTGCGGCAGGAGGGGAACGGTGAAGGCGAGACGCCGGCCGGCGAAGTATTCGGCGAGTTCGGCGATTGCCTGCGTCAGGCATGGCGGGGGGTCGGGGTCGGGGCGGCCGGCTTGGGTGACGAAGGTGACGGCGGTGACGCCGGCGGGGGTGGCGCTGACGGCCAGGGGGCCGATGGGGGTGACGAGGTAGGCGGTGGCGGTGTCAGGCATCGGCGGGCCTCCTTTGCTGCGTCCAGGCGCGCGGCGAGCTGCCGGTGCCGGCCCGGAAGGCGGCGAAGAAGCGGCCTGGGGTGTTGAAGCCGACTTCGTAGGCGATGCCTGTGCCGCTCATGGCGCCGGCGAGGAGGAGGTCCTGGGCTTTGGCGATGCGGACGGCGCGGAGGTATTGGCGGAGGGTGAGGCCGGTGTGGCGCTTGAAGAGCCGGGCGAGATGGGAGCGGCTGAGGCCGATGCGCCGCGGCAGGCCGGCGAGGAGGGCGGGGTCGCGGTATTCGCTCTCTAACAGGCGGCAGGCGGCCTGGACGGTGGCGGGGTCGGGGGCGGTGGCGGCGTCGGGGCGGCAGCGCTTGCAGGGGCGAAAGCCCTGGGCGAGAGCGGCGGCCGCGTCGGGGAAGAAGAGGGTGTTTTCGCGGCGGGGCGGCCGCGATTTGCAGGAGGGGCGGCAGAAGATGCCGGTGGTTTTTACGCCGTAGCAGAAGATGCCGTCGTAGCGGGGGTCGGAGGCGGCGACGGCCTGCCACATGGTTTCGTCGGTGAGGTTGGGCATGGTGGCACCTCGCGTTGTGTGTCGTTGTTTTTCTATGTATAGCATATCACATGGCGGCGGTTTTTTCGTCCCGATTTGTGCTGTGTAATTCGCCGCCGCCGCGGGCAGGATTTGTCGCAACGGGGCCGAATAGCGAACAATGTGCAATGATTTTCCACTAGCGGAGGAAGGTTTATGGGCAGATTTGCGGTTGTGTTCGTTTTAGCGGCTGTGCTTTTGGGGGCGGCGGTTCCCGCCGCGGCGCAGACGATCGTGTATGTGCCGTTCGATAACCGCCCGGTGAGCCTGGATTATGTGGTGGATACGGCGAGGGCGGCCGGGCTGGAGGTGGTGACGCCGCCGGCGGATCTGCTGGGCAGCCGCACGGCGCCGGGCAATCCGGAGCTGCTGTGGCGGTGGCTGCTGGAGAACAGCAATACGGCGGATGCGGTGGTGGCGTCGAGCGATGCTTTGCTGTACGGAAGTCTGGTAGGGTCACGGACGCATGAGCTGAGCGAGCAGGTGATCGAGGAGCGGCTGGCGGGGTTCGCGGTGCTGAAGGCGCTGCGGCCGGGCCTCAGGCTGTATGTTTTCGGGACGATCATGCGCACGCCGCGGGCGAGCGCGGGCGGCACGGAGCCGGGGTATTACGAGATGTACGGCCCGAGTATTTTCCGGATCACGGCTTTGCAGGACAAGGGGGAGACGGCCGGGCTGACGCGCGGCGAGGAGGCGGAGCTGGCGGCGCTGCTGGCGGCGGTGCCGGAGAGGGTGCTGGCGGATTGGTTTGCGCGGCGGGATAAGAATTACGCGGCGAATGTTAAGCTGCTGTCGTATGCGCGGGACGGGACGCTGGCGTATTTCCTGCTGGGGCGCGACGATTGCGCGCCCCATTCGCAGTCGCACCGGGAGTGGCGCCATATCGCCCGCGAGACGGAGGGGCTGCCGGCGTCCAAGTTCGTTTCGTTCCCAGGGGCCGATCAGCTGGGAATGCTGATGGTGGTGCGGGCGACGAACGACGCGGCGGTGCGGATGCCGCTGGTGCAGGTTTTTTATGCGCCGGGGGCGGGGCCGGAGACGGTGGCGACTTATGAGGATACGGCGGTGGGCACGAATGTGGCCGAGCATGTGGTGGCGGCCGGGGGTCTGCTGATGACGGGCCGGCGGCCCGATCTGGTGCTGGCGGTGAATACGCCGGAGGCCGGGACGACGCATGAGGCGGGCAGCGCGCGGAACGGCCGGGCGATGACGGCGGCGCGGTATGTTTTCGCCGGGAAGGTGGCCGGGGCGGTGGCCGGGGGGCAGCAGGTGGCGGTGGCCGACGTGGCGTTCGCGAACGGGGCGGATAACGCGCTGATGGCGGAGCTGGCCCGGCGCGGCCTGCTGTTTAGGCTGGCGGCTTATTCGGGCTGGAATACGGCGAGCAATACGCTGGGGTATGCGATCGGCCAGGGGCTGCTGGCGCCGCGGATGACGGCGGCGGCCAAGGACCGCCTGCTGGCGACGAGGCTGCTGGATGATTGGGCGTACCAGGCGAATGTGCGCGGGGCGGTCGGCCGGGAGGTGCTGTTCCCGGCGGGCGGGAGCTGGTTTTATCTGAACGGTTTGGCCCCCAGGGTGACGGCGGAGACGGAGCGGCGCCTGCGGGCGTTCGCGGCGGCGAGTTTCCCGGAATATGAGTTGGGCAGGATGCGGGTGTCGTTCCCGTGGAACAGGATGTTCGAGGTGGATGTGAAGCTGCCGTAGGAGTTAGATGAAAAGGCGGCCGGCGGGATGCCGGCCGCCGTCTTCGTCGCCGTAGCCGTTGTCGTTGCGGTCCGTAGCGAATCCTTCCTGCGGAAAATAATACAAATCATCGAGGTATTGTACTTATGCGGCCGTGAGCCCCGGCGAATGGCTCATCACCGGCGCTGGCGAGGCCAGGGGGGCGACGTCTGCGGCGGCGGTGAATTGGCGTTGCGCTTATTTTACCACGGCGCGGCTTGGCGATGAATTTCACGTCGCCAGGCCTTTTATTTATAAGACCCATGAGTCCGTTTGCATATTTTGTCCGGCAAGACGATTGTATTACTATTATTGTAATTACAGTATATATTGTTTATGCTTATTGGCTTGTCAAGTTGGCGATGGCCCCTCCCCTGCTTTCATCCTGCGCCAGACGGCGATAATTTTCGCGCAACCGGACGGGTTACTGCTGTCAAGGCCCGGATTTGTTGGGTTTGTCAAAAAGCGGTCGGAACGGCATATAATTACAATAACTACAATTATTACAATAAACACTAGTCAATTTTGGTTTGTTGTTGTCGGGGATCGATTTTGTCTTTGGTGGCGGCCGGTATTTTCCTGTTTATTCCAGTTGTCTCAGCCGGAAAAGAGGCGGCAGGAGGCCCCAGGAGGCACAAAATCGCCGGCCTGCGACAGAAGCCTTTGCGGCCGCTTTCAACGCCTTCTGGGGGCTGTCAGGCGGTACGGCAGTCGAAGATGCCTTTGAGGCCGTTGGGCGGGGCGAAGGCGGCCGGGAAGTCGGCCAGAGGGTAGGGGCCGCCGACGAGGGGGGCGACGTCGACGAGGCGCCGCTCCAGGAGGCGGAGGGCGGCGGCGAGCGGGCCGCAGCGGGAGCCGACGAGGGTGAGTTCGTTGACCACCCACAGGGTGGAGGACAGGGTGGCGTCGCCGGCGAAGGTGCTTTTGAGGACGATGCGGCCGCGGGGCTTGACGAGGTTCTGGGCGAGGGCGAGGCCGCCGGGGTTGCCGGTGCATTCGACGACGAGGTCGCAGGGGGCGAGGGTGCCGGCCTGGCCTTCGAGGACGGTCTCGGCCCGGCCGGCGAGGAGGGCGAGCTTGGCGGCGTGGCGGCCGACGACGGTGAGGTGGCAGCCGGTGAGGCTGAGGACGCGGGCGACGAGCTGGCCGAGTTTGCCGTCGCCGAGGACGGCGACGCGCTCGCTGGGCCGGATGTGGCATTGATCGCAGATTTCGAGGGCGGCGGCCAGCGGCTCGGCGAAGACGGCTTCGAGGTCGCCGACGCCCGGCGGCACGGCGCGAAGGTTGGCGAGGGGGACTGTGAGCCAGTCGGCGAAGGCGCCGTCTTTGCCGCTGATGCCGAGGACGCGGCGGCCCTCGCAGTGGTTGGGGAGGCCGGCCAGGCAGCGGGGGCAGCGGCCGCAGCCGAGGTTGATGTCAGCGACGACCCGTTGGCCTTCCCACCCCGCCCCTTGTTCGACGACGCCGACGAATTCGTGGCCGAGGATGCCGGTGAAGCCTTTGTAGCCGGCGAGGATTTCGCGGTCGGTGTTGCAGACGCCGGCGTAATGGACGCGGACGAGGGCCTCGCCGGGGGCGGGCCGGGGGGCCGGGTGGTCGTCGCGGCAGCGAAGCTGGCCGTCGAAGTAGAGGCAGCGCATGGGGGACCTCCTTTAGAAACGGCCCGCCCTGGAGGGGGCGGGCCGACCTTTTTATGGATTATTTCGCTGCGGGGCGGAGGGCGCGGAGGCGGGCTTCGGCGAAGCGGATTTCGGCCAGCCAGGCGGAGCGGTCTTTGTTGGCGTCGCTGATGAACAGGGAGTAGCGGTTGGTGGCGTCGGCCTTATGGCCCTGACGTTCGGACCGGAGGGCGGCGATGAGGTTGTCGAGCACTTTCTGCGAGGCGTCCATGGTGCGCGCTTTGGCGAGCAGCTCGATGGCCTGGGGGTAGTCGCCTTGGTAGGCGCGGATGAGGCCGAGGTTGCCGTAGGCGGGAGCGTAACCGGGGTCGATCGCGATTATGGCGTCGAAGTCGGCGCGGGCGGCGGCGTAGTCGCCGACGAGGATGGCGGCGTAGCCGCGGCTGTTGAGGAGGTTGACGTCGCGGGGCGCAAGAGCGAGGGCCTGCGAGTAGTGTTCGATGGCCTTGGGGAACTGCTCGCGCCCGTAGTATATTTGGCCGACGACGTAGAAGGCGTGGGCGCTCCGCGGGTTCAGGCGCAGGTAGGCGTCAAGGTCGACGAAGCCGGCGTCAAATTGGCCGTTACTGGTGTATAGCAGGCCGCGGATGTAAAGCATGTAGGTGTTGGCGGGGTTTTTCTCGATGGCGCGGGTGGCGGCGGCGATGGCGGCCGGCCGGTCGCCGTAATGGAACCAGGCCTGGGCTTCGGCGGCGGCGAGGTAGCCGGCGGCGAACAGCCACAGGGCGGCGGGGAGGGCGAAGGCGGCGGCGAGCAGGCCTTTGACGGCCGGGGAGTAGGTGCGGCTTTCCTGGCCGAGGACGGGGCGGATGACGAGGACGGCGGCCGCGCCGCCGAGGCAGCCGCCGAGGTGGGCCCAGTTGTCGACGAACGGTTGGGTGAAGCCGATGAAGATCTGGTAGACGGCGAGCAGGCCGACGAAGGCGCCGATGGCCCGGTCGCGGACGTAGAAGTCGGCCCGGCGGCGGTAGAAGACGACGGCCAGCGCACCCATGAGGCCGAAGATGGCGCCGGAGGCGCCGACGGCCGGGCCCGGCGACATGGCGAGGCTGAGGAGCGAGCCGGTGAGGGCGGCGAAGAGGTAGATGGCGGCGGTGCGCGCCAGGCCGAAAGCGTGCTCGGTGCCGAGGCCGAGGATGTAGAGGAAGATGCTGTTGCCGAGGATGTGGTCGAAGCCGCCGTGGAGGAAGGCGGCGGTGAAGAGGCGCCACCACTCGCCGGCAAGGACGCTGTCGCGGTGGAGGGCGCCGGCGGCGATGATGGCTTGCTGGTCGGCGAGGGCGCCGGTGGCGATTTCCCACAGGAAGGCGGCGGCGTTGGCGAGGAGGAGGAGGACGACGAAGAGGGGGAAGTAGGACATGCCTTTTTCGAAGGGGACGCGGGGGTCCTGGGGGCGGGCGGGGACGAGCATGTCGGGGGTGATGAGGAGGGGCCGCTCCTCGGGCGGGGCGGGCGGCTGGTATTCCATTAGCGTCCCTCCCCGGTGTCGAGCAGCACGCCCAGGGCGAGGGCGATGCGCCGGTCGATCGTGCGGTCGGCGTCTTCGCTCATGTCGAGGGTATAGCGGTCGAAGATAGTGAGCTTGCGGTTGAATTCGCCCAGGACGCGTTCGCCGTCGGGGGCGTAGAGGACGAAGTTGGTGCGGAAGGCGGCGAAGTCGATGAGGAGGCCGGTGAGGCGGCGGAGCAGCGAGAGGATGATGGAGTCCTCGCGGGCGAACATTAGCAGGGCGCCGTCGGGGCCGTAGACCCGCCAGCGCTTGCGGAGGAAGTCGGTGAAGCGGTTTTTTTTGTAGGTGGCGAGGACGTGGCCGGCGGGGTCGCGGAGGGTGAAGCGGGTGGTGGGGAACTGGACGAAATAGTCTTGGGTGACGGTGAGGAGGACGGCCTGTTTGCGGTCGTCGGGGTAGAAGAAGATGTCCCGCCGGGGGCCGATGAAGTAGGCGGCGAGGACGACGAACCAGCCGATGCTGAGGTTGGGCGCGACGATGGCGAAGACGATGAGGATAGTAAAGTAGATGGTGATGGCGGCCACGATTCTCTGCCCGATGAGCGCGGGGCGCTGGACGTACATGAGGGGGACGCCCTCGTCGTCGCGGATGTAGTATTTGGTGCTGATGGCAAAGTGCTTTTCGCGCAGTTGGAAGATATCGCGGTCGAACAGGATCGGGAGCGTTTTTTCCGGCGCGCGGAAGACGCTGCCGCACGCCGGGCATTCCAGCAGGCGGCCGGCGTACTGGTCCTTGAGGTTGTAGCGGATGCCGCAGGCGCAGTCGACAGGCACGGACAAAGCCGTCTCCCCCCCTCCCCCGCCCCGCCGAAGCGGGGCGAATCAAAAATGTTGAAATGCGCATGGCCGTTCAGAAGCCCCCAGATACAAGGCGCGACGAGGCTGACACCGAAAGCGTACACGGGACGTACGCTGAGGATGGCAGCCGAGGAACAACGCCGTAGATGGGGGCTGCTGAGCGGCCACAAACTTTAAGGCGCTTGCTTTACGTTGTTGCGGCCGGATATTTTAGCGAGGTACACCGCATGGTCGGCTTTGGCGATGAGGGCTTCGGGGGTGAGCGTCTCGTCGGGGATGACGGTGGCGGTGCCGACGCTGACGGTGAGGTGGCGATGGATGGCAGAGGCCCTGTGGTCGATGGCGAGGGCGGCGATGCCGACGCGGATGGCCTCGGCGACGACGAGGGCGCCGAGTTTGTCGGTGCCGGGCAGGAGGACGGCGAATTCTTCGCCGCCGTAGCGGGCGGCGAGGTCGCCGGCGCGGGCGACGGCGGCGGCGAGGACGCGGGCGACTTTTTTCAGGCATTCGTCGCCGGCGAGGTGGCCGTAGGTGTCGTTGAAGGCTTTGAAGTAGTCGATGTCGAGGAGGAGGAGGGAGAGGCGGGTGCCGTCGCGGAGGGCGCGGCGCCATTCGGTGGCCAGGGCCTCGTCGAAGTGGCCGCGGCCGGCGATGCCGGTGAGGCCGTCGCCGGCGGCGAGGCGGCTGAATTCCCTGTTTTTTACCTGGAGCTCGCGGGTGAGGGTGTCGAGCGTCTGCTGGCATTCGAGGAGGCGGCGGCCGGTGGCGAGCCGGGCGCGCAGCATGGCCGGGTTGACGGGCTTGGCGACATAGTCGTCGGCGCCGGCGTGGAGGCCGCGGTCCATTTCGTCCTGGTCGCCGGCGCTGGTGAGGAGGATGACGTAGCGCTGGCCGGCGGGCCTTTCTTTTTTGAGCCGGGCGCAGAGTTCGAGGCCGCCGAGGCCGGGCATGGCCCCGGCGAGGACGGCGAGGACGGGCCGGGGTTCCCCGCGGAGGGCCTGCCACGCTTCCTCGCCGCTGCCGGCGGCGGCGACTTCGTAGCCCCAGTCTTTCATCAGCGTTGCCAGGCTGTCCCTGGTGGTTGCTTCGTCGTCGACGATTATCGCTTTCATGCGTCATCCCGCCTTCCATATATACCCTTATACCCTGTTGGCAAATTTCTACAGCAGGCGACGATTCTCCTGCTGGCGGCGGGCAGGATCAGGCGGGGATGACGGCGAGAAAGTTGGCGATGAGGGTGGCGCCGTCGGGGGTGAGGACGGATTCGGGATGGAACTGGACGCCTTCCACGGGGTAGCGTTTGTGCCTGAAGCCCATGACGAGGCCGTCGTCGCTCTCGGCGGTGACGGCGAGGCAGGCGGGAAGGGTGGCGCGGTCGACGACGAGGGAGTGGTAGCGGCCGGCGGTGAAGGGCTGAGGGAGGCCGCGGTAGAGGCCGGCGCCGCTGTGGCTGATGGCGGAGGTTTTGCCGTGGACGGGGGCGGGGGCGCGGACGACGCGGCCGCCGAAGGCTTCGCCGATGGCCTGGTGGCCGAGGCAGACGCCGAGGATGGGCAGCCGGCCGGCAAAGCGCCGGATGAGGGCGGTGCTGATGCCGGCGTCGGCGGGGCGGCCGGGGCCGGGGGAGATGATGACGGCCCGGTAGCCGCCGGCGGCGACGTCGGCGAGGGCGATGCGGTCGTTGCGGACGACGCGGACGGGGTGGCCGAGGTGGGCGACGCACTGGTAGAGGTTGTAGGTGAAGGAGTCGTAGTTGTCGAGGAGGAGGATCACGGCTGGTCGCCTCCCAGTATCTGAAATAGGGCGCCGGCTTTGTGGAGTATTTCCTGGTATTCGGTGGCAGGAACGGAGTCGGCGACGATGCCGGCCCCGGACTGGGCGACGATTTCGCCGCCGGCGGCGACGAGGGTGCGGATGGTGATGCAGGTGTCCAGGTTGCCGCGGAAGTCGATGTAGCCGACGGCGCCGCCGTAGGGGCCGCGGGGGGTGGTTTCGAGGCCAGCGATGATTTCCATGGCGCGGACTTTGGGGGCGCCGCTGAGGGTGCCGGCGGGGAAGCAGGCGGCGAGGACGTCGGCGGGCCGGTAGCGGGGGTCGAGCGTGCCGGTTACTTCGGAGACGATGTGCATGACGTGGGAGTAGTTTTCGACGTCCATGAGGCGGCGGACGGCGACGGTGCCGGGGAGGCTGATGCGGCCGAGGTCGTTGCGGCCGAGGTCGACGAGCATGGCGTGTTCGGCGCGTTCTTTGGCGTCGGCGAGGAGCTCGGCGGCGAGCCGGGCGTCGTCGGCCGCGTCGCGGCCGCGGGGCCGGGTGCCGGCGATGGGGCAGGTGGTAACCTGGCCGTCCTGGAGCTTGACGAGCATTTCCGGGGAGGCGCCGACGAGCTGGCGGGGCCCGAAGTTGAGGTAGAACATGTAGGGGGAGGGGTTGAGCTGGCGGAGCCGCCGGTAGAGGAGGAAGGGCTGGTCGGCGAGCGGGCGGCGGAAGGGCCGCGAGAGGACGACCTGGAAGATGTCGCCGGCGGCGATGTGTTCTTTGGCGGCGCCGACGGCGGCGAGGAAGTCTTCGCGGCCGTCGGCGGGGGCGGCGGCGCCGGGCACCGGGGGCAGGACGGCGGGCAGGACGGCGGGGCGCCGCAGGCGGGTGGCAAGGGTGGCGAGCAGGTCGCCGGCGGCCTGGTAGGCGGCGGGGGCGGCGGACGCCTCTTCGATGGGGACGAGGCGGATGAGGCGGGCGGTGTGGGTGAGGTGGTCGAGGACGACGATGGTCTGGCAGATGAGGTATTCGCCGAGGAGCATGTCGTCGGGGACGGCGAGGCCGCGGATGCGTTCCCAGGTGGCGGCGGCTTCGTAGGCCAGGTAGCCGACGGCGCCGCCACTGAAGGGGGGCAGGCCGGCGAGGGCGGGGAAGGCGAAGGTGTCGAGGGTGCGCTGCAGGATGGCCAGCGGCGGGCCGGCGAGGTCCGTGCGCGCGCCGCCGCGGGTGACGGCGGTGTGGCCGGCGAAGGCGGCGAGGGTGACGAGGGGGTCGGCGCCGATGAAGGAGTAGCGGCCGAAGGTTTTGCTGCTGTCGGCGCTCTCGAGCATGAAGCCGGGGCGGTCGCCGACTGTTTTGTAGTACAGGGATACGGGGGTGTCGAGGTCGGCGGGCAGGTCGGTCCATACGGGGAGGATGTTGTGGCCGGCCGCCAGGCGGCAGAATTCTTCCCGGCCGGGATAGAGGTTCATGGCCGCTCCCCTGCCCCGTCGAGGGCGCGGCGGAGGGCGGCGACGAGCTGGCCGACGGCGGTCGGGCCGCTGGTGGCGAGGCGTTCGACGACGGCGCTGCCGACGATGACGGCGTCGGCGTGGGCGGCGGCGGCGACGGCGGCTTCGGGGCTGCCGATGCCGAAGCCGATGGCGACGGGGACGGCGGTGGCCTGCCGGGCGGCGGCGATGAGGGGGGCGAGCAGGCTGTAGTCGACGGCGCGCACGCCGGTGACGCCGGTGGTGGAGACGCAGTAGAGGAAGCCTTCGGCCTGGGCGCAGATGCGGGCGATGCGCTCCGGGGGGCTGGTTGGGGCGATGAATTTGATGAGGTCGAGGTTGTGGCGGCGGCAGATGTCCTGGAGGGGGGCGGCTTCTTCGAGGGGGAGGTCGGGGACGATTACGCCGGCGGCGCCTTTTGCGGCGGCGGCGGCGACGAAGCGTTCGGGCCCGAACTGGAGGATGGTGTTGATGTAGGTCATGAGGGCGACGGGGCCGGCGGCAGTTATTTCGCCGGCGGCGTCGAGGACGGCGGCGGTTTTGAGGCCGCCTTTGAGGGCTTCGGCGGCGGCTTTCTGGATGACGGGGCCGTCGGCGATGGGGTCGGAGAAGGGGATGCCGATCTCTACTATGTCGGCGCCGGCGGCGAAGGCGGCGCGGGCGGCCTCGCGGGTAGCGGCGAGGTCGGGGCAGCCGGCGGTGAGGTAGACGATGAGGCCTTTGCGGCCGGCGGCGAGGGTGGCGGCGAGTTTAGCGCGCAGTGCGGACATTATGATCCCCCCATGATTTTCGCTACGGTGTCGACGTCTTTGTCGCCCCGCCCGGAGAGGCAGACGACGACGGCTTGGCCGGGGCCGGTGGCCGGCATGAGTTCTTCGAGGTAGGCGAGGGCGTGGGCGCTTTCGAGGGCGGCGATGATGCCTTCCAGGCGGGCGAGGCGGGCGAGGGCGTCAAGGGCGGCCCGGTCGGTGACGGCGACGTAGCGGGCGAGGCCGCTGTCGCGGGCGTGGGCGTGCTCGGGGCCGACGCCGGGGTAGTCGAGGCCGGCGGAGACGGAGTAGGCGGGGGTGACCTGGCCGTCGTCGTCCTGGAGGAGGTAGCTGTAGGCGCCGTGGAGGACGCCGGGGCGGCCTTTGACGAGGGAGGCGGCGTATTGGCCGCTGCCGAGGCCGCGGCCGGCGGCTTCGACGCCGGTTTTGACGATGTCGCGGTCGTGGAGGAAGGGGTGGAAGATGCCCATGGCGTTGCTGCCGCCGCCGACGCAGGCGACGATGTGCTTTATTTGGAGGCCGGCGGCCGCGGCCTGGGCTTTGAGCTCGCGGCCGATGACGGCCTGGAAGTCGCGGACCATCATGGGGTAGGGATGGGGGCCGACGACGGAGCCGATGATGTAGTTGGTGTCGCGGACGTTGGCGACCCAGTAGCGCATGGCTTCGCTGGTGGCGTCCTTGAGGGTGCCGGTGCCGCTGGCGACGGGGACGACTTCGCTGCCGAGGAGGCGCATGCGGACGACGTTGAGGTGCTGGCGTTCGATGTCTTCTTCACCCATGAAGACGCGGCATTCGAGGCCGAAGTAGGCGGCGACGGTGGCGCAGGCGACGCCGTGCTGGCCGGCGCCGGTTTCGGCGACGATGCGTTTTTTGCCCATGCGGCGGGCGAGGATGGCCTGGCCGATGGCGTTGTTGATTTTGTGGGCGCCGGTGTGGAGGAGGTCTTCGCGCTTGAGGTAGATGTCGGCCCGGCCGTAGTGGGCGGTGAGGTTGGCGGCGTGGTACAGGAGGGTGGGCCGGCCGGCGTAGTCCTTGAGGTAGCCGGCGAGTTCGCGCCGGAAGGCGGGGTCGTCTTTGAGGCGGCCGTAGGTTGCGGCGAGCTCGCCGAGGGCGGGCATGAGGGTTTCGGGGACGTAGCGGCCGCCGTAGGCGCCGAAACGGCCGTTTTTATCAGGCATGGGGAATTCCTCCTTTTCGGGTGCTAGGGCAAGTTCGCGGGTGCGGGCGGGGATGTCGGCGGCGGTGACGAGGGCTTCGCCGACAAGGGCGCCGCGCACGCCGGCCGCCTTCAGCCGCCGGGCGTCGTGGCCGCTGTTTATGCCGCTTTCGCTGATGATGAGGCGGCGGCCGTCGGTGTGGGGCAGGAGGGCGAAGGTGGCGGCGAGGTCGGTGGTGAAGGTGGCGAGGTCGCGGTTGTTGATGCCGACGATGGGGGCGGCGGTGCGCTGGACGCGCTGCAGCTCTTCCAGGCTGTGGACTTCGACGAGGGTGTCGAGGCCGAGGGAGCCGGCGAGGGCGAGGTAGCGGGCGAGCTGGCCGTCGGTGAGGATGGCGGCGATGAGGAGGACGGCGTCGGCGCCGGCGAGGCGGCTTTCGTAGAGCTGGTATTCGTCGATGATGAAGTCTTTGCGGAGGATGGGCAGGGGGCTGACGGCGCGGACGGCGGCGATGTCTTCTATGCGGCCGCGGAAGGGGGCGCTGGTGTGGACGGAGAGGGCGGCGGCGCCGGCGGCGGTGAAGAGGCGGGCGAGGTCGGGGACGGTGTGTCGCTCGCAGAGGGCGCCTTTGGCGGGGGAGGCGAGCTTGCATTCGGCGATGAGGGCGAAGGGCGCGGCGCGGACGGCGGCGGCGAAGGTTGGCCGGCCGGGGGTGGCGGCGGCGCGGAGGGCGGCGAGGGGGCGGGTTTTTTTGAGGGCGGCGATGTCGCGCCGCCTTTGGGCGACTATTGTGGCGAGCATGGCTGTCTCCTTCCCTGGGCCGCGCGGGCGGCGGCGACGAAGGCGTGGATTTTTTCCGGGTCTTTGGCGCCGCCCGTTTCGACGCCGCCGGAGACGTCGACGCCGGCGGGGGCGAGGAGGCGGACTGCTTCGCCGACATTGGCGGCGGTGAGGCCGCCGGCGACGATGTAGGGGGTGGGCAGGCGGGCGGCGGTGGCCGCGGCTTGCCGCCAATCGAAGGCGATGCCGGTGCCGCCGGCCTGGCCGGGGACGAGGGTGTCGAGGAGGAGGAAGGCGGCCGGGTAGGCGACGGCGGCGGCGGGGTCGAAGCCGGGGCCGACGGGCAGGGTTTTGATGATCGGCCGGCCGACGGCTTTGCAGTAGGCGGGGGGTTCGCCGCCGTGGAGCTGGACGTAGTCGAGGCGGCAGCGGCGGGCGATGTCGCGGACGAGGGCGAGGGGCTGGTCGACGAAGACGCCGACGCGGCCGATGCCTGGTACCTGGCGGGCGATGGCGGCGGCGTCTTCGACGTTTATCCGCCGCCGGCCGGGAGCGAAGACGAAGCCGATGAGGTCGGCGCCGGCGGCGTGGGCGGCGCGGGCGGCGGCGAGGGTGGTTATGCCGCAGATTTTTATGATAATGGCGATCCCTCCCCTGTTTCTGCGCCGAAGCGGCGGAGGGCTTCGAGCTTGGCGAGGGCGGCGCCGCCGTCGATGCTGGCGGCGGCGAGGGCCAGGCCTTCGCGGAGGTCGGCGGCTTTGCCGGCGACGACGAGGGCGGCGGCGGCGTTGAGGAGGACGATGTCCCGCCGGCCGCCCTGTTCGCCGCCGAGGATGGCGAGGATGATGGCGGCGTTGTCGGCGGGGGCGCCGCCGCGGTAGAGGGCGCTGTCGCCGTGGAAGCCGTAGGCGGCGGGGTCGAGGAGGTAGGATTTTACTTGGCCGTCAACGACTTCGGCGATTTTGGTGGGGGCGGCGGCGGAGATTTCGTCGAGGCCGTCGAGGCTGTGGACGACCATGGCCCGCTTGGCGCCGAGCCTGAGGAGAACTTCGGCGACTTTGCCGGTGATGGCGGGGTCGTAGACGCCGACGAGCTGGCGGGGGGCGCCGGCGGGGTTGGTGAGGGGGCCGAGGAGGTTGAAGACGGTGCGGAAGCCGAGCTCGCGCCGCGATTTGGCGACGTGGCGCATGGCGGGATGGTGGCGGGGGGCGTAGAGGAAGCCGATGCCGATCGTGTCGATGGCGCGGGCGACGGCTTCTTTGGGGAGGTCGATGCGGACGCCGAGGGCTTTGAGGACGTCGGCGCTGCCGCAGGGGCTGGACATGCCGTGGTTGCCGTGCTTGGCGACGGCGACGCCGCAGCCGGCGACGACGAGGGCGACGGCGGTGGAGATGTTGAAGGTTTTGCGGCCGTCGCCGCCGGTGCCGCAGGTGTCGAGGACGTCGCCGCTGCGGCAGTCGACGCCGACGGCGAAGTGGCGCATGGCGCCGGCGAAGGCGGCGATTTCTTCGCTGGTTTCACCTTTCATTTTGAGGGCGGTGAGGAAGGCGCCGATCTGGGTATCGCTGACTTCGCCGGACATGATGGCGGCCATGGAGCGGCCGGCTTCGTCGGGGGAGAGGTTGTCGCCGGCGGCCAGGCGGCCGAGGGATTCTTTAAGCATGGTTTTTACCTCCCTGTTTTCGATATGTAAAATAAAGACTCTGTTCGTAGCCGGTGCCTATGTGAGAGACAGCAGACTCCGGCTCCGTAGCTCCGGAAGCACGCGCCATAGGCTTGGGTCTTGCGCCGCTGGCACCGTCGCCAACAGTCTCCTGACTGATGGCTCCTCGCCCGGCCGTCCATGGCCGGGCGTGCTGCAGCGCTAAGACCGCTTCGCCAACGGCGCGTAGCTTCTTCCGCAAAGTCGCCGGAATCTGCTGTCTCTCACAGATCGACGGCGCTTACGAATAGAGCTAAAATAAAAAGCCATTTCACCCGTAGGGGCGAAATGGCTCGCGGTACCACCCTGTTCGGAAAGCATGGCTTTCCCTCGGTTCGGATACGGGACAGGCGTCCTTATATCCTAGCCGGGTAACGGCGGCGGCCGGCTCTTCCTACTTGCCGAGGCGTTCGGGGAGCAATTCCCAGGTCCATTCGCTGCGCTTTTCCGGCCGGTCGTCACACCCCCGGTCGCCCGGTCACCGGCTCGCTGGACGGAAGGCTGCACAGGTACTCGTCCTGTTCATCACTGTTGGTTGTTTGGATTTAGGCTAATTTTAGCGCAGGCGGCGGCGGTTGTCAAGAAGAATCATCCAGGGTTTTTGCGTTATTGTTGTCAGGTTTGCGGCAGTTCGGCGAGGTAGGCGGCCAGTTGTTTTTCGTCGCAGGGGGTGTCTTGGGTTTGGCCGGCGAGGTAGGCGTCGTAGGCGGCCATGTCGAAGTGGCCGTGGCCGGAGAGGCTGAAGAGGATGGTCCTCCCCTGCCCTGCTTCGCGCGCGTCGAGGGCTTCGACGATGGCGCCGCGGACGGCGTGGGCCGATTCGGGGGCGGGGATGATGCCTTCGCTGCGGGCGAAGGTGAGGGCGGCGGCGAAGATTTCCCGCTGGTCGAAGGCTTTGGCTTCGATGAAGCCGTCGTGGTAGAGCTGGCTGACGAGGGGCGATTCGCCGTGGTATCTGAGACCGCCGGCGTGGATGCCGGAGGGCATGAAGGTGTGGCCGAGGGTGTACATTTTGACGATGGGGGTGAGTTTGCCGAGGTCGCCGTAGTCGTAGGCGAAGATGCCGCGGGTGAGCGTGGGGCAGGCGGTGGGCTCGACGGCGAGGGCGCGGACGCTCTGGCCGGCGAATTTGTCGTGGAGGAAGGGGAAGGCGATGCCGCCGAAGTTGCTGCCGCCGCCGCAGGCGCCGATGACGACGTCGGGGTAGTCGCCGGCTTTGGCGAGCTGGGCTTTGGCTTCGAGGCCGATGACGGTCTGGTGGAGGAGGACGTGGTTGAGGACGCTGCCGAGGGCGTAGTTGGTGTCGGTGCGGCCGGCGGCGTCTTCGACGGCTTCGGAGATGGCGAGGCCGAGGCTGCCGGGGGAGCCGGGGTCTTTGGCGAGCATGGCGCGGCCGGCGGCGGTGCGGTCGGAGGGGCTGGGGATGACTTCGGCGCCGTAGATTTGCATGAAGGAGCGGCGGTAGGGCTTCTGTTGGGCGCTGATTTTGACCATGTAGACGACGCATTCGAGGCCGTACATGCTGCAGGCGAGGCTGAGGGCGCTGCCCCACTGCCCGGCCCCGGTCTCGGTGGCGAGGCGGGTGATGCCGGCGGCTTTGTTGTAGTAGGCCTGGGGGATGGCGGTGTTGGCTTTGTGGCTGCCGGCCGGGCTGGCGCCTTCGTATTTGTAGTAGATTTTGGCGGGGGTGTCGAGGGCTTTTTCGAGTTCGTAGGCGCGGATGAGGGGGGTGGGCCGCCAGATGCGGTATTTGGCGACGACTTCTTCGGGGATGTCGATCCAGCGCTCCTGGCTGACTTCCTGTTTGATGAGTTCCAGGGGGAAGATGGGGGCGAGGTCCTCCGGGCCTATGGGCTGCTTGGTGGCCGGGTGGAGGGGCGGCGCCATTTTGGTGGGCATGTCGGCCTGGATGTTGTACCAGCGCCGCGGGATCTCCTTTTCTTCGAGGGTGATTTTTTTGTCCGTCTGCATAGCTGCTGCCCCTTTCTTTTGGGAATGTAAAAAACCCCTCGCCCCGATAGGGACGAGAGGTTGACTCGCGGTACCACCCTGTTTGGCCGCAAGGCGGCCCAGCTCAATGGGGCACGGGCGGCGAAAGCCGGCGATGCCCTTCCCCTGGTAACGGCGGGGCTGTTCCCGGCGGCGCCTACCCCGCAGAAATGCGGCTCGGGCCGCGTTTCCCGGGCCCATTCACCGTGTCGAGCAATGCCGGCCTCCCACCGCCGCCGGCTCGCTGTGATCCCCTACCACGGCTACTCTTCCCGTTCATCAACGCTGATGATGTGATGTTGGCCTGATTATAGCAACAAATGGGCGGATCTGTCAAGCGGGGGATGCGGTCAGTCGGTGAAGCCTTTTTCCCGCAGGGCGGCGGGGCGGACGAAGCGGGCCATGCCGGTGAGGAGCTTGGCGAAGCCGAGTTTGCGGTAGAAGTTTTCCCGCCCCGGCATGGCGAAGAGGATGACGTCCATGCCGGCGAGGCCGGCCATGAGGGTGTCGACGATGAGGGTGCCGATGTTTCGGCCCTGGCATTCGGGGCGCACGGCGATGTCGTAGAGGACGGCTTCGTAGGCGCCGTCGGAGATGGCCCGGCCGAGGCCGAGCAGCCGGTCGCCGTCGTAGACGAAGACGACGCGGTAGCTGTTTTCGAAGGCGAGCCGCACTTCGGCCAGGGGATGGGAGGCCATGCGGACGCTGTCGAGGATGCTGTAGGCTTCGTCCCAGTCGATGCCGGCGGAGGTTACCTGGATGCGGTATGTCATATGGCCTCCCTAGGGCCGCAGCAGGCGCCGCAGGCCAGGGACGAGTTCGGGGTCGGGGCAGGGGTTGATTTCGGCGACGGTGTATTCGGTGTCGGCGGCGCTGTTGTGCCGGAGATAGGTGGCGATGGCGGCGTGGCTGTAAATGCCGCCGGGCCGGGAGGCGGGCATTGCGGGTACGCGGTCGTCGGCGAGGTCCCAGACGATTTTGCAGAAGCTCCTGTTCCGGGCGGTGCGCGTTTCCATGAAGTCCCAGAGGTTGCCGAAGTCGGGGAGGGAGGCGTCCGGCGGGGTGAGGCGCTCGCGGGCGTACTGGAGGCAGGCGTAGGCGAAGAGGTCGTGGGCGAGCAGGTCTTCGGAGGCGAAGACGGGGCCGGCGGGAGGTTCGAGGACGTGGCCGTCGTCGGGGCCGAAGAGGGTCATGATTTTGCGGGCGGCGGTGACGGTGAGGCGGAGCTTGGCTTTGATTTCGGGTATTTCGTTGAGTTCGGCGTACATGGCGGCGAAGTCGGCCCCGCCCTGGTGGAGGAGGCGGCGGCTGTCTTCGCGCAGGAAGCCGACGCCGATTTTGAGGCCGGCGGTGATGTCGGCCATGATGTGGGAGCCGAGGCGCGGCAGGTAGACGATGTGGTCGACGTCTTTGACGAGGGTGGTGAGCTGCGGGGGCTCGGGCCAGTGGTGCTCGCCGGCGGGGCGGCCGGGGAAGTAGGCGTCGTAGCCGCGTTCTTCGAAGAAGACGGGGGTGGCGCCGTGGGCTTCGATGACGGGGAGGAGGCCGGTGTCGGCGGCGAAGGCCCGCGAGGAGCCGCGCTGCTGGCCGGCGGCCGTCCAGTAGACGTTGCGGACGCCGGATTGGTCGCCGACGTAGATTTTGCCGGCGCCGCGCTCGGTGAGGATTTGCAGCAGGCTCTCCAGCGCCCAGGGGTCGGTGACGGCGGGGTGTGGTTTGCCGGAGTTCATGGCGGGTTTGACGAGGACGCTGTCGCCTTTTTTAAGCCAGGCGAAGTCGCTGGCCCGTTCGACGACGCGCTTGAACAGGGGGTAGGAGGTTTCCCCCGGCGCCAGCCAGCCGGCGGCGACGAGGGCTTTTTGGGCCGGGGCCGAAGGTTTGCCGACGGCGAGGCCGCCGGCGGCGGCGATGGCGGAGAGGGTGCCGATGGTCCAGGAGGTTTCGCGGTTCATTGGTTGCATCTCCTTTTGTGTGCCGGTTGGATGTTGATGTTGAGAAGCCCCGCGGTTATGCTCCGCAGGGCTCCGGACCATACTCGCTTTAGGCCTGCTGGCCGAGTTCGCGGCGGTGCGCAAGGTAGAGGTCGTGGTTCTTGCGGATGAGTTCGGGGATGGGCAGCTGGTAGGGGCAGCGGGTGAGGCAGACGCCGCATTGGGTACAGTTCTCGACCGATTCGATGGCTTTTTTGGAGAAGTTGACGGCGACTTGCTTGGACATGCGGTGGGCGATGATGGGGTAGCTCATGGCGGCGGTGATCATGACGCCGTTGGGGCAGGGCTGGCAGTATTCGCACCGCCGGCAGAAGCGGCCGCCGACCCGGTCGCGGAAGGCGGCCATGGCGGCGAGGTCTTCGCCGGTGACGGCGTTGGGCTGGTCGTAGAGGGCGACGACTTCGTCGACGTATTGGACGGAGTCGAAGCCGGGGATGGGCACGATGTCTTCGTGCTGGCGGAGGAATTTGAAGGAGAGGCCGGCGTTGTCGATGACGCCGCCGCCGAAGGGCTTCATGGCGATGATGCCGAGGCCGAGGGAGCGGGCGACGACGTGGAGTTCGTCGGCGGCCGCGGGTTCGAGGAAGCTGAAGGGGAACTGGATGGTTGCGAAGAGGCCGGTTTTGATGAGTTTGACGGCCATGGGGATGCTGTGGGAGGTGACGCCGAGGTGGCGGACTTTGCCCTGTTCTTGGGCTTTGACGAGGGCTTCGAGGGCGCCGCCGGGGCCGGAGATGGCCTGCCAGTCTTTTTCCTGGGCGACCTGGTGAAGTTGGAGGAGGTCGATGCGGTCGGTTCTGAGGAGGCGGAGGCTGGTGTCGATGTGTTCGGCGGCGCCGGCGGCGTCGCGCTTCATGGTTTTGGTGGCGAGGATGATTTGGTCGCGCAGGCCGGCGAAGGCCCGGCCGATTTTGTCTTCGCTGCCGAGGTAGGCGTTGGCGGTGTCGTAGAAGGTGATGCCTTTGTCGAAGGCGCGGCGCAGGACGGCGACCGCTTCGTCTACGGTGAGGCGGATGATGGGTATGCCGCCGAAGCCGACTTCGGATACTTTGAGCCCGGTTTTGCCGAGAACTACGTAACGCATGGTGTCCCTCCATGATTGTAGTCTTTACCAGGATATTCTAGCGCCGCGGGCCGGTTTCCTGCCCGGCAAGTTGTATCTGGGCCGAAAGAGTGTTAGTATATATTATATCTAAATTGTCACTGAGCACGCGGAGGGTAGGATGAGGTTATTCGGTTCGAAGGGCGACGGCAATTACCAGAAGTGCATCGGCGAGGCGCGCAAGTGGTTCGAGCGGGAGGACCGGGAGAAGGCTTGCTATTGGTACACGAAGGCCGGGGTGGCCGATCGCGCCGACGCGGATATGCGGGATCTGGGGGATTATCTGGTGGTCGCCACGGAGTACCGCCCCGATATAGCGGTGGATATCGCCCGGCTGATTTTGAGCCGCAGCGGTCCCATCCCGGCGATGTATGTGCAGGATGTTTTCTGCTGCGCGCTGTTCGTGCCCGACCGGGCGTTGGAGCAGGAGGCGGTGCGCCGGGTGCTGGCCGATAAGCTGAACCCGACGCTGTGCGTGCGGATCGCGGATATGTATTTCGAGTATGCCGCCGACCGGCGGGATAGCGTGCAGGCGGTGCTGTGGGTGCAGCGGGCGGCGCAGGCCGAGGCGGCGAATTTCAGCGATTGGTCGGCGAAGGCGTATGCGCTGTATCTGCTGGTGGACGACGACGAGAAGGCGAAGCTGGCGGTGCTGGGCTGCGCCCAGAAGGCGCTGGAGTTGGCGGAGACCGATTCGGATGTCAATGTGGACGCGCTGGAGGACCTGCTGGACGCTTTGGGGTTCCTGGAGTACGACGGCAGCCTGATAGCCAAGTATTTGTACGAGAAGCTGCTGGCGAACAATAATATCGCCCTGCCGGAGAAGCACCGCATCTGGCAGGACCTGAAGGAGCTGCAGGAGCACTTGAAGGGGTGACGCAAGAGATGAAAAGCCTGAAACCGGGAGGTTTCAGGCTTTTGTGCCGTTTGTGGGGAGCGGGGGCAATCAATGTACTATTGTTAGAAACCGAGCCGGAGATGCTATGGCTTCTGGGGATAACCAGATGGGCTAAATTGCAGTCTTGTACCAGCAGGAAATGTTATGCCGTTGACAGTTAATTGATCGGCTATTGTTCCTCTAACTACTTCGCCATTAGGACCGAATGTAATTTCGGTAACTGCTTTAAATTTGACAAAACCAGCGTAATTATCTTTTGGCATAAAATTCTGCCAGCCAACAGGACGTAAATAAGTATCAGATTTCGGAAATCCACTGAGTAAATTGCCATTTTTATCGATTGCAAAGGGAGTTTCATATTTTAATGAAATTTTTTGTGCCTTATTATTCACTATAATTAGTTCGGCGTCTTCATTCAGCGTTCCAGAAATGACACTTCCCTGTTCATCAAATGTTGTGACAGCGTCTCCTCCCTTTATTCGAATACAACTAAAGCCCAAAATTGTGTCGTACAGTTTTATTAGTGTATACGAACCGCTTCTGCAATACACTTCCTGATTTGATTTTAGAACACCGGAGATTACTTCTCCTCTTTCGTTCAATTCAACTGTAGTACCTTGTTTAAACGTGACTAATCCAGTAACGGACCCTTGAATAGGCAAATCGGTATCCCTGTCTAACACCTTGGTTGTTGAGCAAAGCGCGATTGTCGGAACAAGCATGATTAACAAAAAAATAATCAATGCTTTTTTCATAATAAACCGCCCACCTCATTTCATTGGTTGTTTTATATGTCAAATTTACCACTATATTCCTGTAAAAACAATCATATTTGCAAAACGAGAAAGGAGATTCATAGCTAAAAGCGAGAGCACCGGGAAATAGTATAGCACATTTACCGCTACCTCCTCTCCCCCGTTTCCTAAAAAAACTTAGAACTGCCGAGGCCGTTCAGAAGGCCCTAGATGCAAGCGCTCTGAGGAGCAACGCCGCAGATGGGGCCTTATCAACGGCCTCCTTAGTGTGCGAGATCAAACCGCGAAGGGCAGATGGTACGGCACCGGTTGCACGCCAACACCCACCCGCCGTCGGGCGTGGTGCGGCTTGATACGGTGCGGCATTTTTTCTGCAGGCCGGCGGCCAGGTCTTTTACGGCGGCGGCGGTGACGGTCATGACCAATTCCTCCCGCAAGAAGCATTTCCACATATATCCTATCACGCCGGCGTTTAGGGGTAAACGTCGCAGAAGGAGGTATTATTTTTCCGTTATTCACATACAAATAAATATGCTACTCTACTTGCAGTGAGAAAATCAATTGTGCTATACTATTATTGCAAAGGGAGTTAATTGATGCGTATCATTTGGGAGTGTGATGGGGTTTGAAGGCCAGAATCGCCATCAACGGCTTTGGCAGGATCGGCAGGATGTGCCTGCGGGCCTCCCTGGCCCGCGAGGATGTGGAGGTCGTCGCCGTCAACGGGACGATGGACGCGCCGTCGCTGGCCCGCCTGCTGAAGTACGACTCGGTCCACGGTATCCTCGACCGTACGGTGGTGGCCACCGACCGGGAGATCGTGGTCGACGGGCAGGCGATCCGGGTGCTGTCGGACCGCAACCCGGCCAATCTGTCCTGGGGCAGCCTGGGGGCCGATATCGTGATCGAGGCGACCGGCAAGTTCAACTCCGGCCGGGATTGCCAGGTCCACCTGGACAACGGGGCGGGCAAGGTGATCATCACCGCGCCGGCGAAGGATGCCGTACCGACGTTCGTGGTGGGGGTGAACGACGGCGATTACAGCCATCATAAGCATCACATCGTTTCGACGGCTTCGTGCACGACGAATTGCCTGGCGCCGGTGGTGAAGGTGCTGCATGAGCGGTTCGGCGTGGTGAGCGGGTTCATGTCGACGGTCCACGCGTTCACGACCGATCAGCGCAGCCTGGACAACAGCCATAAGGATCCGCGGCGGGCGCGGAGCTGCGTGCAGTCGATCATCCCGACGACGACCGGCGCGGCGCGGATGATCGGCGAGGTGATACCGGCGCTGAGGGGGAAGCTGAACGGGATCGCGATCAGGGTGCCGGTGCCGAATGTGTCGCTGACGGATCTGGTGGTGCAGGTGAGCCGCAGCGTGACGGCGGAGGAGATCAACCGGGCGCTGTGCGCGGCGGCCCGCGGGCAGCTGCGGGGCATCCTCGATTATTGCGAGGAGCCGCTGGTGTCGATCGATTTTCTGAAGAACAGCCATTCGGCCATCGTGGATGCGCTGTCGACGATGGTGGTGGGCCCGGATACCGCGAAGGTGCTGGCCTGGTACGACAATGAATGGGGCTATGCCAGCCGGGTGATCGATTTCGCCGGCCTGATGGCCCGCCAGGCGGCGGAGAACGAAACATTGCCGACCCGCAAAGCGGCCGGCTGAGGGAGGAATTTATATCATGTCTGCCCAATGTCCCGCTTGCGGCGGCCGGGGAACGGTCGCCAGCGATTGTCCCTACTGCCGGGACAGCGATTCGTTCGAGCATCATGACTTGAATGAAAAGGGTTGCCCGAGCTGCGGCAGCGCAGGCTATGTGGAAGAGGCTTGTCCGCTTTGCGGCGGGAGGGGGTCGGCCGGCCACTTTCTTAGGGTGAGCTGACCGGCAAGAGGAAACCGGGCCTGGTTGGCCCGGTTTTTTCTTTTGGCGATTATTGGATTATGAAGGTGTATTCGCCGGCCTCTTCGCCGTCGAAGAGGATTTTGACGGTGTGGCGGCCGCTCGGCCAGGCCCCGGGCTTGTAGGCGTCGAGGACGGTGGCGAATTTGGCCGACGCCCATTCTTTTTTCGGCTGGGCGGTTTTTTTGATTTCGGCGGTCATGCGGCCGGCGGGATCGATGTGCCGAATGACGAGAGGGATGGTGGCGTCGGCGATGTTGTAGGCGTTGTTTTTGAAGTTGATTTCGAGGTAGATGTTGCCGGCCGGGTGGATGAAGGTGTCGGCGTAACGGCGTTCTTGCACCGGCGAGAGCCTGTCGCCGGCGAAGAAGCGGACGGCAGTGATTTGGCCTTTTGCGGCCGGCGGCGCCGGCTGGGGCGCGGCGGCGGGCGGCGGGGCCTTCGGTTTGGGGGCCGGCATGAGTTGGGCGGTAATTTCGCGCAGGGCTTTTTCGACGGCGTCCATGGTGAGTTCGTCGGCGGCCGCGGGGGCGCCGTCGAGGGAGCGCACGGCGATGTAGACGTTGCGAACGGCGAAGCCTGCGGCGGCGAGCAGCAGGACGGCGACGAGGAGGACGGTGACGAGTTCTTTCATGATGGCTGTCCGGTTGTCGTCCATGGTTTTTCCCCCTTTCCGGCGGTCGGCCGGGGTGTGTTTAGAGGATGGCGCCGCCGTCGACGATGACGGTCTGCCCGGTTATCATGTTGGCGGACAGCAGCAGGGGGACGACGACCTGGGCGACGTCTTCGGGGCCACAGCAGCGGCCCAGGGGGGTGGCGCCGCCGAGGCGTTTGACGTGGTCTTCGCGGCCGGCGCACCAGCGGGTGAGGACGATGCCGGGGGCGACGCTGTTGACGCGCACTTCGGGGGCAAGGACCTGGGCGAGGGATTTGGTGACGCTGATGGCGGCGGCTTTGGAGGCGGCGTAGGCGATGGAGCTGCCTTTGCCGGTGATGCCGGCGACGGAGGTGATGTTGACGATGGCGCCGCCGGTTTTTTTGAGGTGGGGGGCGGCGGCCCGGCAGGCGAAGAACAGGCCTTTGACGTTGACGCCCATGATGTCGTCCCAGTATTCACCGGCCATGCCGTCGAGGTCGGCGGCGGCGACGAAGTGGGTGGTGCCGGCGGAGTTGACGAGGTAGTCGAGGCGGCCGAAGCGGCGGACGGCGCTCGCCACCAGGCGCTTGACCTGGGTGTCGTCGGCGACGTCGGCTTGCTCGACCAGGCAGCCGACGCCGGTTTTTTCGATCGCTGCGGCCGTTTCCTGGGCCTCCTTGGCCGAGCGGGAGTAGTTGATGACGATGTCGACGCCTTGGGCGGCGAGGCTGAGGGCCACCGCCCTGCCGATGCCGGTGGCGCCGCCGGTGATGAGGGCCACTTTGCGGTTGTCCATGGGGATGCCTCCTTTTTATAGTAAAAAAATGATCCGCGCTGTTTTTTGTTTATTTTCTACGTCGGCCGGTCTTTCCCTGTAGCGGCGTGAAAAAAACGAGGGTTGTCATGGGTTTGTCACATTTGGCTGTTATTTTAAGGGTGTGGCCGAGAAGTCCGGTCGGCACGGCACCGGTTTTCAGCTCTGATAATTGTTTTTCCCGGTGCAGCCGACCGTTCAAATATATTTTGCGGGGTTGGTTATTTTTGTGTGTTGACGCTTGGGTTGCGCCGCCGGTATATTAAGGTTGGAACAAGTATACATAATACGGATTGGAGGTTTTGTTTTGAAGAGAATCGTACTTGCTATCGCTGCCTTGCTCGCCATGAACGCCGCCACCGTTTTCGCGGCCCCGATCAACGACCTGGGGCGCGGCCAGACCGCGCTCGGCGCCGGCAGCGACGTTTTCTACCTGGAGCATAAGCTCACCGACAGCTTCACTCTCGGGTTCCAGAATGTCGACCGCGACGGCGACATGAACGATATTTACGGCCAGTTCGACCTGACGGGCAATCTGAGGGGGATCGTGGGCAGCCGCGATCTGTGGTCGGGCTCGGAGATGTACCTGGGGCTGGCGGTGCATGCGCCGCTCGCGCCGCAGTGGGACGGCTACGCGTCGCTGATCGGCGGCAACAGGTTCAGCGAGGTGCAGGTGGGCGCCAATATGCATTTGGCGAGCAATCTGGATTTAAACGTGGATTACCATTCGTTCTCGCCTGACGGCGGCCGGACAAGGTCCGGCGTGGGGGCGGGGATGACGCTGCGTTTCTGATGTGTCGACGCCAACCCCTGGCAACCAGGGCATGGCCTGCCGGATTATCCATCCGGCAGGCCATGTTTTTTTCCGCGGCTTGTAGGACTATCGGCGCGGGCAGAGAAGTATTCATAGGTATGTTATCCGGGCTCGAATCGGAGGTTCTCGTTCGGGATGTCTTCTGTATTTCTTATTTGCGCTACGCTCGCGGCAATCGTTTTTCTCCTCAACCGGAAAGTGAATATGTGCCTTTCGATGCTGGCCGGCTCGGGGATTATTTTTTTTGCCACGGGGCCCACGCCGGCGAAGCTGCTGGCTGTCGTGCGGGAGACGGCGTCCGCCGCGGCGACGTGGGAGATCATGCTGGCCTTGTATTTCGTGATGTGCCTCGAGTTCCAGCTGCGTACGGGCGGGATAATCGACGGCCTGATGGCGGCGGCGCGGAGGCTGTTCCGCAGCGACCGCGTCCTTCTCGCGCTGATGCCGGCTTTTTTGGGTTTTTTGCCGTCCCTGGGCGGGGCGATTTTTTCGGCGCCGCTGGTGGAGAATGCCGCCAAGCCGTATGGCCTGAGCCCGGAGAGGAAGACGGCGATCAATTACTGGTTCCGCCATGTGTGGGAGTTCACGAACCCGATTATGACCGGCATGCTGCTCGCCAGCCAGCTTTCCGGCATCCCGCTCGGCGAGTTGTCGTTCAAGATGTTGTGGGCGACGGGGCTGTCGATCGTCATCGGCTGGCTGCTGCTGATCGCTCCGCTTGAGGCCAAGGCCGGGGAAGGCGCCCGGCTGGCCGGGGCAGGCGCTGCCGACGGGGACAGCAGGCGCCATCTGGCGCTGGCCGTCGGCCCGATTGTAGCGAATTTCGTGCTGGTGGTCTTTTTCCGGCAGAGCGCGGCGTTGTCGATGGCGCTGGTGGTGGCGGCGATGGCGTTCTTCCTGCGCCAGAACGCGGCGTCGCTGCGGGCGATGCTGGCCCACGCGCTCGACGGCCGGCTGCTGTGGGGCATCGCCGGCATCCTGCTTTTCCAGCGTATTTTGAGCGGCGCGGGCGTTATCAGCGATGTGACGGCGCTGCTGAACGACCTGGCTGTGCCGACGGTGGTGGTGATCAGCGTGATCGGCTTTCTGGGCGGCCTGCTGACGGGTACGTCGCAGGGGTTCGTGGCGATTTCTTTCCCGTTCATTACGCTGATGGCGCCGGGCGATATCGATGTGGTGATGGCTTGCTTCGTGATGGGGACGGGGGGGCAGATGCTTTCGCCCGCCCATTTGTGCCTGCTGGTGACGATCGATTATTTCAAGGCGGATTTCCTGCGGTCGCTTCGCCCGGTTGTGGCGCTGGAGGCGGTGATGATCGCCGCTTGCGCGGCGGTGGTGCTGTGGGGATAAAGTGGTTAATATAAGCCAAGTCAAGGAGTGATTATCGTCGTGAGCGATTTCAAGGGGGTTTTTCCTTATCTGGTGTCGCCGGTCAATGCCGACGGTTCGGTGAGGGAGGCGGTGCTGCGCGAGCTGGTCGAGCATTTGATCGCCAAGGGTGTGCACGGTTTGACGCCGCTGGGCAGCACAGGCGAGTTTGCTTATCTGACGTGGCCGCAGCGCCGCAAGGTGGTGGAGGTGGTCATCGACGCCGCCAGGGGCCGGGTGCCGGTCGTCGCCGGGGTGAGCCACGCGTCGACGGCCGAGGCTGCGCGGCAGGCGCAGGAATTAGCGGCGCTCGGGGCCGACGGCGTGCTGGCGGTGCTGGAGACGTATTTCCCGCTGAAGGATGGCCAGGTGTACGAGTATTTTGCCGCCATCGCCCAGGCGGTGAAGTGCCCGGTGGTTTTGTATACCAATCCCAGTTTCCAGCAGACCGAACTTAGCCTGCCCGTGATCGAGCGGTTGGCCGAGATCCCCAATATCGAGTACATCAAGGATGCGTCGGGGAATACGGGCAAGCTGCTGACGATTGCGAGCAAGCTGGCCGGCAAGATTAAGATTTTCAGCGCTTCGGCCCATATCCCGTTGTTCGTGATGATGCTCGGCGGGGTGGGCTGGATGGCGGGGCCGGCCTGCATCATTCCGGCGCAGAGCGTGAGGCTGTATGAGCTGGCGCGGGACCGGAGATGGGACGAGGGGCTGGCGTACCAGAAGCAGTTGTGGGATATCAACCGGTCGTTCCAGAAGTTCGGTCTGGCGCCGTGCATCAAGGCGGCTCTTGAGATTCAGGGGTTCGCGGTCGGCGACCCCATACCGCCGCTGAAGGCTTTGAGCCCGCAGGAGAAGGAGGAGCTGGGGAGGATCTTGCAGGCGGTTGCGGAGTAGCGAAAAAAGACACGGCCGGGCTGAGGAGAGGATTGCATGAGCGGTTTGTCGCGGTTTGTCGCTTTGGCGAAGGAGTACGGCGCTCACGACGCCAAAGTCATCGACGCCGCAACGGTCAGGACGGCGGCCTGGGTGCAGATGAGGTGCCTGTACGGCTGCGGCATCAGGGGCATACATTGTCCGCCCAATACGCCGACGTACAAGGAGACCCGGGAGATGCTGGATTGTTATCAGGCCGCGCTGCTCATCCACTGCAAAAGGACCGCCCGCCCTTCTTCGTTTATTGTCAAGCTGGAGCGGGAGGTATTCTTGTCCGGCTATTATAAGGCCTTCGCCTTCAAGGACGGCCCCTGCCAGTTATGCACCGCCTGCAACGGGAGGGAGTGCGTCCAGCCGAAGGAGGCGCGGCCGTCGATGGAAGCTTGTGGCATCGATGTCTTCGCAACGGCCAGGACGAACGGCTTTCCCATCGAGGTGGTAAGGGACCGCAGCGACGATAGGAATTTTTACGGCCTGCTGCTGATCGAGTAGGCGGGGCGAGAGGGTAAGATTCGATATTAAAACACGGCCGATGGCCGTGTTTTTTGTTTGGCGTTAGTTTTCCTGCACGATTTCCACGATGCTGAGCCCTTCTTCGCGCAGGTCGAGCATGCGGCCGTCGGCGCTGCGGACGACGGGCTTGGTCCAGTAGCGGTCCCGGCCGCCGAGGACGACGATTTTCGCCCGCTGGCCGTCGCTGAGAATGACGTCGCTGCCGGTGAAGCAGTCGCGCATGTTGTCGAGGAAGGTGACGCCTATTTCGGGGTCGAGCTTGGCGCGCATGTCTTCGGCGATGACTTCGATGGCGGCCAGCGGCGTGAGCCTGCGGCGGTAGGCCCGGTCGGCGGTCATGGCGCAGTAGATGTCGGCGATGGCGATGATTTTGGCGTAGTCGTGGATGGCGTCGCCGGCGAGCCCCGCCGGGTACCCGCTCCCGTCCCGCCGCTCGTGGTGCTGGATGACGCCGAGCTTGACGCCTTCGGCAATTTGCGGGCTGGCTGCGATCAGCCGGTGGCCTTCGCCGGGATGGCGGCGGATGTATTCGTATTCGGCCGGCGTGAGGACGCCGGGTTTGTCGAGGATGGCCGGGGGAACGAACAGTTTGCCGATATCGTGAAGGAGCCCGGCGAGGATAAGGTCGCCGAGCTCTTTGCCTTTGATGTGGCGCCAGCGGCCGATGACGGCGGCGGTGATGGCTACGCTGAGCGAGTGTTCGAAGGTGTGGTCGCTGTGGAGCCTGATCTGGTAAAGGTAGTCGAGCACGCCGACGGTGTCGGCGAGCAGGGCTATGCGCTGGTTGGCGAGTTCCTCCATCTCCAGGACGGGGACTTCGCGGAAGAGGCTGATGTGTTCGAAGGTGTGGCGGATGACGTCGACGGTTTTGACGTAGTCTTCGAGAAAGGAGCCGGGCACGCGGGCGGGCCGGGTGGCCGACGCTTCCGCGGCGGCGATGTCGACGGCCGGGATGCGCCAGTTGTGCAGGTTGGTTATTTGCCAGGCGGTGAGGACGGTGCCGCTCTCCAGGAGTACTACACCGTCGTCAGTCACTACTTCCCGGCCGATGACCATTCCTGGTCGCAGGTCTTGCGTGGCTACTTTCGTCACGGCGTGTCCTCCCGCGATGATGCAGAATGCACTGGTGCAAAGGACGGCGCGCCTGAGAGGCGCTTTTTCAGCTACGTCCTTCGACCGTATACGGCAACGTTCTACAAAATTCTACAGAAATTGTATCGTGTTCCCATCCTGCCAGCCAGGGACTATAGTCCTATTTATTTAGTGCAAAAGTCCTATTTGTGCCGGTCATCCGATGGACGTCAGCGGCAGAAGTCGACGACCGTGGCGGCCAGGACGGCGGCGGTGTCGGCCACGGAGGCGAAGTCGACGTGTTCGCTGGCGGCGTGCAGGCCTTCGCCGGCCGGGCCGAAGATGACGGTGGGGATGCCGGCGGCGGCGAGGAGGGAGGAGTCGAGCCAGCCGCTGAAGCCCATGTGGCGGGGGGCGGCGCCCAGCACTCGCCCGCCGGCTTTGGCGAGGGCGGCGGCGATGGGCGCGTCGGGGGCGATTTCGAAGGGGTGGCGGTGGAAGAAGATGTGCCAGTCGGCCTTGAATTGGCTGTCGCGGGCGGTTAGCCCGGCAATGAGGGCGGCGAGTTCGGCGGCGACGGTTTGTTCGTTTTCGCCGGGGATGGTGCGCCGCTCGATTTTGATCTGGCAGTGGTCGGGGTAGGTGCTGAGTTCGCTGCCGCCTTGGATGAGGGAGGCGTGGACGGAGGGCGGGCCGAGGAGGGGATGGGTGCGGGCGGCGAGGGTTTGGCCGAGGTCTTCGAGGGCGACGAGGAGTTTGCCGGCTTTGACGATGGCGTCGATGCCGAGTTCGGGTTTGCTGCCGTGGGCGGCCAGGCCGTGGATGTCGATGGTGGCCCAGGCGAAGCCTTTGTGGGCGATGCCCAGTCCGAGGCCGGAGGGTTCGCAGACTACGGCGGCGTCGGCGGTGTATTCGGCGACGAGGGCTTCGGTGCCGATGCTGGCGTATTCTTCGTCGGCGACGCAGGCGAGGATGATGTCGCCGCCAAGTTCCGTCCCGGCGGCGGCGATGGCCCGCACGGCGGCGATGGCGGCGGCGAGGCCGCCTTTCATGTCGAGGCTGCCGCGGCCGTATACCCGGCCGTCTTTGTAGACGGGGTCAAGGGGGTCGATGGCCATTTTGTCGAGGCCGACGGTGTCGGTGTGGCCGTTGAGGATGATGCTGCGCCCGCCGCCGCGGCCTTTGCGGATGCCGATGATGTTGACGCGGCCGGGGGCGATTTCCCGCCGATGGACGGCGAGGCCCATGGCCCGGAGGTAGTCGCCGAGGTAGCGGGCGATGGCCCCTTCCCCCCTGCCGCCGGGAACGAGCGAGGGGTTGACGGAGTCGATGCGGATCATGGCTTGCAGGTTGGCGAGCAGGGCGGCGCGGTCGATGTGGATGGGGTTCATTGTCAGGCCTCCAGTCTTGCGAGGGGGGATGCGAGCTGGCCGTCCCAGACGATGCGGCGGTAGCTGTCGGGGTCGGTGTCGCCTTCGGTGCTGAAGAGGAGGATGCGGGAGCCGGCGCCGAGCCCGAGGTGCCGCCTGAGGCCGCCGAGGCTGCCATCGCGGACGAGGGCGAGCAGCAGGCCGGCGGTGACGGCGCCGGATTCGCCGGAGATGATCCGGGGGTCGCCGGCAAGGGGAGCGCCGAGGAGGCGCATGCCGAGGGCGGCGACCCAGTCGGGGCAGGAGGCGAAGGTTTCGCTGTGGCTGCGGAGGATGTTCCAGCCGAGCGGGTTGGGTTCGCCGCAGGCCAGGCCGGCCATGACGGTGTCGAGGTCGCCGCCGACGCTGCGCGGCCGGCCGTCGCCGGCGAGCGCCGAGCGGTACAGGCAGTCGGCTTGGGCGGCTTCGACGACGACGGTGTGCGGCCGGGCGTCGGGGAGGAGGTTGGCGAGGTAGCCCTGGACGGCGCCGGCGAGGGCGCCTACGCCGGCCTGGACGAAGACGTGGGTGGGCGGCGGGGCGCCGAGGGCCCGGAGCTGGTCGAGGGCTTCGGCGACCATGGTGCCGTAGCCCTGCATGATCCAGGCGGGGATGTCCTGGTAGCCTTCCCAGGCGGTGTCCTGGACGAGGGTCCAGCCGTGCCGCCGGGCGTCGTCGGCTGCCAGGCGCACGGCGTCGTCGTAGTTGAGGGGGGTGACGATGGCTTCGGCGCCTTCGGCGCGGATGGCGTCGACACGGTGGCGGGCCGCTCCTTTCGGCAGGTAGACGACGGCCCGGCAGCCGAGGCGGCGGGCGGTCCAGGCGACGCCCCGCCCGTGGTTGCCGTCGGTGGCGGTGGCGAAGGTGAGCGGCCCGGCGGCCGCGGCGGCCGCGGCGAGCCGGCCGGGGGACAGTTCCCCGGGGGCGAGGGCGAGCTGCCGGCCGAGGTGGCGAGCGATGGCCCAGGAGCCGCCGAGGGCTTTGAAGGCGTTAAGGCCGAAGCGGTGGGCTTCGTCTTTGATGTATAGGCCGCCGATGCCCAGGCGGGCAGCGAGGCGTTCCAGGCTGCGGAGGGGGGTGGGGGCGTATTCGGGGAAGCTGGCGTGGAAGCGCCGGGCGGCGGCGAGGTCTTGGCTGCCGAGGAAGGCGGTGGCGGCGGTGTCCGTTGCCGGCCGGGCCAGGTTGTTGGCTACCCATTTGATGGTGTCGTCCATTGTTCTCTCTCCTTGCCGTCAGGTGCTGGACGGGCGCTATACGCCGGCGTAGGCCATGAAGCCGCCGTCGACGGGGACGACGATGCCGGTGACGAAGCCGGAGGCTTGTTGGTCGACGAGCCAGACGAGGGTGCCGAGGAGTTCTTCGGGCCGGCCGAAGCGGCGCATTGGGGTGTGGGCGAGTATTTTGTCGGCTCTGGGGGTGAGCGAGCCGTCGGGGTTGGTGAGGAGGGTGCGGTTTTGCTCGGTGAGGAAGAAGCCGGGGGCGATGGCGTTTACGCGGATGCCGGCGTCGGCCATGTGGACGGCGAGCCAGTAGGTGAAGTTGGTGACGGCGGCTTTGGCGGCGCTGTAGGCGGGGGTCTTGGTGAGCGGGCTGTAGGCGCTCATGGAGGAGATGTTGACGATGGCGGCGCCGGGGCGGCCGATCATCTGGGCGGCGAAGACCTGGCAGGGGATGAAGGTGCCCATGAAGTTGAGGCGCAGGACGTAGTCGAAGCCTTCGGTGGCCATGTCGAAGAAGGTGCGGACGGAGTCGTCTTTGTGCAGCAGATCGGCGGGCTGGAGGGTTTCTTTGCTGGTGGTGCCGCGCGGGTCGTTGCCGCCGGCGCCGTTGACGAGGATGTCGCAGGGGCCGAGTTCGGCGGCGATGACGGCGGCGGCCTCGGTCACGCTGTCGCGGCTGAGGACGTCGCCGGCGACGCCGATGGCGCGGCCGCCGTCTTTGACGATGCCGTCGGCGACGCGTTGGGCTTTTTCCCGGCTGCGGCCGAGGATGGCGACTTTGGCGCCCAGGCGGGCGAGCTCGCGCGCCATGGGGGTGCACAGTATGCCGCTCCCGCCGGTGATGACGGCGACTTTTCCTTGCAGATCGGTTGTCATGGTTTTTCCCCCTCGCTTTGCCTCTTTTTCCCAAGGAGATTCTACCATGCTGCCAGGGCAGTGTAAATGGCGGCGGCGAATGTTTCGTCTTTTGGAACGGGCACCGGCAACACAAAAAAGACGCGCCCCTTGCGGAGCGCGTCTTTTGTGGCAGTCAACTTAGACCGGCGAGAGAGGTCCAGGTGCGAGCAACGCGCAGATGGGGCCTTCTAGGCAACCGCCGTTATTTGGGGATGAACCAGCTCATGGGTACGAGGACGAGGTCCGGGAAGAAGGTGAGCAGCAGGAGGAGGACGATTTCGATCCACATGTACGGCAGGACCTTGGCGATTATTTCTTCCATCGAGACTTTGCCGACGCCGGCCGCCACGTTGAGTACGGTGCCCACCGGCGGGGTGAGGACGCCGATCATGTTGTTGAAGACGAACATGAAGCCGAAGTAGATCGGGTTGATGCCGGCCTTCTCGATGATGGGCATGAGCACGGGCGTGAGGATGAGGATGGTGGGCGTGGCGTCCATGGCGGTGCCGACGAGGAGGACGATGATGTTGATGACGAACATGAGGAAGATCTTGTTGTCCATGACCGGCGCCAGCATGCCGGCGATCCACGCGGGGATGTTGGCGACGGCGATGAGCCAGGACGAGACCATGGCCGCCGCGCACAGGAACATGACGATGCTGGTGACTTTGGCGGCCGCGACCAGGACGTCGCAGATGTGGTTGAGCTTGAGTTCGCGGTAGACGAACACGCCGACGAACAGGGCGTAGAAGACGGCGATGGAGGCGGCCTCGGTGGGGGTGAAGACGCCGCCGCGCAGGCCGACGATGATGATGCCGGGGAGGATGAAGGCCCAGATGGCGTCGCGGGCCGCTTTGAGGACGACGGACGTCGGCTGCTTGGGCTGGGTCTTGAAGTGTTTCTTGCGGGCCAGCCAGGTCCAGGTGCCGGCCAAAAACAGGCACAGCATCAGGCCGGGCACGATGCCGGACATGAAGAGCTTGGGGATGGAGACGTTGCCGGTGACGCCGAAGATGATCATCGGCACGCTGAGGGGCATGATGGGCGGAATGATGGCCGCGGCCGCGATGAGGGCGGCCGACATTCCCCGGTCGTAGCCGGCTTCGACCATGATCGGGATGAGGATGGCGCTGAGGGCGGCGGTGTCGGCGACCGCCGACCCGGACAGGCCGGCGAAGATGAGGCTGGCGAGGATGGCGACGTAGCCGAGGCCGCCGCGGACATGGCCGACAAGGGCCATGGCGAAGGCGATGATGCGCTTGGAGACGCCGCCGGCGTTCATGAGCTCGCCGGCGAGGATGAAGAAGGCGATGGCCATGAGGGGGAAGTTGTCGGCGCCGTCGACGAGGGTGGCGGCGAGGATCTGGGTATCGAACATGTTCATCTGAACCAACAGGCAAACGCCGCTGATGATGAGCGAGTGGGCGATGGGGATGCCCAGGGCCATGGCGGCAAGGAGCGAACCCAGGAATACGACCATTATCATCGTCATGGTTTTTTCGCTCCTTCCCCGGCTTCGCCGACTGCCTGATCTATGAATTGCTTGTCCTCGGTATCGGTCATCATTACCAGTTCGTCTTCAGCCACCTTGTTGGTGAACAGCCGGTAGAGGTTGACCAGGGAGATGAGCACCATCGCGGTGCTGCAGATAAACCCGGAGACATACACCAAGGACATCGGTATCTGCATCGACGACGACACCTGGTCGCTGGTGAGGACGGTCATTTTCCAGGTTCCGTCGACGCACAGGCCCATGGTGACCACCAGGATGATGTTGTTGATTATGAAGAGGATGCGTTTGCTTTTAACGGACAGTCTGTTCACAAGTGTGTCGACGCCCAGGTGGACATTTTCCTGGTAGGCTACGATGGCTCCCAGGAAGATAAGCCAGATGAACAGATAACGGGAGGCTTCCTCCGCCCAGGTGAGTCCCTGATTGAAGAAGTAGCGCAAGATAACGTTGGCAAAGACAAAAGTGGCCATGCAGGTCAGGCAGACTGCTATCGCTGCGTGGAGCAGGCGGTTGATCTGTTTGCTCAAGCTGCCCATATTCCGGCTTCCTTTCGTGGGATTGTGTATCCCCGCTTTCATTTGCGCACGGCGACAGAGACCGCGGCCGTGCGAAAAAACGGGCGGGACTGTTGAAAGCAGGCGCTTCCACGGATACTTGCCAACAGTCCCGCCTGGTACCACTAGACTAAGCTTTATTTAACCTTGGCGATTTCCGCTCTTACTTCGGCGATAACGTCTTTACCGATGTCACCTTCGAACTGGGCGGCGATGTCCTTGGTGGCGTCCTGGAAGGCTTTCGTCTGTTCCGGGGTCAGTTTGGTGACGGTCATGCCGGCTTTGCTCAGGCCTTCGAGGGCTTCGGCGTCAACCTTGCGGTTGTATTCGCGCTGCCACTTGCTGGCTTCCTTGCCGGTCTTGAGGAGGAGAGCCTGGTCTTCCTTCGGCAGGGTGTCCCACAGCTTCTTGCTGTACATGATGACGAACGGCGTGTAGACATGGTTGCTTATGGTGGTGTATTTCTGCACTTCGTGGAATTTCTGCAGGAAGTTGGTGGTGTTGGGGTTTTCCTGGCCGTCGATGGTCTTCTGCTGCATGGCGTTGAAGACTTCGCTGAACGGCATCGGGGTCGGGTTGGCGCCGAGCTTGCGCCAGGCGGCGAGGTGGACGGGGTTTTCCATGGTCCTGATCTTCAGGCCCTTGATGTCGTCGGGGGTTTTGATCTCGCGCTTGCTGTTGGTGACTTGGCGGTAGCCGTTTTCCATGTACATGAGGCCCACCAGGCCATGGGAGGACAGCGAGTCGAGCATTTTCTGGCCGAAGGGGCCGTCGAGAACGGCGTCAACTACTTTCTCGTTGGCAAAGAGGAACGGCAGGTCGAAGACCATCCATTTCTTGTCGATGGTGGCTATCGGCGAGCTCGAGGGACCGGACATTTCCAGCGTGCCGGCCCTGAGGGCCGTCATGGTTTTGATGTCGTCGCCCAACTGGGCGCTGGAGAAGATCTGGACTTCGAGACGTCCGTTGGATTCCTTGGCAACGAGTTCTTTCCACTTTTCGAGGCCCTTGTATTCCGGACTGGCTTCATTCAGGCCGATCGAGACTCTGATGACCTTTTTCTCGGCCTTCTGTTCGGCCGCGGGCTTTTTGTCGCCGCCGCCGCAGCCGGCCAGCAGGGTGGCGGCCAACGCGACCACTGCCAACACACTGACGATTCTGAGAATTTTACCCATCGCTTTTCTTTTCCCTCCTATTTGTTTTATACAAAATACCAGGTCCCGGAAACCCCCCGGCATTTCGCACCTTGGTCGGTGCCGGCCCGACGGCCGGTAAACGCGGAGCCAGTCGGAAGTCTTTCGATACGCGGTTGGCGTTGCCGGACGGAGGAAAACAATTGGACTATTCTTGAAATAGACCCCTTTTTCCTGCAAAATATTGTATATTCTGAAATGTTGGCCGCCGGGCGGCTAGCGCCGCCCGAGCATTTTCCTGACGCGCGCGGCGATGGCGTCGGCGGTCAGGCCGTAGCATGCGAGGAGTTCGTCGTAGCCGGTGGCCGAGGTGCCGAAGCGGTCTTCGATGCCGACCATGCTCAGGGGAACGGGGGCTTCGCTCATGGCTTCGGCGATGGCGCCGCCGAGGCCGCCGATGACGCTGTGCTCTTCGGCGGTGACGATGGCCTTGAAGCCTGCGGCCATGGCGAGGACGGCCTGTTTGTCGAGGGGCTTGACGGTGGGGACGTTGACGACTTTGACGGCGATGCCTTCCTTGGCGAGGCTGTCGGCCGCTTCGAGGGCTTTGGAGACCATGACGCCGTTGGCGAAGACGAGGATGTCGCCGCCGTCGCGGACGGGGTAGAGTTTGCCGATTTCAAAGTCGCCCTGTTCGGCGGTGACGAAGGGCAGTTCGTTACGGTTGATGCGTATGTAGCAGGGCCCGGGACGTTTGGCCATGGCCCGCACGGCTTGGCGGGTCTGGTGGGCGTCGACGGGGACGAGGACGGTCATTTTGGGGATGGCCCGCATGATGGCCATGTCTTCGACGGATTGGTGGGTGGAGCCGTCGCCGTAGTCGGACAGGCCGGCGCTGGAGCCGCAGATTTTGACGTTGAGGCCGGCGATGGAGATGGTCTGGCGGAGCTGGTCGAAGCAGCGGCCGGTGGAGAAGACGGCGAAGGAGTTGATGAAGGGGATTTTGCCGGTGAGGGCGAGGCCGGCGGCCGTGGAGGCCATGTTGGCTTCGGCGATGCTCATTTCGAAGTAGCGGTCGGGGAATTCTTTCTGGAAGAGGATGGACATGGTGGATTTGCCGAGGTCGGCTTCGAGCACGACGATGTTTTTATTTTCGCGGCCCAGTTCGACGAGGGTTTCGCCGTAGGCCTGACGCAGGCTTTTCGTTGTCATCTTCAGTCTACCTCCGCAGTTTCTGTAAGTCGGACTTGGCGATTTCCATCTGTTCGGCGGTCATGGCGCCGTTGTGGAAAGCGGCGTTGTGCTCGGCGAAGGAGATGCATTTGCCTTTGACCGTCGCGGCGATGATGGCGATGGGTTTGCCTTTGATCTGGTCGGCTTGGTCGAGGGCGGCGAGGATGGCGGGGATGTCGTGGCCGTCGATTTCGATGGTTTCCCAGCCGAAGGCGGCGAATTTGGCGGCGACGGGGCCGATGTCCATGCGCTCGGCGATGGGGCCGGTGGCCTGGATTTGGTTGTTGTCGATGATGGCGACGAGGTTGTCGAGCTTGTAGCTGGCGGCGGCCATGGCGGCTTCCCAGATCTGGCCTTCGGCGAGTTCGCCGTCGCCGACCATGACGTAGACTTTGCTGGCGATGCCGTCGAGGCGCAGGCCGAGGGCGATGCCGCTGCCGATGGACAGGCCCTGGCCCAAGGAGCCGGTGTTGGCTTCGATGCCGGGGGTCTTGGTCATGTCGGGGTGGCCCTGGAGCATGGCGCCAAGGGTTTTGCATTTGCCGAGTTCTTCTTTGGGGAAGTAGCCGGCTTCGGCGAGGGCGGCGTACTGGACGAGGGCGGCATGGCCCTTGCTCAGGAGGAAGCGGTCGCGGCCCTCCCAGGCCGGGTTGTTGGGGTCGTGCTTCATTTTATGGAAGTAGAGGGCGGCGACGAGCTCGGCGCCGGAGCAGGAGCCGCCGAGGTGGCCGGCTTTGCCTACGCCGATGAGGTCGGTGACGATGTGTTCCCTGAGGGTCAGGGCTTTTGCTTGCAGTTTTTCTACTGTTGCCGGCGATGCCATGTGATTACCCCCTTGTCGTTTCAGTCGATGGGCGTGAGGACGATCTTCAGGCCCTGTTTGGATTCCATGAGTTCGAAGCTTTCGGCCCATTTGTCGAGCGGCAGTTCGTGGGTGACGAGTTTGTTGACGTCGATGAGTTTTTTGCTCATGAGGACGAGGCTCTTTTCCCAGACGTCCCAGTTGTGGCTGAAGGTGCCCTGGAGGGTGACGGCTTTGGCGATGAGGGGGTCGAGGGAGAAGCCGACCGGGGCCGGGCCCCAGCCGATCTTGGTGATCTGGCCGCAGGGGCGGACGATGTCCATGGACAGCTTGAGGGTCGGGGAGAAGCCGGCGGCGTCGATGACGGTGTCGGCGCCGTAGTTGTCGCGCATGCCCATGATGATGGGCACGGGGTCCTGGCGCGAGCTGTTGATGGTGAGGGTGGCGCCGTATTCTTTGCCGAGGGCGAGGCGGTCTTCGTCGCCGTCGGTGCCGATGAGGACGATGTCGGCGGCGCCCATGACGCTGGCCATCTTGGCGCAGAGGATGCCGATAGGGCCGGGGCCGATGATGACGACGAAGTCGCCGGGGGCTATTTTGGATTGTTTCGCCAGGGCGTTGTAGGCGACGCAGACGGGCTCGGTGACGGCGGCTTCCTTGAGGCTGACGCCGGCGGGGAGCTTGTGGAGGATGCGGCTGGGCACTTTGACGTATTTGGCGAAGGCGCCGTCGGCCTGGAAGCCGAAGCCTTTGCGCTCGCGGCAGACGTGGTAGCGGTTGGTGCGGCAGAGGACGCATTTGCCGCAGTAGTCGGCGTGGGTTTCGCAGGTGACGGCTTCGCCGGGCTGGTAGCCCTGGACGTTGGCGCCGATTTTTTCGATGGTGCCGGAAAATTCGTGGCCGAGGATGAGCGGTACGTTGACTTTGTAGGATACCTGGTTGTGGTGCATGTGGGGATCGCTGCCGCAGACGCCTATGTAGGCCACTTTGACGAGGACGTCGTCGGGGCCGATCTGGGGTACGGGCACTTCTCTGATTTCGGTGGCGCCGGCCACGTTGTCGTACTTTACGACGGCTTTCATTTTCAAGAGGAACTCCCCTTTCGCTGATTGTTCGCGCCAGATGCCGCCCCGGATTCCGGGGCGGCAAATGCAAATAGGGTACCGGCCGCGTATCCTCGCGGCTTATATGCGGATGGCGCCCCTGTCGAACACGTCCATGATATGGTTCTTGATGGCCGCTTGGGCCTTGTCGACGTCCCGCTCTTCGAGAATGCGCAGCAGGTGCAGGTGTTCTTCGAAGACCTGGGCCTGCTTGTTTTCGATCCGGGGATGGACGATGTTGATGAAGCGGCGCACATGGCCGTTGAGCATCGACCAGATGCGGTTGTAGGCCTCGATGCCGGCCCAGCTGACGATGGTGCGGTGGAATTCGATGTCGAGGGCGGAGATGGCCGAATAGTCGGCATGGGCCTGCTGGTTGGCATCCATGGCGTCGACGATGTCGTGGAGGGCGCCGAAGTCTTTTTTCGACAGCGTGGGCAGGGTGATTGCGATGGCCGAGGTTTCTATGTAGGACCGCAGAAGGTGCATATGGTACATTTCCCGGTTGTCGATGTCGGTGACGAACGAACCGGTGTATTTGACCGATTTGATGAGCCCTTCTTCCTCCAGGCCGCACAGCGCTTCGCGCACCGGTATCTGGCTGACCTGAAGTTCGCGGGCGATTTCGGTTTCGACGACCCTTTGCCCGGGTTGGAGCTTGTTTTCGATTATTTTCGTGCGGATGATCTGTTTTATCGTTTCTTTTAGGGAATTCGCCGCGCCGTTGCCGCGTTCCGATTGTTTCATTGCGACGCTCCTAGTATATATAATGTCGTTTATTATATATTATCAAGTTGATTATATATACGATTTCCGATACTTGTCAATGACTAATTTGTGCGAAAATTCGGCTTGTACTGAATTTTTCGCACTATGAAATGGAGCAGGCGTAATTTTGCGGCGCTTTCGGGAATCGCCAAAAAAGCCCTCGTTGTCTTGGCAGACAAAGAGGGCTTCGGTTCCCGGTCGGTTATTTGCGGGCTTTGTCGATACCGTCCAGCACTTCTTTAAAGTCGCCGCCGTATTTGTCGATTACCGGCTTAACGGCCGCCTGCCACGGTTTGAGGTCTTTTACGGCGATGATTGTCACGCCGCTGGCGCGAACTTTGTCTTCGGCTTCTTTTTCTGTTTTCGTCCAGATTTCTCTTTGATAGGCTACCGAGTCCAAAGCGGCCTGTTTAATAAGTTTCTGATCGTCGGGCGAGAGCTTATCCCAGGCGATCTTGCTGATCAACAGCACTTCCGGGATCCGCTGGTGGGCGTCGACTATATAGTGCTTGGCGACCTGATTGTGGTTTTGGGTAAGAAAGGTGGGATAGTTATTTTCGGCGCCGTCAATCACGCCGGTTTGCAAGGCGCTGAATATCTGGCCGGCCGGCATCGGCGTCGCGCTGCCGCCTAAGGCGGCGACCATTTCCATGTTGATCCTGTTTTGCATGACGCGGATTTTCAGGCCCTTGATGCTGTCTATGCCGGTAAGCGGCTTGACCGCGTAGAAGCTGCGGGCCCCGGCGGTATAATAGGCCAGGCCTTTCATTTTGGATTGTTGCAAGCCGTCCAGCATTTTCTCGCCCATTTCGCCTTGGAGGAATTTCCACATGTGCTCTTCACTGTCGAAAATGTAGGGCAAGGAAAATACGCTCATTTGTTTGTTGAATTCGCCTAAGGGCGAGGAGCTTACGCGGGTGAACTCGAGGGCGCCCAGTTGTATTTGCTCGAGGACGGCTTTTTCTTCCCCCAGTTGCGCGTTGGGGAAGACGTCGACGGTAATGCGGCCATTGGAGCGTTGCGCCACCAGTTCGGCGAATTTCTTGTCGCCCAGGGTTACCGGATGGTCGGCCGGGTTGCTTTCCGCCAGGCGGAATTTGTACTGCGGGGCGCCGCCGGCTGGTTTGGCGTCCTTTTGCCCACAACCGGCCAGCAGCAGGGAACCGGCTACGGCCAGACATAGTGCCGCACCGAAAAGTTTTTGGGGATTCATTGTTATTTACCTCCTTTTGCATCCAATATTTAGGTGAGTATTTATAGGAGGCCCATAGAATCCCCTTTCCCGGCTGTTTCAGGTAGCGAATTATTTATAGGGCGCAATTCGCTGTGCATTTAATAAGCACCGGGCAGATATGGACTGGGGCCGGCGGCCGGGGGCATAATATCTTCCAGCGGGGAGAGGCTGATTAGGCATTGATTTATTATAGATAATATTTTATAATGTCTATTAGTTTCCTAGATGTATTTAAGGAGTGTTTGTTATGAATGATGTGTCCGAGCTTTTCTGGCAGGCATCGCTGGCGGAGATAAAGCAGGGCTACCGCTACGACGAAGCAGCCGGCGAGTTCATTTGCCTCATCTGCGGCCGGACGTTCGCGGACGGGGTGGTGTATCCCCACGGGGAGACGCTGTACGAGGCGCGGCGGTACGTCGCCGTGCATATCGGCGAGTGCCACCGGTCGGCGTTCCATTTCCTGCTTGATCTGGATAAGAAGCTGACCGGGCTGACCGAGCACCAGAAGACCATCCTCGAGCTTTTTTACGCCGGCATGGCGGACAGCGAGGTGGCGAAAGCGCTGGGGGCGGGCAGCACGTCGACAATCCGCAACCACCGCTTCGCGCTGCGCGAGCGGCAGAAGCAGGCCAAGGTTTTCCTGGCGGTGATGGAGCTGCTGGCGGAAAGGGCGCCGAAGAAGAGCAGCTTCATCGAGCTGCCGCGGGCGGCGCAACATGTCGACGAGCGGTTCGCGATCACGGAGGAGGAGAACGCTCGGATTCTCGCCGCTTGCCTCCCGCAGGGGCCGGACGGGCCGCTCGGGCATTTCCCGGCGAAGGAGAAGAAGCGCCTGGCCATCTTGCGGCATGTGGTGAAGTATTTCGACCCGACGGCGACGTATACGGAGAAGGAGGTCAACGCGATCCTGAAGAGGTTCTATGACGATTACGCGTTGCTGCGCCGTTATCTGATCGATTACGGCTTTATGGACCGCACGACGGACGGCAGCGCGTACTGGCTCAAACCATGACGAAGGAGCTGAAAAAGATGAATCGCAAGGAGATAATCAGGGAGTATAAGGAGACGCCCCGCCCGATGGGGGCGTACGCGATCAGGAACAACGCCACCGGCAAGGTGCTGGTGGGCGGGAGCATGAATCTGCCGGCGTCGTTCAACGGCCAGCACTTCCAGCTGCGGATGGGCAGCCACCGCAGCCCGGCGCTGCAGGCGGACTGGGACAGGTACGGCGGCGAGGCGTTCGCGTTCGAGGTGCTGGAGACGGTGGATACGGCGAAGGTGCCGGCGGAGGAGCGGCGGGCGGCGGTGGCGGCGCTGGAGGACAAGTGGCTGGCGGCGCTGCAGCCGTACGGCGAGAAGGGCTACAACGCCCGCAGGAAGGAGAAGGGTCCACGAAACGGAGAGACGGCCTGAATTACATTCAGGCCGTCTCTTTATTCGTGGCGCTCAGTTGTCCTGCGGCGGGAGGAGGAGGCGCTTGAGGATTTTGCCGGTCTGGCTTTTGGGCAGGGCGTCGAGCTGGATGAATTCGCGGGGGATCTTGTAGGCGGCGAGCCGGTCGCGCAGGTGGTTCTTGAGGGCTTTGGGGTCGAGGGTCTGGCCGTCCTTCATGGCGAGGTAGGCGCAGGCGACCTGGCCGCGGAATTTGTCGGCGACGCCGATGACGGCCGCTTCGGCGACGCCGGGGAAGGTGTAGATCTGTTCTTCGACTTCGCGCGGGTAGATGTTTTCGCCGTGGGTGATGATCATGTCTTTGAGGCGGTCGACGATGAAGAGGTAGCCTTCTTCGTCGGCGTAGGCGAGGTCGCCGGTGTGGAGCCAGCCGCCGCGCAGGGCGCGGGCCGTTTCCGCCGGCAGGTTGTGGTAGCCGCGCATGACGTTGGGGCCGCGGACGACGAGCTCGCCGACCTGGTTGGACGGCAGCGGGTTGTCGTCGGGGTCGACGATGCGGACTTCGACGCCGGGGATGGGCAGGCCGATGGAGAGGAGCTTGGCGCGGAACTGGGGGTTGGTGGCGACGACGGGGGAGGCTTCGGACAGGCCGTAGCCTTCGGTGATGCCGAGGCCGAATTTGGCGGCGAAGTCGGCGGCGACTTGCTTGGGCAGCGACGCGCCGCCGGACATGAACAGCCGCATGCCGGCCAGGTCGGCGGGGGCGGCGGTCCTGAGGAGGAGCATGTAGACGGACGGCACGCCGTACATGACGTTGACGCGGTATTGTTTGATGGCTTCGATGACTTCCTTGGGGACGAGGCTGTCGAGGATGGTGACGGAGGCCTGGTGGAGGAAGCCGCTGAGGATGATGCACGTGAGGGCCAGGCAATGGTATAAGGGCAGGATGCAGAGGATGTTGTCGGCCGCCGATACGGGGATGGCCCGGGAGAAGCATGCGGCGTCGCTGACGAGGCTTTTGTGGGTGAGGACGGCGCCTTTGGGGTTGCCGGTGGTGCCGGAGGTGTAGATGATGGTGCAGGGGCGGTTTTCGTCGAGCTGTTCGCCGGCCGGCGGGGCAGCGTCGGCCGGGAGGACGGCGGCCTCGATGGCGGCGGCGAGGTGCTGGGCGACTTGGCTTCCGCAGCCCTGCTGCCGGAGGGGGGCGGCCAGGTCGAGCGCGGCGCCGGCGACGAGGTTTTTCATGCCGGCGTCTTTGGCGATGTAGGCGATTTCGGCGGGAGTGAGCTGGTAGTTTATGGGCACGACGACGGCGCCGAGGCTGACGATGGCCATGTAGGCGTAGACGAAGGCCGGCGAGTTGCGGAGCAGCAGGCCGACGTTTTCGCCGGGGCGGACGCCGGCCTGGTAAAGGTAGTTGCGGTAGTGGGCCACTTGTTCCTGGAGCTGCCCGTAGGTGACCGGCGCGGGGCCGTGGAAGGCGATGCTGTCCGGCCGCCCCTGGAAGATGAGCTGATGAACGAGCATGGCAACAATTCCTTTCGCTGGAAAGTTTTATGTAGTCAATTTTACTCGACTGGCGCCGGTTTGTCCACAATTTTGTTCGGTCGACGGAAACGGAACCCCGCCGCCGGGCTGGCGGTGGGGTTGGGTTTATAGCGAGAGCGCTATATAGGCGGCGACGATGGCGGCTATGACCGACGACACCAGCCCGCCGCCGCAAAAAGACGCGGCGGCGGCCACGGTTACGCCGGCGAGGGTGGCGGGAGCCAGGCCGGCGGCGCTGTCGGCGATGCCGCGGATGATGAGGGCGCCGAGGGCGGCGTAGGGTATGTAGGCGAGGAAGCGCCTGAGGTACGGCGGCAGGCGGCGCTGCGAGAGGGTGAGCAGCGGGAAGAGGCGCGGCAGGTAGGTGACGAGCAGCATGCCGAGGATGAGGGGCAGGTAGGTTGTCATGCGTCCCCCTCCCTTTCTTCGTCCTGGCGGACGAACAGGCCGGCGGCAGCGGCGGCGATTATCGCCGCGATGAGGCTCCAGCCGGAGGAGAGCAGGCCGAGGCGGCTGAGGAGGAGGTAGGCGAGGCCGGCGAGGAGGGCGACGAGGAGGGCGACGGGGCGTTTTTTGATTTCGGGGACGAGGATGGCGGCGAACAGGGCGTAGAGGCCGATGCCGAGGCTGCTTTGGATGGCGGCCGGCAGGACGGCGCCGACGAGGTAGCCGGCGACGGTGCCGCCGAACCAGGCGGCGTAGGCGACGCCGTTGAGGGCGAGCATGTAGGGGGCGGTGAGCTTGCCGGCCTTGAGGGCGGCGACGGAGAAGGATTCGTCGGTGACGCCGAAGGCGATGAAGGGCAGGAGGCCCCGGCGGACTTCGCGGAGGCGGACGGCGAGGGCGGCGCTCATCATCAGGTGGCGCAGGTTGAGGAGGAAGGTGGCGAGGATGATGTCGGCGGTGGCGATGCCGGCTTTGATGAGGTCGAGGGCCATGAACTGGCTGGCGCCGGCGAAGACGACGAGGGAGAACAGGCAGGCGTCGGCGAAGGTGACGCCCGTCGTTTTCGCCAGCAGCCCGAAGGCCATGGCCACCGGGAAGTAGCCGACGACGATCGGGAAGCCGTCGGCCGCGCCTTGGCGCAGGCCGGGTGGGTGGTTGTCGGGCAAGCCCTCCCCTCCCCTTTCTTAGTTCTGTAGACCAGCTCCAGGTTGGTTAGAAAGCCCTAGATGCAAGGCGCACCGGAGGCTGACACCGGAAGCGTACGCGGACGTACGCTGAGGATGGCAGCCGAGGAGCAACGCCGCAGATGGGGCTTTATCGCCAACCTGGGTTATTTATTTTCGAATTTGAATTTGTAGGTTTCAGGATGCCAGCTGCTGCCGCCGTACCAGATTTGGTTGCGGGGCAGGCCGCGGCCGTCCATTTGCAGGTCGAAGCCGATGTAGGTGGCGTTGCCGGAGACTTGGAACCAAATGCCGTCGGCGGCGTCGGCGGTGGTGAATTTGAAGAAGATTCTGCTCGGGGAGCACTCGGCTTCCCGCCCGGGGGCGACGAAGCCGGCCTCGCCGGCGGGGTGGGCGACTTCGAACCACGGGCGGCCGCTGATCTCGGGATAGGACTGGAAGGATTCGGCGCCGTCGAGATGGTGGCCGCGGATGCCGACGAAGCGGCCGTCGGTGCGGATGGTGCCCATGAAGGTATGGCTGCCGCTGCCGGGGAGCATCCACAGGTGGAAGCCGTGGGCGTCGTGCCAGGCGTAGTAGCCGGGCGCGCCGCCGCCGGACGCGAACCGGAACGGCCGGTCCTCGATCTCGGAGGGCCAGGCGCCGGCGGTGCCGCCGAATGCGGCCAGGAGGAGGACGGCCAGGGCGATTGCCAGCAGGTTTCTTTGCATCTGCACACACCTTCCTCTGTCCGTGGTGCCGGGGAAATGCCGTTATTATTTGCCGTCGAGGGGGAATTGCCGGTCGAGCCGGCGGTGGGTGAACCGCTTGGTGTGGGCGGCGTAGTCGCCGACGAGCTGGCCGTGGCCGATGAGTTTGTATTTGTAGATGACGAGCCCTTCGAGGCCGACCGGGCCGCGGGCGTGGATTTTGGCGGTGCTTACGCCGACTTCGGCGCCGAAGCCGTAGCGGAAGCCGTCGCTGAAGCGGGTGGAGCAGTTCCAGAAGACGTTGGCCGAATCGACGTATTGCATGAAGTGCGCCGCCTTGGCCTGGTCGGCGGTGACGATGGCGTCGGTGTGGCGCGAGCCGTAGGTGTTGATGTGGCCGATGGCGGCGTCGAGGTCCGGGACGATTCTTATCGCCAGCTTGTAGTCGAGGTATTCGATTTTCCAGTCTTGTTCGCCCGCCGGGGCCACGGGGATGATGGCCGCGGTCCGCGGGCAGCCGGCGAGCTCGACTTTGCCGGCCAGCCGCGCCTGGAGCGCGGGCAGGAAGGCGGGGGCGACGCTTTCGTGGACGAGGAGGGTTTCGAGGGCGTTGCACACGGCGACGTACTGGGTTTTGGCGTCGGCGACGATGGCGGTCGCCATGGCGATGTCGGCGTCGTCGGCGACGTAGCAGTGGCAGATGCCGTCGGCATGGCCCATTACGGGGATGCGGGAGTTGTCCATGATGTAGCGGACGAATTCGTTGGAGCCGCGGGGGATGATGAGGTCGATGTGTTTGTCTTCTTTTAGCATGGCGCCAACGTCGGCGCGCGTCTCGAGCAGGGATATCCAGCCGTCGGGGAGGCCGCATTCCGCCGTGGCGGCGGCGATGATGTCGGTGAGGATGCGGTTGGTCTCGCGCGCTTCGGAGCCGCCCTTGAGGAGGACGCTGTTGCCGCTTTTCAGGCAGAGGGTGGATATCTGGACGAGGGCGTCGGGGCGCGACTCGAAGATGACGCCGATGACGCCGATCGGACAGGTGACTTTGTAGAGTTCGAGGCCGGTGTCGAGCTCGGTGGATAGCAGCGTTTTGCCGACAGGGTCTTCGAGGCCGGCGAGGCTGGCGATGCCGTCGCAGGCGTCGGCGAGCTTGGCTTCGTCGAATACGAGGCGCTTGAGGAGGGGCGCGGGCAGCTTCTCCTGTTCGCTGCGCTGCCGGTCGGCCAGGTTGGCGCGGAGGATGTCCTGCTGCCGCTCTTTAAGGGCGGCGGCGATCCGCTCCAGGGCCTTGTTCTTCCGTTCACTGCCGGCGCCGGCGAGCCTGACGCTCGCGTCCCGCGCCCGGCGGGCCAGTTCGTTCATGTCCATGCGGCTGTCACCTCTCTATGATATGGCAGGGTCGCTATCCCCTGCCTGCCGATATTATTTTCCATTATACTATTTTCCGCCGCGGTTTCAAAGGAGTTCCGGGCGGGCCGGCAGCGGTCCCTTTGCGCCGGGCCGTTTTTCTACTATAATGTAGGTATGAGTCTCCGAATTGGTTTGCTAGGAGGCGGATTATGAAGAGGGTATGGAAAACCGCGGTTGTCTGCCTGCTGCTCGTGGCGCTGGCGGCCGCGGCCCAGGCGCAGCCGCTGCAGGATTACGCGGAGGCGCGCGACGTTTACGACGCGGCGCTGGCGTGCATGGCGGCGTACAGCAACCGGCTGGGCTATATCGGCGTCTCCCGCCTGGAGCAGGACAGCTGGCAGGTGAAGTATTTTGATATCGAGAAGGACGTGGCCGACGCCAGGTTTCTCTTCCTGCAGAAGCAGGACCCGGCGAGCGGGAAGGTGACAGTGATGCTGGCGGTGGCCGGGACGGAGTCGGCCAAGGATGTGGCCAATGACCTGACGGTCGGCCAGGTGTACTTCGCCGGCGGCAGCTACGACGAGTTCGCGGCCGCGGCCGGGGAGAAGGATGTCGACAACACGCTGCCCAAGGTGCACAAGGGCTTCAATCTGGTGACGCAGACGGCGCTGACCGCTGACATTTTGGAGGGGCCGGGCGAGCTGTATATCGCCGATCATCTGCTGGCCCATCCCGAGCATAAGATAATCCTCACCGGCCATAGCCTGGGCGGCGCGGTGGCGACGCTGTACGGCGCCAGGCTGCTGAGCATGGGGGTGCGCCCCGAGCAGGTCAGGATCATCACGTTCGGCGCCCCGGCGGTGGGCAACGCGGCGTTCGCGGCCGCGTTCCAGGACCGGCTGGACCTGACGCGCGTCGTGGTGAGCGGTGACCAAGTCACGAGCATCCTCCAGGATGCCGTGGGCGGGTACATCCAGACCGGCGCGGCGACCCACTGGGAGGCGCCGCAGAATATCGTGATGCACCCCCACCGTATCCCGGTGTATCTGAGCGCCGCCGCCTGGAATTTTTACGATGAGCGGGGCCGGGCAGTGAAGGCCGGGACGATGAGCGTGCCGCGGCGGACGGCGGACCATGGCGCCAGGGTGTATGCCGCGGCGGTGAGAAACCGGCTGCCGGCGGCGCTGCAGGCCGAGTTCCCTTATCTGCGGGAGGCGCTCCGCGACGAGTACCGCGCCATGTTCGGCTCGTACGTCCTGGCGGAGGACGAGGTGCCGCTGAACGTGGCGCTGGCCAGGGCGGCGGCGGCCGGCTGCGAATGGCTGGTGGCCGCCGAGATCGAGGGCCGGGCGTCGCGGACCGAGGAAGGCGTGTATTTCGTCAGCCTGCAGCAAGCGGTGTACCGGGTGAAGGACCGGACGCTGGTGAATATGTACGGCTACAGCGACAGCACGGAGCGCCTGACGCCGTTCGGGGCGTTCCTGAACGGCATCAGGAAGATGCACGCCGAGTTCCCCCTGAACCGGACGGAGGCCGCGGCGGCCGGGAGAAGCGAATAAGCGACGCAAAGCCTCAACCTGTACGGGTTGAGGCTTTTTTTGCCGCTGCCGTAACCGGGTCTTGCCGCGGGGGGCCGCAAACTCCGGCTCAGTTGCTCGAAACCCTGTGCAAATGACAGGCGAGGCAGTGGCCGTTGCCTACGTCGGTCAATTCCGGTTCCGCTGCGGCGCAGACGGGTAGCTTGAAGCGGCATCTGGTCTGGAAGCGGCAGCCGGGCGGCAGGTCGACGGGGTTGGGGACGTCGCCGGCCAGGAGGATGCGCTCTTGGGCGGCGTCGGGGTCGGGGACGGGGATGGCGGACAGCAGCGCCTGGGTGTAGGGGTGGAGCGGCCGGGTGAACAGCTCGGCGGTGGCGGCGGTTTCGACGACGCGGCCGAGGTACATGACGGCGATGCGGTCGCAGATGTGCTTGACGACGGCCAGGTCGTGGGCGATGAAGATGTAGGTGAGGCCGTAGCGCTGCTGCAGGTCCTGGAAGAGGTTGACGATCTGGCTCTGGATGGAGACGTCGAGCGCCGAGACGGGCTCGTCGAGGAAGAGCAGCTCGGGCTTGACGCTGAGCGCCCGGGCGATGCCGATGCGCTGGCGCTGGCCGCCGGAGAATTCGTGGGGGTGGCGGCCCATGTGGGCGTCGCTGAGGCCGACCGTCCGCAAAAGGTCGCGGATGAGTTCGCGCCGTTCGGTGCCGGCGGCAATGCCGTGGACGCGGAGGGGCTCGGCGACGATGTCGGCGACCGTCATGCGCGGGTCGAGGGAGGCGAAGGGGTCCTGGAAGACGATCTGCATCCGCCGCCTGAGCTGGCGCAGTTCGCGGGCGTCCATGGCGAAGATGTCGCGGCCGCCCAATAGCGCCTCGCCGGCGGTCGGCTCGATGAGACGGAGGATGACCCGGGCGGTGGTCGATTTGCCGCAGCCCGATTCGCCGACGATGCCGAGGGTCTCGCCTTTGGCGACGGCGAAGCTGACGCCGTCGACCGCCTTGACATGGCCGTACGTTTTGCCGAGCAGGCCTTTTTTGAGCGGGAAGTATTTCTTGAGGCCGGTTACGGCCAGCAGGACGTCACTCATCGCCGGCCACCCCCTTGTCCGCCAGCCAGCAGGCCACCCGCCGGCCGGGCCCGGCCGCGACGAGCGGCGGCTCCTGGGCGACGCATTGCGCCGCTGCGCGGGGACAGCGGGGCTGGAAGCGGCAGCCGGCCGGATAGTGGAGCGGGTTGGGCACGACGCCTTCGATGGTGCTGAGGCGGTCGACGGTGGCGTCGATGCGGGGGATGGAGGCCAGCAGGCCCTGGGTGTAGGGATGGAACGGACTTTTGAATATATCGCGCACCGGGGCTTCTTCGACGATTTTGCCGGCGTACATGACGATGACCCGCTGGGCGGTCTCGGCGACGACGCCGAGGTCGTGGGTGATCAGGAGGATGGCGGTGCCGAGGGTGGTTTTGATGCTTTTGAGCAGTTCGAGGATTTGGGCCTGGATGGTGACGTCGAGGGCGGTGGTGGGCTCGTCGGCGACAAGCAGCTGGGGCTGGCAGGTGAGGGCCATGGCGATCATGACCCGCTGGCGCATGCCGCCGGAGAGCTGGTGGGGGTAGTCGTCGATGCGCCGCTCGGGGGCGGGGATGCCGACCTGTTTGAGGGCCTCGATGGCCCTGGCGCGGGCCTCCGGCTTCGCCAGGCCGCGGTGGAAGCGGAGCGGCTCCATGAGCTGCATGCCGACGGTGTAGACGGGGTTGAGGGAGGTCATGGGCTCCTGGAAAATCATGCTGATCTTGTTGCCGCGAATTTTCCGCCGTTCGTCGGCCGGCAGGGCGACGAGGTCCTGGCCCTGGAAAAGGATTTCGCCGCCGACGATGCGGCCGGGCGGGTCGGGGACGAGGCCGAGCAGGCTGAGGGCGGTGACGCTTTTGCCGCAGCCCGATTCGCCGACCAAGCCGACGGTCTCGCCTTTGTCGAGGTGGAAGCTGACGCCGTCGACGGCCGGGAAGACGCCTTCGCTGGTGCGGAAGTATGTTTTGAGGTCGTTGACCGTGAGCAGCCGGTCCGTCATTTGTTCCCCTCCCCTGCCGTCATTTCCTGGATGCGTTGCCGCTTGCGCCAGCGGCGGATGAGGCCGGCGGCGGTGGTCGCCGCCCGCTCCTCGCTGCCGACCGGCGCGGCGGCCAGCCAGTCGAGGACGGCCTGCATGGCGACGCCCTGGGCGCGGGCGCAGAGGTCGAGGTATTCGCCCTGGGCCGTCTCGTCGGCCACTTCGGTTACGCAGTGGACGGCGGTGACGTCGGGCCGCCGCCAGGTGAAGCTGATTTTGCGCTCGGCGGCGTCCTGGCGGTAGAAGATGGCGTCGTTCATCAGCTCGACGGGGAATTTGCCGGGGAGGATATCGCTGCCCCAGCGGCGGTAGCGCGCGAGCCATTGTTTGTTGAGGCCGTCGATCTCGCCGTCGGCGGCGAAGGCCGCGGACATGGCGCGGGCCAGGTCCTCGCCGGCGGCGACGTTGCCGGCGTGGTCCCGGGGCTCGTAGAGGATGCCGTAGATGAGGGCGTTGGGCAGCCAGATGGACATGCTGAAGCGCGGCGGGCTGCCGTAGCCGGAGAAGCATTGTATCCATTCGTGGGAGGGCACGCCGTGGGCGTCGAGGACGACGTCGGGCAGCCACTGCCGCCACAGGCGCGCGAGCGCCCGGGCTTCGCCGTAGGGGGTGGCGGGGTTGAAGTATTCGCCGTAGTATTCAAAGCCGTCGCGGTTGTAGCGGGCGGCGTGGTGCTTCCAGCGCGGGTTGTCCCGCTGCATGCGGTCGTGGAGCTCGGCCCCGTCGGCGTTTTCCAGCGGGACGATGACGATGTTGGCTTTATTGCGCAGCGCCGGGTCGCGCGCCAGGCGGCGGGCGAGGGCGAGGGCGGCCGTGGTGCTGGCGACCTCGTTGGCGTGGTGGCGGGCGTTGATGAGCAGCGTGGGGTGGCGCAGCGAGGCCCCGGCGCCGAAGGTGCCGGCGCGGGCGGGGAGCTCGACGGCGAAGACGGGCCGGCCGCCGGTGCTGCGGGCGGCGACGCGGACGCGGACGCCGGCCGCGGCGAGTTCGCCGAGCTCGGCGACGAGCGTGGCCATATTGACCGGGCCGGGCGCCCTCTCCCCTGCCGGGACGGCGAGGGGCGGCGCGGGGATAACCCGGCCGCCGGCGATGACGTGGCCGCCTAAGTGGACGCCGGTTATGGCGATGTCGACTGCTTCGCGCTTTACGGGCCGCGTGAGCGTGACGCGGGCGCGGGGCGGGCGGCCGGGCGCGGCCTTGAGCCAGGGCAGGATGGCGCCGGGGGCGTTGTAAGGTTCGCCCCGCCGGGCTTTGCCGAGGCTGGCGAAGCGGTCGAGGGTGGTGAAGTAGAGGTCTTCGTGGAGGGCTTCGAGCGGGGCGGCCATCTCCTCCCCCGCCCCGAGCGGTTCGTCGGGCTCGCTGCCGGCGTATTCGACGGCCAGCGTGCCGAACAGCGGCTCGGCCGCGCCGGTCATGGCTTCGATGCGCGCGAGCACGCCGGCGCTGTACCACTGCCAGAAGAGTTCGAGGTCAGTGGCGAAGGGCTGCGCGATTACGGCGCCCTTGGCGGGATGCCGGGCTTCTATCCGGCCCGCCGGGTGGCAGGCCAGGCCCGCGGCGGGGTCGTTGTCGAGATAGGGGCGCCGCCCGCTGGCCGGCGTCATGGCGGCGGCGAACACCTGGCGGCCGCTACGCCAGGCGCGGACTTCGAGCGCCTCGGGGCTGGCGGGCGGCAGCTCGGCGAGCTCGACGGCCGCGCCCAGGCGGGCGGCCAACACTTCGTCGGCCGGGTAGACTTCCTGCAGCCAGCGGATGGGCAGGTCGCGCACGCCGGGTTCGGTGAAGGGGCGCCAGCCGATGACGACGCGGTCGGGCCGCAGGTCTTCGAGGACCGGCAGCGTTTCGTCGACCAGCCAGTAGTAGCCCTGCTTGTAGGCGGGGCGGACGATGACCTTTGCTGCGGGGCAGCCGGCGGCGGCCAGCGAGGCGGTCAGCTCGGCGGCCAGGGCCTTGCGCATCTCCCTGGGCTCGGAGAGGGTGACGGCGACTTGCCAGCCTTCGGCGGGGCCGGCGGCGATGATCCCGGGCAGTATTTCCCCTTGCCAGGCGGCACGGAGGCGGGCCGGCTCGCCGGTGTCCTGCCAGGTTTCGTCGAGGATGATTTCGGGCGGCCCGTCGCCGCGGTGGCCGAGGATGTCCTTGACGGCCCAGAGGTCGCGGTCGGGCCAGCCCTGGCCGCCGGGCAGGGACGGGAAGGTGCGCGCCAGGTAGGTCAATACTTGGGCCAGGCTGGGGCCGGCGCCGATCGACAGGCCGCCGTCAATAAGCTTTATCCAGCCGTCGCCGGCGTCGCCGCCGACCCTGACGACCGGGCCGGCGCCTTTGGCCAGGGGGAAGTTGAGGCCGGTGCTTTCGGCGCCGACTCTAGCGGCCAGGTCTAATACGGCGGCGAATTCTTCGCCGGTGAGGCCGGGCGCCAGGTCGAACCGGACGGACGTGTCGTCGGGGAAGGCGCCGTCGCGCGCGGCGAGCAGCCCTTCGGGAGAAAAGGTTTGGCTGAGGCAGCGGTATACGCCGCGGGGCGGCCAGGCCGGGGGCGGCGGGGCGGCTTCGTCGGCCGGCAGGTTGGCAAGGTCGGCGGCGATGACGAGGCGTTCGCCGTCGAGACGCCCGTCCCAGCAGGCGGCGGCCCACAGGCAGGCGAGCGCCTCGCCGGCGGCGTCGGCGCCGCGGACGAGGACGGCGCGGCCGCCGACGGGGGTGAGGGCGCCGCAGCCGGGCGCGAGCGGGGACAGGGTCAACCCGGCAGGCAGGCGGGGGTTGGCGGCGCCGACGAGCAGCAGGGACCGGCCGGCCGGGATGTCGCCGCCGGCGGCGACGGCCGCCGGCCACGTAAGCTCGGGGGCGGACAGGCCGATGCGGGCGGCGAGGTCGAGGGCCGCCGGCTGGACGGTATGGAAGACGAGCAGGGGTTGGTCGCGAAAAAAGTCCATGGCGCTACCTCGCTAAAGTTGGCTCTGTTCGTAGCCAGTGTTGGTTTTGCCTCTGTGAGGGACAGCCGACTCCGGCTCCGTAGCTCCAGAAGCACGCGCCGTAAGGCTTGGGTCTTGCGCCGCTGCACCGTCGCCAACAGTCTCCTGACTGATGGCTCCTCGCCCGGCCGTCCATGGCCGGGCGTGCTGCGGCGCTAAGACCGCTTCGCCAACGGCGCGTAGCTTCTTCCGCAAAGTCGCCGGAATCTGCTGTCCCTCACAGGTCAACAACGTTAACGAACAGAGCCTTACAATTTCATCCGCGGGTCGAGGGCGTCCCGCAGGCCGTCGCCCAGCAGGTTGAGGCCGAGGACGGTGATCATGATGGTGAGGCCGGGGAAGGTGACGATGTGGGGGGCGTTGCGGATGAAGGTGCGGCCGCTGGAGAGCATGGCGCCCCATTCCGGGGTGGGGGCCTGCGCGCCGAGGCCGAGGAAGCTGAGGCCGGCCGCCCACAGGATGGCGGTGGCGATCTGGAGGGTGGACTGGACGATGAGCGGCGACAGGAGGTTGGGGATGATGTGGCGGACGATGATGCCGGCGTTGGAGAGGCCGATGGCCCTGGCGGCCTGGACGTATTCGATGTCGCGCAGGACGAGCGTGGTGCCGCGCACGAGGCGGGCATAGACGGGGATGGAGACGACGCCGATGGCGATCATGGCGTTTTCGAGGTTGACGCCGAGTGTGCTGACGAGGACGATGGCCAGCAGCATGGCCGGGAAGGCGAGCATGATGTCGATGAGCCGCTGGATGACCAGGTCGGTGCGGCCGCCGAAGTAGCCGGAGATCGCCCCGAGGGGGACGCCGATGCCGGCGCCGATGACGACGGTGATGAGGCCGACGGTGAGCGAGATGCGGGCCCCGTAGATGAGGCGGCTGAGGACGTCGCGCCCCAGTTCGTCGCGGCCTAAGAGGTGCTGGGCGCTGGGGGTCTCGCCGGCGCGGGCGATGCTCTGGGCGAGCGGGTCATGGGGGGCGAGGAGCGGGGCGAAGAGGGCGACGGCGATGAAGAAGGCGACGATGACGAGGCCCAGCAGGGCGAGACGGTTGCGTTTGAGTTGCCGCCAGACGGCTATCCAGGTCATGATGCCACCCCCTCAGTCGAAGCGGACGCGCGCGTCGAGGTAGACGTAGAGCACGTCGATAAGGATATTGATGAAGACGAAGCAGACGGCGATGAAGAGGACGGTGCCCTGCACGACCGGGTAGTCGCGGGCGAGGATGGAGTCGACCATGAGGCGTCCCAGGCCGGGCCAGGCGAAGACGTTTTCGGTGAGGACGGCGCCGCCGAGGAGGTTGCCCATCTGCAGGCCGACGACGGTGATGATGGGGATAAAGGCGTTCTTGAGGGCGTGGACGGCGATGACGACGCGCTCGGGGAGGCCCTTGGCCCGGGCGGTGCGGATGTAGTCCTGGCCCATGACTTCGAGGACGCACGATCTGGTCATGCGGCTGATCATGGCCAGCGGGACGGTGGCCAGGCAGACGGTGGGCAGGACGAGGTGCAGCCAGGTGCCCGTGCCGGCGGCCGGCAGCAGGCCGAGCTGGACGGAGAAGAGGAGGATGAACATGAGGCCGAGCCAGAAGACGGGCATGGAGACGCCGATGAGCGAGACGAGCATGGCGAGGCTGTCGAACAGCGAGTAGGGCTTGACGGCGCTGATGACGCCGGTGGCGACGCCGATGACGGTGGCCAGCAGCAGCGAGGTGAACATGAGGACGACGCTGTTGCCCAGCCGGGCCCCGATTTCTTCGCTGACCGGGGCGTGGGTGCGGGGCGAGCGGCCGAGGTCGCCTTTGGCGAGGTCGTGCATGAAGAGGCCGAACTGCACGGGCAGCGGCTTGTCGAGGTGGAGCTCGGCGCGGATGGCGTCGACCTGCTCGGCGGTGGCCTGCTCGCCGGCCATGACGACGGCCGGGTCGCCGGGCACCATCCGGACCATGAGGAAGACGAGGATTATCACCCCCAGCAGGACGGGGATGGACATGAGGAGCCGTTTCGCGATGTATACGCCCATAGTGCGCCCTCCCGGCGAAGTACTTCGCCAGGCCAAAAAGTGACCTTAAGACCCCGGCGTGGGCTTAAGGTCACTTGCGGCCCGGTCAACAGGTCAAAGGGGTGCGGGCTACTGCGCCCACTTGGCGCCGGCGAGGCGGAGCTGCTCGATGGGCAGCACGACGACGCCGTCGAGGTTTTTCTTCATGGCGACGATCTGCATTTCGGAATGGAGGAAGATCCAGGGGGCGTCCTTCATGATGAGCTCCTGGGCTTTGCCGTAGGCGTCGGCCCGGTCTTTCTCGACGGTAGTGGAGGTGCCTTTCTTCAGCAGGGCGTCGACTTCGTCGTTCTTGTAGAAGCCGTAGTTGTTGCCGCCGGGCGGGAATTCGCCGGAGACGAACAGCGGGTAGAGCATCTGGTCGCCGTCGAGAATCCACGGGCCCCAGCCCATGAGGAAGAGCTGCGTTTCGGCCTGATCGGCCGGTTTGCGGACGAAGGTCAGGTAGGCGGCCCATTCCATGGTTTTGAGCTCGGCGTCGATGCCGACGTTCTTGAGGTAGCCCTGGATGGCTTCGACGAGGCGTTTGTCTTCGAGGTAGCGGCCGACCGGGTGGTGGATGGTGAGCTTGAAGCCGTTGGGGTAGCCGGCCTCGGCGAGCAGTTGCTTGGCTTTGGTCGGGTTGAATTCGTACGCGCCGACTTTCTTGTAGGGGAACATTTCCTGCAGCAGCGGGGAGTCGACCGCCTTGCCGGCGCCTTTGAGGATGCCGTTGACGATCTCTTCCTTGTTGACGGCGTAGTTCAGGGCCTGGCGGACGCGGGGGTCCTTGAGGTACTGGTTGTTGACGTTCATGACCATGTAGATTTCGCGGGTGCTGTTGGAGCGGACGACTTTGACGTTGGCGTTCTTGCTGAGGCGGTCGTATTCGACCGGCGGGACGCGGACGATGATGTCGGCGTCGCCGGCTTCAAGCATGGCCAGGCGGGTGTTGTTGTCGGGCACGGGTTTGAAGACGACGGTCTTGATGGCCGGTTTGGCGCCCCAGTATTCTTCGTTGCGCTCGAGGACGAGTTTGTCGCCCCTGACCCATTCCTTGACCTTGTACGGGCCGGTGCCGACCGGGTTGCGGCCGATGTCGGCGCCGTATTTGGCGACCGCCGCCGGGCTGAGCATGGCGTTGGAGGCGCTGGACAGGCGGGCCAGGAAGGGGGCGTGCGGGTATTTGAGGATCATTTTGACGGTGTATTCGTCGACGACTTCGACCTTGGCCACCTGGTCGATGTAGCCGCGCAGCAGCACTTTGACCTTCGGGTCGAGTAGGCGCTCGATGTTGAATTTGACGACTTGGGCGTTGAACACGGTGCCGTCGGTGAACTTCACGCCCTTGCGGAGCTTGAAGGTCCATTCCTTGCCGTCGGGCGAGGACTGCCAGGATTCGGCCAGCCGGGGCACGATCTTGAAGTCTTTGTCGAGGGTGACGAGGGTGTCGAAGATGTGCTCGGTGACGATGGCCGAGGGGGTGGAGGCGATGCCGTGGGGGTCGAGGTCCTCGATGTCGGTGCCTTGGGCAACGACGATGCTGTCTTTGACCGCGGCGGGTTTCTGGCTGCTGCCGCCGCCGCAGCCGCTCGCCAGGGCGGCGAACATGACGGCGACTACCAGCAGGGCAATCCATTTTTTCAATGCGCTCACTCTCCGTTCGAAAAATGGGGCCCGCCTCCGCAGTCAGCCGGGAGGATACCCGGAGCAGCCGCGCGTCGTCATGGCCCTATAGCATTTACAGATTCTGCATTGATGGCAACTTTCCTTTTCCGGAAATGACAAATTATCGGCCGGGAAGCAGGAAATTTGTCTGCGCCGGGAGCACGGCCGTTTACCCGTGCCGGCGGCGGAGACGCGCGAAGCCGGAAGGAAAATCTTCCGGCTTCTTTATTGGAATTTGTCCGCAAAGCAGCCTATCCTTCGATAGCCCTGACTTTCCGGCTGACGGTGGCGTCGGTGCTGGTGAGCAGGCTTACCGCGACGAATACGGCCATGTTCACGGCCAGGGCCACGAAGCCGGCGTTGAGGTTGAGCCCCCAGATCGCCAGGGGATCGAGCTTCGCCAGTATCAGGTAGAAGACTATGGCCTCGCCGACCAGCAGGCCGCAGAAGGCGGCGATCTTGGTGGCCCGCTTCCAGAAGAGGCCGAGGACGATCATCGGGAAGAATTGGGTAACGCCGGAATAGCCGGTGAGCAGCAGGTTGACCAGCATGCTCGGCGCGTATATCGCCAAGGCGAGCGCCGTCGCGGTGAGCAGCAGCACGACGACTCTGGCGATTTGGGCCTGGGTGCCTGGCGCGAGGTCCCGGCCGACGGCCGGGCGGAGGATGTTGCGGGTGAAGAGCATCGAGGTGGACAGGAGCAGGTCGGCGGCCGGGATCATGCAGGCCAGGGCGCCGGCGCCGCCCACCATGCCGAGCACCCAGCCGGGGAAGACCGTTTGCACGATGGTCATGAAGGACATGTCGGGGACCTTCAGCGCCGGCGTGATGACCAGCAGGGCGGTGAAGCCGACGAGCATCGGGAAGAGCATGCAGATCTGGTAGAAGGGCAGGTAGACGGCGTTGTGCCGCAGTACGTCGGGGTCTTTGGCGCTGAAGCTGTTGGCGGTCAGGTGCGGCCACATGTAGAAGCCGAGGCTGGTGAGCACCAGGGTGGACATTACCCAGCTGACGTCGAGGTTCTTTGTGCCGCCGGGCAGGGCGAGAAAGCCCGGTTTGGCCGCGTCCAGGGCCTCGAACATGTTGCCCACGCCGCCGAAGAAGTGGTAGGGCAGGTATAGGCCGAAGAAGCCTACGGCGAGGATCATGACGATGTCTTTGACGACGGCCGTGGTGGCGACGCCTTTGAGGCCGCTGAGGTAGACGAAGGTCGCGACCAGGGTGAAGGCGATGAGCATCGCCTGTGTGCGGGTGACCGCTCCGTAGGTGCAGGTTTCGATGATTATGCCGAGGCCGGTCAGCTGAAGCTGCAGGTAGGGCAGCATGAAGGCGACGCCTACGCAGGCGGTGAGGATGCCCAGCGAGCGGCTTTCATAGAGGTGCTCGACGAAGTCGGGCTGGGTCACGAGGCCGTGCCGGCGGCCGATGGGGGAAATCTTCGGCAGGACGTAGAAACCGACCACGTACGCCAGGGTGCAATAGCCGAGTATGTAGAAGGTCGGGCCGCCCCGGGCATAGGCCCAGCCGCTGGCGCCGAGAAAGGCGAAGGCGGTGTAGATCTCGCCGGCCAGGATGAACCAGTTCAGCGTGCGGCCGAAGCTGCGGCCGCCGACCGCCCATTCTTCGAGGGACAGGGTCTTCCTCAGGCCGGGGATCATGCCGATGATGGTCGCACCGATGACGAAAACCGAAATTACGATAATAGCAGCTACTTCATTGCTCATTTCGTCCCACCTGCCTCTTTGTCGTCATGTTCTTCCTTCTGTACGATGCCATAAAGGAGATACAGGCAGATGAACGTCACCGGGATGCCGGCCACCGGCCAGAACGCCAGGAGCGGGAGCCCCAGGACGAGCGGCTTGACCTGGTTGATGAAGGGGACGCAACCGATGATCCAGATAAACGGGATGAGAGTTAAAACGATTTTTACCATATTATCACCTCGCTGTAAAGTCTGGTAAAGGTCGGAGCTTGGCAGCCCCTACCGTTACGCCGTGCCTCGGCCCGCGAATTTACAAAAAAAAGCTCGATAACGGGATAATATCTCGTCATCGAGCTTTGATAGTATAGTATTGATAACATTATACTCATCGCCGAAAAAATTGGCAATAGATAAATGAAAATAACGAATTGGCGCTAATCGACGCGGAACGCTTCGCGGGGCAGTTCCATCATTTTGAGGAAGCCGGCCGCGTAGCCGGCGATGCTTTGCGTCATATAATCGGTGCGCAGCATTTCGGCGGGCGTATGGATGAGCTGCTCCTGCCCGGCGCCGTAACCGACGGCCGGCCGGCGGTCGTCGCCGACCACCTTCGACAGGTCGGTGCCGAAATACCAGTACTTGTATCTCACTTCCTGGCCAACGGCTTCCAGGCCTGCCGCCATCGCCCGGACGAAGGGATGCTCCCGGGGTATCTTCCAGGCGCTCTTCTTATTGGCGATGGTGACCGTTTTTCCGGTGTAGAAGGTCCGCACTTCCTCGGCAATCCTGACCTCGGCGCGAAATTCCGGGTCGGCCGCGGCCAGCTCGTCGATGATCGCCTGCAGTTCCCGGATACAGCTTTCCGGGGTTTCGCCGGGCACGAACCGGCGGTCGAAGTTTATGTCGCACCGTTCCGGAACGATGCACAGCTCGCCAGGGCTGGCCTTGATGATCGTCAGGGCGATGCTGGAGCGGCCGAGGTCGGGGTCGGCGGGAAAGCGTTGCGGCAGCTCGTTGGCCACTTTGTCGATGAACTTGCTGGCTTTGTATACGGCGTTGATCCCGAGCCAGGGGGCGCTCCCGTGGCTGATTTTGCCGTGGACGCTGACAACCGGCTCCACCCGGCCGCGATGGCCGAGGGCGATATCGAGCGACGACGGCTCGGCCGATATGAGGCCGTCGTAGTCCCAGCCCAGCTTTTTGAAGGTATCGTCGATAAGCTGGATGGTCCCCACCTGATCGCCGGGCTCCTCCAGGCAGACGGCGGTAACGATGTACCGGCCCCTGAGCTGTACGCCCGCGTCTCTCAGGGCGAGCAAAAGCTTCCCGGCGTATATCTGGCAGGCCAGCCCGCCTTTCAGGTCGGCCGCGCCCCGCCCGTGTATGGCCTGGACCGTTTCTTTTCCGCTCGCGTCCCGGTTGTCGACCTCGACGACATCCACTTCGCCGCCATAGGGCCGATATTTGCCCCACAGGGAAAGCTCGCCAGGCGGCACATGGTCGAGGTGGCCGTTGTACAGGATGGTCGGGCCCGGCTCCTGGCCGTTGATCACGCCGATGACATTGCCCCATTCGTCGCGCAAGGTCTCGTCGTAGCCCAGTTTGCCCATCTCGGCGAGGCATATATCGGCCGCGCCTTTTTCGTCCCCGCCCAGGGAAGGGCAGCGCACCAGGCGCTGGGTGAATTCGATCGCCGCCGGCAGCAGTTCGTCCGCCAATTGCCGTACCTTTTGAAACCGGTCCAAGGCTTCGCCCTCCATTTGCTGTAAGTGTTTGGTATTTATTTCGCCAAGCCGGGGGCAAATCCTTTGGCGCAATGCATAATTGGCGCTGTTCGCAGGCACGGTCGCTGTAGGGGCCGGACGTCAGGAGATTTCGGCGGCGAGGAATTTGTCGATGCTGCTGATGGTGGTGGCGAGGTGGGATTTGACGGCTTTTTTGATGCGGCTCTCACTGCCGGACTCGATGGCTTTGATGATTTCGAGGTGGTCGTGGTGGCGGGCCGCGAGGGAGATGGGCACGGCGTTGATGTTGGCGAAGGCTTTGCGCCAGGTGGCCTCGATCTCCTGGTGGAAGTCGTGCAGCAGGGGGTTGTTGAGGAAGGAGGTTATCAACCGCTCGAGGTTGAGGTTGGGGATGGCGGGGCCGTCGCCGTTCGTGCTTTCGAGCAGTTGGGCATTTTCGCGCGCCTCGTGGTCGTAGAGCAGCTTGAGCTGGTCTTTGGTGATGATCTTGGCGACCTCGACGGCCGTGTACGTTTCCAGCATGACCCTGGCGTTGGCGACATGCTTGACGAGCTTGAGGTTCTCCTGGCCGTCGCGGCTGCTGCTGTACTGGGAGAGGAGCACGCCGCTTAAGGAGGCGACGAAGATGCCGCTGCCGTGCCTGATGGTGATGACGTTGTTCATCTCCAGGGCGCTGAGGGCGGCCCGCACCGTGCTGCGGCTGACCTTGAGCAGCTTGACGATCTCCCGCTCGGGCGGCAGCTTGTCGCCGGGCCGGAGGCCGTTGTCCTTGATGTAGCCGAGTATTTCTTCCATGGCCGCCTCGTGGACGACCACCTTGCGGATCTCTTTCATGGGTACAATCTACACTCCTTTTGCGCTTACGGAACGGGAGCTAATTTGTCTATATCTGTCAATAAGGATACAATATTCCCGCCCACTTTGCAACCGGCGCCGGCCCAGGGGACCGCGCCGGTTGCGCGCCCCGGCCCGGGAATAACCTATTGACAGTCGATTTCCGGCCGGGATATAATTCAAATGAGGACAGATATCATACCAATTTTGAAGGGGGACATTTTATGCACGCACTGGAAAAGCTGATGGCCAATGCCGCCGGCGTCGCGAAGGTGTCGGCCGGCGACCGGGTGTGGTGCAAGGTCGACCTGGCCCTGGGCATCGATCTGTACCGCAACATCATCGATTCGTTCCACGAGATCGGCTTGGAAAAGATGCAGCATCCGGAACGGGCGGGCTTCATTTTCGGCATCAACGCCCCGGCCCCGACCATCCGCGCCGCCCAGAACGAAAAGGACATGCGGGAGTTCTGCAAGAAGCACGGCGCGCACATTTTCGACATCAACAGCGGAGTGGTCTACCAGCATGTGATCGAGCAGGGCTATATCTTTCCGGGGGCGGTGTCGGTGGCCAACGACTCGCACGCCACAATCTGCGGGGCGCTGGGCGCGTTCGGCACCGGCACGGGCGGGTACGACACGGCGGCGGCCCTCGGCTTCGGCGAGATGTGGTTCAAGGTGCCGGAGGTCATCCGCGTGGCGATCAGGGGCCAGCTGCCGAAAGGCGTGTTCGCCAAGGATGTGGTGCTGAAGATCCTCCGCGAGCTGAAGTCGGACTTCGCCATTTATAAGGCGATCGAGTACACGGGGGAGACGGTGGCGGCGATGTGCCTGGCGGAGCGGATGGTGCTGTGCAATATGGCGGTGGAGATGGGGGCGAAGACGTCGTACATCCAGCCGGACGAGAAGGTGCACGCTTTCCTGCGGGGCCGGGTGAAGCACGATTACACGGTGTATACGACCGACCCGGATTACGAGTACTGCGCCGAGTACGTGTTCGACGTGTCCGCCCTGGTGCCGCAGGTCGCCCTGCCCCACAATGTGGACAACGGGGTGGACCTGACGGACGTGGAGCCGTTCGCCTTCAACCAGGGGCTGGTGGGCACGTGCACGGGCGGCCGGCTGGAGGACCTGGCGGCGGCGGCGGCCATCCTCAAGGGCCGGAAGGTGCACCCGGACGTGCGGATGCTGGTCATTCCGGCGACGTACGAGATTTATTCGCAGGCGATCGCCAGGGGGTACATCCAGACGTTCATCGACGCCGGCTGCGTGATCTGCAACGCCGGCTGCGGGCCGTGCCTGGGGGCGCACATGGGCGTGCTGGCCGAGGGCGAGAAGTGCATCACGGCCTCGAACCGCAATTTCGCCGGCCGCATGGGGCATATGAACGCGGAGCTGTATCTCGCCTCGCCGGCGACGGTGGCCGCGTCGTGCGTCGAGGGCGTACTCGCCGACCCCCGCAAGTATTTATAACCGGAGAGGAGCATGGGAATATGGCAAAGATTTTAAAGGGCCGGGTGCTGGTTTTCGGCGATAATATCGATACGGATATGATCGTGCCGGGACGGTACCTGGAGCTGAGCAAGCCGCAGGAGATCGCGGCCGTGGCCATGGCCGGGCTGGACCCGGATTTTCCGAAGAAGGTGCAGCCGGGCGACATCGTCGTGGCCGGCAGGAATTTCGGCTGCGGCTCGAGCCGGGAGCACGGCATTATCGCCTTCACGGCCAACGGGGTGCAGGCGATCGTCGCCCGGTCGTTCGCCAAGATATACTACCGCAACGCCATCGTCTCCGGGCTGATGGTGCTGTTTTCGGAGGAGGCGCACGATATTTTCGCGAGCGGCCAGCATTGCGAGATCGACCTGGAGGCCGGGACGGTCACCAATACGGACACCGGGCGGACGGCGAGGTGCGATAAGCTGTCGGCCGAGGATATCGCGGTGTGGGCGGCGGGCGGCATGGTCACGGAGTACAAGCGCAAGGCGCAGGCGATCAACCAGAGGGGTTGACGGGCAGGAGAAGCCCCGCCCTTATTCGAAAGGAGAGGGATTATGAACAGAGCGGTTGTTAAGGGACTGATATGTTTAGCCGTCCCGGCCATTATTATGGCGTGCCCGGTGCCGAAGGGCCTGAGCGCGGACGCCTGGCAGCTGCTGGCGTTCTATCTCGGCGCGATCGTGGGCCTCATCCTGCGGCCGCTGCCCGAGCCGGTGGTGCTGCTGGCCGCTTTGACCGGCATCGCGATTTTCTTCAACAAGACGGGGGCGGCGCTGGCCGGCTACGCCAACCCGACGACGTGGCTGGTGTTCTCGGCGTTCATGGTCGGCCAATGCTTCGTGGAAACGGGGCTGGGCCGCCGCATCGCCTATCTGCTGATCGATAAGATGGGCCAGACCTCGCTCAGGCTGGGATACGCGGCGGCAATCACCGATGCGGTGATCAGCCCGGCGACGCCGTCGAACACGGCCCGGACGGGCGGCCTGGTGTTCCCGATCTTCCAGAGCGTGGTGGTGACGCTGGATTCGCATCCCGGCGAGACGGCCAAGCGGCTGGGGACGTATATGATGCTGATGCTCTTCCAGGTCAGCCTGGTGACGTCGACGCTGTTCATCACCGCCAACGCCGTCCACGGGCTGACGGTGTCGTTCGCCAAGAACATCTTGAAGCAGGATATCACCTGGATGCAGTGGGCGTCGGCGATGGTGCCGCCCGGCCTCGTGCTGCTGGCGATCGTGCCGTGGCTGGTGTATAAGCTGCAGCCGCCGACGGTGACGAAGATCGACAACAAGGTGATTTCGGCAAAGGGCCTGGCGGAGCTCGGGCCGATGACGGCGAAGGAGAAGACGCTGGCCGTGCTGTTCATCCTGGCGATCATCGGCTGGGCGACCGGCAATATCACGAAGATCAATTCGACGGCGGTGGCGATCGGCTTCACGACGTGCTGCCTGCTGACCGGCGTGGCGGACTGGAAGGCGATGCTGAAGGCCCAGGGCGCCTGGAGCACGTTCATCTGGTACGGCGGCATCCTGTCGTTCGCCGACGCCCTGGGCAAGGCGAAGTTTTTCGACTGGCTGGGCAAGCTGATCGGCGCGTCGGTGAGCTTCGCGGGCATGAGCCAGATCACGGTGCTGCTGGGGATACTGGTGATCAGTCTCGTGGTGCGGTACTTCTTCGCGTCGAGCGCGGCGTACGTGTCGAGCTTCATCCCGGTGCTGATGGCGATCGGGCTGGCGGCGCAGCTGCCGCCGCTGATGCTGGCGCTCATCCTGGGCGTGTCGTCGATGATGGGCAGCCTGCTGACGCATTACGGCAACGGCGCGGCGCCGGTCCTGTTCGGGGCCGGGTACGTGGACCAGGGCTTGTGGTGGAAGACGGGCCATATCATGGCGGTGCTGGGCATGGCGGTGTATCTCATCGTCGGCCTGCCGCTGTGGAAGCTGATGGGGATTTGGTAAGGGTATGATAGGAAGAGGCGCCGCCGGGGGCGGCGCCTTTTTTATCGGCAGGGGCGGAGTGACAGCCTTGTCCTGCTGTGATAAAATGGAGTACACATTGGCGCAAATTGCCAGTGCTGGGCAGCAAAGGAGGACGGGATGGGCCACCGTTTCACAGAGCTGGATTCGTTGCGGGGATTAGCCGCTTTGACGGTTGTTTTCTCCCATATTTACACGCTTTATTTTCCGACCTGTCTCGCGACGCTGCTGTTCAAGTTCGGGCCGCTGCGCATCGGCATCGCCGGCGACGAGGCGGTGACACTGTTTTTCGTGTTGAGCGGGCTGGTTCTGTCGCTGCCGTTTTACGCCGACCGGGCGCTGAGCTACGGAAATTTCGTCGTCCGGCGCGTCTGCCGAATTTATATCCCCTATGCGGCGGCCATCGCGCTGGCGATCGTCTGCCGGGAGCTGTTCTACAGCGGGGCGATCGACCATATGAACGACTGGTTCAACAATATCTGGCGACAGGACCTGGACGCCGCGACGCTGCTGGACCATGCGCTGCTGGTCGGTACGTTCGTCAGCAACCTCGATTTCGTCGTCTGGTCGCTGGTGCACGAGATGAGGATTTCGCTGGTATTCCCGTTTATTATGTGGCTGGTGCTCCGCGCCAGTTGGCAGCAGAGCCTCGTGCTGGCGGCGGCTTTGTCGGCGGCCGGCGTTTTGTCCGCCGCGATCACGGGCGCCACGCAGTTGGAAACTTCGCTGCACGCCAGCCTGCATTACGCGGCGATGTTCGTCGTCGGGGCGCTGATCGCCAAGCACCGGGAGGAAATCGGCGGCCTGATGGCGGGTTTGACCAAGGCGAGGCGGCTTGCGTTGCTGGTTGCCGGGGTGGCGATGTATCTTTATTTCCGGCCGTCGTATGTCTTGTATCACTGGTTGATCCCGGGGTTCGCCCCGTTTCACCGCACGGTGGTCGACACGTGGTTCATCACTGCGGGCGCTGCGGCGATAATAGTGTTCGCTTTATCGTCGGCCCAATTTTCCCGCTTTCTGAGACACGGCTTTGTCAGCCATCTGGGGAAGATATCTTATAGCTTGTATCTGACGCATCTCATCGTGCTGGTGTCGTTTATCCATCTGTTCCATAACCACGACGTGCTGCCCGATTGGCTGCTTTACCTGCTGGCGCTCGGCGGGGCGATAGCCGTGGCGACGGTCATGTACCATGCGGTGGAGAAACCGGCTGTCCGCCTGGGCCGGTTTCTGACGGCGCCGCCCACGGCCGGGCCGGGGGCGGAAACGGCCCCGGCGGAAAAGGCCTGACCGACAGCAGCTCCCGGTTATGAGCGAAGCCCCGGCGCTTTTAGGGCCGGGGCTGGATATGTTAGCAGAGTCAGACTGGCGAGAAAGGTCCAGATGCACGTTCTGATTACGCAAGCTTTGTCAGCGCATATTGCTTACTGCGAAGAGTCGACACGAACTGTGTGCGGGGCGCACCGGAGGCAGGCGCCGCAGATGGGCCTTTATCGTCAGTCTGCCCCAGCGGCGAGGCGGACGGTGACTTGCATGCCCTCCTGCAGCAGCCCGTCGGGGGCGTCGGGGAGCCTGATGTGGGCTCTGAACTCGGGGACGCTGTCGCCCCGCGCCGCGGGGTAGATGGCGGCGATCCGGCCCGCGAGGGTCCGGCCGGCCGCTTCGACGGCCGCTTCGCCGCCCAGGGGGACGGCGTTCAGTTCGTCCTGCCGCAGGGGGACGACGACGGCGATTTTCTGGCCGCCGCCGATGACCACCACCTGCTGGCCGGCCTGCACGTGCACTACGAGGTGAGGAAGGAAGGCGCGGCCGTGGACCCGTGGCGGTATCTGGTGGTGTATTGACTATTAATGCGGAAATCGACGGAGGTATTGACATGAAAAAATGGCGTTGCAATGTTTGCGGCTATGTACATGAAGGCGACCAGCCGCCGGAAAAATGCCCGGTGTGCGGCGTGGGCCCGGAAGAATTCAGCCTTGTTGCTGTCGAGGAAAAGCCGGCGGCCGTAAAGCGCTGGCAGTGCACGGTGTGCGGCTATATCCATCAGGGCGCCGAACCCCCGGAAAAATGCCCGGCGTGCGGCGTGGGCCCGGACAAGTTTGTCGCGGTGGCCGACCTTGTTCAGGAATTGACGCCCGCCGCCGTCGCCGCGGCCGGTGAAGCCACCGTCAACCCGGCGCTCGATTTTATCAGCTATGGTCTGTATGTCGTGACGTCGGCCCATGACGGCAAAATCAACGGCCAAACCGCCAACAGCGTATTCCAACTGACCGTTGCCCCGCCGCAAATCGCCGTGGCCCTCAACAAAAGGAACCTGACCCATGAATTTGTCCTGGCCAGCGGCAAATTGGCCGTTTCCATCCTGGCCAAGGAGCAGATAGCGCTTGTCAAAAACTTCGGTTACCGCTCGGGCCGCGACGGCGACAAGTTTGCCGGCCTCGATTATCTGCCCGGCAAAAACGGCTGCCCGATCCTGGCCCAGTGTTCGGCTTATCTGGAGGCCGAGGTAATCCCCGACAAGGTCGTGGATGTCGGCACCCACACGCTGTTCGTGGCCAGGGTGACGGCCGGCGGACCGGCGAGCTGCGCCGCGCCGCTTATTTACGCCCATTACCGGACGGTAAAATAGAAAACAGGTCACAGCATTCCGCTGTGACCTGTTTTTGTTTATGGCGCGCCGCGCGAAGCTTTTGGCGGTTTATTCGGCGATTTTCCGCCGGCGGGTGAACCAGTAGGTGAGGGGCACGAGCCAGAGGTAAAAGGCATAGGGGATGAAGCCGCTGTCGGCGGCGAGGATGGCGGCGGGCACGGCGCCGGCGATGTTCCAGGGGATGAGGGCGGAGATGAGGATGACGGTGTTCTCCAGGTCGAGCGCGAGCCGGTAGGGGCTGACGCGCTGCCGGTCGTAGGCTTCGGCCTGGAACTGGTGGGTAAGGATGACGGCCATCGTCTGGTTGCAGCCGAAGGCGGCCGAGAGGGTGCCGATGCCGAGCGTGCCGGCGTAGAGGCCGACGCGCCTGTTGAGAGCGGCGAAGGCGGTTTCGATGTCGCGGAGAAGGTCGGTGGCGGCGAAGATGCCGGCATAGGCGGAGGAGAGCAGGACGATGAGGGCGACGTTGACCATGGAGATGAGGCCGCCGCCGCGGATGATGGCGGCGAAGAAGCCGCTGTCGGCGCTCTCGTAGCCGAAGACGAGGAAGCGGAGCATGTCGCCGGGGCCGTGGTGCTGGATGAGGACGCCGACCGCCAGCCCGGTGAGGATGCTGGCCATCATGGATTTTTCGACGTCGACGCGCAGGGCGGCGAGGGCGAGGACGAGGGCGGCCGGGGCGACGACGACGGGCGAGAGGACAAAGGTGCGGCTGATCTCGGCGGCGATGCGGTCGTCGACGGCGGTCAGCGGGTGGCCGGGGGACAGGAGCGCGTAGCCGGCGGCGGCCAGGGCGAGCGGCAGCCAGGCCGAGGCGAACATGTTGCGCAGGTTGGTGTACAAGCCGGTGCCGGTGAGGGCGGCGATGAGGCTGGCGCTCGACGACAGCGGCGAGCAGCGGTCGCCGAAGTAGGCGCCGGCGATGATGGCTCCGGCGGCGACGGCGATGTCGACGCCGCCGGCCCTGGCGAGGATGATCATGATGATGCCCATGGTGCCGGCGGTGCCGAAGGAGGTGCCGAGCAGGAAGGAGACGAGGCAACAGAGCAGGAAGGCGGACAGGATGAAGTACTGGGGATGGATGAGGGCGATGCCGTGGTAGACGATGAAGGGGACGGTGCCGCAGGCGCGCCAGACGGCGGTGATGGCGCCGATGAGGACGAAGATTTTGATGACGATGAGGGAGCGGGCGGCGCCGGCGCGCAGCATGCGGGCGACGGCGGGCAGGGAGTGGCCGCGGCGCAGGGCGAGGAGGACGAAGCAGGCGAGGCCGAAGGCCAGCGGCCAGACGAGGGTAACGCCGTGGGTGAGGGCCGCGAGGAGGGCGGCGAAGAAGAGGGCGAAGACGGCGGTTGTCGCCAAAACGTATCACCTGTTTTCACTATGCGTCGCCCTCTATTATACTACTTCCGGCCGGCGGCGGCGAGACCGAAGTATCAGCGGCCCGGGGGCCGGGTCAGAGCTGCGGAGCCCTGCCTTTGGCGTATTCGAGCACCGATTGGATGTCGGCGTTTTGGCGGGCGTCGTTCAGTTGGTCGGCGAACAGCCAGTCGTCGACGAAGCCGTTGTCTTTCTGGAAATGGACGCTGGCGTACGGGACGGGCCCCGTTTCCTGCGCGCCGGCGACCGGGTTGTATTCGTTGATGATGATGACGTCGGCCAGGCCGTCGCCGTTGACGTCGGCGGCGGCGACGGCCCTGATCCGGGCGAACTCCCACCCTATCCTGGTCCGCTCGGGGAAGGTGTAAAGTATGTCCCCGTCCTTGCCGATAAGGTAGAAGCTGGCGGACCGGAACGATTTGTAGTCCATGGCCGTGAATTGTACTTTGCCGCAGTTGGCGAACTCGGCGGGGAACGAGTGCTCCTTGATGACTTCCAGCCCGCCCTTGCGCAGGTCGGCCATAGTGCCCTGGCCAGTGCCGGCGGTGGCCAGGTAGCCGATGTGCCTTTTGACGGCGAGGGTGCTGTTTTTGATCGCCAGCACCCGCGTGGCGGGTACCGTCGGCTTGGTGGCCATGCTTTCGCGGTATTTCCTGACGAGGTAGTCGACGACGATGTCGCCGTTGACGATTTTGATGTTGTGGATGGTGTTGCGGTCGCCGAAATCGACGCTGTTTGTCCCCGTGTATTGTCGGCCGTCTGTGGTGTAGTTGGCGACAACGAAGACGAAGGTGCCGCTGCCGCCGGTGTTGACGGCCAGCGCCAGGGCGGTGCCGCGGGCGGTGCCGCCGCCGCCGGTGTCGAGGGCGCCGACCGGGCGGGGCACGTCCAGAACTTTGCATATGGGGGCGCGCTCGCCGCTTTTTTCATATACGCCGTTGGTCAGCTTGATGGGGATGTCCATCCAGTTATAGGTGTGGTTCAGGGCATGGGCGATTATTTCGTCGTCGGTCGGAAGCTGGGCGGGCTGCGGCGGCGGCGCTTTGGGGCCGCAGGCGGCCGCAAGCGCGGCGCTGAGAATGATTAGACTGTAGGCCAGCAACCTTTTCATCGCCTGTCGTCTCCTTTGTAGTATTTTGTTATATTATTTATGATAATGGCGATAAAAATCCTGCAGTCGGCGACTGCAGGATTTTTGGCTTCCGCGGTGCGGGTTATTCTTTGGTTGCGGCCGCTTCGGCGATGACTTCGTCGTACATTTTGGCCAGCCGCCGGTAGTTGTCGATCCGTTCGGCGGCGTCTTTGGCCGTCTTGGCGAACAGTTCGTCGGCGATGTCGGGGAATTCCTGTTTGAGGGCGGCGTAACGCACTTCGCCCATGAGGAATTCTTTGAAGTCGGCCGTCGGCGCTTTGGAGTCAAGGCTGAAGGGGTTCTTGCCCTGGTCCTTGAGGGCCGGGTTGTAGCGGTAGTTCGCCCAGTAGCCGGCTTCGACGGCGCGTTTGCATTCGAGCTGGCTGTTGCCCATGCCGAGCTTGAGGCCGTGGTTGATGCAGGGCGAGTAGGCGATGATGAGGGACGGGCCGGGATAGGCTTCGGCTTCGGCGATGGCCTTGAGGGTCTGGTTGCGGTCGGCGCCCATGCATATCTGGGCGACGTAGACGTAGCCGTAGCTCATGGCCATCATGCCGAGGTCTTTCTTCTTGGTCCGCTTGCCGCTGGCGGCGAACTGGGCGATGGCCGCGGTCGGCGTGGACTTCGAGGACTGGCCGCCGGTGTTGGAGTAGACTTCGGTGTCGAAGACCATGACGTTTACGTCTTCGCCGGAGGCGAGGACATGGTCGAGGCCGCCGTAGCCGATGTCGTAGGCCCAGCCGTCGCCGCCGAAGATCCACTGCGAGCGTTTGACGAAGAAGTCTTTATATTCGAGGAGCTCGGCGCAGGTCGCGCAGGCGCCTTTGCCGGCTTCGAGGGCCGCGATGGCTTTCTCGGCGCGCTCGCGGGTGCCGGCGCCGGCGTCTTTCTTATCGTACCATTCCTGGAGGGCGGCCTTGGCGTCGCCTTCTTTGGCGGTGGCCAGGACTTCCTTGACCTTGGCGACCAGCCGCTCGCGGATCTGCTTGACGGCGGTGTACATGCCGAGGCCGTATTCGGCGTTGTCTTCGAACAGCGAGTTGGCCCAGGCCGGACCGAAGCCGCTCTTGTCGGCGCAGTAGGGCATGGACGGCGCCGAGGCGCCCCAGATGGAGGAGCAGCCGGTGGCGTTGGCGATCATCATGCGGTCGCCGAACAGTTGGGTGACGAGGCGGGCGTAGCCCGTTTCCAGACAGCCGCCGCAGGCGCCGGAGAACTCGAGGTAGGGGGTTTCGAACTGGCTGCCTTTGACGGTTTCCTTGTTCATGGGGTTGGGTTTTTTGGACAGGCTCATGGCGTAGTCCCACAGGTCGACCTGGGCCTGCTGGCTGTCGAGCGGCTTCAGGACGAGGGCCTTTTCCCGGGCCGGGCAGACTTGGGCGCAGTTGCCGCAGCCGGTGCAGTCGAGGGGCGAGACGGCTATGCGGAATTGCAGGCCGGCGGCGCCGGTGGCCGGTTTGGTGACGAAGCCGGCGGGAGCCTGCTTGACTTCTTCCTCGTTGGCGAGCACGGGCCGGATGCAGGCGTGCGGGCAGACGAAGGCGCACTGGTTGCACTGGATGCATTTGTCGACCTGCCACTCGGGAACGTCGACGGCGATGCCGCGTTTTTCGTAGGCCGAGGTGCCCATCGGGAAAGTACCGTCGGTCATGCCCATTTCTTTGATGACGCCGACGGAGAGCTTGTCGCCTTCGGTGCGGTTGATGGGGTAGACGACCTTGCTGATGAATGCGGGGACGGCCTTGGCGGCGGCCGGGGCGTCCTGGGCGTCTTTCCAGGCGGCGGGGACGTCGATCTTGACCATGGCGTTCGTGCCCTGGTCGATGGCGGCGTAGTTCATGTTGACGATTTTTTCGCCTTTGGCGCCGTATTCGTCCAGGACCGAGTCTTTGAGGTATTTAACGGCGTCGTCGACCGGGATGATGTCGGCCAGCTTGAAGAAGGCGGACTGCATGATCATGTTGATGCGGCCGCCGAGGCCGATCTCTTTGGCGATCTTGACGGCGTTGATGGTGTAGAATTTGATGTTGTTGGCGGCGATGTAGCGCTTCATGGCCGCCGGCAGCTGGGCGTCGAGTTCGCCGGCGTCCCACTGGCAGTTGAGGAGGAAGGTGCCGCCGGGCTTGAGGCCGTCGATGACGTCGTATTTGGCGACGTAGGACTGGTTGTGGCAGGCGATGAAGTCGGCCTTGTTGATGAGGTAGGGGGATTTGATCGGCTTTTTGCCGAAGCGCAGGTGGGAGACGGTGATGCCGCCCGATTTCTTGGAGTCGTAGGCGAAGTAGCCCTGGGCGTAGAGGTTGGTCTTGTCGCCGATGATTTTGATGGCCATTTTGTTGGCGCCGACGGTGCCGTCGGAGCCGAGGCCCCAGAATTTGCAGGCGCGGGTGCCTTCGGGGGTGGTGTCGATGTCGGCGCCCAGCGGCAGCGAGGTGTAGGTGACGTCGTCGACGATGCCGATGGTGAAGCCGTCTTTGGGCTCGGGGAGTTTGAGGTTGTCGTAGACGGCGACGATCTGCGCCGGGACGACGTCCTTGGAGCCGAGGCCGTAGCGGCCGCCGACGATGACGGGCTGCCAGTCTTTGCGGTAGAAGGCGTTTTTGACGTCGAGGTACAGGGGTTCGCCGGCGCTGCCGGGTTCTTTGGTCCGGTCGAGGACGGCGATTTTCTGGACGGTCTTGGGTATGTATTTGAGGAAATGCTCGATGGAGAACGGCCGGTAGAGGTGGACGGTGAGCAGGCCGATCTTCTCGCCTTGGGCGTTCAGTTTGTCGATGGTTTCTTCGATGGTTTCGCAGACCGAGCCCATGGCGACGATCATGCGGTCGGCGTCGGGGGCGCCGTAGTAGTCGAACAGGTGGTACTCGCGGCCGGTGATTTCCTTGACCTTGGCCATGTAGTTCTCGACGATGGCCGGCAGGGCGAGGTAGTATTCGTTGGCGGATTCGCGGCCCTGGAAGTAGATGTCGGGGTTCTGGGCGGTGCCGCGGATGCAGGGGTGGTTGGGGTTGAGCGCCCGCTGGCGGAAGCCGGCCAAGGCGTCCCGGTCGACGAGCTTGGCAAGGTCGTCTTAGTCCCAGGTTGCGACTTTCTGGATTTCGTGGGAGGTGCTGAAGCCGTCGAAGAAATAGACGAACGGCACGCGGCCTTCGATGGCCGCCAGGTGGGCGACGGCGGCCAAGTCCATGACCTGCTGCACGCTGCTCTCGGCCAGCAGGGCGAAGCCGGTCTGGCGGGTGGCCATGACGTCCTGGTGGTCGCCGAAGATGCTCAGCGACGAGGCGGCCACGGCGCGGGCGCTGACGTGGAGCACGGCGGGGAGAAGTTCGCCGGCCATTTTGTACATGTTGGGGACCATGAGGAGCAGGCCCTGCGATGCCGTGAAGGTGGTGGTGAGGGCGCCGCCCTGCAACGAGCCGTGGGTGGCACCGGCGGCGCCGGCCTCGGACTGCATCTCCACGACTTTGACCGTCTGGCCGAAGATGTTCTTGCGGCCTTCGGCAGCCCAGCTGTCGACGTATTCGGCCATGGTGGACGAGGGCGTGATGGGGTAGATCGTGGCGACTTCCGTGAACGCGTACGCCACGTGCGCTGCCGCGCAGTTACCGTCCATCGTTTTCATTTTTGCCATGTTATCCTTCCTTCCGTACTGTAATATACCACTTGGCCTTCCGATGCCGCTAGAATCGCGGGGGCAGCATAAAAAGCCCCCGAAGCAATCCGGCCCGCTTCGAGAAGCGCCAAGAAACGAGTGTATACACGCATACACTGTTGTTATAAATTCAACCTTATCTTGGTATTATCCTTTCTGATTGATAATTATTTAACTAAAGATATTTTCGCCGCTGCTGCGGGCAGGGGGAATAGCCGCGGCCACTATTCTTATAGCCCTAAGATTCTCAGCGCATTTTCGCCCAGTATCTTATCGACCGCCTCGCGGGCAAGGGGCAGTTTGCCGATTTTCTCGATGTTCCGTTTCATGTCCGCGCCCGGCCAATCGGTACCAAAGACGAATTTATGGGCAAACCGTTCCATTTCGGGGAAGTATTCCAATAGTTTCTGCGGCGGCAGGCCGGCGGCGTCGATGTAAACATTCGCGTGCAACCGGACCATGGCCATGGCTTCGCCGTACCAGGGCCCCCGTCCGCCATGGGCCATTATTATCGTCAGGTCGGGGAAGTCGACGGCCACATCGTCGAACAGGATGGGGTTGCCGTATTTTATGCGGGAGTTTTTAAAGACGGACGAGCCCGTATGGAACAGCACCGGTATCGACAGCCTTTCCGCCGCGGCGTAAAGCGGGTAGATGGCGGGATCGTTGGGATAGAAGTGGTTGTAGGTCGGATAGAGCTTGAGCCCTTTGAAGCCCTGCTTTACGCACAGGTCTTCCAGGGATTTGCCCATATTGGCGTCAAGCTGCGGGTTGAAGGTGCAAAACGGGATCAGGCGCGGATTCCCCCGGCAAAAGGCGGCGATCATTTCGTTCGTGGCGATGCCGGTGGTCAAAGGCGCGACTTCGGCCAACAGCACCGCGTAGTCCACGCCGCTTTCGTCCATCAAGCCGGTGAATTCGACGGGGTTTTTGTACTTGTCGCGGAAGGCCTTGTAAGCGTCGGCGGAGGGATAGCTTTTGAGGTAAAATTCATAGGCGCTGTCGCTGAAGGGTTCGTACTGGGCAAGATGGACATGGAAGTCGATTATTTTCTTTTGTGGGCCAGCCATGTGGTCAACCTTTCCTTTCCAAAGTAAAAAATGAGGGGGCGATTGGCATATAGTACTTTTTCGCCGCCATTCGCGGCTGACCTTCCTGGCGAACCAGAAAGGTCATAAAAGCTCAGATCATGAAAAGCTCCCTGTTGTCCGGGCGACAACAGGGAGCTTGTGAGGCCGATGGCCCGGCTGACGGTTTGTCGGCAGCGCGGGCTATTCGGCTTTGGCGTCGATGCCGCGGCTCTTTTGCCATTTGTCCATCATGATGACGCCGATGGGGCAAAGGATGGCCGTGGTCAAAACGGAGATCGAAATCTGGGCGGTGGCGATTTCGACGAGGTTTTTGTAAGCGTTGGCTTCTTCCGCACTCATCATGCCGGCGCCTACGGCCACGGCAGCGGCGGCGGCGATGGCGGCCGGCGTGGCGGCGGCGTTGCCGGCGGTGGAGGCTTCGGCGACCGGGGCGATCTGGCTCTTTTCGCGGAATATCATAAATACCAGGATGCCGGTCAGGCCGGTCAGTACTGTAGTCATAATCCCTAGCGTCAAACCGGCGGTAACGACTTTGGGGTTGAAGAAGTTGGCGAAGTTCATGCCGGCGCCCAGGGCAAAGGCGAAGAAAGGAATGGGCAGGGATTCGCCCGGTTTCAGAAAGTCGCGGATGTCCTTATCCAGGTTGCCGAGCAGCATGCCGATACCGATGGGCAGGAGCACGGCGATGAAGGCGATGATGGGGAAGTTGGAGCCCAGCATCCCCAGCGCCATGAGGGTGAAGAAGGGGCCGTCGTTCAGGGAGAGCACCGCGACCGCGCCGACGTCGGAGCGGTTGCCGTACTGGCCGGTGAGGGCCGCGTACATGCCGCCGTTGCCGTTGGTCATGGCGGCGATGATGGCCATGGTGGACAGGCCGAGGAAGCCGTTCATCATGTCGCCGGAGAGTTTGCCCCAGATGACGCCGACGATGAGGCCGGTGAAGTATTTGGATGTGGTGAGGAGAACGCCTTTCTTGAGGGCCAGGCCGCCGACCCGCAGGTTCATCTGGCTGCCGCAGCAAAAGAGGAAGAGGGCAATCAGGGGCATGGCGCCGTCTTTAAACAGGAATTGCGTAAACCCGCCGATCCGCAGGAACTCGTATACTCCGGGTTTGATGGGCGCTACGCCGAGGGATTTTAGAAACGACATGATGAAAGGTATGTGCATCTGGTCGATGGTGTTCAGCAAAGCGCCGAACATCAACGGCACCACCATAAGTCCGCCGGGAACCTTTTCGATCGCTCGTTTAATTTGCATCGCTTTCACTCCTCATATTATTTCAGAAATTCGGCCGTAAGAAGATCGACTCTGTCCCACCTCCTTATCCGTGCGATGTTTGCTGGCTGCTTTCTTTTGCCGGAGGCGATACGCGAATCAGGTCTATTTCAGGTCTATCTGACGTAAGGAATGGTCAGCGGACCGAGAGGCAGGACGGCGACGCGGGCGGACGGGCCATATTTGGCGAGCAGCGCGGCCAGAGTCTGTTCGACATCGGCGATCGGGATGAATGTGGCCTTTGCCACGGTCGCGTCGTCGAGCGTCGAGTAGAGGTAGCAGTCGGCTTTAAGCTGCACCATCGCCTGCACCTGGACCTGCCACTGGTCGAACATGCTGAACGCCGGGTCGTTGATCATGTCCAGCAGTTCCTGCGGGGTTTCTCTCATCTGCAGTATCTTGGCGTAGTTGCCGTGGTTGGGTACGCCGTCGGAGCATTCCGACGCGCTGACGATCGCCCCGCCCTGCCGCACTATCTGGGCCGCGGCGCTCATCCCCTTGACCGTCTGATAAAGATTCTGGTCCAGCGGATAGCCCGAGTTGGTGGTAATGACGATGTCGAACTCCCGGTCGACGGCGTACATGGCGCTTTCCTTCACGAATTCGCAGCCGATGCGGTGGGCGGCGATCACGTCCCCGGCGAAGACGTTGGTGATTTCCTTTTCGCCGTTGAGCGTCACATTGAGCATGAAATCCGGCTTGGCCATCAGGCAGTTCTGGGTCGCGGCATCCTGGAGGATATTGCCCTCGATGATGCCCCAGGTGCTCTTGGGGTGGCCGATCATCTGCGCGTTATGGAAGTCCAGGATCGTCTTTATCCCCGATATGCCGGGCTGGATGCCTTTGGGGCCGCCGGAAAACCCGGCGAAGAAGTGGGGCTCGATGAAGCCGGTGACGATTTTGAAGGTGGCGTCGACGTAGGTTTTGTTGAAGTATACTTCCGAGCCGTAGGTATTGCAGCCGACGCGGACAAGCTTGCTGTCGTCGAACGCATCGTGATTTTCGATGCGGATGGTATCGACGACTTGCTGCCCCAGCATGAGGATGAGTTCGTCCCTGGTGTTCGCCCGGTGGGAGCCCAGGCCGTTGATGATGACAAAGTTCTCCTTGGGGATATGGCCGAGTTCTTCGAGGAGCCACGGCACCAGCTTGTGGTTCGGCGTCGGCCTCGTCAGGTCGGAAATCACGATCGCCACGGTATCGGAAGCTTTGGCCATTTCACGCAGCGGCTTGGCGCCGACAGGATTGCGCAGGGCGGCAAGCACCGCCGCTTTTTCGTCGGCTAGACCTTGCAGGTGGCGGGGCTCGATGATTACTGCATCGTCGGGAACGTTTACTTCCAGTCCGGTTCTGCCGTAAGCCAGTCTTACTTTTTTCATTCCAGCCTCTCTCCTTCTAAGCTTCGCTTGACATGGCGGGAATTCAAATTTGCCACGTATCGAGGATCTCGTATAGGGTATGCACTTTATTTTATTGCAAAAATCGTGCCAAAAAGCGCAAGGGTAAATAGCGGGCCGCGAAAGATGCCCCGCCTTTATAGCCTTTGATTTTGCCGGTCGCGGCGAATGTAATAATGCAACAATTGTCAGAATAATTCTTCTTACATTCTGACAGGGTTGATGTATAATAGTTATAGAACGGCCGAGAAAGGATTTCATAAAATGAAAACCAAAATTTGGATTGTGGCTCCTTTCGTCTCTTTGCAGGAACTCGCCAAGCAGATAGTGACGGAAAGAACCCTTGAGCTTGCGAATTGCGATATCGCCGTGTCGACCTCGCATTGCGATATTACCGGGTTTCAGAACAGCCTGGCCGAATTGACCAAGGCGCAGGAGTGGGGCGCGGAGGTGATCATCAGCCGCGGCGGAACGGCGGCGTACATCGCCGAACGTACCGATATCCCGGTGGTCGAGATCGAGGTTACCGCGCTGGACATGCTGCGGGCTTTCAACCAGGCCGGACGGGATGCTTCGATGATCGGCATCGCGGGGTTCAAAAACATTATTTACGAGTGTGAAAGCCTATACGACTTCTTGGGCACCCATCTCCGCCAGGTTACCATCCTTGACGATTGCGACGATGCGGGCATGAAGCAGGCGATGGAGGAGGGAATCCAGGTTCTCGTCGGCGACGCGCTGGCCATGAGGTTCGCCAATTCGGTCGGCATGTCGTGCTTCCTGATCGAGTCGGGAAAAGCCTCCATATACAAGGCAATCAGGGAAGCCGAAGCGGTCGTCAAGATACGCAGAAAAGAACAGGCGCGCACGGAAATGCTCCGGACGATAATCGATTCTTCGACCGACGGGATAATAGCCATTGACGATACCGCCCGCATTACGCTTTTTAACAAGACGGCGGAGACTTTGTTCGGTTTCAGTCAAAACCAGGTTGCAGGTTGTCCGGTTGCCGAAGTCATACCCAATACGCGGCTGCCCCATGTTTTGCGCACCGGCAGGCCGGAAATCGGCGAGGTCCAGTTGGTCGGCAAACGGCAGATCGCCACGAAGCGCATCCCGATCAAGACAGGCGATCAGGTCAGCGGCGTCGTGGCGACTTTCCAGGAGGTATCGCAGCTCCAGAAGTTCGAGCAGTCCATCCGGCAAAAGATGTATGACAAGGGCTTGACGGCCAAATTCCATCTGAATCAGATAATCGGCGAATCTCCCGCCCTGCGGAAAGCGAAGGATCTCGCCCGCACGTATGCGGTGGCCGATTCGACGGTGATGATTACCGGGGAGACCGGTACCGGCAAGGAGCTTTTCGCCCAGGGAATCCATAATCTCAGCGCCCGTTGCGATGCGCCCTTTGTCGCCGTGAATTGCGCTGCGTTGCCGGAGAATCTGCTGGAAAGCGAGCTGTTCGGTTATGAGGAGGGCGCATTTTCCGGGGCCAAAAAAGGCGGGAAGATGGGGTTGGTCGAACTCGCGCACCGCGGAACGCTGTTTCTCGACGAGATCGGGGAAATGCCGCTGTCGCTGCAGTCCCGCATTCTCAGGATAATCCAGGAGAAGGAGGTTATGCGGCTTGGCGGCGATAGGATTACGCCGGTCAATGTCCGCGTCCTGGTTGCCACTAACCAGGACTTGACCGAGCTTGTCGCCACGAAAAAGTTCCGCGAGGATTTGTATTACCGGCTCAATGTCCTGCCGCTGCATTTGCCGCCTTTGCGGGAGCGCCTTGACGATATAAGGCTGCTGGTGGAGCATTTCATCCGGAAATTCGCCTCGCGGCGGCCGGTCATAAAGACTATTTCCCCGGAAGGGTTGCAGCTGCTGAAGGAGTATCCCTGGTTCGGCAACGTGAGAGAGTTGGCCAATGTGGTGGAAAGGCTGGTGCTGTTGTCGCCGAGTCCGGCGATTGAAAGGCGCCACGTGGAGGAGGTTTTGAATGTTTCCAAGACGGCCGGCGTTTCAGCACAAACGTCTGCTGATATGTGGGCTTTGGTCGATGATTTCCGCCGGGCCGGGATGGGGGCGCGAAAAATCGCCAAACGGCTGGGGCAGAAAGGTTTTAATGTTAAGTATTATCAGGTTGCTTATCATCTCGATAAGGCCAAGGCAAATGCAAGTAATTAAGGACAAAACCCGCTTTCGCGCCGTCAGGCGAAAGCGGGTTTTGCGTATGTGGCCGCCGGTGCTATTGCTGCAGCGCTTCGAGAGCCTTGACAAGCACGTCGTCGCTGCCGAAGGCGCCGGCTTTGGTGACAACCTTGAGGCCTTCCCGGCGCCCGCCCTGCAGTTCGCCCACCGGGACGCCCGGCGCTACTTCGCGGGTCACTTTGAGTCCGGTGGCCCCGAGGGCGGCGCACACGGCCACGGCGATATCGCCACCGGTGAGCACCAGGCCGCCGAGGGAGAGGTTCTCGGCCAGCAGGCGGCCGATTTCGCCGAGGCTGTCGGCGATGAGGGTGCCGGCCTGCTGGCCGTCGAGGCCGAGAGCCTGGGCCTCGCTGCGGGTGGCCGCGACGATGTCGTCGCTGTAGCCGGAGGCGAGTACGGCGTTTTTGCCGTCCTGTACGGCGGCGGCAGCCGCCGCGTAGCAGCGGTCGATCTCGGCTTGCCGCCTGGCGGCGGTAAGCAGGGCGGCCGGGGTGACCATTATGTAGGCGATGTCGGCACGTTCGCTGAGCTTGGCCACCTGGCTGCGGGTGACGTTGGATACGCTGCCGGCGATGACTACGACCGGTTCGCGGCGCCGGCCGCGGCCGCTAAGGCCTGAAGCGGCCGGCAGGTATTCGGCCAGACCGGCCGACCCGACCCACAGGGCGGCCAGGCCGCTGGCGACGATGGCGGCGGCCAGGTTTCTGAGCTGCTCGTCCTGCCAGGCGTCGCAGACGACCACCCCCGCCCCTTCCCCGGCGAGCCGCACCAGTTCGGCGGCGATGGCCGCCTCGCCGGCCAGCATGGTTTTCAGGGCGATGCTGGCGACTTTTCGCTTGGTCTGGCCGGCCAGCAGGGCGGGTACGGAGGATTCCCTGACAGGCATCTTGGGGTCGCGGGCGATTTCGCTGGCCTCGACGGGCACGCCGTTGAGGAGGTGCAGCCCACCGACGGTAACGCGGCCGTTCTTGGGGAAGGCGGGGGCGACGACGGCCAGTTTGAGGCCGCATTCGTCCATGATGGCGTCGATCTCCGGCCCGAGGTTGCCGCGGAGGGTGGAGTCGACCTTTTTGTAGACGGTGCCGATGCCGCCGTCCCTGACGAGCCGCGCGGCCTCGGCGGCCTTGGCGCGCGCTTCCCCGGCCGGCAGGGCGCGGCTGTTGGTGTCGATGACAACGACGTCGGCGGACAGGGCGGCGGCGAAGTTTTTCGCTCCCAGCAGCACGACGGTCTCCAGCCCCTGTTTGGCGAACTGGACGCCGGTGTCGTTGGCGCCGGTAAGGTCGTCGGCGATTACGGCGATTCTTTTCATGCTGGTCACCTCTGTAAGCGCTTTATTTATCGCCGCGGCCGCGGCAGCTTTCCAGGTTGTGGACGTGAACGTGCTCGCCGGGCAGAATGTCCCGGGTGGCGAGGCCGATGGTTTCGCCGTATTTTTTCACCGCTTCGCCTTGTTTGATGGCCCGGAGGGCGAATTTGTGGCCGAAGGGGATTTTGTCGACCACGGTTATGGTTGTTTTGCCGTCGCCGCTTTGGACGGCAACGGCCGTACCGGATTCCACCGTTTCGACGACCGTGCAGACGTTGTCGGCCGGTTTCATGACAATCGCTTTCATGTTATCTTCCCCTTCCTCACATTGTGGGCCCGATGCGGTTGATGGCGAAGTCGTTGAAGCCGAGGGTTTCGGCTTTGGCGAGCTTCCCGGAGGCGACTGCGAGCATGTCGGCGAAAATGCGCCGCCCCACATCGGCGACCGTCTCTTCGCCGGTAACGACCGTGCCGGCGTCGAGGTCGATGTTGTCGTTCATTTTATGGAAGAGGGGGGTCGTGGTCGCGACCTTGATGGTGGGGGCGATGGGAGAACCGCAACACGTGCCCCGCCCGGTGGTGAAGACGACGAGATGGCAGCCGCCGGCGACCATGCCGGTGATCTGTTCGATATCCTGGCCGGGGGTGTCCATCCAGACCAGGCCTTTCTTGGTTATCGGCGCTGCGTATTCGATGACGTCCTGAAGAGGCTTGGAGCCGGCTTTGTAGATGCAGCCGAGGGATTTTTCTTCGATGGATGACAGGCCGCCTTCGATGTTGCCGGGGGTGGGCTGGCCGCCGCGCATGTCGACGCCCATGCCGGTAGCGAGGGCTTCGCAGCGGTCGATTACTTCGTAGCAGCGTTTGGCGACCTTGTCGTCAACTGCGCGGGCGGCGACGAGGTGTTCGGCGCCGATGATCTCGGTAGTCTCGGCGAGGATGACGGTGCCGCCGGCATCGATGAGCATGTCGCTGGCCACGCCGAGGGCGGGATTGGCGGATATGCCTGAGCAGGCGTCGGAACCGCCGCATTCGGTGCCGAGGATAAGTTCGCCGGCGTCGATGGGCTCGCGAGCGAGGCCCGAGGCTTCGCCAACCATGGCCCGGGCGGCGGTGACGCCGGCGGCGGTGGCTTTGACCGACCCGCCTTCGTCCTGAATTATGACCAGGTGGACCGGTTTGTACGGGCATTGTTTGCGGATGGCGGCGGCGATATCCTGGGCGCGGATGGTTTCGCAGCCGAGACCGACGACGATCACGCCGTAGACGTTGGGGTGGGTGCCGTGGGCGACGAGGACATGGGCGGTGAGGTCGGCGTCGGCGCCCAGCTGGGTACAGCCATGCTGGTGCTCGACCCAGACGGTGCCGGATACTTGCTGGGAAATGCCGCGGGCGACGCGGTTGGCGCAAACTACCGAGGGGATGACGAGCACGTGGTTCCGAATGCCCACCGTCCCGTCCGGACGCCGGTAACCTTGGAATTTCATTGGCAATCACCTCGTATTGATAAAATTGGGTAACTATTGTCCTGGGCAACAATCATAATATGCAAAAAACATGCCAGGTCCTCAGGTAATGCGCGGCTGAAGTTTTGAGTAAGGTCATATAGTCGTTTCTTACTGAATTACTTTAAGTTTGTTCGAATAATGTATTCCCATAACGAATAGCGAAATCCTGCAAGTTTAAGATCATTATTGCGCCTTTCATGGCGGGTTGCCAGCGCGCGGTATGTTGCGTTGAAAACATAATTTGCACTGGAAAGAATCTGGTCTCAATGGTAAAATTATGTTATATATTGTCAAATATATACTTTATATGACATGTTTTGCTAATATATACTTCCAAAAGAAACAATGGAAACGACGGAACGGGGTAACGAAAAATGATGGGTGTCGGTATTATCGGCTTGGGCCATTATGCCCCGGAAAAAAGGCTGACAAACGCAGACCTGGAAAAGACCCTGGGCCTGACGGCCGAAAGCATTTTGCAGCGTTCCGGCATAAACCAGCGCCATATCGCCAGCCCGGAGGAGGCTACCTCAGACCTGGCCTCACGGGCCGCCAGGCTTGCTCTGGCGGATGCCAGGGTCGACCCGGAGGAAATAGATCTGATTATTGTCGCTACCACCACTCCCGATTGCTATGGCCCCCCTACTGCCGCGGCGGTGCAGGCGCAGCTTCAGGCGAAGAGAGCCGCGGCCTGCGATTTGTCGGCGGCCTGTTCCGGGTTTGTCTACAGTTTTGTGCTTGGCTGCCAATTGATTAAGTCGGGGCTATATCGCAAGGTGCTTGTAATCGGCGGCGAAGTACTGTCCAGGATAACCGACTGGACGGACCCCGACACCGCCATTCTGTTCGGCGACGGCGCCGGAGCCGCAGTGTTGGGCGAAGTGCCGGCAGGCTACGGCCTTTTGGGTTCCGATCTCGGGGTGGACGGTTCCGGGTTCGATGCCCTCAAGGTGCCGGCCGGCGGCGGCCGGCGGCCGGCGTCGGCGGAAACGGTGGCTAAGCGGCTTCATTATGTGTCGATGGATGGCTACCGGGTATTCATGTTCGCTATGCGGGTTTTGGGCGACTCGATTCGGCGTTCGCTGACCGCGGCGGGGTTCGGGTCCGACGATATAGACCTGCTGGTGCCGCATCAGGCCAATCTCCGCATTATCGAGGCGGCGGCCAGAAGGGTGGATTTGCCGCTTGAAAAGACGTTTGTCAATATTGACCGTTATGGCAATACTTCGGCAGCCTCCGTCCCGATCGCGCTAAGCGAAGCAAAGGCCGCCGGCCGTATACGGCGGGGCAACCGCGTAGTCCTGGTCGGCTTCGGCGCCGGATTGACCTGGGCTTCCTGTGTGCTGAGATGGTATTGACGAGCGGGGACGACAAGGCGTATGAGATAATGCCGCTTACCGCCGAGGACGCCGGTCTTGTGGGCGGCGTGTTCCGTGCGGCGTACGGTGACGGCTATCCGTATACGGAGGTGTATCAGCCGGAAAAGTTGCGGTCGGAGCTCCGGGAGGGGCGGCTGATTGCCTTCCTGGCCGTCGATCCTGCCGGACGTCCGGTCGGTTATTTCGCTCAGGCCAAGACGGCGCCCAATCCCCGGCTATGGGAGGAAAAGGGGCTGGCCGTGGCCCCGGAATATGGGCATACCCAATTGGCCCTGGCCTTGGTCAGCCGCGTTCGGGGTTCAATATTGCCGGCTCACGACGGTATTTTCAGCACAGCGGTGTGTCATCACTATTTTTCTCAGGTGGTATGCGCCAAGGGCGGCCGCAGCGATTGCGCACTGGGGCTGGATCAGCTTGAGGGCAATGTCTTCCGGGAACGGGCAGCCGCAGCCGGGCGGGTGGCTCTCCTGCTGAACTTTTCCGAGCACTCTGCCCCGCCGGCCCCGGTATATTTGCCGCCGGAATACGCCGTTATCCTGCGGCGGCTGGCTAAGCCCCTGCGACCGCGGGTTTTCCGGCCGGCGGACGCGCCGCTGCCGGTCAGCGGGCTTACCGTGCGGGTGGATAGCTATTACGAGTCGGCCCGCACTTGGACAGTTTCGGTACGGAAGGTTGGCGCGGACTGGCCGGCGGTGCTGGAGAAGCTTTTGCTGCAGGCAGCACGCCGAGGTGTAATCAGCTTGCAGGTAACAATCAACGCCGACAGGCCATCGCTGGGGGCCGCCATCGCGTTGATGCGGCGCAGGGGGTTCTTCTTCGGCGGATTGGCGCCGCGCTGGTTCGGGACGGACGGGGTTATGCTGCAAAAGGTGTTAGGCAAAGATCCGGATTATGACGGTATCAGGCTTTATACGACGACAGCCCGCGAACTGCTTGCCTTCATCCGCGCCGACCGGGATGCCGCGAATCTGTTGGCGGCAGCTAAATAAAAAGGAGGAATGAGTAGCATGACAACATTGGAAAAAGTGGGCGAGATCATTCTGAAATTCAAGAAGGGCAAGGTTGCCCCCGAGGCGCTGAAACCGGGCGCCCTCCTGACGAAGGATATCGGTCTGGATTCCCTGGATCTCACGGAGCTCTGGGTGCTCACCGAGGATGCTTTCAAGCTGAAGATTTCCCTGGAGGATGCAGGCAAAATGAAGACTCTGGGCGATGTCGCCGGGTATATCGACAAGCAGCTTTCGGCATAGTTGCCCCGGGGAGGGTTTCGTCTTGGCTGACAACGCTTTTCGCATCGTGCCGGTTGACGATGCCAACGCCGCTTTTGTGGGCACGGTGTTCCGGTCCATATACGGCGATGATTTCCCGGTGAAGGACGTGTACCAGCCGAATATCCTGGCGCGCGAGATCCGGGCGGGACGGGTGGCCGCTTCCCTGGCTTTCGACGAATCAGGCCGGCCGGCCGGCTATATTTCCTTATTCAAGAACGCTCCCAATCCCCGTCTGTGGGAAGGGGGCAATCTGGTCGTCGACCCCGCTTACAAGCACCATACCGACTTGTCGGCCCAGCTATTCAGCCACTACTTCAATTCGTCGATCAACAGCAGCCTCGATGGCGACGGCATTTACGGCGAAGCAGTATGCCATCACTACTTCACCCAGGTGGGCTGCGCCAAATCGGGTATGGTCGACTGCGCAATCGAGCTGGACCAACTGGACGGCGCCAGTTTCAAGGACGGTAAGACCGAAAGCGAGCGGGTGGCCTGTGTTCTCAACTTCCTGGAGATGACCGACCCGCCGGCGCCCGAATATCTGCCTCCCCAGTACGCCGATGTGTTGGGCGGCTTGGCTCAGCCGCTCCGCCCCCGCTCCTTCCTGACGGCCAAAACCCCGTTGCCCGCCAGCGGGATTACCGTGCGGGAGGATAAGTATCATGAATCAGCCCGCACCTGGAAAACCGCTGTCCGCGAGGTGGGGGCCGACTGGCCGGCAGTGCTGGAGGAGCTGCTCGGGGAAGCGGCCCATCGTCGGGTCATCAGCCTGCAGGTAACGCTCAATACCTCCTGCCCCCACATCGGCGACGCTATAAATCTGATGCGCCGGCGGGGCTTCTTTCTCGGCGGACTGGCGCCGCGCTGGTTCGGGACTGACGGTGTTCTGCTACAGAAGGTGCTGGGAAAAGAACCGGATTATGACGGCATAAGGCTGTATACCAAAACGGCCAGAGACCTGCTGGGCTATATCAAGGCCGACCGGGCCGAAGTGCTCCGGCTCGAAGGACGATGACGGGAGTCAGAAGGATAAGCCTCAACCCTGGATTTTTTCGCAGGGTTGAGGCTTTTTCGCCGTTGCCAGCGATACGGTTCTACGTATCATCATCGGGTATAACGGCGAATTTTGCTCTTCAGCGGGAAACTCTTTTGACGTACGGTTGGATTTGTGTTATTCTTAATTAGTATGCCGAATAATAAGCCGCCGCTGTCGGACGGCTTTGTTTTTTTAATCGATCAAACGTTTATAAAGAGGAAGGCGGAATATTGGATTGATCAGTACGAGTAATTTAGGTCTAAGTTACGGCAAACGGATATTGTTTAAAGATGTAGATATCAAATTTACTCCCGGCAATTGTTATGGTTTGATCGGGGCGAACGGCACCGGCAAATCGACTTTTTTGAAAATCCTCGCCGGTGAAATCGAGCCAAGTACCGGCAGCGTGCAGATTTCACCGGGAGAACGGCTGGCTGTCCTGAAGCAAAATCATTATGAATTTGATGATTTCGAGGTGCTTAAGACCGTAATCATGGGGCATACCCGGTTATATGCGATCATGGAGGAAAAAGAGGCTCTCTATGCCAAGCCCGTCTTTTCCGACGAGGACGGTCTGAGGGTATCCGAACTGGAGGGCGAATTTGCCGAGCTGAATGGCTGGGACGCGGAAACCGACGCGGCGAAGCTGTTGATCGGCCTGGGTATTCCCGAGCAGCTGCATGGCCAGAAAATGCGCGATTTAAACGGCGATGAGAAGGTACGGATTTTACTTGCCCAGGCTTTGTTCGGCAATCCGGATATTCTCCTGCTCGACGAGCCGACTAATCATCTGAATGCCGCGGCGATCCGCTGGCTTGAAGAATTCCTCTACAATTTTGCGAACACCGTGATCGTGGTATCGCACGATCGCCATTTTCTCAATAAGGTTTGCACCCATATCGCCGATATCGACTTCGATAAGATCCAGTTGTTCGTCGGCAACTATGATTTTTGGCTCGAGTCAAGCGAGTTGGCCCTGAGGCTGGCCAAAGAGGCAAACAAGAAGACCGAGGAGAAAGCGAAAGAACTCCAGAGCTTTATCCAGCGGTTCAGCGCCAACGCCTCCAAATCCCGGCAGGCGACGTCCCGCAAAAAGCTGCTGGAGAAACTGACGCTGGAGGATATCAAGCCCTCGTCCCGCAGGTATCCGTATATCGCCTTCAAGCCCGACCGCGAGGCAGGCGACCAGTTGCTCACGGTCGAAGGGCTGTGCAAGGGCATCGACGGGGAAAAGGTGCTGGACGGGGTTAGCTTCCGGGTGGAGAAAGGCGATAAAATCGCTTTTGTCGGCGAAAGCGAGTTGGCAAGGACGACCTTGTTCAAAATTCTTATGGGTGAAACCGCCGCTGATGACGGCGAGTTCAAGTGGGGTGTGACAACTTCCCAGGCCTACTTTCCCAAAGACAACGACGCTTTTTTCGCCGGCAACGAGGCCATTCTCGTCGATTGGCTGCGGCAGTTTTCCCGCGATCAGGAGGAGACGTTCATCAGGGGCTTTCTGGGCAGGATGCTGTTCTCGGGCGAGGAATCGTTGAAGAAGGCCAGTGTTTTGTCCGGCGGCGAAAAGGTGCGGTGCATGCTTGCCAAAATGATGCTCAGCGGCGCGAATGTCCTGATATTCGACGAACCGACAAACCATCTGGACTTGGAGTCAATCACGGCCTTGAATAATGGTTTGATTAATTTTAACGGCACCATTTTGTTCACTTCCCACGACCACCAATTCGTCCAGACGGTCGCCAACCGCATTGTCGAAATCACCGGAACGGGGATAATCGACCGGCGGATAAGTTATGACGAATACCTGGAAACAAAAATGTAATTTGCTTTATCGCAAATATTCCGGAGGCAAAATGGAAGCTATTATCGAGACCAACCCGCGACGCACTTTCGCGATCATATCTCACCCGGACGCCGGCAAAACGACGTTGACGGAGAAGTTGCTCCTGTACGGCGGCGCTATCCATCTGGCGGGGTCGGTTAAGTCGCGCAAGGCCCAGAAGCATGCCGTATCCGACTGGATGGAGATCGAAAAGCAGCGGGGTATTTCGGTAACATCCAGTGTCCTGCAATTCGACTACCAGGGCTACCGTGTAAACATCCTCGATACCCCCGGCCACCAGGACTTCAGCGAGGATACTTACCGGACGCTGCTCGCCGCCGACAGCGCCGTCATGCTCATCGATGCGGCCAAAGGGGTGGAGGAGCAAACCAAAAAGCTTTTCCGCGTGTGTAAAGAGCGGCATATTCCGATTTTCACCTTCGTGAACAAGCTGGACCGCTTCGGGCGTAATCCGTTCGAGCTTATGGAGGAGATTGAGAAGGTCCTCGGCATCCGCGCCTACCCCATGAATTGGCCGGTCGGCGTCGACGGGAATTATCAAGGCGTGTACAATCGTCAACTGGCTCAGGTGGAGCTTTTCGCGAAAGACGACTCCCATGGCCAGCGGGCCCTGCCGTCGACAACCGGCAGTGTGGCTGACCCGGTTTTCCGGCAAGCGCTGGGCGAGGCTGTCCATCACGCTCTCTGCGAAGACATCGCTCTCCTCGACCTGGCCGGGGATCAATTCGAATACGATAAGGTCGCGCGGGGAGAATTAACGCCCATGTTCTTCGGCAGCGCCATGACCAACTTCGGCGTACAGCCTTTTCTGGAAGAATTCCTGCGGCTGGCGCCCCCGCCGGCGCCCCACCGCTCTTCGGCGGGATTCGTCAGCCCGGACAGCGACGTATTTTCTGCCTTCGTCTTTAAGATACAGGCCAATATGAATCCCGCCCACCGCGACCGAATCGCCTTCATCCGCATTTGTTCCGGCAAGTTTGCCCGTGGCATGAGTGTTTATCACGTCCAGTCAGGCAAACAGGTTAAGCTGACCCAGCCTCAGCAGTTTCTGGCTCAGGAGCGGACGCTTGTCGAGGAAGCTTTTCCGGGAGATATTATCGGCCTTTTCGACCCGGGCATATTCTCTATCGGCGACACGCTGTGCCAGCCGGGGCAGGAAATACGGTTCGAGGATTTTCCGGTTTTTCCGCCCGAGCAGTTTGCCCGGGTCCAGGCCAAGGACACCATGAAACGCAAGCAGTTCGTCAAAGGCATGGCCCAGCTGACCCAAGAAGGCGCAATCCAGGTCTTCCGCCAGCCAAACGCGGTCGAATCCTTTGTAGTCGGCGTTGTCGGCAGTCTGCAGTTCGAAGTGCTCCAATACCGCCTCAAGCAGGAATACGGTGTCGATATCCTCATGCACCCGCTGCCTTACGGCCTTGCCCGCTGGGTGACGGGGCAAGGACCCAATGCCCCAGCCCTCAAGGGTATGGATAACGGGATGGTGCTCGAGGATGTCAAGGGGCGCCCGCTTGTGCTGGTAGCAAACGAATGGCAGCTGAAATGGGGCCGGGATAATAACCCCGGTGTCGCATTCCTAGCGGCGCCGCCGAACGGCCCGGCTGCCGAACGCCCGTCCGCCTGATTTTACCGCAACTCACGGCACCGGCCGAATGAAAGAAGCAACAACCGCAAAGGGTTGTTGCTTCTTTCATTCCCGGTCGCATTGCGCCTAACCGGGACTTTTAGCTATATTCTCGGCCAATTCGTTCAGATATGTCCATCGTTCCAATAATTCGTCCAATTCTTGTTCTAGCGCTTTCTGCTCAGCCACCAATTTTTGCAGCAGTTCAAAATCGCTGCCTGCCAGGTCGATACGGGCGACGACGGCCTGTAATTTTTGCTCAACGCCGGCAATTACAGCCTCGATCTGCTCGTATTCGCGCTGTTCGTTGAAAGTAAAGCGGCGGGGCTTTTTTCTCTCAGGCGCAGCCGTCTTCGTATCTTTGCCGCTTCTCGTTTTGGGGCTCGTGACCGGCTCCGGCGGCATACGCTTATCATGGTAGTCAGAGTATCCGCCGGGATATTGCTTTATTTCACCGTTGCCCTCAAAGGCGAATATTTTATCCGCCAGCCGGTCGAGGAAATAGCGGTCGTGGGATACGACGATGACCGCCCCGGGGAAATCGTCCAGATAGTCTTCCAGAATGGTCAGCGTTTGAATATCGAGATCGTTGGCCGGTTCATCGAGCAGCAGTACATTCGGAGCACCCATCAGAATTCTCAGCAAATACAGGCGGCGTTTTTCCCCGCCCGACAGCTTGGCGATCGGCATCCACTGGACATTAGGCGGAAACAGGAATCGCTCCAGCATCTGCGAGGCGCTGATTGTCCCACCATCGGTTGATGTAATGACGTTGGCCTCTTCCTTGATGTAGTCGATGACCCGCAAACTTTCGTCCATCTCACTGCTTTCCTGGGTGAAGTAGCCGATCTTCACCGTTTGCCCAATCTCTACCGCACCGCTGTCGGCGGCCAGGCGCCCGGCAATAATGTTCAGGAGCGTGGATTTACCGCTGCCGTTTGGCCCGACGATGCCGACCCGGTCATCCCGCAGAACGATATAGCTAAAATCGCGGATCAAGGCTTTCTCGCCACAAGTTTGACTGATATGCGCCAGCTCGATAATCTTCCGGCCCAGCCGGGTCGCGCCGGCCTCAATTTCTAGCTTATCGACCGCAAAGTCGGACTTTTGGGCGCTGAGTCGCTCGAATCTGTCAATGCGAGCCTTCTGCTTGGTGGTCCGCGCTCTCGCGCCCCGTTTTATCCAGGCCAGTTCATTTCTAAGGAGATTTTGCCTTTTCCGTTCGCTGCCGGCTTGCAGTTCTTCGCGGTCAGCCTTCTTTTCGAGGAAGTAACTATAGTTGCCGCCATAAGTATACAGTCGCCCTTTATCTATTTCAATGATCCGGTTGGCCACCCGGTCCAGGAAGTACCTGTCATGGGTGACCATGAGCAGGGCGCCCTTGTAAGCCTGCAGATATTGCTCCAGCCAGGCCACCATGTCATTGTCGATATGATTCGTCGGCTCGTCCATAATCAGCAGGTCGGCGGGATTTACCAGAGCGCCGGCCAGCGCGACCCGCTTGCGTTGCCCCCCGGACAGCGTACCGACAATGGCGGAAAAGTTGTCGATGCCCAGTTTGGTCAGAATGGCCTTGGCGCTGCTTTCCAATTGCCAGGCATCCAGGGCATCCATTTGCTGACTTAGCGCGATCAGCTGCTTTTGCTGCCCGGCATCGCCGGCTTTTAAGCCGGCTTGTTCCAAAGCTTGCTCGTATTCCCGGATCAGCCGCATGACCGGCGAGCTGCCTTTGAATACTTGCGCCAATATGGTAGACCCCGCGTCGAGCTCCGGGTTTTGCGGCAGATAACCCACCCGCACCCCGCTACCCAGCGTAACGTTGCCGCCGTCGGCCGGTTCTAGCCCGGCGATTATTTTTAAGAAGGTCGATTTGCCGGTGCCGTTGACGCCGATCAGGCCGATTTTATCGCCCTCGTCGACACCAAAGGAGACCTGGGCAAACAGAATCCGCTCGCCATAACTTTTGGCCAAGTTTTCGATCGATAGTAGATTCATGCTGCAACCCTTCTACTTACTGCCAGGCCGCTGAGGAGTACTATCAACGACGCGCCCCCGCAGCAGCCGTTTTTCCGCCGCCGCGATTTTTAGCACCTTGGCGAATTTAACGAGCAGCGCCGCTTCCTTGCCCGTCACTATTGAAATCGCGGTGCCGCTCCGACCGGCCCGGCCTGTCCGCCCCACCCGGTGTAGATATATCTGCGGGTCTTCCGCCAGCTCCAGATTAAATATATGCGCCACTCCCGGTATGTCCAGCCCCCGCGCCGCGAGGTCCGAGGCGATGAGGAATCGCACCTTGCCGTGGCGGAAATCTTCCAGCGCCTTTTGGCGGTCGGCCTTCACGGCGGTACCGGATATGCCGGCCGCCGTTAAACCGTGGTAGGTGAGCTTCATGACCGTTGTTTCTATCGTTTCGCTATGATTGACGAAAACGAGCGCCTGTTCCACATTAAGGTGAGCTGCCAGTTTGCGCAATACTTCAATCTTTTCGCGCTGCTCGCAGACAAAGTACATATGGGAAATATCGGCCGGAATATCGGTCTGCCCCTTGAGGACAATAAATTCCGGGTCGCGCATCAACTCTTTGGCGCGCGCCAGCGCGGCCGGGGTTATCGTTGCCGAGAAGAGCAGCATTTGCCTGTCACGCATGGTCGCCTTGACCACCGCTTTGACAGTGGGCCAGTTCATATCGTCAAGGAGTCTGTCCGCTTCATCGATGATGATCGTTCTGATCGTCTGCGCGTTTATCTTCCGCTTTTGGATCAGTTCGAGGATCCGGCCGCCCGAACCGACGATGATATGCGGTTTGCCCTTCAACATGTCGATTTGCCGCGCGATATTCACCTGGCCGATGATCGGGGCGGCCGTTACCGGCAAGCCCGCGTTTTCGGCCAGCGTTTCAATCTGGCGATATATCTGCATCGCCAGTTCGTGGGTCGGGGCGAGGATGATCGCCTGTGTCTCCCTTTTGGCGGCGTCGATCTTCTGCAGGAGCGGCAACAGGTAGGCCAGCGTCTTGCCTGTTCCGGTCGCCGACTGGCCGATAACATCCCTGCCGGAGAGGGCCAGCGGGATTACTTCGGCCTGTATCCCGGTCGGCGTGGTGATTCCCGCCTTGTCGAGGCCTGTCGACAGCGACTCGTTTATGCCGAGTCCGGTAAAATCGCTCATGGCTTGTCACTCCCATCAGGCGCTTCGCCCGTCTTAAAAATTCCTGACAGCAACTTGCAGTTTTTCGGTTAAGTGTTTAAAGCTGCCCGCCTGTACCGCTTGCTGCGCCGACAGCGCTATCAGCGCGCAGGTGCGGGCATCGTGCAAGGCGTTGTGATGCTCGAATTCGATGGCAAAGCGACTGGCCAGCGTCGATAGTTTATAATTCGCCACATCGGTCCAGACCCGCCTGGCGATGTCCACCGTACACGCGTATCGGAAGCGGGGATACGGCAAGCCGTATTCGTCGAGCATGCTGCGGAGCACGCCGATGTCGAAAATAGCGTTATGGGCGATGACTGTTTTATTCTCAAGGTGGGGCCGTATTCTGGGCCACAGTTCGGCAAACGTCGGTTTATCCGCCACGTCTTTCGCCGTTAACCCATGGATCCTGGTGTTCCAATAATCGAATTGGAGTACCGGTGGGCGAATGAGCGAATACGCCGCTTTTACGATCTGTCCATTTTCCACCGTAACCGCCGCCAGGCTGCAAGCACTGGCTCTGCTGCGGTTGGCGGTTTCGAAATCTATCGCTACATAATTCATCCGCCGCGCCGTTCCCTTCAGTCGTTAGTAGTATCTTCCCGTGGCCTGCCAGCTATTTATCTTGCCCCGGCCCTTGCTTCGCCGCTATGTCCGGCTCGCCCGCCTTGTCAGCGTATGTTGCCCGACAGGCGGGGTATTTCGTGCAGCCCCAAAACGCGCCGTTTTTGCCTTTGATAAGCTGCAGCGCCCCGGCTTTGCAGCGCGGGCAGGCGTGCTTAGGCTTTTGCGGCGCGCCGTTGTCGTCGTCATACGCCGCTTTGCACGCCGGGTAGCGGGAACAGCCCCAGAACTTCCCCCTACTGCCCTGCCGCGGCTGCAGGACTCCTTTGCCGCACTGGGGACAGGGATGCTCGCCCTGGGGAGCGATGTCAAGACCGGTCGCCAGGGCGCAGATGCCGGCAGTGAATTCCGTCTGCTGCTCAAGAAATCCCTCCAGGCTTTCGCGCCCCTCTGCCATGCGGTGCAAGATCGCCTCCCAAAGGGCGGTGGAGTCGGGGTAGGTCAGTTCCTCCGGCAACGCGTCGATCAATAGATACGCCGGCTCGGTCGGGATGAGATACTTCTTCTTTTTTTCTTCCCGGAGAAAGCCGCGCTGGACCAGTTCCTTTATAATCGTCGCCCGCGTCGCCTCGGTGCCGATGCCGCTGACCTCTTTGAGCTGTTTTTTCAGTTCGGGGTTTTTCACGTATTTATGGATTTCTTTCATCGCCGCCAGCAGAGTGGCGGCCGTAAACCGGCCGGGCGGCCGGGTGGTTTTCTTGTCGGCGAGGGCATGAAGGAAAGCGGCCTGATCGCCTTTTTCCATCGGCGGCAGTACTCCGTCGTCCTCGTCCTTTTTTTCTTCGGCGTCCGTACCGTATAGTTCCTTCCAGCCAGGCTCGCGGATAATCCGGCCGCTGGCGGTGAAACTCTCCCCGTCATGACGGACTCGCACCTTGGTCTGGTTATAGACATGCACGGGATAGAATTGGGCGACGTAGGCCTGGGCGATGAGAAAGTATATATTCTGTTCGGTCTCGCTCAGCGTCTCCCATTTGCCTTTCTCCGTCGTGGGAATGATGGCGTGATGGGCGGTGATCTTCGTGTCATTCCAGGCCCGGCTCCGCAGCCCGGCATCCGCCCGGCCGGACCAGGCTGCCAGTTCGTCTTGTTTGCCAGCGCGCAGGTTTTCCAGGATGACGGCGGCGTCAGCCGCCTGCGACTCCGGCAGATAATCGCAATCGGAACGCGGGTATGTTGTCAGCTTCTTTTCGTATAGTTTTTGCGCCGTGTCCAAAACAAGCTGCGGGTCGTAGCCAAACCGCTTCCCGGCCATTACCTGCAGCGCCGACAGCGACAGCGGCAGCCGCTGCGCTTCCCGCTTCTCCGCCGTCTCGCACTGGATGATCTCGGCGGCGGCGGCAGCGGCCGCCAGCTTGGCAAGCAGCGCCTGGGCGACGGCGTTATCGGTCAGCCGGCCTTCGGTATCCAAGCCCGCCTGGTCGTCCTGCGGTTTCCAATAGGCTGTAAACACGCCATTCGCATGTTGAAAGTCGGCCTTGACGGTAAAATAATCCGCCGTCCGGAAACTCTCTATTTCCCGTTCCCGCCTGACGACAAGCGCCAGTGTCGGCGTTTTCACCCGGCCGACGGGAAGGGTTGCCCGGTGGCCGGCCCGCCGGGCGGCAAGCGTGAAGGCCCGCGAAAGGTTCATGCCGATCAGCCAGTCGGCCCGCGCCCTGGCCAGCGCCGACTGCTTGAGGTTATAGAAGTCTTTATTATCGCGCAAATTGGCGATGGCTTTTTTTATACTTTTCTCGTCGAGGGCATTGAGCAAGAGCCGCCTGACCGGCTTGTCATTGTCGACATACTCCAGCACCTCGTCGATCAGCAGCTGTCCCTCGCGATCCGGGTCGCCGGCATGGACAATTTCCGTCGCTTCGCCAATGAGCTTTTGGACAACGGCGAATTGCTTCTGGCACGAAGCCGCCACCAGCAGTTTCCACGTCGCGGGAATGATAGGCAGGTCTTCCAGCCGCCATTTTTCGTATCTGGCGTCGTATTCGCCGGGTTCGGCCTGGCGGAGGATATGGCCGAAACCCCAGGTAACCACGCCGGCACCGGTCGTAATATATCCATCCTTGCGGCTGCTGGGCCCAGGTAGGCATTTGGCGATCTCAGCCCCCATACTGGGTTTTTCGGCTATGTATAGTATCAAGGTTTGTACTCCTAGCCAAAAAAATGAGAATCCCGCAATTGCAGGATTCCGGTCTGCATACATTATTTATTTTCTTGCAACACGGGTAAAATCCTGCAAGATCACGGGTATGAAGGATTAAATGCTAAGTTGGCCTGCGGGAATTTCATGAAAACTGGGTAAGAATTCGCTTTAATTCGGTCGCGAACCGTGAATCATCCTCCCTGGTCCGCTTGCCGGGTCCTTTCGTACGCCCGCCGCTTCGCCGGAACTTAGCCTTGATCTCCCGCTCTTCCAGCAGAAAGTCCATTTTTTCCCGGCGATACTCGATGCCGGCTGGACTAAGGCAATGCGCTTGCTTCGCCAATACCATCGCGGCCAGGCCCCAATCCTGGGTAATGACGATATCGCCAGGCTCCGTCAGGTTGATGACCTTCATGTCGGTCTCCTGCGATGTGCCGCCTACCGTTATATGGTTGGCGGAGGCGATATTATGGTTGAAACTGGCCACGGTCAGAACAGGGATGTCATTCTTTGACCCGATATCCAGGCAATATTGCAATACCGCCTTTGGGCAGGCGTCAGCGTCAATCAGTATTTTCATGGCTTTCCAAATTCAAGCCCGACCGGGCAGTGATCGCTTCCATGAACATCTGCGAACATCTGCGAAAATACTAGCCTCGCGAATATAATTTTTCCGTCTTTTAAAGGACGTTCCCCTTGTACTCCTGCGACCGGGCGAGGTAGGCTGTCCCGCACTTCCTAATACCCCTCCCATGATTTATCCCCGTCGTCTTGGAAATCGTCCACGCAATATACACTCGTGCTCCCACATTTGGGGCAGCATTCTAAATAGCCGCCATCGCCTGTCGGTTTCAGTATTGCTCCCTCGGTATTGAACACTTTTCCACACTTTGTGCACTTTACAACTGCCATTTTTCTCTCCTTAAAGCGCAGGCATCTATTCACGTTTTGTCTGCTGCAATATACACACCATTCTAAAAAGCTATAATTGCCGGTTTATAGTCGTCAGGCAATGCTTCTTCCTTTAAAAATTTGAAATTGTCATCATTCAGTATCGGTATAAATATTTCATATGGGATCATAGAAAACTCACAAGCATAATTACTGGCCCCGAACCACATGCCCGCTTTGCTGCTCAAATTTAAACCTCTGGCAAACTTTGTGTAGTTTGAGCAATCATGAACTGCTAAATCCCAGTTTTCTTCGTCAGCTATTTTCATGAATTTCAAAGTTAATTCCCTGCTCCAAATCGGCGATATATAGCCATGTCGGGAAATATACATATTTTCGCCATAATAATTGCCGATGTTATTCTCATTCAAATGTAATTCCGCACAATTGATAAAATCAAGTTTCGTCGCGAGAATTGCTTGTTTTTTCTTGAAAAACGCTGTGAAAAACTCGGGAGTCATTGGCGTTTCGATACCGACACTTTTAATATATTTTTTCGCTAAGCCAATATTTTCAATTACTTTGTCCGAACAATTAGAGGCACCTAGGTTGAAACGGATCTCATCAAGACCGGCTTCACCTAATGCTTTCAAAGTCTCTTCCGTAGCTAGAGTGCCATTTGTGTATAAATGTTGATGAATCTGAGCATCGCTAAATTTCTTTATGACCGGATAGTATTCTTCAATTTCCATGAAAGGCTCCAAATAGACGTAGGCAATGCCCGTGGGTTTTGGGTGGATGGAAAGGAGCAAATCTATATCCTTTTCGTAAAATTTCGTGCCGCCAATTTCCCACATGCCTTCGCCAACCGGATGAATAGCTTCCAGTTCGCCATAATTATAACAGAACTTACACGCTAAATTACATTTGTTCGTTTTCCTAATAGCACTCAAACCGGTACCCAGCAGACAAGAACGACACCCTTGGGGGAATTTGCTTTCATTTCCCACAAAAAAAGTTCTATTGACCAAGGTTTTCAAACCGCTGATTTCCGACATCAGCTTTTCATTTCTATGATCAATTGCCGCCTCGATTTGCGCAAAGGTAGAGTAAATGATTTCTTCATGTTTTATGCTAATTTCTTCTTCCTCAGGCAATTGTGCAAAAAAGTCAAACCATATCACCGCATCATTCTTGGAAATTCTCATAACATATCCGCCTATCTGCTTAGTCCCATAGTATTTAAATTATACCGGGTTACGCATGAGTTTTCAACAATGCCGAACGCACAACGAACGCCCTCAGACCCTTGTCTAAAGGCCTGAGGGCGCGGTTTCGCACCTTCACCAATGGTACGGTTCGCCGCGGCTGATTTTGAAGGCGCGGTAGAGCTGTTCGACGAGGAGGAGGCGGATGATCTGGTGGGTGAAGGTGAGGGCGGAGAAGGAGATTGTTTCGGCGGCGGCCGCCAGGACGGCGGGGGCGAGGCCGAAGGCGCCGCCGATGGCGAAGGTGAGGTCGCTTTTGCCGGCGAGGGCGAGGGCGTCGAGGCGGGCGGCGAGGTCTTCGGAGGCGAGGACGGCGCCGCCGCGGTCGAGGACGATAAGGCGGCTGGCGGGGCGGACGGCTTTGAGGAGGCGCTCTCCCTCCCTGGCGAGGACTTTGGCTTTGTCGGCGGGGGACGGGCTGTCGGGCATTTTTTCTTCGGCGATTTCGACGATGTCGAGGCGGCAGTAGGGGGCGAGGCGTTTGACGAATTCGCCGATGCCGTCAAGGAGGTAGCGTTCTTTTATTTTACCGATGGCGACGATGGTGATGCGCATGGCGTTACTGGCTCGGCATTTCTTCGAGGAGGACGCTGCGGGTTGCCGCCTGGCCGTTCCTGTTGATGGCGACGTCGACGCGGCTGCCGATGGGCTGGGCGTCGACGACGGCCCTGAGGTCGGCAACGGTGTTGGTTTCTTTGCCGGCGATGGCGAGGATGAGGTCGCCTTCGCGGATGCCGGCCTTGGCGGCCGGGCCGCCCGGCTGGACGCCGGCTACGTAGACGCCTTTGTCGACGTTGAGCTGGTAGCCGTAGCGGGCGGCGGTGGTTTTATCGAGGATGCCGACGCCGAGGTAGGCGCGGACGACTCGGCCTTTGTCGATGAGGGATTGGACGATCGGCCGGACGGTGTTGACGGGGATGGCGAAGCCCATGCCTTCGACGCCGGCGGCGGCGAGTTTGGCGCTGCTGATGCCGATGACCTGGCCGTCGGCGTTGACGAGGGCGCCGCCGGAGTTGCCGGGGTTGATGGCGGCGTCGGTCTGGATGAGTTTGAAGCGGCGCTCGCCGATTTCGATGGAGCGGTTGAGGGCGCTGATGACGCCGACGGTGACGCTGCCACGGAATTCGTTGCCGAGGGGGCTGCCGATGGCGATGGCCGGCTCGCCGACCAGGAGGTTATCGGAGTTGCCGAGGGTGACGGCGGGCAGGCCGGCGGCGTCGATTTTGACGACGGCGAGGTCGGTGACCGGGTCGGCACCTACCCGCCGGCCGGTGAAGGTGCGGCCGTCGGCGAGGGAGACGGTGAGTTCCTGGGCGTTTTCGACGACGTGGTTGTTGGTGACGATGTAGCCGTCGGCGCTGATGATGACGCCGGAACCGGCGCCTTGCTCGACGAGGAGCTGACGGTTGAAGAAGTCGCGGACGTAGCCTTTGTTGGTTATGCCGACGACGGCCGGGCCGACGGTCTGGGCGGCGCGGACGATGGGGGTGTTGCGGGCTTCGGAGACCTGGGCGTGGGCGGTGGGGGGCGCGATGGTGTTCTGGGGGGCGGCGCCGGGCTTGGCGAAGGGGGTGCCGTAGCCGAGGACGAGGCTGCCGCCGACGAGGGCGCCGAGGACGGCGACGATAAAGTAGGGAGCCAGACGTTGGTAGATTTGTTTCATCCTGTTTCCCTCCTGTGATTTTCGAGGCTGGTGGTGCGGTCGGGATGGGCGACGGCGATGGTGAGGTCGCGGCCGACGGCGCAGCCCTGCTCGCCGAGGATGCCGGCGACGGTGGCTTCGGCGAGGTCGGGACGGTTGTTTTCCTGGCTGAGGTGGGCGAGGAGGATGTGGCAGTTGTTCTTTTTCGGCAGGCGGGCCAGCGTCCAGCCGGCGTCGGTGTTGGCGAGGTGGCCGCGGCTGCCGAGGATGCGCTGTTTGAGGAACCAGGGGTAGCTGCCCTGTTTGAGCATGTCGACGTCGTGGTTGGCTTCGAGGACGATGGCGTCGGCGAAGGCGAGGCCTTTTTGGGCGGTTGCCGTGACGAAGCCGAGGTCGGTGGCGAGGGCGCATTTCTGGTGGCGGTGGAAGAAGCCGAAGCCGACGGGGTCGGCGGCGTCGTGGGACAGGCTGAAGGGCTCGATTTTGAGCTTGCCGATGTCGAGGCTGGCGCCGAGGTCGCGGCGGGATTCGCCGGCGATGGCGGCGCCGGTGCCGTCGGCGTCCATGGCCCGCCAGGCGGCCGGCCGGGCGTATATGGGGAGGCGGTATTTGCGGCTGAGGGTGGGCAGGCCGGCGATGTGGTCGCGGTGCTCGTGGGTGACGAGGATGGCGTCGAGGTCTTCGATGGCGGTGCCGACGGCGGCGAGGGCGTTTTTGATCCGCCGGCAGCTGATGCCGGCGTCGACGAGGATGTTGGCGCCGGCCATCTGGATGAGGGTGGCGTTGCCGGTGCTGCCGCTGGCCAGGAGGTGGATGTTCATGGCAGGCTCCTTTGCGGGGACAAGATGCTGTGGTATTTATTGTTATTCGCTACAAAAAACCACAATTCCTCTTGTCGGGAGCCGGGCGGCCCGGCTAGCCGGCGGTTATTTTCGCCTGGACGGCGTCTCTGAGCGGGACGGGCAGGGCGGCCAGAAGGGTGGCGGCGATCTCCCGCAGGCGGCTTGCAGTCTTGGCTTCAAATCTGAAGGTGAGCAGGGGTTCGGTGACGGAGGCGCGGACCATGCCCCAGCCGTCGGCGAATTCAATGCGCACGCCGTCGATGAGGTTGGGGCGGTAGGGGGCGAGGGCGGCGGCGGCGGCGACGAGGATGGGTTCTTTATCGGCGTGGGGGCAGGGGATGCGGATGTCGGGGGTGAGGAGGTAGTGGGGAATGGCGGCGGCGAGGGCGGCGAGCGGGCCGCGGGCGGCGACGATGGCCGCGACTTTGAGGGCGGCGAACAGGCCGTCGTCGTAACCGAGTTCGCGGAAGAAGAAGTGGCCGCTTATTTCGCCGGCGAAGAGGGCGTTTTCCCGCCGGAAGGCTTGTTTGCTGAAGGTGTGGCCGGCGCGGGCCATGACGGCCCGGCCGCCGGCTTTGGCGATTTCTTCGGGCACGACCATGGAGCATTTGGCGTCGTAGACGACGGCGCCGGGGCCGGCGGCGAGGTAGTGGCGGGCGAGGAGGACGATGATGTCGTCGTTGTCGAGGGGCCGGCCGCCGTCGTCGACGAAGCCGACCCGGTCGCCGTCGCCGTCGAAGGCGGCGCCGAAGGCGGCGCCGGTCTCGCGGACCGCGGCGCCGAGGGCGGCGAGGTTTTCGGCGAGGGCGGGGTTGGGGGGCCGGTGGGGGAAGCGGCCGTCAGGCTGGCAGAAGAGTTCGACGACGTGGTAGCCGAGGCTGCGGAAGAGCTGGGGGGCGAGGGTGGAGACGGCGCCGTTGCCGGCGTCGAGGACGATTTTGAGGGAGCCCCGCTCGGCGCGGGCGGCGGTGAAGGCGAGGTAGTCGCCGCGGACAGGCAGCCGGGCGAGGCTGCCGGGGCCGCTGGTGCGGGCGCCGGCGGCGACGAGGCGGGCGATGGCGGCGATGGCGGCTTCGCTGACGGGGTCGGGGCCGAGGACGAGTTTGAAGCCGTTATAGGGGGCGGGGTTGTGGGAGGCGGTGACCATGACGCCGCCTGCGGCCGCCGTTGTTTGCAGGGCATAGGAGAAGACGGGGGTGGAGACGGTGCCGATGTCGAGGACATGGCAGCCGGATTCGACGAGGGCATCGATGATGACGGCCTGGAGGGCCGGCGTGGAGAGGCGGATGTCCCCTCCGACCACGACCTGGCGGCCGGCAAGCTTGAGGCCGACGGCGAGGCCGATCTTGCGGGCGGCGACGTCGCTGAGGTCGCGGCCGGCGATGCCGCGGATGTCGCAGGCGTGGAAGATGGTCATGGCCTGTTCTCCCTTCGGGGATTGGTAGGGTTATTGTAGCACGCGGCCGGCGGTTTTTCAACAACGGCGCAGGTTGCGGGGCCCGGAGGTTACATAACTGAACGCCCCGGCATAGGATATACAAATGTGTTGAGGGGGGCTTCCTGTGGAGGAGGGCAAGTCGTCGCCGCCGGCCCGCCAGTGTTTCCGCCTCGAGGAGCCGGCGCCGGATTTCCGCGCCCCGGCTTATCACCGGGGACGGGAGATCGAGGTGAGCCTGGGCGATTTCCGCGGCCGGTGGCTGCTGCTGTTTTTTTATTCCAGCGATTTCACGTTCGTCTGACCGACGGAGCTGGCGGCAGTTGCCGACATTTATCCGTGCCTGTGCGACTTCGGCGCGACGGCCGTCGCCATCAGCACGGACAGCGTGTATGCCCACAAGGTTTTTCACGATATTTCCCCCCACGGCAGCCAGGTGCAGTACCCGCTGCTGTCCGACCGGCCGGGGGGCATCGCCCGCGCTTACGGGGTATGGGGGGCGGAGACGGGCGCCGCGTACCGGGCGTCGTTCATCATCGACCCCGAGGGGCGCATCCGCTATTATTCGGTTTACCCGCGGGAGGTGGGCCGCAATGTTAAGGAGATCGTGCGCACGCTGGCCGGCATCCAGTACGGCGAGGCGACCGGCGAGGGCGCGCCTGCCGGCTGGAAGCCGGGGATGCCGGGGATAAGCAGGGATTTCGCGTTGGTGGGCACGATATAGGGGAAACGCCGCTAGCAATGGTTAGCGGCGTTTTTCTTGGTTCTACGCAGTCTCAGATTATCAGCGGCTTTGCATTGGGGGCGTTGATGACATGGACGGCGCAGGTGAAACAGGGGTCGAACGACCGTATTACGCGGCCGACCTCCACCAGGCTGCCCGGGTCGGCGACCGGGGTGCCGACGAGGGCTTGTTCGATCGGCCCCCGCTGGCCGCGGGCGTCGCGGGGCGAGAATTTCCAGGTGGTGGGGGTGACGATCTGGTGGTGGAGGATTTTGCCATCGGCGAATTTGAGCCAGTGGCCGAGAGCGCCGCGCATGACGTCGGTGAGTCCGGCGCCTTCGCCTATGGGCGGCAGTTCGTAGGGCCTGACGGTCGGCTGGCCGGGGACGAGCTGGGCGAGCCAGCTTTCGGCGAGGCGGCAAATTTTGAGCGCTTCCTGGGCGCGGGCGACGAGACGGTCGATGGCGCCTGTCCCCTGCCGGTATTCGCCGTTCAATATGCCCCGCGCCAGCGGGCCGCTTTCGAAGGCCAGTCCCTTGTAGCGGGGGGCTTTGGTCCAGGAATAGGCGTCGGGCTTGTCGCGGTCGGGGACGGTGTCCGCGGCCCCCGGCGGTCCGCCGCTTGCATCCCGGTACCAGCTGTAGCGGACGTCTTCGCTAATGAGGCTGGCGTCGAGGGGCTCGACCGGTCCGCCGCCGGTGACGACGCCGGCTTTGAAGGCCCGCTGGCCGGTGACCGGCGCGGGGAACATGCCGTAGGACATGAAATTGCCGCCGCTTTTGCCGATGGCGCGGTAGTCGGGGTAGTGGGCGGCTAGCAGTTGCGCGTCAGGCAGATGGGCGCCTTCGACGAAGTAGCGGATCTCCCGCAGGAGGGCGGTGGCGGCTTTGACGGTGTCGGCGTCGATCTGCCGGGTGACGCCGGTGACGAGGATGGTCTGCTGGTGGGGAGCCTTGGCACCGAACATGGCCATGAGCTCGTGGGCGAGGGCCGATACGTTGATAGCGGCGGAGAGGTGGTCCTGGAGGGCGGCGGTGGCTTGCGGGGGCAGGCGCAGGTCGTGTTTGGCGGGGTGCGGCGTCCAGGGCGGGGTGTCGGGCATGGCGGCGTAGTCGGGCATGGTGAGGAGGTAGAAGTGGCGGAGGTGGTTCTGGATGGTGTCGGCGGCGAGGATGAGGTTAGTGAGGTGTTGGCCGTTGGCGGTGGGGGCGAGGCCGGTGGCCTGCTGGAGGGCGAGGGCTTCGGCGACGGCGTGGGCGCTGGAGCAGATGCCGCAGATGCGCTGGGCGAAGAGGGCGGCGTCACGGATGTCGCGGCCGACGAGCATCTGTTCCCAGCCGCGGAAGAGGTGGCTGCCCACCCAGGCGTCGGTGACGCGGCCGCCTTCGATTTCGACGTCGACTCTCATCGGTTCGTGGATGCGGGTGACGGGAAAGAGGATTTTTCGGGCCATCATTCGTCCTTTCCGGTCTTGTCTTCGGTCCGCCAGAAGTTGATGAGGCGCTTGAGCAAAGATCGCCGGCGCCGGCGCGGAGCCGGGGCTTCGATTTTTCTGGCTTCGCTCAGGAGGGCGTTCTGGCGGCGGATGAGGTCGTCGAGCTCTTGTTTGACCTGGGCGAGGTTTTCCGGCGGGGTGGGGTCGCCGGGCTTGGTGCCGTCGAGGTATTGTTTGTGGATGCGGCGGGCGAAGACGCCGGCGGCGAGGTGGGTGGCGACCGCCCCAATACCGAGGGCGGCGGCGGCGGCGCCGATTTTGGCGACGCTGACGCGGACGGAGCGTGTCTTGATGCCGGGCAGGTGGCTGTAGAAGGGCATCGTGCCGTCGGGGAAATGGGGGCTGGCGCAGCCGATGCAGGGGGCGCCGGCCTTGACCGGCCAGTTGACGTAGTTGTTCCACTGGCGCAGGGGGCAGTCGGCATGGGTGACCGGCCCTTTGCAGCCGACTTTGTAGAGGCAGCCGTCCCCGCCGGGGAAGGCGGCGAAGATGCCGTCCTCGAACTGTTGGCGGCGCTGGCATTTGTCGTGGATGGTGTGGCCGAAGAACATTTTCGGCCGGTTGTAGGCGTCGAGGTCGGGCAGGCCGTAGAGCAGGAGGTGGCTGAAGGTGCCTGTCATCCAGTCGGGGTGGGACGGGCAGCCGGGGATGTTGACGATGACCCGGTCGGTGATGACGTCCCAGACGCCTTTGCCGCCGCCGGGGTTGGGGTGGGCGGCCGCCGGCCCGCCGAAGGCGGCGCAGTCGCCGACGGCGATTATGTAGCGGGCTTGGGGGGCGAATTCGGTGAGAGCCGCCAGGCCGGTGACCATTTCGCCATTACGGACGAAGACGTGGTTGAAACGGCCGTTGGCAGCGGTCATGACCGCGCCTTCGACGATGAGCCAGAATTTGCCGGCCTCGTGGGCGACGGTGTCTAGCAGCACCCGGACGGCGGCGTCGCCTTGGACGGTGTTGTACAGCCAGTGGTAGCGAAGGTCGAAGAATTCGGTTAGTAGCTGATAGAGGCTGGGGTTTCTGCTGTTGTCGAGCGAGATGCTCTCGCCGGTGCAGGAGCCGAGCTCGAGCCAGATGACGGGCGGCCGGGGCAGGATGCCTTCGGCGCCGGCCTGCCGCAGGAAGGGGGTGAGGATGCCGGCGAGGCCGGTGGCGGCCGTGGCCGTGAGGCAGAGGGTGAGGAATTCGCGTCTGGTGAGCATGGGGCTAGCCCCGCTTGGCGTGGCGCCCTTCCCCGCGCGGCCAGGCGAACAGCGCCGCGTACAGGAGGTAGCCGCACAGCCCCAGCGCCAGCCAGACGTAGCCGGCCAGCAGCAGGTACCAGCCGAGCTCCGCGGCGGCGATGCTGGCGAAGTCGCCGGCGGCGAGCACGAGGCCGCCGGCGACGATGAACAGGGCCATGATTCTTTTCATGCGTTCGCTGATGTCGAGCCTGGGGGTGAGCCACAGGGGGATGGCGGTCATCGCCCCCGCCAGGGCCAGGTGAAGGGGGATGCGGGCTTGGATGTCGCGTACGCCGCTTTCTTGGCCGAACTGGCCGGCGAAGGCGCTGGCCATTGCTATATCGCCCTTGGCCGCCATGTTGAGGGCCATATCGAGGTTGTAGAGCAGCGACTGGTGGCGGGCGGGCAGGACGAAGCCGTCGTAGAACAGCCCGTAGCCGATGCTGAGCAGAAAGAGCAGCAGCCCGCCGGAAAAAAGGATGCGTTGACTTGTCATAACAGCCTCCGGCAATCGGTCGTCGCTACTAAAATTCCCATGCATGGCAATTTTATGCTTGCCCGCCGGCGGCACCACGCCGTTACGGAGGGCATATTATGTAGTAGATTACATGAGGAGGTATGGCGGCATGGGATTTCCCCGCAAGAAGAAGGCGCGCGGACCTTATGATAAAATCGTCAAGTACGCGCAGGAGCTCTTCCGCCAGGAGCTTACGCCCCTGCGGACCGACTTGCAGACGATCAGGGCCCAGAACGACAAGACCCTCGAATACGCCCGCCAGATTTGGCACAGCATCGAGCACCGCGAGACCGGTGAAGACGAGGGACAGTAGGCAATATAAAGAAGGGGAGGCACACCACTAAGGCGTGCCTCCCCTTCTTTGCGTAGTTTTACATATTCATTTTCGCCCATTTGGGCCATTCGATTGCGTACATGCCGTAGTCCATGTCCAGGGCGGCGGCGACGGCATCAGGCAGCGGCCGGCCGGCGGCAAGGGCGGCGATGACTTCGCGGAGCTTGGCTTCGCCGTGGACGGCGGCGATGTAGCGCACGGCCGCCAGCGATTCGCGGTAGGCCAGCGACTGGTCGGGCAGGGCGTCGAAGCTGCCGTCGAGCTCGCTTTGGGTGTAGAGCCGACCGGCAAGGGAGTTGTCCGCTGTCCGCCATTCGTAGTCGTTGACTTTGTATTCGAGGTATTGGGCGAGGCCTTCGGTAAACCAGCGCGGGTAGTTGCCGCTCGTCAGGTGGTCGAAGACCAGGTGGGTGTATTCGTGGACCATCGGCCCGGTACGGGTGAATTCACTGGCGGTGTTGCCTTTGAACCAGGCGCTGGGCGACAGGAGCTCGATGACGCCGCCCCAGTAGACGCCCATGGCGCTCTGGCTGCCCGACCAGCCGAAGTTGCGGTTGAGCGCGCTGCGGTCGGGGTAGATGACGACGAGGGTTTTGCCGCCGGGGGCGTAGCCGAGCGCCCCGGTGACCGGCGCATAGGCCGCCTCGGCCGCCTGGGCGACCATGGCGACCGCCGGCTGGTCGGCAGGGGAATATTTTATCGTGAAGTGGGGCGTTTCGTACGAGGCCATGGCGCGGGTTTCGTAGTTAAGCTTGGCTTCGGCCGCCCGACGGGCCAGGGGGTAGGCCAGCATCCGCGCCTTGCCGGGAAACAGGAAAGCGACGGCCACCGCCATGAGGACGACGACAGCGACCGAACTTTTTAGTATTACCATTTTACGCACGGACCTCCCCTCCTCCCTATCCCTTACGGGTATCCTATTATAACATGGGAGGGAGTCCGCAGGTACCGGTATTTTATGTTAACTTAAGACAAGTGTTACGCCGGCGCTGGTGCCGAGCCGGGTGGCGCCGGCGGCGATCATGCGCTCGGCCTGCTCCTTGGTGCGGATGCCGCCGGAGGCTTTGACGCCGGCGCGGTCGCCGACCGCGGCCCGCAGCAGGCGGACATCCTCTTCCGTGGCCCCGCCGGGGCCGAAGCCGGTGGATGTCTTGACGCAATGGGCGCCGGCCGCAAGGATGGCTGCGCAGGCGCGCCGCTTTTCGTCGTCCGTCAGGAGCGCCGTTTCGAGGATGACTTTGACGGGCTGGCCGGCGGCGGCGGCGACGACCTGGCGGATGTCGTCGCTGACGGCTTCCCACAGGCCGGCCTTGGCGGCGGCGATGTTCATGACCATGTCAATTTCGTCGGCTTTGCGCTGGACGGCCTGCTGGGTTTCCAAGACTTTGACGGCCGTGTAGGTGGCGCCGAGGGGAAAGCCGACGACGGTGGCGACCTTGACGCCGCTGCCGGCGAGGAGATGGGCGGCAAGCTCGACGTAGACGGGGTTGACGCAGACGGCGGCGAAACGGTGCTCGGCGGCCTCGTCGCAAAGTTTGACGATGTCGGCCACGGCGGCGTCAGGCTTGAGCAGGGTATGGTCGATGTATTTGGCTAGTTCCATGTCAGACCTCCTTTCCGGGAAATAATTCGCCCTCATGCGGCGTTTTCCTATGGAGGCAAAAGAAAAAACCCCGTCGGCGGACGGAGTTCGGAGGGAGAAAGGATGAAAGGGGTAAGCCGCAATTGCGTAGAAAGTTCCAGATACGAGGCGCGGTGAGGACGTGCAGCGACGCGTACTCGGAACGTACGCTAGCAAGCGCCCGCAGCCGCAACGAAGTAGATGGATTTTTTACGCGATTGCCTTAGTTTTGTTTCTCAATCTTGTCTTTGGGGGCGCCGCATTGGGAACATTTCCCCGGCCGGCACCGGCCCTCGCTGGTGGCGCCGCATGCGCCGCACTTCCAAACCGCCATGGTAATCACCTCCGCCTGTTAGTTGGCTGGTTTGCCCTGGCAGACGGGGCAGCAGCCGTAGAAGTAGAATTGCTGGCCGGTCAGGCGATAGGGAGTCTTTTCGGCGACCTGACCGATGAAGGTGTTGATGTCGATGTCGTGGAGGTCGTCCACGCGGCCGCACTGAAGGCAGCGGATATGGGGGTGCATGCTGGTGTCGGCGTCGTAGCGGAAGCTGTCTTCGCCGGCGTTGAGCACCTGGATGAGGCCGATCTCTTTGAGGATCTCGACCGTTTTGTAGACGGTGGCGAGGCTCATGGTGGGGTAGTACGGCTGTAGCTGCTGAAAGATATTTTCCGCGCTGGGGTGAGCTTTGCTGTTGGCCAGAACTTTGTAGATCGCCAGACGCTGGGGAGTGACTTTGAAGCCTTTCTCGCGCAGAAGAGCGGTTACCCGGTTCTCCACCAAAAACACCTACTTCCAATAAAATAATAATAACGAATAATAGTTATCTATTTATATTTATTTTTTATTTTACAGGAGGTAGGCAAGAATCGTCAAGTCCTAAACAGAAAATTAGTCCCGCGGTCCTAGACCGCGGGACTATAGACCTATTGCATCCCCTGCTGCTGCGCCTGGCCGCTGAACTTGCTCTGGGCCTGGCTGACGTCCTGCGGGGTGGCGTTTTTGACGTTGTAGTAGCCTTTCTGTTGCATATAGTCGAAGATCTGTTTTCCTTGGCTGTAGATTTCGCCCAGGACGCTCATGTAGTCCCGGCGAAGCTGTTCGCTGGAGGCTTCCTGGATGTAGATGTTGAGCGAGCCGGCGAGATGCTTGGATTCGTTGAGGCAGACCTGCATTATGTCGCGGTCGGATATCTGGGCGCCCTGGCCGCTCAGTTGCCCCTGCTGGCCTTGCTGGCTCTGGCTTTGTCCCGACATTTGCGCCATTTTTTTCACCCCTTACTGTAGGTTTTGTCCCGAATTAAGGTGTTTGCTGATGGTCTGGAAGTTCTGCTGGTTCCGCTGCGCCATCTGCTGCAGAAGCTGTTTGGCCTGGTTGTCCTGTAGCTGGCTGGCATAGAAGTTGAGGGTTTTGACGCAGGACTGTTCCATGGTCAGAAAGTCTTCCAGGTGCATCAATTCTTTGGCCGACAACACTATCGATCCCCCCTTTCGTCTCGTACCAGCAATAGCATGCGCGGCGGCTGGCCGGAATATGCGGCAAGGTGCCGCCTATTCGGGCGGAAGAAAAAATGAGACCAAAGACCTATGTTTTCGGGACAATCTGGCAATTCCCGCCACTGGTGCGCGGGTATATAATTATATATAAAATACCTGATTGCGCGGCAAGGAGGTGGACGGGTGCGGATCGAGGATGCGGGGACAGGCATGGTGCTGACCCGCGATGTTGTCGACGAGCGCGGCAATCTGCTGCTGGAGAAGGGAATAACTCTTACCAGTACGTATATCAAGCGCCTGAAACGTTTGGGCGTGATCGCCGTGAGCGTCGCCGACCCCTACGCCGAGTCGCTCAGGCAGGATAAGGTGATAAGCGACGCTCTGCGCGACGAGCTGAGTGCGTGCTTCGGCGCGCTGTTTCGCATGAAGGCTGCGGATATTCTCAACTTTCGGCCGCCGGCCGTGCACCTGGAGAGGGTGAATACGGTGGTCGAGATGGTCATCGACGAGGCTGCCGAGCGGCTCGACCGCATGGTTAATGTCCAAATCCGCCAGCCGAGCGATGGCGAGGAGCAGCATGCGGTGAACGTGTGCCTGCTGGCGGTCGCGACCGGCCTGTATTTGAAGTATGAGCGCCCTGTCCTGCGGGAGCTCGCCCTCGGCGCCCTGCTGCACGATCTCGGCAAGTCGATGCTGCCGGCGGGCGACACCGATAAGGCTTTCTTGCATACGATCTACGGCCGCGAGCTCATTTTGCGCAGCAATCTTTGCGCCTCCGCCGCGCGGGTCGCCGCCGAACATCACGAGGCGTTCGACGGCACGGGCCATCCCAAGGGTTTGGCGGCGAAGGATGTCCATCCCCTGTCGCGGCTGGTGAGCATCGCCAATTATTTCGATAGCGCGGCGGAAGGCAGTTCCTGGGGCGGCGACCTTCTGACGCCCCAAGAGCTGCTGACGACGATGTCGCTAGCCGGCAACCGCCTGTTCGACGCGAATCTGCTGCGGGCCTTTTTCAATACGGCGGCGCTCTATCCGGTCGGCAGCCTCGTCCGCCTGAATACGGGCCGGACGGGTTATGTGGTGTCCAACCGCCCCCACTTCCCGCTGCGGCCGGTAGTGCGCGTCGTTGAGGAGACCGAGCATGCCGATATCGATCTCGCCCTGAAGCCGAATGTGGCGATTGTCGCCCTTGTGGCCAACTAACTGCGGCAGAAACAGGCCCCGCTTCCAATGGGAAGCGGGGCCTGCCGATTTCGGGATGTTTTTCAGGGCAGCTGCCCTTGCCGCTTGGCGCTCTCGTAGATGAGCTTCTTGGCGGAGATGAGGACGCCGACCAACAGCCAGAACGCCCAGTACATCATGACAAGCGAGTAACTGAGGGCGAAGGTCGCCCCGGCGAGAACGAATAACGGCTGCAGGACGAGGAACCAGGATGCCATGCCGGTTCCGAGGGCAAAAGTGAAGATGCACAGCGCCGCCAGGCAGGGGTTGTTCCGCCGAATCGCCGCCTTGCTGCCCCGGTCGCCGACGAGTACCAGGAGGGCTATGGCCACAATGGCCGCCAGGAAGGGTTTCGCCGCTCCGAAACCGACGAGTATGCTATTCCAAACCGCTTGCACACCGCCACCCCCACGAATTTGTACTACTTTTATATATTGGTGGCGGAGGCAATTTATGCTAATTTCCCGATATTTTTCGGCCGGGGGAAAGCGAAACTTGGCGAGGGCGGGTTTGCCGGCCGCATCCGGGGCTTTCCGAACGGCCGCGAACGCAGGAAAAAGATAGTGTAGGTCCGTATGGTATAATAATAACGCTGAATCATTCTTTTGAGGTTGGTGAAAACATGATAGCAAACGAGATTCCCGCCGTGGTGGCCCGCGAGTTGGGCGTGCGGCCCGCCCAGGTGGAGGCGACGAGCAAGCTGCTGGACGAGGGCAATACGGTGCCGTTCATCGCCCGCTACCGCAAGGAGGCGACCGGCGAGCTTGATGAGGAGAAGATCCGCGCCGTGGAGGAGCGGGTGCAGTATCTGCGCAATTTTATCAAGCGCCAGGAGGAGATTCTGGCGAGCATCGCCGAGCAGGGCAAGCTGACCCCGGAGCTGGAGGCGGCGGTCAAGGCGGCGGGCAAGCTGCAGGAGCTGGAGGACCTTTACTTGCCTTTCCGCCCGAAGAAGCGGACGCGGGCCCAGATCGCCCGCGAGCGGGGCCTAGAGCCGCTGGCCGCGCAGATGCTGGCCCAGGAGCTGACCGCGGGCGACCCGCTGGCGGTCGCGGCCGCGTATGTGGACGAGGAAAAAGGGGTGGCGACGGCGGAGGACGCGCTGGCCGGGGCCCGGGACATCGTGGCCGAGACGGCGAGCGAGCGGGCCGATATCCGGGCGATGATCCGCAAGCAGCTGTGGACGGCGGGCGAGATCGCCACGACGCTGGCGGTGGCGGAGGCGGAGGGCCAGGAGTTCCTCAACTACCGCGAGTACCGCGAGCCGGTGCGGCGCATCCCCTCCCACCGCATCTTGGCGGTGAACCGGGGCGAGCGCAAGGCGGTGCTGAAGGTCGAGTTGAGCACCGCCCATGACGCCAATATCGATATGATCGGCCGCATGGTGGTGAGCAGGCCGTCGATTTTCACCGACTGCCTGCGCGCCGCCGTGGCCGACGGCTACAAGCGCCTGCTCTTCCCGTCGCTGGAGCGGGAGGTCCGCAACCTGCTGACGGAGAACGCCGAGAAGCAGGCGATCCGCGTTTTCGGCCTCAATCTGCGCCAGTTGCTGCTGGCGGCGCCGCTGGCCAGCCATACGGTGATGGGCCTCGATCCCGGCTACCGTACAGGCTGCAAGATGGCGGTGGTGAGCCCGACGGGGGCGGTGCTGGCGACGGCGACGCTGTATGTGACGGCGAGCGATAACCAGCGCCGGCAGGCGGCGGCGATGGTGCTGGAGGCGGTGCGGCGCCACGGGGTGAGCCTGGTGTCGATCGGCAACGGCACGGCGTCGTATGAGACGGAGGAGTTCGTGGCCGGGCTGATCGCCGAGCACGGCCTGGCGGTCCGCTATCTGATCGTTAACGAGGCGGGGGCGTCGGTCTATTCGGCGTCGAAGCTGGCCAAGGATGAGTTGCCTGGCCTGGATGTGTCGCTGCGGGGGGCGGTGTCGATCGCCCGGCGGGTGCAGGATCCGCTGGCCGAGCTGGTTAAGATCGACCCGCAGTCGATCGGCGTCGGCCAATACCAGCACGATGTCGATCAGAAGAGCCTGGGCGGCGCTTTAGCGAACGTGGTGGAGTCGTGCGTCAACCATGTGGGCGTGGAGCTTAATACGGCATCAGTGGAGCTGTTGACGTATGTAGCCGGTATCAATGCGGCGGTGGCGAAGAATATCGTCGCCCGCCGCGACGAGGGCGGTCCGTTCGCCGACCGCGGCCAACTTTTGAAGGTGCCGCGGCTGGGGCAGGCGACGTTCACGCAGTGCGCGGGGTTCCTGCGGCTGGCCGGCGGGGCCAATCCGCTCGATAATACGCCGGTGCACCCCGAGTCGTACCGATTGGCGGAAAGCATCCTTGCCAGGCTGGGGTTCGCGGTGGGCGACCTGGCCGACAAGGAGAAGCTGGGCCGGCTGCAGTCCCGGCTGCCGCAGGCGGACACGGCCGCTCTGGCGAAGGAGCTGGGGGCGGGCGAGCCGACGGTGCGGGACATTCTGGCGGCTTTGGCCAAGCCTGGCCGCGACCCGCGGGAGGAGCTGCCGCCGCCGCTGACCCGCAAGAATATCGTCAAGCTGTCCGACCTGGCGGTCGGCGCGGTGGTGAAAGGCACGGTCCACAATGTGACCGATTTCGGCGTGTTCGTCGATATCGGCGTGAAGACGAACGGGCTGGTCCACCGCTCCGAGCTGAGCGACAAGCCTTTCCGCCACCCGCTCGACGTTGTGGCGGTCGGCGATATCATCGACTGCCTCATCCTGGGCGTGGACGAGGCGCGGGGCCGGATCTCGCTCAGTCTGAAGAAGGCGAAGGGTAAATAATCGCGATTGTGCCTTCAAGGCGCAGCCGTTGATTCAGAGGAACGCTTCGCCACGACTGCTCCGCGTTATTTGAGCGCCCCCGCATGCGGGGACTTTCGCCGCGCATCAAAAAAGAAGGCCGGGTTTACACCCGGCCTTCACTGGGGCACCCGGTCAGCTGGCGCTTTTGCTGCCGGCGGTCTGCGGCTTGACGATTTCGGTATCGGCCCCATGCACGCCGCACTCCGGGCACATCCAGGTCTGAACTCTCAGAAGCACGTCGCCGTGCGCGGAGTCGAACTTCAGGGTGGTATAACGGCAGATTTTGTCGGGGTGCTCACACCAATTGCTTTTCATGGCTACGCCTCCTTGCCAACAAATCATATTAGCTGGTACTATTAGTAGTTATTATATTCTGCAGCTGCTCTTTTATACCTGCTGCGGCGGGAAAAATTTTTCTGCCAAATTCCGCTATGGGGGCGGCCGCGAATGTCGGGAAAAGGAAATCCGCCGGGAAAGGGCGAAGAATATCTTACCTTTTTTTATGATAAGGAGCGCGCCATGGAGAAGAAGCTGCTTTTCGCCCTCGACATCGGCACGAGGAGCGTCGTCGGCATGGTGGGCGAGCAGACGGCGTCCGGCATCAGGGTGCTGGCCGTCGAGCGCCGGGAGCATACCACCCGCGCGATGCTGGACGGCCAGATCCACGATGTGCCGGAGGTTGCCCAGGTGATCGGCGAGGTGACGTCCCGCCTCGTGGCCATCGTCGGGCCGCTGAAGAGGGTGTCGGTGGCGGCTGCCGGCCGGGCGCTGTGCACGCTGACGGCCGGCGCGGAGATAGAGTGCAGCGGCCGCGGCGCCCTGACGGCCGACGACGACCGGGGGCTGGAGCTGGCGGCCATCCAGTCGGCCCAGCAGCAACTGGCGACCACGAAGGCGGTGCCCGATCCTACCGGCTATTATTGCGTCGGCTACAGCGTCGTGCGCTTCACGCTCGACGGCACGACGATGAAGACGCTGGTCGGCCAGCGCGGCAAGCTGGCCGCCATCGAGGTGATCGCGACTTTCCTGCCGCGCCAGGTCATCGATTCGCTGCAGGCGGCCATCGAGGCGGCGGGCCTGGAGATGGCCACGCTGACCCTGGAACCTATCGCCGCTATAAATGTGCTGATTCCGCCGACGATGCGCCACCTCAACCTCGCTCTCGTGGATGTGGGGGCCGGCACTTCGGATGTCGCCATAACCCGCGACGGTTCGGTTATCGGCTACGGGATGGTGCCGTTCGCCGGCGACGAGGTGACCGAAGCCGTTTCCCAGGCGCATCTGCTGGATTTCACGGTGGCGGAGATGCTCAAGCGCAAGTTGGGCAACAGCAGCAAGAAGGTGGCGTTCACCGATGTGCTGGGAGTGGCCCACAAGCTGCCGGCCGCGGAACTCGTGGCCAGCACCGCCCCGGTCGTGGCCGACCTGGGCCAGGCCATCGCCGCCCAGATCCTGGCCCTGAATTCGACGCCGCCCCAGGCCGTGCTGCTGGTCGGCGGCGGTTCGCTGACCCCCGGCCTGCCGAAGGCGGTGGCCGAGGCGCTGGGCATCGCCGCTTCGCGCGTGGCCATCAGGCGGCCGGACACGGTCGAGGGGCTCTGCGATATTCCCCCCGATCTTATCGCCCCCGACGGGGTGACGCCCCTCGGCATCCTCAAGCTGGCCGGCGGGCGCTCGCTGACCTTCGTGCAGGTGAGGCTCAACGACCGGCCTTTACGGCTGTTCAATCTCGGCCGGATGACGGTGGCCAACGCGCTGCTGGTGGCCGGAGTCGATGTCCGCAGTCTCCACGGCCGCCCCGGCATGGGGATGACCGTGACGGTGAACGGCGAGAAGCGGTTCCTGGCCGGCAGTATGGGCCAGACGGGCCATATCCTCGTAAATGGCAAGGAGGCCTTGTTCGGCGACAGCGTGAATGAGGGCGACGTTATTAAGGTGGAGAAGGGCAAGGACGGTACGAGCCCCGCGCCGACCGTCGCCGACCTCGTCGCCGTGCCGGAACCCTTCACGATCACGATCGACGCCGTGCCGGTAACGGTGGGGCCTGAGCTGACGGTGAACGGCAAGGCGGCCGCCGCCGGCACGAGACTGGCCGACCGCGACCGGATCGTTTGCCGCCGGCCGGTGACGCTGGGTGAGGTGATGGCCGCCGCGGGCCGGCCGGTCGAGCCGCAGGAATACCATTATATCGTCAACGGCAGCGAGCGCACGGTTGTCCGCCGGCCGGAATTGACGCTGAACGGCGTCCGCTGCGGCGAGGAGGCGGCGGTGACCGGGAACGACGTCATCGCTACGGCAGAGGCCGGCGCCCCGACGCTCGGCGAGCTGGTGGGCCTGGACGAGGCGACCGAGGCGGCGCTTACCGTGCTTTTCAACGGCGACAGCTGCCGGATACCGCTGCGCCGCTGCTCGTTCACGGTGGCCGGCAAGCCGGCGAAGGCGGCCGATGTGGCCCGCCCGGGCAGCTATATCGATTTCGCCAGTTACGAGTTGCAGCCGATGGTCAGCGATGTGCTGCTGGCCGCGGCGTTCGACCCGCACTCGCTGCCGCCCGGCAGCCGAGTGGATGTGCTGGTGAACGGGAAGACGGCCGAGTTCACGACACCGGTGAAGAACGGCGACAAGGTGGAGCTGGCGGTCGGGCGGGTTTTGGCGAATAGGCCGTGAGAAAAGGCGGGAGCATAGCTCCCGCCTTTAGAGTGTCGCGCAATATATTCCGTTGCCGGTTACATGCCGTATTTGAGCGCCGGTTCGGCGATGGGGAACTGGACGTTGTTGCGGCCGAGCTGCTTGGCGCGGTAGAGGGCGCGGTCGGCCTGCTCGAAGACGGCCTGGCTGCTCATCCCCGGTTTCTTCATGGCTACGCCGAGGCTTACGGTTATGCGGATGGGGACGGTCCCGCCTGCGAATTCGCATTCGGCGACTTTCTGGCGGAGGCGCTCGGCGACCTTCAGTCCGTTCTGGGCGGTGGTGCCGGGGAGGATGACGACGAATTCCTCGCCGCCGTAACGGAAGGCGAGGTCGCCGCTGCGAATGCTGAGCATGATAATGTTGCCCAGGGCCATGAGCACTTTGTCGCCGATGAGGTGGCCGTGGGTGTCGTTGAGCCGTTTGAAGTGGTCGATGTCGATGATGAGCAGGACGCACTGGGGCAGGCTGTCGATCTTTTCCTTGTAGGCGCGGTGGTTGTAGAGGCCGGTGAGGGAGTCGGTGAAGGCCATGCGGTAGTTGCGGTCGTTCTGGCGGATGAGGTCGAGCATGTGCCTGTCGCCGTCGGCCTGCCGGGCGATGAGGGCGTCGATGTATACGGCGGCGTAGGTGACGAGGGCGGCGCCGAGGAGGTTGTACAGCATCCTGACGACGATGTCGGCGGTGAAGCTGACGGTTACGGCGGCGGTGGCGATGAGCTGGGCGGCGGCGACGACGGCGGCCACGCGCCCGGCCCGCTTGCGTCCGACCCACATTGCCATTCTGAGGAGGAGCAGGTGGTAGAGGATGTCGCTGTAGACGGCCTGGGCAAGGGTGAAGCCCGCGCACAGGGCAACGCTGACCAGGAGCTCGCGGATGTCCGGGGCTGCCTTGCGGTGACAGAGGGCGAGGTTGTATAAGGCGTGGACTGATGCCAGGGCGACCGCCCATTGCCAGGCGGAGGTCTGCAGGTACCAGGCGCCGGCGCCGCTGAACAGCGCGAAGGCGATGCCCGCCCGACGGCCCAGGATTTGGATGGATTCGGCGCTGCCGGCGATGCCGGCGGTGCGGTCGTCGTGCATCTGCCACCCTCCCGCGGGAAGTCCCCAAAGTTTTTGGCGGCGTTTCCGCGTATATTTACCGGCTTATTTGTGTATATTCCCCGGTCATGGCGAAAATCCTACCAGATATTGTGGGCGGCATATAAAAGGGGAAAGAGGTCCCATATATATGGGACCTCTTTCCTTATAGCGGCTAGGGCTGTGACCGGCTTGCCCGGATTTAGCTGATGGCTTTGGTTTTTTGCTCGATGGTCGCGGGGGTGCTGGTCGCCATGCTCACGACGGTGAAGACGACGAAGTTGCACACCAGGGCGACGAAGCCGGCGTTGAGGTTGAGGCCCATGATGCCGAGCGGGTCCATTTTGTTGAGCATGAGGAAGAAGACGAGGAACTCGCCGACGATCACGCCGCAGTAGGCGCCGACTTTGGTGGCGCGTTTCCAGTAGAGGCCGAGGACGATCATCGGGAAGAACTGGGTGACGCCGGCGTAGCCGGTGAGGAGCAGGTTGACGAGCATGTTGGGCGTCAGGATGGCGAGCGCAAGGGCGACGGCGGTGAGGACGAGCACGACCACGCGGGCGATATTGCGCTGCGTTTCGGGGGGGGTGCCCACGCCGATGGTGCGGCCGTAGACGTTGCGGGTGAAGAGCATCGAGGTGGAAAGGATGAGGTCGGCGGCCGGGATCATGCAGGCCAATGCGCCGGCGCCGCCCACCAGGCCGAGGGCCCAGCCGGGGAAGACTTGCTGGACGATGGTCATGAAGGCCATGTCGGGCACTTTGAGGGCCGGGGTGAGAACCATCAGGGCGCAGAAGCCGATCAGCATCGGGAAGATGAGGCAGATCTGGTAGAGCGGCAGGTAGATGGCGTTGTGGCGCAGCACGTTGGGGCTCTTGGCGCTGAAGCTGTTGGCCGAGAAGTGGGGCCACATGTAGAAGCCAAGGCTGGTGAGCACCAGGGTGGACATCGCCCAGCTGACGTCGAGGTTCTTGGTGCCGCCCGGCAGGGACAGGAAGCCGGGTTTGGCCGCGTCAATGGCCTCGAACATGTTGCCCACGCCGCCGAAGAAGTGGTAGGGCAGCCAGAGGCCGAAGAAGACGACGGCAACGATCATGGTGACGTCCTTGATGACGGCGGTGGAGGCTACGCCTTTCAGGCCGCTGAGGTAGACGAACGCGGCGACCATGGTGAAGGCGATGAGCATGGCCGGCACGCGGCCGATGACGCCGTAGGAGCAGGTTTCGATGATAAGGCCGAGGCCGGTGAGCTGGAGCTGCAGGTAGGGGATGAGGAAGGCGACGCCGATGACGGCGGTAAGGACGCCCAGCCAGCGGCTGTCGTACATGTGCTCGACGAGGTCGGGCTGGGTCATGAGGCCGTGTTTGCGGCCGATGGGGGCGATGGACGGCAGGACGTAGTAGCCGACGACGTAGGCCAGGGCGCCGTAGCCGAGGATGTAGAACGTCGGGCCGCCGCGGGCGTAGGCCCAGCCGCTGCCGCCGAGGAAGGCGAACGCGGTGTAGATTTCGCCGGCGAGGATGAACCAGTTGAGCCAGCGGCCGAAGCTGCGGCCGCCGACGGCCCATTCTTCGAGGCTCATTTTTTTGTTCATGCCGGGGATCATGCCGACGATGGTTGTACCGATTACGAATGCAAAAATTATGGCCAAGGCCATTGTTTCGTTACTCATTTGTTTTCACAACCTCCCTTCAGCTTATTCGTCGTCTTTGCCGACGTCCATCCTGTACAAGATGCTAAGGCAAATGTAGGAAATGGGGATAGTGCAGCACAGCCAAAACGCCAGGAAGGGCAGGCCGAACACTATCGGTTTGACTTGGTTGACGAAGGGGAGCGCGCCGATGGTCCAGATGAAGGGAATGATGGTGAGGATGACTTTGACCGGATTCACGTTTTCACCTCGCTTAAAAATTTAGTGTACCAAGTGGCATTGTATGTTCAGGCACCATATTGTGCCTTGATTTCCGCCGTCTTACCGGGCAAACAGTTTGAGGACGGTCCGGACCGTCGTTTCCAGGCCGTAGCCGAGCGCGTCCTCGTCGATGTTGAATTTGGGGTGGTGATGGGGATATACGCAGTCTTTGGCCGGATTGCCGGCGCCGACGAGGAGAAAGGCGCCGGGGGCGCGCCGCAGGTAATAGGAGAAGTCTTCGCCGACCATGAGCGGTTTGACGTCCTCCACTCTGATGCCGGCGACCTCGCGGGCGGCGGCGGCGGCGACGGCGGCGATGTCGGGGTTGTTGACGACTGGCGGGTAGCCGAAGATGGAGTCGAGCTTGTAGGTGGCGCCGGAGGCGGCGCAGATGCCTTTGCAGTAGGCGTCTATCTGGTCGAAGACGGCGTGGCGCACGCCTTCTTCGAAGGAACGGACGGTGCCTTTGAGGACGGCGGTGTCGGGGATGATGTTGAAGACTTCGCCGGCCTTGAACATGCCGATGGTGAGGACGGCCTGCTCGCGGGGGTCGACGTTGGCGCCGGTGATCGTCCTGAGGGCCAGGACGAGCTGGGCGCCGACGAGGACGGAGTCGACGGTGTTGTGGGGCATCGAGCCGTGGCCGCCCCTGCCCTGGATGGTGACGGTGAATTCGTCGGGAGCGGCCATGAGGGCACCGGCATTGACGCCGATGACCCCGATCGGCAGCGGCTGCCACAGGTGGGAACCGATGACGTAGGCTATGCCTTCCATCGCCCCGTCGGCGATCATGAATTCGGCGCCGCCGGGGAAGCGTTCTTCGCTGGGCTGGAAGATCAGCCGCACGCTGCCGGGCAGGTCGCCGGCCATGGCGGCGAAGGTTTTGGCCGCGCCGAGCAGCATGGCGGTGTGGCCGTCATGGCCGCAGGCGTGGGAGATGCCCTGGTTGCGCGATTTATAAGGCTGGGCGATCTGGTCCTCGACCGGCAGGGCGTCGATGTCGGCCCTTATGGCGACCGTTTTGCCGCCCGGCGCGCCGGGGATGTCGGCGATTACTCCCGTGCCGGCGGCGGGACGGGCCTTGATGCCCATCGCGGCAAGTTCGCCCAAAAGTTTTTTTTGTGTTTCGTGTTCCTGGCCGCCCACCTCCGGGTGCATGCGGAAATGGCGGCGCATGGCCACGACGTAGTCGCGGCTGGCGGCCACCTTGGCGGTAACTGTGTCCACGGGTACAACACCTGCCTCTTTGTAGACTGTTTCTGTCGCTGTCGCGTTATGGGCGGACAAAAAAATACCTTCAAGATGTAACTATTTTAACACATAATGGGAGCGACGGCACGAAAAGATTATGGCCGCCGCTCTTTTTTAAAGATGTATACATGATTTTTGTCAACAATTTTAGGGGTTATCACTTGTTTTTCAAGTACCGGGAAACTTCGGCGAAGGCGGCGGCGCTGGCGGCGATGGTGGCGGCGATGTCGTCGTCCGTGTGGGCCGCGGACATGAAGGCGGCTTCGAATTGAGAGGGGGCGAGGTAGACGCCCTGGGCGAGCATGGCGTGGAAGTAGGCGCCGAAGGCGCCGACGTCGGCTTTTTTGGCGCTGTCGTAATCGTAGACGGGTTCGGCGGTGAAGAAGAGGCCGAACATCGAGCCAAGCTGGTGGTGCTGCAGTTCGAAGCCGAATTTCTCGGCCTGGGCTTTGACGCCGGCGCACAGGACGGCGGTTTTTTCGCTGAGCTTGGCGTAGAAGCCGGGGATGCCGACGGCTTTGAGGGTGACGATGCCGGCCGTCATGGCGAGCGGGTTGCCGCTGAGGGTGCCGGCCTGGTAGACCGGCCCGGCGGGGGCGATGAGCTCCATGATGTCGCGCCGGCCGCCGTAGGCGCCGACCGGCAGGCCGCCGCCGATGACTTTGCCGAGGCAGGTGAGGTCGGGGGTGATGCCGTAGATTGCCTGGGCGCCGCCCAGGGCGACGCGGAAGCCGGACATGACTTCGTCGAAGATAAGGAGGCTTTCGTATTTGGCGGTGAGGTCGCGCACCGCTTGCAGGTAGCCGCCCTGCGGCAGGACGAGGCCCATGTTGCCGGGCACCGGTTCGATGATGACGGCGGCGATGTCTTCGCCGTAGCGGTGGAAGATGTCGGCGAGGCCAGGGATGTCGTTGTAAGCGGCGGTGATGGTGGTGCCGGCGATGCTCTCCGGGACGCCGGGGCTGTCGGGGATGCCGAGGGTGGTGGCGCCGGAGCCGGCCTTTACGAGCAGGCTGTCGTGGTGGCCGTGGTAGCAGCCGGCGAATTTGACGATTTTGTCGCGCTTGGTGTAGGCGCGGGCCAGGCGCAGGGCACTCATGGTGGCCTCGGTGCCGGAGTTGACGAAGCGGACGAGGTCGATGGACGGGACGGCGGCCTTGACGAGTTCGGCGAGTTCGGTTTCGAGGAGCGTGGGGGCGCCGTAGCTGGTGCCGCGCCCGGCGGCCCCGCGCAGGGCCTCGGTGACGGCCGGGTGGGCGTGGCCGAGGATGAGCGGGCCCCAGGAGCCGACGTAGTCGATGTATTCGTTGCCGTCGATGTCGTGGAGGCAGCTGCCGCTGGCGGCGGCGATGAAGGGGGGCGTGCCGCCGACGCCGCGGAAGGAGCGGACGGGGCTGTTGACGCCGCCGGGGATGTGCCGCTTGGCGGCGGCGAAGGCGGCGGCCGATTTGTCGAGGGTGAGGGCCATGGTCGTTCCTCCTTTATCGCTGGAGCCAGCGGACGGCGTCCAGGGCGTGGTAGGTGATGATGATGTCGGCGCCGGCCCGCTTGATGCCGGTGAGCGTTTCGAGGACGATGCGCGGTTCGTCGACCCAGCCGTTGGCCGCGGCCGCCTTGACCATGGCGTATTCGCCGCTGACGTTGTAGGCGGCGACGGGCAGGAGGAAGTCGTCCTTGACCTGGCGGACGATGTCGAGGTAGGCGAGGGCCGGCTTGACCATGACGATGTCGGCGCCTTCCTCGATGTCGAGCTCGACTTCCTTGATGGCCTCGCGGGCGTTGGCCGGGTCCATCTGGTAGGAGCGGCGGTCGCCGAACTGGGGGGCCGACTGGGCGGCGTCGCGGAAGGGGCCGTAGTAGGCGGAGGCGTATTTGGCGGCATAGGACATGATCGATACTTTTTCGTAGCCTTCGGCGTCGAGCAGGTCGCGGATGGCGGCGACGCGGCCGTCCATCATGTCCGAGGGGGCGACCATGTCGGCGCCGGCCGCGGCGTGGCTGAGGGCGGTGCGGGCGATGAGGGCGAGGCTGGCGTCGTTGTCGACGTCGCCGTCCTTGATGCAGCCGCAGTGGCCGTGGCTGGTGTATTCGCACATGCAGACGTCGGTGATGACGGCCAGCTCGGGCATAGCGTCCTTGATGAGGGCCACGGCCCGCTGGACGGGCTGGTTGGCGTCCCAGGCGCTGGAGCCCTGGTCGTCCTTGTAGTCGGGCAGGCCGAAGACGAGCACGGCGGGGATGCCGAGGCCGTGGGCCGCCTTGGCCTCGGCGACGGCCATGTCGGCCGACAGGTGATGGATGCCGGGCATAGAGGGTATCTCGTTTCTGACTTTTTCGCCCGGGACAACGAACAGCGGGTAGACGAAGTCGGCGGGCGCGAGGACGGTTTCGCGCACCAGGGCGCGGATGGCGGCCGAGGCCCGCAGGCGGCGCGGGCGGATGAGCGGTTTTGTCATGCCAACTCCTCCTTGTATAGGGTGCCGATGGCCTCGACGAGGCCGGCGATGGTGAATTCCTCGGCGATGATGTCGGGGGTGATGCCTTTTTCCAGGCAGGTGGCGGCGGTGACGGGACCGATGCAGGCGACCCTGGCCCTGGCCACGAGGGCCGGGCCGTCCGGCCCGAGCAGGCCGAGCAGGTTGGTGACGGTGGACGAGCTGGTGAAGGTGACGAGGTCGATGGCGCCGGCGGCCAAAGCGCCGGCGAGGCTTTGGCCGTCGCTGTCGCCGCCGACGGTGCGGTAGGCGGCGACGACGTCGACTTCCGCCCCCGCTGCCCGCAGTTTGTCTGGCAGGAGGTCGCGGGCCACGGCGGCCCGGGGGATGAGCACCTTCATGCCGGGGGTGACGCGGCCTTCGAGGGCGGCGACGATGCCTTCGGCGCGGAATTCGGCCGGGACGACGTCGGCGAGGATGCCCTGGCCGCGCAGCCGCTCGGCGGTGGCGACGCCGATGGCGGCCACCTTGCGGCCGCCGAGGGCCCGGGCGTCGAGCCCGGCGCCGTGCAGGCGGGCGAAAAAGTGGTCGACGCCGTTGGCGCTGGTGAAGATCAGCCAGTCGTAGGCGGCGAGGCCGGCGATGGCGGCATCGAGGGGGGCGTAGTCTTCGGGGGGGACGAGCTTGATGGCCGGGGCTTCGAGGCACTCCGCTCCCAGTTCTTCCAGGGCGGTCGTAAGGATGCTGGCCTGGTCGCGGGCTCTGGTGACCAGCACCCGTTTGCCGAACAGCGGCTTGCGGTCGAACCAGGCGAGCTTGGCGCGCAGGGCGGCGACTTCGCCGACAAGGAAGACGGCCGGCGGCTTGAGGCCGCGGGCGGCGACGTCGGCCGCCGCCTGGCCGAGGGTGGTGACGAGGACCTGCTGCCCGGGCTTGGTGCCCCAGCGGATAACGGCGGCCGGCGTGGCCGCCGGCCGGCCGTGCGCTATCAGTTGGCCGGTTATGTGGGGGAGGTTTTCGACCCCCATGAGGAAGACGAGCGTGTCCGCCCCTTGGGCGAGTTTGTCCCAGCGGAGCGAGGATGCGCTTTTCGCGGCGTCCTCGTGACCGGTGACGACGGTGAACGAGGCGGCGAGGCCGCGGTGGGTGACGGGAATGCCGGCGTAGGCGGGCACGGCGACGGCCGAGGTGACGCCGGGGACGATTTCGAAGGGGATGCCGGCGGCGGCCAGTTCGAGGGCCTCCTCCCCGCCCCGGCCGAAGACGAACGGGTCGCCGCCCTTGAGGCGGACGACGGTTTTGCCCTCCAGGGCCTTGGCGACGAGCAGGGCGTTGATGTCTTCCTGGCGCATGGTGTGGTCGCTGGAGGCCTTGCCGACGTAAATCAACTCGACGTCGGGGCGGGCGCAGGCGAGCAGGCGGTCGTCGGCCAGGCGGTCGTAGACGATGCAGTCGGCCCTGGCAACGCACTCCCGCCCTTTGACGGTTATCAGCTTGTAATCCCCGGGGCCGGCGCCCACGAGGTAGACTTGGCCATTATTCATCGGCATCCTCCTTGTCCCGGCCGTAGCCGACGAGGCCGGCGAGTATTTCCCGGCCGCCGGCCGCGTACATGCGGCGGGCCAGGGTGCGGCCGAGGGCCGCGGCATCCGCCGGCGGGCCGCTGACGGCGTCTTTGAGCCGTGTGCGGCCGTCGCCGGATAAGATGACGGCGTCGAGGACGAGCGCGGCCCCTTCGATGCGGCCGAAGACGCCGATGGGCACCTGGCAGCCGCCTTCGACTTCGTGCAGGAAAGCGCGCTCGGCGGTCACGGCCGCCGCCGTTTCTTCGTGGTGGAGGAAGGCGAGCAGGCCGAGCACACGCTCGTCGCCGGCACGGGCCTCGATGGCCAGCGCTCCCTGGCCGACGGCCGGCAGGCAGATGTCCCGCGGCAGGACCTCGGTGATGCGGTCCTGCCAGCCCAGCCGCGCAAGGCCGGCGACGGCGAGGACGATGGCGTCGAGCTCGCGGCTGGCCAGTTTGGCGAGCCGGGTGTCAAGGTTGCCGCGCAGGTCGGCGATGGCGAGGTCGGGCCGGGCGGCGAGGAGCTGGGCTTTGCGCCGCAGGCTGGAGGTGCCGACGCGCGCCCCGCGGGGCAGGTTGGCGAGCGTGCCGTACTTGGGGCTGATGAGGGCGTCGCCGGGGTCGACCCGTTCGGTGACGGCGGCGAGGACGAGGCCGGGCGGCAGCGCGGTGGGCATGTCCTTGAGGCTGTGGACGGCGAGGTCGATGCCGCCGGCGAGCAGCTCTTTCTCCAGTTCCTTGGTGAACAGGCCTTTGCCGCCGATCTTGGCCAGGGGCACGTCGAGGATCTTGTCCCCGGTGGTGAGGATGTGCTTTAAGGATACTGCGGCGTCCGGGTAGCGCCGGCGGAGGCGGCCGGCGACGTGCTCGGCCTGCCAGAGGGCCAGCTTACTGCCGCGGGTGCCGACGACAATTTTCGCGGTCACGGTGTTCTTCCTCTCCTGCTTCTTCCAGCTTGAACAGGGTGCGCAGCGCCTCCAGGTAGTAGTGCTCCCGGCCGGTGCCCGCCGCCTCGGTGACGTTGACGATCGGATCGCGGAGAATCTTGCGCATCAGCATTTTGGACATATTTTCGATGACTCTGCGCTCTTCCGGGGGGGCGTCGGGCAGCTTGGCGAAGGCCCGCTTGACGACCCGCTGGCGGATGCGCTCGGCTTTGGCGGTAAGGCCGGCGAGGGTGGGCCGGAAGGCGAGGTAGCGGAACTTGGCCAGCACTTCGGCGACGGCTTCTTCGATGATGGCTCCGGCGGCCTGCGCCTCCTGGAGCCGCTCGCGCATATTGGATTCGACGACCGCTTCGAGGGCGTCGATGTTGTAAAGGCGGACGCCGGCGATGGCCTCGACCTCGGGTTCGACGTCGCGGGGCACGGCGATGTCGATGAAGATGATCGGCCGGCCGGCCCGCTTGGGCATGAGGTGGGCGACGTCCCAGGCGCGGATGATGTAGTGGGGGGCGCCGGTGGAGGTGATGACGATGTCGGCGTCGACGGCGCATTTCATGAAGTCTTCGAAGGGCACGGCGACGCCGTGGAATTTGTCGGCCAGGGCGACGGCGCGGTCGAAGTTGCGGTTGGAGACGAACACCGTGCGCACGCCGTTGTCGACGAGGTGGCGGGCGGTGAGTTCGCTCATCTCGCCGGCGCCGAGGACGAGGACGTTGGAGCAGGACAAGTCGCCGAAGACGTTTCTGGCGAGCTCGACGGCGGCGTAGCTGACCGATACGGCGCTGTAGGCGATGCGCGTCCTGGTGCGCACCTTTTTGCCGGCGGCGATGGCGCGGTGGAAGAGGGTGTTGAGGACGGTGCCGGTGGTGGCGCTGTCGCGGGCGACGGAGTAGGCTTTCTTGACCTGGCTGAGGATCTGGCCCTCGCCGACGACGAGCGAGTCGAGGCTGGCCGCCACCCGCAGGAGGTGGCGAATACAGTCGTCGTCTTTATAGTAGAAAAGGTAGGCGGACACGGCGAAGCGGCCGCCGGTCATGCTGGCGAGGTATTCCTCCAGCACCGGCAGGGCGTCGTCGGCGTCGTCGACGGCCGCGTACATTTCGGTGCGGTTGCAGGTGGAAAGGATGACACATTCGTAGATTTCGTCGTACTCGTACAGGCGCCTCAGCCCGTGCCGGACCTGGTCCTCGGACAGGGAGAAGCATTCGCGGATCTCGACCGGGGCGGTTTTATGATTGAGTCCCAAAACGACTAACTGCATGTAGTATCTTCTCCTCAGCCTCGCGCTCTTTGCCGGCCCTGAGCAGGGCGAGCACCTCGCCGCCCAGCGCCTCGCGCCAGAATTCGCCCCGCGCGGCGGCGGTGGCGAGCTTGTCCTTGACCTCGCCGCGCAGCCTGGCCAGCAGGGCCAGGCAGGTCCCGTACTCCGGGCCGTAGCGCTCCTCGAGCTCGCGGCGGAGCAGGCGGGCGAGGGCCGGGCTGCCGCCGCCCGTGGACACGGTGATGACGAGGTCGCCGCGGACGACGCGGGAGGGGACGGTGAAATCGCATAGCTCGGGGACGTCGGCGACGTTGACGAGCGCCCCGCCCCGCCGCGCCTCGGTGGCGGCTTCACGGTTGGCGGCGCTGTCATCGGTGGCGCAGATGACGATAAAACAATTTTCTATCGCTCCCGGCCGGTAGGCAGCCGGTTTATGAATGATGTCGCCGGCGGCCGCCAACGCCGCCAGGCGCGGCGTGAGCGCCGGGCTGAGCACGGTTACGCGGGCGCCGGCGGCCAGCAGGGCCTCGGCCTTGCGCTCGGCCACCGCCCCGCCGCCGATCACCAGGCAGTCGCGCCCGGCAAGCCGCAGATTGACTGGATAGACGGCCATTTCCTCATCCCCCATGACTGTTAATAGTTCCGCGTCAAGGGTGGAATATCCTGCTTACTTAGGCCGTTCAGAAACCCTCAGATGCAAGGCGCACCGGAGGCTGACACCACCGTTTCCTCCGCGACAACGTTCATATGCGTTGTTTGCACAGGATCGGTTTAACAGCATCGCGCGTACACGGGACGTACGCTGAGGATGGCAGCCGACGACGGCCCTGGATGGGCCTAGTCCCGGGCGCGCCATGGACGGCATAGCGCCCGGGGGGGAGCAACGGCGCAGATGGGGGGTTCTGGACGGCCGTACTCTAGTCGGACTGGCCGGGGGCGGGGGGCGTGATCTGCCCCTGCGGCAGGCCGAAATATGCTTCCAGCACTTTGCGCACGACCGGGCCGGCGGTGACCGAGCCGTCGCCGCCGTCCTCGACGAGGGCGGCGACGACGATCTCCGGCCGGGCCGCCGGCGCGTAGCAGGCAAACCACGAATGGGTGGTGCCCCGCCCCGTCTCCGCCGAGCCGGTTTTGCCGGCCGCCGTGCTTTTGAAGCCCTGGAATATGGAGGCCGCCGTCCCGCGGGCGACGACGGCTTCGAGGCCGCGGCGGATGACGTCCCAGTTTTCGGGGGCGAGGTAGACGGTGCGGGCGACGACCGGGGGAAAGGTCTCGCGCGGTGTGCCGTCGGCGGCCAGCACCTTGCTGACGAGGTAGGGCCGGTAGATGACGCCGCCGTTGGCCGCGGCCATCAGCAGGTTGGCCTGCTGGAGGAGGGTGGCCAGGTAATAGCCCTGGCCGATGGCGGCGATGATCGTTTCGCCGGGATACCATTGTTCGCCGTAGGTCGCCTGTTTCCATTCCTCGGTGGGGACGGCGCCGCCGGCTTCGCCCGGCAGCCCGATGCCCGTCTTTTGGCCGAGGCCGAACGTAAGGGCGTACGATGCCAGGGCGTCAGCCCCCAGGCGGCGGCCGAGCTCGTAGAATACGGGGTCGCTGGACATGGAAATGGCTCCTTCGAGGTTGAGCTTTCCCAGGCCTTTGGGGGCCCAGCCGGAAAATTTCCAGCCGCTGAGGTAGTAGGCTCCCGTGTCTTCGAAGATTTCCGCCGGCGTGACCAGGCCGCGGTCGAGGGCGGCGGCGGCGGTGACGATTTTGAATACCGAGCCGGGGGGATAGGCGTTCTGGGTGACCCGGTTGGTGAGGGGGTCATCGGGGTTGGCGAGCAGGGCGGCCCAGTCTTTGGCGGAGATGCCGGCGGCGAAGATGTTGGGGTCGTAGGCCGGAGTGGTGGCGAGGACAAGCACGGCGCCGCTGCGGACGTCGAGGACGATGACGCCGCCGCCCTTGGCCGGTTCGCCGATGCTGCGGGCAACGGCGATCTGGGCGGCGAGGCTTTCCTCCGCCGTCTTCTGCAGGTTGGCGTCGAGCGTCAGCGCGAGGCCGTTGCCGGGGATGGCCGCTTTTTCGCCCGCCATGCCGACTTCCTTGCCCTGGGCGTTGACCTCGACCTGGCGGCCGCCGGCCACGCCGCGCAGGACATCTTCCCACACGAGCTCCAGGCCGTCATTGCCGATGAGGTCGCCGGGGCTGTAGCCGGCGTCCTTCCTGGTGGCGTATTCCTCGGCGCTGATGCGGCCGACGTAGCCGAACACGTGGGCGGCCAGCTTGCCGTAGAGGTAGTACCTGACCGGGATGGCTTCGACGACGACGCCGGGCAGCGCGGCCTTGCGCTCTTCGACGGCGGCGAGGACGGCCGGGCCGGCGTCGCGGATGATGGGCACGGGGGTGTAGGGAATGTCCTTGCCGGCCGCCAGCAGGGCGTCGACCTCGCCGGGGGGCAGGCCGGCGAGGGAGGCGAGGAAGGGCGTGACGGCCTGGGGATTGGTGTATTCGGCGAGGATGACGGAGACGGCGAAGCTCGGGCGGTTGCTGACGAGGACGGCGCCGTTGCGGTCGTAGATGGTGCCGCGCGGCGCCTGGGTGTAAAGCCGGCGCAGCCGGTTGTCCTCGGCGATCTTTTTGTACTGCGCGCCCTGCAGGAGCTGCAGCCAGGCCAGCCGCAGGACGAGCAGGCCGATGACGGCGATGATTATCACGGCCAGCACGCGGAACCGCCGCGCCTTTTCGATGTCCCACACGCTCATTCGCTCCCTGCGATGACGAAATAGCTAACTTTTTTATTGTGTCCGCCGGCAAAAAAAATAGCCCCCGGAAAGGGGGGTGAAGGTGCATCAGAGGGATCTACACGGACTTCCTAGGCAGTCCCCAGGTTTCTACTTAAAATCTTTGCCTATATAGACGGCCGCGTCGGTGGATTGTTTATCGTTTCTGGTGATCTGCAAGTTGTAGCGGAACGGCAGGCTGTTGAATTTGTTGACGACGGCGGCGTTGGTGGTGTAGGTGACGACCACGGTGGCGTTCTGCGGGGTAGTGCCGGTGGTGACGGCGGCGACTTCGAAGCCGCGGCCTCTTAAGAGGTCGGCCATCTTGGCGCCGAGGGCGGGGTTGCCGCTGGCGTTGACGACGGCGACGGTGACTTTGCCGGCGGCGGCCGGTTTGTCGGGCGCGGCGGCCGGTTTGTCGGCGGGTTTGTCGCCGGGTTTGGCGGTGGGTTTGTCGCCGGCGGCCTTGGCGGTCTTGGGCGCTTCGACGACTTTCATTTCCACCGGGATCGACCGCTCGTAGGCGTCGTCGAGTCTCTCGGCTTCGGCGAGCTGCTTGCCTGTCAGGCTGCCGCCCTGGATGTGGGCGATGTGTTCGCGCAGGGCGACGATGTCGGGCAGCCAGTAGCTTATGTCGCGGATGTACGCCGGCCGGCCGGGCACCATGTCGGATTTGAGTTCTTTTTTATGGGCGTCGTTCAGAAGCTTGGCCATGTTGAGCATTTCGCCGGTGGTCATGTTGGTCCGCACGGCCGCGCTGACTTCGCTGATTATGGCCGGCACCCGCGTGACGATGGCCGGGCTGGTGACCCGTTCGAGCATGGCTCTGACGAATTTCTGCTGCCGCTCGATGCGGCCGATGTCGCCGTCTTCGCCCCGGTAGCGCACGTACTGGATGGCGGCCTTGCCGTCCATGTGCTGCAGGCCGGGTTTGAGGTCGATGACGAGGTTGTCGTAGGGGTCGGAGTAGTACATCCGTTTTTCGACGTTGATGTCGACGCCGCCGACGGCGTCGACGATCTTGGCGAAGGCGGCGAAGTCGATTATCACATGGTAGTCGACAGGTATGCCGAGGAGGTCTTCGACCGACCGCTGGGACAGTTTTTCCCGGCCGAGGGCGTAGGCGTGGTTGATCTTGTCCCAGCCGTAGCCGGGAATCTTCACTCTGGTGTCGCGGGGCACGGACAGGAGGGCCGCCTCGTTGGTGGCTGAATCCACCGTGACGACGAACATGGTGTCGGAGCGGCCGACGTCGCCGGAGCGCTCGTCGACCCCCAGGACGAGGATGTTGATTTTGTGATGCGAGAATATCAGGCCGCCGATGGGCCTGATCTTGTTGAGGCTCGTGCTGCCGCCGTACCAGATGTACGCTGCGCCGCCGGCAAGCAGGAATAGGACGAGGCACAGGAAGGCGACCACGCCTTTCCTGGTGCTTTTCGCGCGGCTGCGGCGCTGTTCGCCGAGGCGCCTTTCCAGGCGAGTAGCCAAGGGTAATCTCCTCCCCGCCGGTTCAGAAAACAAGCCCCCGTGGGGCGGGGGCTTGTTTTCTTTAAGTATAGCAAATTTTGCGGTCGACCGTCAATCGGCAGCTCAGACCGCCTTGAAGCCGGCGTCGGCGATCGCCTGTTTGACGTCGTCAAGGGTGGATTTCGCGGGGTCGTAATCGGCTGTAAGCGTTTTGGCGGCCAGGTCGACTTCCGCCGCCATCACGCCCGGCAGGGCGCGGACGGCCTTTTCGACCGCCAGCTTGCAGTGGTTGCACGACATGCCCTCGACGGTGAGTTTGAGTTGCTCGTTTTTGCCGCCGTGGCAGCCGCAGGTCTTGCACATGCTATTTACCTCCTTGCAGTTTGTCGGTTACGGCTTTGATTTTGCCGGCCATGGTCAGTTCCTTGTCCCGCCGGTCGTCGATGCGGATGAAGGTGGAGACGCGTTGCGCCCCTTCGCCGAAGGGGACTTCGTGCATCTGGCGGATGACGGCGAGGATGCGGTCGAGGTCGCCCTCGATGATGGTGGCCATGGGGGTGAGCTGGTGTTTGAGGTCCTTGGCCTCTTCGAGCACTTTGTGACAGGCGGCCACGTATTTGCTGATGCTGGGCGTGCCTGTGCCCATCGGGGCGATGGTTACTTCGACGATTGCCATTTGTAAGTACCTCCTTGTTATTTTTTCACAAGGGCGAGGAGCTGACGGCAGAAGTCCGGCAGGTCGGCCGGGGCCCTTGAGGTGACGATGCCGGCGTCGACGACGGCCGGCAGGTCGTGGTAGATGGCGCCGGCGTTGAGGATGTCGGTGAGCACGGATTTGTAGCAGGTGACGTTGACGCCGCGGACGAGGTCGGCTTCGATGAGCATCTGCGGCCCGTGGCAGATGGCGCCGATGGGCACGCCGCGCTCGTGGGCGGCGCGGACGAGGTCCACGAGTTTGTCGTTTGTCCGCATGCGGTCGGGGGCCTGGCCGCCGGGGATGATGACGGCGGCGTAGGCGGCGATGTCGACGTCGGCCGGCGCCAGGCCGGCAGTGAGCGGGTAGCCGTGTTTGCCTTTGTAGACGGCGCCTTTTTCGGCTCCGACCACGTCGACGGTGAAGCCGGCTTCCTGGAAGCGGTAATAAGGGTAAAGGGCTTCGGCGTCTTCGAAGCCGTCGGCCATGAATAACAACGCTTTCGGCATTTCTCGTCCTCCTTTTCGCTCGCTCTTATGGATATTATTTCTTATCCGGACAAAGAAAAACCTGCCGGCGATCGCCGGCAGGCGGTTATTTTCTCATCGGTTATTGCTGCTTGGGGAACTTCTGGTCGATTATCTGCCAGATTTCCGGCTGTTCCTGGCCGAGCCGCCAGACGGCTATGCCGGCCGGAGCGTATTTGGCGACGATGTCGAGTTTGGCGGCCGTACTTTCCTTGTTCTCGAACCAGACCTCGTGATCGTCGTAGCTGAAGTGGGGAGCTTGAGCCTTGTCGTCGTACAGTATCTTGGCGCCTTTCTGCTCGGCTTTTACGATGGCGTTGGCGTAGGTGATGGTTTCGCCCTCGCCGCCCTTCTTCCAGTCGTAGCCGTAGGCGCTGACACCGGCGATGATTTTGTGCGCGCCGCCGCTGTTGTCGATGGCGTATTTGAGGTTCTTTTCATACCAGTCGACGGGGGCGATGGCCCCGGGCTCCGAGGTGCCCCAGTGATTGTCGTAGAGCATTATCTGCAGGAAGTCGGCGTTTTGGGCCAGCGCTGGATAGTCGTAGGCGCCGGAGACGTCCTCGGCCACGTCGACCCGCGGAAATACGGAGATAATGAGCGTCTTGTTGATGTTCTTCATCTTGGGATAGAGTTCGGCCATGAAGGTGGAGAGGTTGTCGCGGTGCTTGGGCGGCAGGAGTTCGAAGTCGATGTTTATGCCGTCGTAGTTTTTGTCTTTAACGATTTTGATGATGTTGTCGATCGTTTTCGTGCGGATGGCCGGGTCGCCGAGGACGGCGTCGGTCGCGCCCGTCTTGTTGGTGACGAGCGGGTACATCTTGAGGCCGAGGCCTCTGGCGGTGTCGTAGACCTGCTGGCTTTCCTTGGTTTCGAGGGTGCCGTCGGGCGTGGCCTTGTACCAGAAGGGGCCGACCGCCGACATGCTTTTGGCGAAGGTTTTCATGGACGGGAACGAGCCGCTTTTTTCCGGTGCGCCCGGCCAGGGGTTCTCGTAATAGCCGATAACCATTCGCGGCGGCTTGGTCATGGCCCCCGGCGTTCCGGGCAGCGGTTTGGGGGCGGGCTTTTTCATGCAGCCCCCGGCTGCCGCAACGGCGACGGCCACGAATATCACTAGCAGGATTATGGTGAGTATTTTCCAGTTTCGCATGTCGCACTCCCCCCGCCTTGTCGTTTACCGTTAGTATTGTCGCCGGCCGGTTTCTTATGCACCTGACGGGTTGTCCGCTTTCCGCGGAGCGCGGCCGGGGGCAAGACTAAGCTTTGCCGGCCGCTGCGGCTTTGCCTGTTCGTCTGCCGCCGGCCGCTGCTTATGAATTATTGTCAGAAAATTATCTCCGCGGCCGGAAAACCGTCCTCCTCTTCGTCCAGACGCGCTTACGTCCGTTTTTTGCCCTTTTTATGCGGGGCGTTCCGGGCGGCGGGATGATATAATAATATCGACAACTGCATAGAGTAACGATAGGGAGCGTGGGACTATGCAAGATGCCAGGGCCAATTCCCTACCGCCGCTCGACGGCCGGGCGGTGAAGACACTCGAAGACGCGCTCAGCAGTTCTCCCACCAAGGCGGTTTTGCTCGAGATCAACAATGCCCTGTACCACCTTTCCCGCGACGGACGCTGGTTCAAGTTCTCGCTGCTGACCAAAAAGCGTTCCCCGAAGCGAACGACGATTTTCGCGACGCTGACCGACCTGTACAACGAGGCCATGCATGGCCACGAATGGCGGATCGCCGGTTGCGGCGCCTTCTGAGGCCGAAAAAAACAAAACCCTCTGCAGCGCAGAGGGTTTTTATATTGTGCGGCATAGCGCGGCGAAGCTGTGGGTCATTCGGGCCGTAAGCCCCCAGATGACGTGCCGGCCGTAGCGGTAGAAAAGGACGGGATGCTTGGATCGGCGGCGCCAGTCCTTGGGATAGCCGGGGGGAACAAGTTCGATGGGAAAGCCGGGGAGCGGCCGGGTGGCGACTTCCATTGCGGCGGCGAGCGGTTCATTTTCGAGGAAGAATTTGAGCGGCACGGTGAAGACTTCGGCGACTTCGTCGGGGTTGGGCCGTAGCGTCGCCGGGTCGGCGATGAGGCCGGCGAAGGGATGGATGATGACGCCGATGGGGCTGACGAGGTAGTCGAGCGGGCCGAGAAGGCGCAGGCCGCCGGGGTCGAGGCCGAGTTCTTCGTGGGTTTCCCTTGCCGCGGCCTGCCGCGGTCCGGTGTCGCCGGGCTCGATACGGCCGCCGGGGAAGCATATTTCGCCCGGCTGCCAGGAGAGTTGGGCGGCGCGCACTTCGTACAGCAGGGCCAGTTCGCCGTCCTGCTGGCGCAGCAGGGGCACGACGACGGCGGCGGCGAAATAGTCTGTTTCGTTCTGGATTTTGACGACGCGCCCGGCAAGTTTTTCCTCCAGGGTGCGGCAGAATTGTTCGGGCTGCATGGTGTTCCTCCCTCGGCTCAGGGATGACGCCCGCGGGCGGCTTCGTGGCGGTGGATGTGGACGTGGCCGTCGTCGCCGTGAAGATGGACGTGGTAGCGTTCGTCGATGAGGTTGGCGGCCAGAAGGAGTTCCCGGTCCCGGAGGATGTCGGCCGGGCGGCCGGTGGCGACGATGGTGTGGGTTTCGTCCATGACGGCGACCCGTTCGGCAAGCTCGCCGACGATGTCGAGGTGGTGGGTGGCGGTGATGACGGTTTTACCGGCGGCGGCGAGGCCGGCGAGGGCTTCGAGCATCCAGCGCTGGGTGCGCGGGTCGAGGCCGTTGGTCGGTTCGTCGAGGATGAGGACGTCGGGGTTGACGGCGAGGACGGCGGCGACAGCGACTTTTTTCTTTTCGCCGCCGCTGAGGTGGTGGGGCAGGCGGTCGGCGAGGGCGCCGATGCCGACGAAGGCCATGGTTTCTTCGGCCCGCTGCCGGGCGTCGTCCGGCGGCAGGCCCATGGCCAGCGGACCGAACATTATCTCGTCGCGGACGCTGGCACAGAAAATCTGCACGTCGGAATTCTGAAAGACGAAGCCGACTTTGCGCCGGAAGGCGGCGGCGAATTTTTTGTCGCTCATGGCGGCGGCGGTGATGTCCTGACCGAAGGCGGCGACGCGGCCGGCGGGGAAGATGAGGCCGGCGAGCACCTTCTGGAGGGTGGATTTGCCGCAGCCGTTGGGACCGAGGAGCACGAGGCGCTCGCCGGCGGCCACGCTGAGGTTGACGCCGCTGAGGGCCGCCTGGCCCGGGAGGTAGGCGTAGGAAATGTCGTTGAGTTCAAAGACCGCCGATTTGGCCAAGGTATTTGCCTCCTACCAAGCTGACGAAGATGAGGGCGACGGCGACGGCTAAGCACGCCTCCCGCACGCCGGGGCGCCCGGCCGGCGCCGGCCGGGCCTCGCCGCCGAAGCCGCGGGCCTGCATGGCGGCGGCGATTTCTTTACTATATTCGCCGGCCAGACGCAAAAATCCCGCCAGGGTGCCGCCGACCCATTCAAGTTTGGCTAAGGCCGGTTCGGCACCCACGAGGCGGCTGCGGCGGCCGAGCAGGTAGTCGGCGAGGAGGAGCAGGAAGAGGAACAGGTAACGATAGGCGAGCTCGAGGACGAGGACGAAGACGGCAGGCATGCCGAGGGCTTGCAGGGCTTTGGTGAGCGCCGGCCAGCGGGTGGTCTTGACGAGCAGGGCGACGATCCCGAGGGAGGCGGCGGCCCGCAGCAAGACCATGGCGGCGGCGGTGAGGCCCTGCCGGGTGACGGCGAGCTGGGCGGGCAGGGCGAACGGCCCGATATGCCAATCGGCGCCGTCGTAGACGACGAGGACGGGGTGGCCGGGCGTAACCCAGCTGAAGATGGCCGGCAGCACGGCGAAGCCGGCGAAGACGAGAGCCGGCAGCCAGGTGCGGATGAGGTAGGGCTTCGGGCCGAGGCCGGAGGCCAGCGCGGCCAGAAAGAGCAGGCAATGGAACGCCGCCAGGGCCGGGATGCCGGCGGCGAGGGCGACGGCGATGAGCAGCGTTGCGGCGGCGACTGTCTTGACCCGCGGCTCCAAGGCCTGCAGGAAGCCCGGCCGGGCGGCGACCCCGGTCTGGAGGATGTCTTCGGCCATGATCTTCTGGATGTCGGCCAGGGTTTTCGTGAGGTAATCGGCCCGCCGCCAGCGGCGCTCAGCCGTCAGCAGCGGGCCGGTTTCGCCCGTGGCGAGCCAGGTGGGCAGCGGGGTCATTTGGGCCTCGCAAGTGTTTTCAGGTAGGCTACGGTGGCCAGGTAGGCGAAGGCCGCCCCGAGCAGGGCGGAGACGATGTAGCCGGCCGTCTCCCCGAGGCCGCTGATGCCGTAGTCGGGGAAGAGGGCCCGCCACCAGGTGGCGGCCTGTTCGATGCCGGACGGCACGAAGCCGAGCTTTTCGGTCAGGTCTTCGGGGCCCCATTCGCCCCAGGCGGTCCCATCCGCCAGCAGGCCGAGGGGGGTGAGCAGGATCATGGCGAGGATTATCAGCCAGTAACGGCGCATCATGGTCATCCCTCCTCAGCGTCCGTCGCCGGCGGCGACAATGTCCGGCGAGGTTTTCAGGATGTATTTGAGAGCCAGGGCGGTGACCGTCGCTTCGGCTACGCCGGCCAGGGTGAGATGGGGTATGAGCATGGCGGGTATGGCGACTTCCAGGCCGTAGGGGCAGTAGAGGGGCGTGCCGTCGGCGGCGGTGAAGAGGAGCGGCTGGAGGCCGAATTCTATCGCAGCGGCGAGCGCGCCGAGGTTGAGGCCGACGTAGGCGCCCAGGCCGGCGGCGATCAGGCGGCGCCGCGAGGCCGGCGGCGAGCCGCCGGCGAGCAGGCGGTATGTATGGTAGCCGGCGAACGGCATGATGAAGGCCAGGTTGAAGGCGTTGGCGCCGAAGGCCAGCACGCCCCCGTCGCCGAAGAACAGGGCCTGGATGAGAAGGGCGACGCTGACGGCGATGACGGCGGGCCACGGCCCGAGGACGATGGCCAGGAGCACGCCGCCGGCGGCGTGGGCGGTAGTGCCGTCGGGGATGGGGATGTTGAACATCATGATGAGAAAGGAAAATACGGCCCCCATGGCCAGGAACGGCGCCCGGGCCGCTTCCAGGCCGGTCTTGACGGCGGCGGTGGCCCGGTACCAGACGGGCAGCATGGCCGCGCCCAGCGTCAGGCAGGTCGACGGGCTTAGGTATCCCTCAGGTATGTGCACTGAATTCCCTCCTGAAAAATAAAATCCACAAGTACCCGGAACGCTACGTTTCCAGCGGCCTTCGTGGACCATTCACATTGTATGCGGCTTGACTAAATCTGCGGCCCGTCCCTTCGTGGGGCGGCCTTCGCCTCGATTCCGGTTTAATTATACTAGATGAGCGCGGCGTCTGGCAATATCGCGGCCGTTATTTTTCGATTTCGACCTTGCCCTCCAGCCCGGGGCTGACGATGACTTGGCCGGCGGCGGTGACCATGATGGCCTCGACGCCGGGGAATCTTTTCAAGGCCTCCCGCCCCTTGTCGGGGCCGAGGACGAACACTCCCGAACTGGCTATCTCCGCCCCGGTCCCCTCGCCGCGGTATACGAGGGTGACGCTGCTCAGCTCCCGCGGCTGCCGCCCCGTCTTGGGGCTGATGATATGGGCGTAGCGCACGCCGCCCTTAATGAAAAAGCGCTGATAATCCCCCGACGTCTGTAGCGAGTCCCACTCCGTCAAGGCGATCTTGGCCACTATCCGGTCCGGGTTGCGCGGGTCCTGCACGCCGATGCGCCACGGGTTGCCGTCCGGCCGCCGGCCGATCACCTTAATGTCGCCGCCGGCATTCACCAGAGCCGAATTTATCCCGGCCGCCTTAAGCTGCTCGACCGCTTTGGTCAGGGCATAGCCCTTGGCGATCCCGCCCAGGTCGAGCCTCATGCCCGGCTGCGGCAGATACACGGTGCCGGCGGCGGCATCCACCTCTACCATACGGTAATCCACCAGGGGCAGCACCCTGTCGATATCCGCCTGGTCAGGGACGAATTCGTGCTTGCTGCCCACGCCCCACAGGTCGGTGAGCGCGCCGACGGTTATGTCGAAAGCGCCGTCGAGCTTCGCGGCGATGGCCGCCGACTGCCGGATCATGTCCACCAGCTCGGGGTCGACCGCCACTTTTGCCCGGCCGGCCATGGCATTGATCTTGGACAATTGGCTGTCCGGGTCGAACTTGTTGGCCAGCTTGTCCAGCCGCTTGAATTCGGCGAAGGCGGCCTTGACCGCCTGCTCGGCGCCCGGTCCGTAGGCGGTGACCTCGATGATGGTGTCCATGAGGAATTGCGTTTCCTGGTACGGCTTGGCGGCCGTCCACCCGCCCGGCTGGCAGGCGGCGGCCAGCACGGCGGCGATGACGACCAGGGCGGCAAGGATCGTTTTGTAAGGTTTCATCCGTTCTCCTTGGCGCTCATCCCTCGCTCCGGGCCCGGGCCACGGCCATCCTGGCGAGGAGGAGGGTGGCGTCGAAACGCTCGAGGGGGACGGTGAAGTAGGGGAAGAGCAGCGGCATTTCGGTACAACCGGCGAAAACGGCCGCCGTTCCCTCTGCCGCCTGGCGGGCCAGCATGGCGTTGATGTCGCCCAGATAGGGATTGGTGGCCAGTTCGCCGGCTTTCACCCTGCGGACGGCTTTGTCGATGATTTTGCGGTCGTCCGGGTCAGGCAGGCGTAGGGACATACCGTGCCTGGCGAATGCCTGCTGGTACAGCTCGAGGTTGATGGTGGCTTCGGTGGCGGTAAGCAGCAGCCGGCCGGACAGGTGGCGGTGATGTTCGGCCATGTAGGCGGCGGCGTTGTCGATCATGCTGTATATGGGAATGGTAACCGCGGCCTGCATCTCCGCCAGCCAGTAATGGGCGGTGTTGCAGGGCATGACGATGAAGTCGGCCCCGGCCGCCGCCAGCAGCTTGGCCGATGCTACCAAAGCCGGCAGGGGGCTCTCGCCGTTCTGCATGATCGCTTCCACCCGCGGCGGAACCTGCGGGTTGTTGTCTATTATGATCCGCAGGTGGTCCTGGTCCAGCACCGCCGGCGTATTTTCAACTATTTTGGCAAACAGGTCCACCGTGGCCAACGGTCCCATGCCGCCGAGGATACCTACCGTCTTGCTCATGCTTTTCCCTCCGTTTTGTGTTTATAGTATGCTTCGCCCCGGCCGGCTTTCTTCCTTCCGCTGCCGGTGGACAAATTTCCCGGTGAATCTTCCGGCTTTTCCCGGAGGAATATCCGCCGGCAATAGAGAAAGTGGTATCACTCAGCAAATGAAATAATCTGGGCGGAGGTGGTTCTGGGAAGAAGCGGGCGAATACGACCGGGTTTTATATTAATGAAAAGGAGGACTGAACGAGCGTGGAATTCTCTTCCGAAAAGAGTTTCGGGACTCATGGCTTTTTCAAGGGCATCCCTTTGTGGGCGCAGATCTTCATCGGCATGGCGGTCGGCTGCCTGATCGGCTACCTTTGGCCGGTACTGGGCGCGAAGCTGCAACCTCTCGGCACCGCCTTCATCAAAGCCATCAAGATGATTGTAATGCCCCTGGTATTTTCCGCCGTCACCCTCGGCATCTACAAGATGGGCTCGGACGTCAAGCAGCTCGGCCGCCTGGGCCTTATGGCCTTCATCTGGTTCTACCTGGCGACAGGTATCTGCATCGCTCTCGGCATATCCCTCAACGCGATCTTCCATCCTGCCGCCGGCGTGGCTCTGGCCAAAACCGGCTCCATCCCCGCCAACCTGGCTACCTCGATCAACTGGGCCAACTTTTTCCTCGACATCATCCCTGATAATATCGTGAATATCGTCGCCCAGCAGAAGATCATCCCCACCCTGTTCTTCGCCATCTGCTTCGGCCTCTGCCTGGCCAACATCGGTGAGAAGGGCAAACCGGTCGTCAAGGTGCTCGAAGGCATTATGGAGGCGATGTTCAAGCTGACCCAGGGCGTCGTCGCCACGGCGCCGTTCGCGGTGGCCGGCATCATGGCCTGGGTTTTCGCGACCGTCGGCTGGAAGCTCATCTGGGCGATGGCCAAACTGATCGGCACGCTGTATGTCGGGCTGGGCGTGATTGTCGTCGGTTTCTGGATCATCGTGGCCTTCATGGGCATGAAGCCGATCGAGACGACCAAGAAGGTGGCCGAACCGCTGCTGCTGGCCTTCTCGACCGCGTCCTCCGAGGTCACGCTGCCCGTCCATATGAAGATTCTCGAAGCCACCGGCATCCCCAACAAGGTGGTTTCCTTCGTGCTGCCGCTAGGCTACAGCTTCAACCTCGACGGCGCGGCGCTGTACCAGTCGCTGGCGGTGTGCTTCCTGGCCGAGGCGTACGGCATCCCGCTCGACGCCGCCTCGATCGTCACCATCCTGGTGACGACGCTGATCGCCAACAAGGGCACGGCCAACGTGCCGGCGGCGTCGCTGGTGGTGCTGGCCGTCATCCTTACGGCGATCGGCCTGCCGGTGGAGGCGATCGCCATCCTGGCCGGGGTCGACCGGCTGATGGATATGGGCCGCACGACGGTGAACGTATTCGGCAATACGATCGCCGCCCTGCTGCTTTACAAGTACGGCGGCAAGGGCATCACCGACGATACGGACACAGATATGACGATCGGCGCCTAGTACGCCATTGCCGCGGAAAGGCCCAGTAATGGGGCATATTGGAACGAATGGCAATGGAAAGGCACTCTTAGGAGTGCTTTTCCATGTATGAAGGGTGATTTCCGCTTATTATCGTGTATTATCTCGTACTAACAAGGGAATTGAGCAGCAGCGGCGCGAATTCTGCCTCGGCGTCTACGAACTCGGTAAAGGCCGCGGCCTTGGCAAGGTAGCCGGCCGCTCGTTGATGTTCACTCATTCTCCAGCCGGGCGCCGGACTGCTTAAGCTTCGGTACGGCAATTTTTGAGGGGCTGCCAGACTCCTGTGGGGTGCAGCCCCTTTTGTTTTTCCCCGTTTTGTTTAAAGGATTTTGCCGGCCGGTAACGAAACTATCCGGCAGGAGATCTTTGCCATACCCCGTAACGCAAGAACAGCATGTAGGAGGTAGTACCATGAATCTGGCCCAGTTTCCCCGCCGCCGTTATACTGAAGGGCAGACGCCCCTCGAATTCCTTCCCCGCCTGTCGGCAGCCCTCGGCGGTCCCAACGTGTATATCAAGCGCGACGACCTGCTCGGCCTGGCCGGCGGCGGCAATAAGACCCGCAAGCTGGAGTTCCTCGTCGCCGACGCCCTCGCCCAGGGGGCCGATACGCTCATCACCTGCGGCGCCGTGCAGTCCAACCATTGTCGCCTGACCCTGGCGGCAGCCGTCAAGGAAGGCCTGAAATGCCGCCTTGTGCTTGAGGAGCGCGTCGCCGGCAGCTATAAGCCGCAGGCGAGCGGCAACAATTTTCTTTTTCATCTCCTCGGTGTCGAAACCGTCAAGGTCGTGCCCGGCGGCTCAGACATGCTGAAGGCTATGCAGGGGATGGCGGATGAGTTGGCCGCCCAGGGACGCAAGGTCTACATCATTCCCGGCGGCGGCTCGAACGCGATCGGCGCCACCGGCTATGTGGCCTGCGCGGAGGAGATTCTCGCCCAGGCGTTCGACAAAGGGGTTAGCTTCGATCATATCGTGACGACCAGCGGCAGCGCAGGCACCCATGCCGGCCTGGTGACCGGTTTCTTCGGCAATAACAGCAATATACCGGTGGTCGGCGTCAATATCAGCCGCAAGCAGGATGTCCAGACCGAGCTGGTTTATAATCTTGTGCAGGCGACGGCGGCGCGGGTCGGCGTCAAGCAGCCCGTGCCCCGCGAAGCGGTGCAGTGCATCGATGAATACGTGGGCCCGGGCTATTCCCTGCCGACCGCCGAGATGGTGGCGGCGGTGGAGATGGTGGCCCGCCTCGAGGGCATCCTGCTCGATCCTGTGTACACCGGCAAGGCGATGGCCGGCCTGATCGGCCTTATCCGCCAGGGCTTCTTCAGGAAGGGCGCCAACGTGCTGTTCGTCCACACCGGCGGCTCGCCGGCCCTGTACGCCTACGCGGAGACCTTCTGGGGCAGCAAGTAGTATCATTTTGCACGAAAAGGAGCCTGTACGGCTCCTTTTCCATATAGCAGACGCACACCGCTCAGCGGTGATGCGGTCGCTAGTTCCGAACGGGGCGAGGAACTTCCACTTAAAAGACCGGCTATAAAAAGTCAAGTGGGAAGGAACGTTACATGGCCGGGAGATAAGGAGCGTTGTCCCGAAGAACAGCAAAAATGATGGAAGTCATTTTGCGGCAGACATGACCGACAGCGGTCATGTGGGACTTTCCATG
>JARKPR010000035.1 GCA_029975165.1 Selenomonadales bacterium
CACGCTGATAAGCGAGCTGGCGGCAAGGGTGAAGAGGAAGGAGATCACTCCGGAGAAGGCAGGGGAGATGCTGGCTAAGCCGTGCATCTGCGGGGTGTTCAATCCCGAGCGCGCCGCCGCGCTTATCCAGGAGTTCGTCGATTAACGCCGGCAGGGAAAATATTGGTGCAGGTAGAGGCCATGATGAAGAAAAGCCGCCTTTTGGCCCTCGTTGTCATCTTGGCCTTGGCGCTGGCCGCCGGCTACGGGTCGTCGCAGCCAACCAAACAGGCGGCTAAGTATCCCGCCGATCGAGTTCGTCGTTCCCTGCAGCGCCGGCGGCAGCGACATCATCCAGCCTGATCAATATCCCCGGCGACCCGCCGGCCGTTGCCAACTGGTCGTCGTTCGTCGCCGGCTTCATCGGCTGCATACCGGGCGCCGGCACCATGACGGCCTCGTTTCTGCCGTATGTCGTGGAAAGCCGCACCGGCAAGAATAAGGAGACCAGGGCAAAGGCGCGCTGGAAGGCGTCGCCGTCCCCGAGGCCGCCAACAACGCCGCCGCGGCCAGCACTTTCGCCCCATTCCTGATGGCCTTCGTCCTCACGCCCCGCCTGGAGACTTCCGCCAGGCAGGCTTTCGGCATCTCCAACGGCGACCCGCTGAGTTTCATCCACAAGCCGATCGCGCTCGGGTTTCTGGCGGCCACGCTGCTGTTCTTCGTGGGGGCCCCATGGCGCTGGGGATTTACCGGGCGTGGCGGCCGCAGGTAAACAATGTAGCTAGCTTGCCTACCCACCCCCCTCCCTTGCGAAGGCGTCCTTGCGGCGGGGCCGCGGGGCGCCTTCGTCAACTTTGGCCGGGCGCGGGAAAAATCGGCGGCCGCCGGCAGGAATCGGCGGCCGCCGGCGCATATTATATTCAATACACGGAAACCAGTTCGCCGGGAGGAGTAGACGGGCATGAAAGTCGCATTGCTGCAAATGGACATCGTGCTCGGCGACGTGGCCGCCAACCGCCGCAAGGCGGCCGCCATGATCGCCGCGGCCGCGGGAAAAGGGGCGAAGCTGCTCGTTTTGCCGGAGATGTGGACGACAGGCTACAAGCTGGCCGCCATCCACGAGCTGGCTGAGCCCGCGGACGGGCCGACGCTGGCGATGCTGCGCGCCCTGGCCAAAGACAACGCTGTGGAGATCGTCGCCGGCTCGATGGCCGAGGCGCGGGACGGCAAGGTGTACAACACCGGTTACGTAATCGACGCCGCCGGCGAGGTGGTCGCCAAGTACAGCAAGATCCACCTCATCGGCCTGATGGCGGAGGACCGCTACATCGCCCCCGGCGACGCCAAGGCCATGTTCGCGCTGAGCTGCGGCCAGGCGGGGCTGATTATCTGCTACGACCTGCGGTTTACGGAGCTGCCGCGGGCCCTGGCCCTGGCAGGCTGCCGGACGCTGTTCGTGCCTGCCGAGTGGCCGGCGTCGCGCGGGGCGCACTGGCGGACGCTGAACATCGCCCGGGCGATCGAGAACCAGATGTTCGTCATCGCCGTCAACCGGGTGGGCCGCGACGAGGGGAACGTTTATTTCGGCCATTCGCTGGTCGTCGACCCGTGGGGCGAGGTGCTGGCGGAAGGGTCGGCGGATAACGAGGAGGTGCTGGTGGCGGACGTCGACTTCGCGGCCGGGGAGGAGATCAGGCGGCGGATGCCGGTCTTCGCCGACCGCCGGCCCCAGTATTATTGAGCGCGGGGTACGTGAAACAAAGAATTATCGCCGGACGCAGGAAAAAAACGGCCGGCAGCGAAAGGATTATCTAACATAATCTAACATAATAGTGGAATGATGGCCCCGGGAGAGACCGCGCAGGCGGCGCCGAAGGAGTAAAGCCTTTGTCAAACTCTCAGGCAAAAGGACCATGGCCGGACCGCCTCTGGAGAGTGCGCCCCACGGGGACGCCGCCGAAGGAGAACCCGCGAGGGTGAATCTCTCAGGTAAAAAGGACAGAGACAAAGGAGCTAACGCTCTTTTGCCGCTGTTTTTTTTTGGACCGGCCGGGCAAATAATTATCAGCGGGCGAGAGAGCCTATATTATACCGGGGAGGGGGAAGAGCGATGGCGGAAAAGACGCCTTTGTACGAAACCCATCGGCAGTACGGCGGCAAAATAGTGGAGTTCGGCGGCTGGCTGCTGCCGGTCCAGTACGAGGGCATCCTCGCCGAGCACCGCGCGGTGCGGGAGAAGGCCGGCCTGTTCGACGTGTCGCACATGGGGGAAGTGACGGTGAAGGGGCCGGGGGCGCTGGCGTACCTGCAGAAGGTGGTGACCAACGATGTCACCAAGCTGGCCGACGGCCAGGTGCAGTACACGCCGATGTGTTACCCGGACGGCGGCACGGTGGACGATGTGCTCATTTACCGCTACGGGGCGGACGATTACCTGCTGGTGATCAACGCCGCCAATATCGCCAAGGATTGGCAGTGGCTGCAGGAGAACGCCGTCGGCGCCGCCGCGGCGCTCGAAAACGTATCGGCGGCGACGGCGGAGCTGGCGCTGCAAGGCCCGCTGGCCGAGGCCATCCTGGCGAAGCTGACGGACGCGCCGCTGGCGACGCTCGGCTATTACCGCTTCCTGCCGTCGGCCACGGTGGCCGGGCGGCCGGCGATGGTGTCGCGTACCGGATATACCGGCGAGGACGGGTTCGAGATTTACTGCCGGCCGGAGGACGCCGCGGCGCTGTGGGAGGCAATCATGGCGGCGGGCAGGCCGCTGGGCCTGGCGCCGGCCGGCCTGGGCTGCCGCGATACGCTGCGGTTCGAAGCCTGCCTGCCGCTCTACGGCCACGAACTGTCGGCGGCCATATCGCCGGTGGAGGCGCGGCTGACCAAGTTCTTGAGCTTCGCCAAGGGCGAGTTCAACGGCCGGGCGGCGCTGGCCAGGCAGGTCGAGTACGGGCCGCCGCGGAAGCTCGTCGGCTTCGCGCTCACCGAGCGCGGCCTGGCCAGGGCGGAGTACCCGGTGGTGGCCGACGGCCGGCGGATCGGCACGGTGACGACCGGCTCGTACGCGCCGACGCTCGACAAGAACCTCGGCATGGCGCTGGTGGAAGCCGGGTACGCCAAGGTCGGCGGCAAGATCGCGGTCGAGATCCGCGGCAAGGAAGTGGCCGCCGTGATCATACCGCGCCCATTCTATAAACGAGAGGGGAAGAAATGATGAATACTCCTAAAGAGCTCAGGTACTCCAAAGACCACGAGTGGGTCAGGGTGGAAGGCAACAAGGCGACGGTAGGGATCACCGATTTCGCCCAGAGCGAGCTGGGGGACGTCGTGTTCGTCGAGCTGCCGGCGAACGGGGTGGCGGTGACCGCCGGCAAACAGTTTGCGGTCGTCGAGTCGGTGAAGGCGGTGTCGGATATCTTCGCGCCGGTTTCCGGTACGGTGACGGCGGTGAACGACGCCCTGACGGACGCGCCGGAGACAATCAACAGCGATCCGTACGGCGCCGGCTGGATAGTGGTCGTCGAACTGGCGGATCCCGGCGAGCTGGCGGCGTTGCTCGACAGCGCCGGGTACGAAAAGCTTACGGCCGAGGGAGGCCACTAAAATGACGAGAAGCTACCTGCCCCACACCGCGGTCGACCGGCAGGCGATGCTGGCGGCCATCGGCGTGGCGGCGACGGAGGATTTGTTCGCCGACATCCCCGCCGGGCTTCGCCTTGACCGGCCGCTGGCGCTGCCGGCGGCGCTGGCCGAGCAGGAGCTGGCCCGCCACCTCCGGGACCTGGCGGGCCAGAACGCCAGCCTCGGCGAGTATGCCTGTTTCCTGGGGGCCGGCGCTTACGACCACTACATCCCGAGCGTCGTCGACCATGTCATCGGCCGTTCGGAGTTCTATACCGCCTACACCCAGTACCAGCCGGAGATTTCCCAGGGCTACCTGCAGGCGCTGTGGGAGTACCAGAGCATGATCTGCGCGCTCACCGGCCTGGACGTGGCCAACGCCTCGCTGTACGACGGCGGCACGGCTCTGGCCGAGGCGGCGATGATGGCCTGCGCGGCTACCGGCCGCCAAGAGGTCGTCGTCGCGCGGGCCGTGCACCCTCACTACCGGATCATCCTCGGCACCTATGCCGCCGACCGCGGCCTGACGGTGAAGGAAGCGCCGTTTGCCGATGGCGCGACGGGCGTGGCCGGCCTGGCCGAACTGGCGGGACCGGCGACAGCGGCGGTGATCGTCCAGACGCCCAACTTCTTCGGCTGCCTGGAGGACGTGGCCGCCGCGGCCGAGCTGGCCCATAAAGCCGGCGCCCTGCTGGTCGTGGCCGCCGACCCTGTCGCCCTCGGTGTGTTGGAAGCGCCGGGCGCCCTCGGCGCCGACATCGTCGTCGGCGAAGGACAGCCGCTCGGGCTGCCGGTGTCGTTCGGCGGCCCCTACCTCGGCTTTTTCGCCGCGACCGAGAAGCTGATGCGCAAGATGCCGGGCCGCATCGTCGGCCAGACGACCGATTTCGAGGGCACCCGCGGCTTCGTGCTGACGCTGCAGGCTCGCGAGCAGCACATCCGTCGCGAAAAGGCGACGTCCAACATCTGCTCGAATGAGGCGCTGTGCTCGCTGGCGGCGGCCGTGTATCTGACCGCCGTGGGCCGGGAGGGCCTGCGCGAGGTGGCGGAGCTGTGCCTTAAGAAGGCCCATTACGCCCATGCGGAGCTTGTGAACCGCAAGGTCTGCCAGCCGGTGTTCGGCGCCCCCTTCTTCCAGGAGTTCGCTGTCCGTTGCGCCAAACCGGTGGCGGCGGTCAACGCCGCCCTCCGCAGGGAAAAGATCATCGGCGGCCTCGACCTCGGCCGCTATTACCCGGAACTGGCCGGCTGCATGCTGCTGTGTGTGACCGAGAAACGGACCAAGGCGGAGATCGACCGCCTGGTGCGGACGATGGAGGCGGTATCATGAGGAAGGCGGAGGCGCTCATTTTCGAGAAGGGCCAGCCCGGGCGGCGGGCGGTCGACCTGCCGGCCTGCGATGTGCCGGCGCCGGACGCGGCCGCCCTCATCCCGGACGCGTACCGGCGCAAGACGCCGGCCACATTGCCGGAGGTCAGCCAGCTTGAGCTGATGCGCCACTACACCGCCCTGTCGCGGCGGACGTTCGGCGTGGATACGGGGTTCTACCCCCTCGGCTCGTGCACGATGAAGTACAACCCCAAGATCAACGAGGATGCTGGCCGGCTGGACGGCTTCGCCGCCCTCCATCCCCTGCAGGACGAGGCCACGGCGCAGGGCGCGCTGGCGGTCCTCGCCGCCATGGAGCAGTACCTGGCGGAGATCGCCGGCATGGACGCCGTGACGATGCAGCCGGCGGCCGGCGCCCACGGCGAGCTTACCGGCATCAAGCTCATCCGCGCCTATCATCGTCACCGCGGCGAGAACCGCACCAAGGTCATCGTCCCCGACTCGGCCCATGGCACCAATCCCGCCACCGCCGCGGTGTGCGGCCTGGAGATCGTGGAGATCAAATCCCACGCCGACGGGGCAATCGACCTGGACGCGCTGCGCGCCGCCGTCGGCTCCGACACGGCCGCCCTGATGCTGACCAACCCCAGCACGCTGGGGCTGTTCGAGCGCAACATCCGCGAGGTGGCCGCCATCGTCCATGCGGCCGGCGGCCTGCTGTACTACGACGGCGCCAACGCCAACGCCATCATGGGCGTATCCCGCCCCGGCGATATGGGCTTCGACGTCATCCACTTCAACCTCCACAAGACGTTCGCCACCCCGCACGGCGGCGGCGGTCCCGGCTCGGGGCCGGTGGGGGTGAAGAGCGGTCTCATACCCTTCCTGCCCACGCCGGTCGTCGTGGCCGCGGATGGCGGGTACCGCCTCGATTACGACCGGCCGCTGTCGATCGGCAAGGTGCTGTCCTTTTACGGCAACTTCGGCGTGATCGTCCGCGCCTACGCGTACATCAGGGCCATGGGCCCCGACGGGCTGCTGGCGGCCAGCCGGGACGCGGTGCTGAACGCCAACTATTGCCTCAGCCGGCTGAAGGAGAAGTACCATTCGCCGTTCGACCGCTTCTGCATGCACGAGTGCGTGCTGACGTCGAAGAACCAGAAGCCGTACGGCGTCAGGACGCTGGACATCGCCAAGCGCCTGCTGGACTACGGCTACCATCCGCCGACCATCTATTTCCCGCTGATCGTCGAGGAAGCGCTGATGATCGAGCCGACCGAGACGGAGAGCAAGGAAACGCTGGACGGCTTCATTGAGGCCATGCTGAAGATCGCCGCCGAGGCGGAGGAGGACGCGGCCATCGTGAAGAACGCCCCGGCGACGACCGTCGTGGGGCGGCTCGACGAGGCGGCCGCGGCCCGCAAGCCGGTGGTGCGGTGGCAGCCGTAAAGGAGGATTTTATGTACGACATCGCGGTCGTCGGCGGCGGCCCGGGCGGCTATGTGGCCGCTATCCGCGCGGCGCAGCTCGGGGCCAAGGTGCTGCTCGTCGAGCAGGATAAGCTCGGCGGCGTGTGCCTGAACCGCGGCTGCATCCCGACCAAGACGCTGCTCAAGAGCGCCGAGCGGTGGCGCAACCTGCAAAACTGCGCCGCCTTCGGCCTGCGGGCCGACAATATCGGCTTCGATTTCCCGGCGGTCATGGCCCGCAAGGACCAGGTCGTCGCCGGGCTGCAGGCCGGCGTCGTCCAACTCGTCGCCGGCAACGGCATCGAGGTGCGCTACGGCGAAGCCGCGCTCACCGGGCCGGACAGCCTGGCGGTGAGCGGCCAGGCCGGGCGGGAGGAATACGCCGCCCGAAAGATAATCCTGGCGACCGGCTCGGTGCCGGCGCTGCCGCCGGTGCCGGGCGCCGATCTGCCCGGCGTGCTCACGAGCGACGCGGTGCTGGCGCTGGACGCCGTGCCCCGCAGCATGGTGGTCATCGGCGCCGGGGCGGTGGGGGTGGAGTTCGCCGCCATCTTCCGCGCCTTCGGCTGCGAGGTGACGATCGTCGAGCTGCTGCCGGCCATCCTGCCGAGCATCGACACCGACCTGGTGAAAAGGATGGGCCTGCTGCTGCGCAAGCAGGGGATCAAGCTGCTGACCGGCGCAAAAGTGACCGCCATCCGGCCGGGAGCGGAGGGACTGACGGTCGCCGTGGCCACGGCCGACGGCACCGAGCAGGAGCTGGCGGCCGAGAAGGTGCTGGCCGCCGCCGGCCGCCGGCCGGTAGTGGACGGCCTCGGGCTGGAGGCGGCGGGGGTGGCGTTCAGCCGCAAGGGGGTCGAGGCCGACGCCCGCATGGCGACGAATATTCCCGGCATCTACGCCGTCGGCGACATAACCGGCCGCTATATGTGGGCCCACGCCGCCTCGACCGAGGGCCTGACGGCGGCTGAAAATGCCCTGGGCGGCGAGGCGGCGATGGACTACCGGGCCGTGCCCGGCTGCATCTTCACCGAGCCCGAGGTGGCGGCCGTCGGCCTGACCGAGGCGGAGGCCGTCGCCGCCGGCCACCAAGTGAAGGTGGGGCGGTTCAACTTCGCCGCCAACGGCAAGGCCGTGTCCATGGGCGAGGCCGACGGTCTGGTGAAGGTCGTGGCCGATGCCGCCGACGGCAAGCTGCTCGGCCTGCACATCCTCGGGCCGCACGCCAGCGACCTGATAATGGAGGGGGCGATCGCCATCAGGCACGGGCTGACGGCCGAGGCGCTCGGCGCGGTCATCCACCCGCACCCCACCCTGGCGGAAACGGTCATGGAAAGCGTGCACGCCGCCGAGGGGCGGGCCATCCATCAGATGAGGACGACACTGCGGCGGGGAGGCAATTGACGTGCGCGGCCTGTTCGACATCGCCGGGCCGATCATGGTCGGCCCGTCCAGTTCCCACACCGCCGGCGCCGTCCGCCTGGGGGCCATGGCGAGGATCATCCTCGGCGAGCCGCCGGTAGCGGCGCACATCAAGCTGCACGGCTCGTTCGCCCAGACCTACCGCGGCCACGGCACCGACAAGGCGCTGGTCGGCGGCCTGCTGGGCTTCGCGCCTGACGACGAACGGATCAGGGAGGCCCTTTCCCTCGCCGCCGGGCAGGGTCTGAAATTTACTTTTTCCACCGTCGACCTGCCGGACGTGCACCCCAACACCGCCGTCCTCGTGCTGACCGGGGCGTCGGGACAGACGCGGCAGGTAGTGGGGGCCTCGGTCGGCGGCGGCAACATCGTCATCACCCGCATTGACGGGTACCCTGTGCGGGTGACCGGCCAGTACCACACCCTGATCACCATCCACGACGACAAGCCGGGAGTGATCGCGGTGGTCACCCGCAAGCTGGCCGACGAAGGCGTAAACATCGCCTTCATGCAGGTGTCCCGCCGGGAGCGGGGCGAGGAGGCGCTGATGGTCATCGAGGCCGACGAGGCCATTCCGGCGGAAGCGATACCGACGATCCGGGCCGTGGCGGCCATGAAAGCGGTGTTGGCCGTGCCGGCGCTGGGAGGGAGCGTATGAGCAGCATCCGCAATTTCGGCGAATGGATTCTGCGGGCGGAGACGTCCGGGACGACGCTGGCGGCCGTGATCGCCGAGCAGGAGAGCCGGCACGCCCAGCGGCCGGTCGCCGCCGTCCGCGCCGACATGGCCCGCAACTGGCAGGTGATGCGCGAGGCCATCGCCGCCGGGCTGGCGAACGGCGGGAAATCGCCCAGCGGCCTGGTGGGCGGCGACGCGCGACGCTATTTCGTCCGGATCGCCGCCGGCCGGACGCTGGCTGGCGACAGCGCCGCCAAGGCGATCGCCTACGCCCTGGCCGTCAGCGAAGTCAACGCCTGCATGGGACGGATCGTCGCCTTCCCCACCGCCGGTTCGTGCGGCATCGTGCCGGGGGCGGTGGTGGCGGCGGCCGAGGCGCGAGGCTATAGCGAGGAGGCGGTCATCGACGGGCTGCTCACCGCCGCGGGCGCCGGCATGATAATCGCCGAGAACGCCTCGATCTCGGGCGCCGAGGCCGGCTGCCAGGCCGAATGCGGCGCCGGGGGCGCGATGGCGGCGGCGGCCCTCGTCCAGATGGACGGCGGCACGCCGCGCCAGGTAGGGATGGCGGTCGCCCTGGCGCTGAAAAATTCCCTGGGGCTGGTGTGCGACCCGGTGGCCGGGCTGGTGGAGGTGCCCTGCGTGCGGCGGAACGCGTTCCACGCCGTGCAGGCCCTCGTGGCCGCCGACATGGCGCTGGCCGGCGTGGAAAGCGCCATCCCCGTCGACGAGGTCGTCGACACCATGCGGCAGATAGGGCTGTCCATGCCGGCCAGCCTGAAGGAAACCTCCCAGGGCGGCCTGGCGAAAACGCCCACAGGGCTGGCCATCCAGCGCCGCCTGTTTACCGAAGATAAGGGATAAAGAAAGAAGGCCTAATGGCCTTCTTTTTTGGTTGCCGAGGTGATTTCGAGCATCGGCGGCTCTTTCTTTTTGTCTGCCGGTTTGCCGCGGGCGGCCTTTTGGTCGTCGGGCGGGGTTTTCTCGACGGCCGCCGGGTCGGGGATCTTGATCTTCTCCAGCAGTTTGTCGCGGAAATAGAGGTGGTAGTTGCCGTAGCGCCATTCCTCGAGGTCCTTTTCGGGGCCTTCGGCCACTTTGGCGCTCGTTTCCGGGTCGCCCCAGCTCATGAGCACCATTTCCCGTTCCCAGCCGGGACGGATCTCGCGGGCCCTGATGAGCGGCCAGAGCTGCCCGGGCCAATGCGGGAAGAGGGTCACGGGGTCCTGGCGGAAAAAGTTTTTCGTCACGAGGGCGGCGAAATGGACGTTGCCGTAGGCCGCCCTGCGGCCGGTCGTCGCCGCCGTCCAGACGACCGGCGAGCCGTCCTCCTGGCGGAGGTCCAGCGCGTAGGTGTCGCTGAAGGGGCCGGCGGACTTGAAGCCGGCGACGGTGAGGGGGTCGAGGTGGCCGACGGCGGGCAGCTCGGCAGGGGCGAACAGGTTGCGGTTGACCCACAAGGTGGCGCCGACAAGGGCGTTCAGTTCGCCGATCGCCTTGTTTTCGGCGGCGATCTCGCCGGCTAAGGCGAACGGCAGGGCGGCCAGCGGGCCGCCGGCCGTGTCCTTTACCCACACGGCGGTGCCGCCGGGGCCGGTAAGCTGCCAGTAATACTTCGGCTCGGCGGCGGTCGGCAGCCTGTACAACCCGCTCATGACGAAAGTCTGCCCGGCGAGCTTGCGGCCGAGGGCAAGCTGGTCGACGCCGCTCATCTCTTCGCCCGGTTGCCGGAAGAGGAGCAGGTAGCTGGCGGAGGCGTAGAGCTTGGCGGGATAGATTGTCGCTTGCTGGCCGATCCAGGCGGCCTTTCCCGGCCAGGGCGCCACGGCCGCCGGGGCTTGCCCGGGGCCGGCCGCGGCCGGCAAGGCCGGGGAGAGGACGGCCGACATTATGATGAGGACGATTAGCAGCTTATTCATCGCACCACCGCCTGACAAGATTTCGTATCCGCCTTATTGATTCGACAGGCGGAGAGTTTCCCCTGCGACCGGCATCGGGGACCCGGTTGCTAGTAGTAAAGAAAATCTTTTTATTAGTCACGATGGGCGCTGCCATAGTGACGTGTTCCGACAAATTTTGTAATTATTTGTCGATGAACGCGGACGGTGGCTCAGGAGAATTTTCCGCCGCCCGTGGGCATGCTGCGGACGAGCATGACGCCGCCGGCCACGGCGGCGAACAGCAGGGCCGACAGCCAGAATACGGACGGGATGCCGAGGTACACGGCCAACACGCCGCCGCTTAAGGGCCCGAGGACGATGCCCAGCTGCATGGCGGTGGTGGTGACGCCGTAAGCGACGCCGCGCTTGCTTTCGGGAATGAGGAAGTAGATGATGGCGTTGACGGTGGGCAGCATGGCGCCGAGGAAAAAGCCGCTGACCGCCCGCATGCCGCCGAAGAGGAAGACGTTGTCGGCGGCGGCCTGGGCGGCGAAGCAGACGGCCGACAGGGCGGCCGCCGTAACGAGGACGGTCCGGTGGCTGAGGCGTTTGCTGATGTTGCCCATGGCGGCGGCCGCGACGGCGCTGGTCAGCCCGGCGGCGGCGATGATGGCGCCCGAGGCGCTGGCGATGTAGGTGAGGCCGGGGGACAGGACCTGGACGTAGATGGGCAGGAGGGGGGCGATGATCATCATGGCGAACTGGACAAGGAACTGGATGGCCAGGGTGATGCCGAGGCCGGGGATGACGAGGATGGAGCCGATCTCGCGCCAGATGGGCTTTTTGGCGGCGGCCGGCGCCGGAGTGAAGCGTTCCACGACCGCCAGGCGGATGATGAAGAGCGACAGGAGGCAGAGCAGGCCAAAGGCTATGAACGCCCAGCGGTAGCCGAAGTGGTCGGAGATTATGCCGCCGAACATCGGGCCGAAGGCGCTGCCGGCGATCATGGCCGTCTGGAAAATGCCGAGGGTGGAGGTGATCTGCTCGGGCGGGCTGATGGAGGTGACGAGGGCGAGGGCGGCGGCGGTGAAGCCGCCGAACACGCCCTGGATGAGGCGGAGAAAGAGAAGCTGGTTGACGTCGGCCACGAAGCCCATCAGGACCATGACGACGAAGAAGGCGAACATGACCCGCACCACCAGCATTTTGCGGCCGTGGCGGTCGGCGAACGCGCCCCAGTAGGGCCCGGCGATGGCGGCGGTCAGCGGGGCGGCGCCCATGAGGATGCCGGACCACACCTCCGCTTCTTCGAGGCTGGTTATGCCGAGGTCATTCACGTACAGGGGCAGAAAGGCCATGACGCCGGTGATTGCGCCCATGCCGGCTAGCTGGGCGAACCACAGGGCGGCGAGACTTCTTTTCCATTCAGGCAACGTTGACATGGGACACCTTCCTGAGTAGTGAGGATAATCCTATTATAGCAAATAACGGCTGCCGCAACCCTATGTATACATGAATTATTATGGTTAACCGCCTTGCCAGCGGGGGGATAGCTTGATAAAATAAAACGAGGGTCTCTGTTTTATTATCTGGTACTAGAATCTGAAGTAAAATCGGAGGTGGGATACGGTTCCGGTGCTACCTGACACCGTGCATCACTAAATAGAGCAAAACAAAGGAGTACAAAAAAATGGAGTTCTTAGGCGCACTATTAGGAATCATGATGGTGAACATCGTGCTTAGCGGGGATAACGCCGTGGTGATCGCGCTGGCGAGCCGCGCCCTCCCCCCGAAGCAGCAGAAGATGGCCATCCTGTGGGGTAGTGCTGGGGCGATAGGGCTGCGGGTGATATTGACAGTCGTAGCGGTTGTACTTTTGCATATCCCCTATGTACAGTTTTTCGGCGGCGTGCTGCTTGTCTGGATAGCCGCCAAGCTGCTGCTGGAAGACGGCAGCGGCGAGAATGTCGAAGCCGCCGGGTCGCTGTGGAAAGCGGTCAAGACAATCATCATCGCCGATATAGTCATGAGCCTGGACAATACGCTGGCCATCGCGGCGGTCGCCAAGGGCGACTACCTCCTGCTCGGCCTCGGTCTGGCGCTGAGCATTCCCTTGATCGTGTTCGGCAGCCAGATCATCATCAAGATCATGGACCGGTTCCCGGTCATCGTGTACGCCGGGGCCGGCCTGATCGCATGGACGGCGGGCGAGATGATGCAGGGCGACAAATTGATGGCCGGTTTCGCCGGGCTGGTGCCGTCCTGGCTGCTGCCGGCGCTGATCACGGCTGCGGTCGTCGCCGTCGGGATCTGGCACAACAAGCACCGTAAGCCGCAGGAAGAAGACGTGCAGGAATCGGCCGCCAAGCATCATATGGGCTGAAATGGGTTAAGACGGCCGGGGCGCACATGCGTCCCGGTTTTTCGTTTTTATAGAGAATCAACGCCTGCATCAGGCGGACAGCCGGGGCTAATAATATAGGTCTGCAGGACAGGGAAAGGCGGGCAGGCGGCGAATATAGTAACCATAGTTTGCTAGCGGAGGGTGAAACCATGCCGAAGGCGGCGCCAAAGGCGCGAAAATCGATCGCCGTCGCGATGTTCATGTTGTTGGCGGCTATTGTCGTGCTGTTCGGCCGCATCGCCTGGGTGCAGTTCGTCGAGGGAAGCGAGCTGGCGGAAAAGGCCCGCACGCAGCTCCGCGACAATAAGCTGCTGCAGTCGCCGCGGGGGACGATCTACGACCGCAGCGGCCGGGAACTGGCTATCAGTAGTCTGCGCAAGTCGCTGTACGTTAATCCCCGCGAGCTTAACAAGGATCCGGTGGCGGTGGCGACCAAGCTGGCGCCCATCCTCGATATGCAGATGGAGACGGTGCGCGACCGGCTGATGGCGGGGGGCAGCTTCGTATGGCTTAAGCGGACGCTGGAGCCGGAAGCGGCCCAAAAGGTGATCGACCTGGCGAAGGCGGAGAATATCCGCGGCCTGGATTTCATCGAGGAGAGCAAGCGCTATTATCCCAACGACAGCCTGGCGGCCCAGGTGCTGGGCTTCGTCGGCACGGACGACGTGGGGCTGAGCGGCCTGGAAATGGCGCTGGACAAGACGATCAAGGGCGAGCTGGTCAAGCAGGCGGTGGACACCGACAGCTACGGCATCCCCATCCTGGGGTCGAGCGTGATGTTCAAGCCGGTCAAGCAGGGCAAGAGCGTGTTTCTGACTATCGACAGCACCATCCAGTTCATCGTCGAGCAGAGCCTGGACAAGGTCATGGCGCGGACGCACGCCAAGTCGGCGACCGTCATCATCATGAACCCGCACACGGGCGAGATCCTGGCGATGGCGTCCAGGCCGGGCTTCGATCCCAACAGGTTTTACCGCTATGGCGCCGGCGACTGGAAGAATCGCGCGATATCGGCCATTTACGAGCCCGGCTCGACCTTCAAGGCGGTGGTGGCGGCCGCTGCCCTGCAGGAGAAGGCGGTCGGCGTCAACGAACGGTTCGTGGACAAAGGCTTCATCGAGGTGTCGGGCCGCCGGATCAAGAATTGGAGCGGCGACAGCTACGGCAATGTTCCGCTGATCGACGTGATCAAGAATTCGATCAACACCGCCTTCGTCCAGATCGGCCTGCGGCTGGGGGCGGAGCGGCTGAACAGCTACGCCCGCGCCTTCGGGTTCGGACAAGCCACCGATATCGAGCTGCCTGGCGAGGAAGAGGGGCTGCTGTTCAACACCAAGAATATGCGGGCTTCCGACGTGGCCACGATGGCCATCGGCCAGAGCATCGCCGTGACCCCGCTGCAGCTGGTGACGGCAGTGGCGGCGATCGCCAACGAGGGCGTCCTGCTCAAACCGTACATCGTCAAGGAGATATACAATGCCGACGGTTCGCTGGCGGCGGCCACGCCCACCCAGCGCGTCAGGCAGGTGATCAGCCCCGACACGGCCAAGTTGCTGTCCGGCCTGCTGGAGAAGGTTATCAGCGAAGGCGGCGGCAAGCGGGCGGCGGTCAGGGGCTACCGCTTCGCTGGCAAGACGGGGACGGCCGAGCGGCTGAAGGAGAGCGGCGGCGGCTACGAAGCCGGGCGCTATATCGCCTCGTTCGTCGGCTTCGGACCGGTGGAGGATCCGCAGGTGGCCGCCCTGGTGGTCATCGACGATCCGGTGGGCGATTATTACGGCGGCGAGATCGCCGCCCCGGTGTTCGGCGAGATCATGAACCAGGTGATGCGCTATCTTACCATCCGGCCGCAGAATGCCGCCGAGTTCACCGTCATACCGGCGCCGGCCCATGCCGCGGCCAATACCGGGCAGAAACCGGCGGCGCCGGCCGCGAAGCCGGGGCCGGGCAAGGTGGCCGTGCCGAGCGTGCTCGGCCGGAGCATCCGCGACGCAGGCGATATTATTACCGGCGCAGGGCTGGTTTTCGTGCCGTCGGGCAGCGGCGTGGCGGTGCGGCAGAGCGTGCCGCCAAACGGGATCGTCAACCTCGGCGCGGAAGTGACCGTGTATTTCGAGTCCAGGTAGGAGGTGGCCCGCATGGCGGATAAACAGGAACTGGCACGGATCTTCGCCGATATCGCCATGCTGCTGACGTTGAAGGGGGACAACCCTTTCAAGATCAGGGCGTATGAAACCGCGGCGCGGATCGTGGAGGAGCTTGACGGCGACCTGGCGGATTTCGTCGCCAGCGGCCGGATGGACGCGACCAAGGGCGTAGGCCAGGCCATCGGCCAGAAGATCCGCGAGTATGTTGATACCGGGCGTTTGGCGTATTACGACGAGCTGAAGGCGTCGGTGCCGGCCGTGCTGTTCGAGCTGGTGAAGATCCCCGGCCTGGGCCCGAAGAAGGCGCTGCAGCTCCACGAGCAGTTGGACATAAACTCGGTGGGCGAGCTGGAGTACGCCTGCCGCGAGAACCGGCTGGCGACGCTGCCCGGGTTTGGCGCCAAAACGCAGGAGCGCATCCTGGCCGGCATAGAATATGTGAAACGGTTCCAGGGGCAGTTCCTGCTGGCCGACGCCTGGCCGCTGGCGGAGAAGATCGCCGCCCTGCTCGGCGCTCAGCCGGGGGTGGCGGCCGCGGCCGTGGCCGGCAGCATCCGCCGCCGCAAGGAGACGGTGAAGGACATCGACATCGTTACCGCGGCGGCCGAGCCGGCGTCGGTGGCGGCGCATGTCGTGACCCTGCCGGGGGTGGAAAAGGTTATCGGCCAGGGACCGACGAAGACGAGCGTGCAGCTCGCGAACGGCATGAATATGGACGTGCGCGCCGTGCGGCCGGAGGAGTTCGCCGCCGCGCTTCACCATTTCACCGGCAGCAAGGAGCACCATGTCCGCTTGCGGGGCCTGGCCAAGGACAAGGGGCTCAAGATAAACGAGTACGGTATCGAAACGACGGCCGGGGAACGGCTGCCGGTCGCCGACGAAGCGGCGTTCTACTGCGCGCTGGGCCTGGCCTACATCGAGCCCGAGCTGCGCGAGGATACGGGCGAGGTCGAGGCCGCCGCCGCCGGCACCCTGCCGGCGCTGGTGACCGCCGGGGATATCCGCGGCGTTTTCCACCTGCACACGACTTTTTCCGACGGCAGCGCCACGCCGGCGGAGATGGCGGCCGCCGCCCGGGAACGGGGCTGGGGGTACCTGGGGGTGACGGACCACAGCCGCACGGCGGTGTATGCCCGCGGCCTGCGGCTGGAGACGGTGGCCGAGCAGCGGCGCGAGATCGAGCGGCTGAACGCCGCCGCACCCGGCTTCACGATTTTCGCCGGCATCGAGTGCGATATCCTCGCCGACGGTTCGCTCGACTACCCGGACGAGGTACTGGCCGGCTTCGATTTCGTCATCGCGTCCGTGCATTCCGCCTTCCGCCAGAGCGAGGCCGATATGACGCGGCGGATAATCAGGGCGATGGAGAACCGCTATGTCGGCGCCATCGGCCACCCCACAGGCCGGATACTGCTGGCCAGGGACGGCTATGCCGTGGATCTGGCGGCGGTCATCGCCGCGGCGGCGGCCACGGGCACGGTGGTCGAGATCAACGCCAGTCCCTACCGCCTCGATCTCGACTGGCGCTGGTGCCGCAAGGCCAAGGAGGCGGGCGTGATGCTGACGATCAACCCCGATGCCCACGCGCCGGAAGAGCTCGATTACGTGCAATACGGCGCGGCCGTGGCCCGCAAGGGCTGGCTGACGGCAGCCGACATCGTCAACACGCGGCCGGCGGCGGCGGCGCTGGCCCTGCTAAGGCGTAAAAGAAATTAGGCCGGGAAACGGCAGATTATTTCCCGGAAATATCCCTGCGGGCGGAGGAAGACGATGGGACGGACGGTGGTCGTCGGGTTTGGCAATCTACTCATGGGCGATGACGGCGTGGGCGTTCATGTGGTGCGGGCGCTGGCCGGCCGGGCTTTGCCGGCCGGGGTGGAGCTGGTGGACGGCGGGGTGGCTTCGCTGGAAGTGCTGGGCGCGCTGCGCGGCGCCGCCCGGGTCGTGATCGTCGACGCCCTGACCGGCGGGGGCGAGCCGGGGGCCGTATACCGGCTCACGCCGGCCGACCTCGGCCCCGCATCCGCAACTCCCGGTCTGTCGCTGCACGATTTTTCCCTGCCGCAGGCGCTCGCGCTCCTGGCCCGAACCGGTCCGCTGCCGCCGATCGTCATCTTCGGCGTGGAGCCGGCCGCGATGCAGACGGGGCTGGAGCTGTCGGCGCCGGTGGCGGCGGCCGCTCTGCGGGTCGCCGACCTTGTCGCCGCGGAAGTGCGGGGTGGCGCCGATGCATGAAATGGCAATCGCCCAGGGTATTCTGGACATCGCGCTGACGGCGGCGGCCGAAAATGGCGCGGCCGCCATTGTCCGCATCAAGCTGCAGGTGGGGGCGATGACCGAGGTCGAGCCGGAGGCGCTCACCTTCTGCTTCGCCGCCCTGGCGGCCGGGACGGCGGCGGCGGACGCCAGCCTCGAGGTGGAGGTGACGCCGCTCGTCGGCCGCTGCCGGGATTGCGGGCGCGAGTTCAGGGTGGAGCGGTTCCGCTTTCTCTGCCCGGCGTGCGGGTCGGCGGCGGTGGAGATAATTTCGGGACGGGAACTGCGGGTGGAGCATCTGGAGGTGGAATAGTGGAAATAAAGGTTATGGCCAACATCCTCGACAAGAACGACCAACTGGCCGCCGAAGTGAACGCGCACCTGTCGCGCCGCGGCATTTTTACACTCAACCTGCTGGGCTCGCCCGGCTCGGGCAAGACGGCGCTGCTGGAGCGGACGATCGCCGCCCTCAAAGACGAACTGAAGCTGGCGGTGATCGAGGGCGACCTGTTCACCGACAAGGACGCCGCCCGCATCGCCCGCCAGGGCGTGCCGGTGGTGCAGATCAACACCGGCGGCGGCTGCCACCTCGACGCCAACATGGTCAAGGGCGTGCTCGCCAGCCTCGACCTCGACGGCCTCGACCTGCTGATAATCGAAAATGTCGGCAACCTCGTATGCCCGGCCGAGTTCAATATCGGCGAGGACGCGAAGGCGACCGTGCTGAGCGTCACCGAGGGCGAGGACAAGCCGCTCAAATATCCGCTGGTCTTCAAGCAGGCCGGCGCGGTCGTGGTGAACAAGATCGACCTGCTGCCCTATACCAGCTTCGATCTTGCGGCCGCCACCGAGGACATTGCCAGCATCAACCCGCAAGTCGCCATTTTTCCGGCGTCCTGCCGCACCGGCGAGGGCCTGGAGGGCTGGTACGGCTGGCTGCGGGCGCGGGTGGCGGCCAAAAAGGCCGCGGCCGCGAAAGGGGAATGACGATGCTGGCATTGACCGGCGGCACGGTGCTGACGATGGCGGGGCCGGCCATCGCCGGCGGCACGGTGCTGGTGGACGGCGGCAAGATCGTGGCCGTGGGCCGGCATGTGGCGGTGCCAACGGCGGCGACCGTCATCGACGCGACCGGCCGGGTCGTCACCCCCGGCCTGATCGACGCCCACACCCATTTGGGCGTGTACACCGAAGCCTACGACTGGGCCGGCGAAGAGGTCAACGAGACCAGCCGGCCGACGACGCCGGAGATGGACGTCGTCGACGCCATCAATCCCGACGACATCGGCCTGGCCGACGCCGTGGCCGGAGGAGTGACGACGGTCATGGTCGCCCCCGGCAGCGCCAACCCGGTCGGCGGCCAGTGCACCGTCATCAAGACCCGCCGCCGCCCGGCGGTGGAGGCGATGATCCTCAAGCGCCACGCCGGCCTAAAGATCGCTTTCGGGGAGAACCCGCGGCGGGTTTACGGCGGCGACCAGAAAAAAGCCCCCGTCACCCGCATGGCGACCGCCGCCCTGGTGCGGGAGACGCTGCTGAAGGCGAAGGACTATCTGGCGCGGGCCGGCGAGAAGGACTGGAAGTTCGACCTCGGCCTGGAAGCGGTCGGCCGGGTGCTGAAAGGAGAGATGCCCCTCCGCGCCCACGCCCACCGAGCGGACGACATCGTCACCGCGCTCAGGATCGCCGCCGAGTTCGCTGTGGACGTCATCATCGAGCACGCCACCGAGGGGCACCTGATCGCCGAGCTGCTGGCCGAGCGGCAGGCCAAGCTGGTGGTGGGGCCCAACCTCACGACCCGCAGCAAGCTCGAGCTCAGGGACCGCAGCTTCGCCGCCCCGGCCATTTTGGCCGCCCAGGGGGTCAAGTTCGCCCTGATGAGCGATCACCCCGTGCTGCCGGCCGCCTTTCTGCCCGTCTACGCCGGCCTGGCGGTGCGGTTCGGCCTGGCCGAGGAGCAGGCGCTACGGGCGATCACGGCGGAGGCGGCCGGCCTTCTCGGCGTCGGCGACCGGGTGGGCAGCATCGCCCCCGGCCTGGACGCCGACCTGGTGGTGTGGGACGGGCCGCCGCTGGCGTTGACTTCCCGGCCGCGGCTGGTGCTGGTCGACGGGGCGGTGGGCGAAGTGGACGCCGCCCAGAAGATCGCCGCCTGGCAAGGATGAAGCGGTAAAAGCTATTGGCCTGCGGTCAAACCGGCCGCGGGCTATGTTTTTTTTTGCTGGAAACATATATTGCCTATCCGGAATAAATAGTTGCCGCTATTGGAAACTATTTATTCCAATAATTATTGCAAATAGGCATTTTGCTGACCCGCGGCGTTGGCGCGATATTTGCATGAGTAGGAGATAGCGACGTCCAATCGTGGATAACGGAGGAGATAACGATGATTATCGGGGTAGCGAGGGAGATCAAGAATAACGAATACAGGGTGGCTCTCACGCCGGCCGGCACCGAGACGCTCAAGGCCGCCGGCCATACCGTGCTTGTCGAGGCCGGCGCCGGCGCCGGCAGCGGTCTTGCCGACGCCGCCTACGAGCAGGCGGGGGCCGAGATAATCGCCGACAAGAAGAAGTTATTCGACCGCGCCGAGATGATAATGAAGGTCAAGGAGCCGCTGGCGCCGGAATACGACCTGTTCCACAGCGGGCAGATCCTTTTCACCTACCTGCACCTGGCGCCCGAGCCCGAACTGACCAAGGCGCTGCTTGCCAAGAGGGTGGTCGGCATCGCCTACGAGACCATCGAAGGGCCGGGCGGGTCGCTGCCGCTGCTGGCGCCGATGAGCGAGGTGGCCGGCCGGATGTCGGTCCAGATCGGCGCCCAGTTCCTCGAAAAGCAATGGGGCGGCAAAGGCATCCTCCTCGGCGGCGTGCCGGGGGTCGAGCCCGCCCAGGTTGTCATCATCGGCGGCGGCGGCGTCGGCACCAACGCGGCCAAGATGGCGGCCGGCCTGGGGGCGAGGGTGACGATCATCGACAAATCGATCGAGAGGCTCAATTATCTCGACGACCTGTTCGCCGGCCGCGTGGCGACCATCATGGCCAACAGCTACAACATCGCCTGCTGGGTCCGCAAGGCCGACCTGCTCATCGGCGCGGTGCTGCTGCGGGGAGCCAAGGCTCCGAAGCTGGTCAGCGAGGCGATGGTGAAGACAATGGAGCCGGGTTCGGTCATCGTCGACGTCGCCATCGACCAGGGCGGCTCGGTGGCCACCATCGACCGGGTTACCACCCACAGCGACCCAATCTACGTCAAGCACGGCGTCATCCATTACGCGGTGGCCAATATGCCGGGGGCGGTGGCCCGCACGTCGACATTCGCGCTCACCAACGCCACCGCCGACTACGCGCTGGCGATCGCCAACAAAGGCTACAAGCAGGCGGTCAGGGATAATCCTGGCCTGGCCAAGGGGGTCAACGTCGCCGACGGCAAGGTGACCTACAAGGCGGTGGCCGACGCGCTAGGGCTGGAGTATACGCCGCTGGAAGAGGTATTAAGTTAAATAGCGTATCGTTCGATAATAAGGGAGGGGCAAAATTAGCCCCTCCCTTAGCAATTGTTGGTAGGAAATTTGCCGAACGGTGTCGAAGAATATAACAACTTGTCATGTATATTCCGGACAGCGTAGGTCAAAGGAGTGGCGACATGGCCAGAAGACGCGGCGCCGGCGGTGGCGGCGGAGGCGGCGGCCACGATGCGGCCGGCATGATGCGATGGTTGCTGACTTATTCCGACCTCATTACCCTGATGATGGCCTTTTTCGTCATCATGTACGCCATGAGCAAGGCCGACGTGGCGAAGTTCAACGCGCTGAAAAGCTCGCTGGCGGTGGCCTTCCGGACTGACGGCTCGGCTTCGAGCCTCATTTATAACCAGCAGGGCACCCAGCCTGTCGAGCAAGCCATCAGCGTGGACAGCAGGAGGGATGCGGAGGATTTCCAGGATATCATCCGCAAGGTCCAGGCCAGCATCCAGGACCAGCGGCAGGTGGCGTTCATCGTCGACGAACGCGGGCTGACGGTGCGTTTCCTTGATAATATCCTCTTCGACAGCGGCAGCGCCGGACTTCGTGCCGAGGGGCACGCAATGCTCGACGCCGTCGGCATGGCGCTGAAGAACTCGACGCGCTACGTGCGGGTGGAGGGGCATGCCGACAATTTGCCGATCAATACGGTGCAGTTTCCCTCCAACTGGGAGCTTTCGGCCGCCCGCTCGATAGCGGTGACGCGGTATCTCGTCGACAAGCACGGCGCTGATCCCCGCCGCCTGTCGTCGCTGGGCTACGGAGAGTTCAGGCCGCTGTACCCCAACACCACGGACGAAAACCGGGCCAAAAACCGCCGCGTGGATATCGTCATCCTGCGCACCGAACGGGCCGGCGGCGAGATCGGCGCCCCCGAGATAATCAAACGCTGAATACGCGGAGGCAGAATGGTACAAGACGACTGGGAAATCTTCAAGCAGCAGCTGTTCGCCAAATCGAGCATCGACCTCAACCAGTATAAGCCCGCCCAGATGCAGCGCCGGATCACCAATTTGATGAACCGCCACGGGGTCGCGACCTTCACGGCCTTTTTCAAGCTGCTCGAAAAAGACGCCAAGCTCTACAAAGATTTCATCGATTATCTCACCATCAACGTCACCGAGTTCTTCCGCACGCCGGAAAAGTTCGTCGAGCTCGAGGACAAGGTTATTCCCGAACTGCTGAAACGCAGCCCGTACCTCAACATCTGGAGCGCGGGGTGTTCGACCGGGGCCGAGCCGTATTCGCTGGCGATGATTTTGCTCGACAGGGCCCCGTCCGCCCGCCACCGCATCCTGGCGACCGACCTCGACATAGAGATGCTGGCCAAGGCCAAGCAGGGGGTTTACACGGCCGGTGAGCTTAAGAATATCCCCCCGGCCAGGATAGCGAAGTATTTCGCCGCCAAGGGGGACAGCCGGGCCGTAAAGGACGAAGTCAAGGCGCTGGTGGAGTTCCAGCGCCACAATCTCCTGCTCGACAGGTTCGAGACCGGGTTCGATCTTATCCTTTGCCGCAACGTGGTCATCTATTTCACCGAGGAAGCGAAGGATGCGCTGTACCGGCGGTTCTTCACCGCCCTCAAGCCGGGCGGGGTGTTTTTCGTCGGCGGCACCGAAGCGATCCTCAACTTCCGCGATATCGGCTTCCAGCATTACCTGCCCTTCTTCTACCGCAAACCGCTATAGCACGCCCCAGCCCGCCAGCATGCGGAAGGTGCGGAGCAGGCCGTGGAGGAAGGTTTTTAGGGGCGTGCGCTCGCCGACCTCGCGGCTGGCGACGACGTCGACCGTTTTCACCGCCTTGTCGCCGATGAAAAAAACGAGCTCGCCGATTTTCTGGCCCTGGTATACCGGGGCCTTTAGCGTTTTCGGCAGGTCGGCCTCGACCGTGACCTGCGCATAGTCGGCGGCGGCGACGACGAGGGCGGCGGGGGCGGCGGCCACCGCGTCGACGGTGTCCTCAAGGCCGCTTTCGACAGGCATGGTGGCGATTAGGGCGCCCTGCTCGGCATAGTCGTACAGGTCGTAATTGTCGAAGCCGTACTTGAGGAGCTGCATCGAATCATACCAGCGGGCGTGGTCGTGGAGGACGACGGCAATCAGCCGGTGGCTGCCGCGGGTGGCGCTCGACACGAGGCAGGGGCCGGCTTCGTCGGTTGTGCCGGTTTTGACGCCGTCCGCCTCCTCGAGCATCCAGAGCAGCCTGTTGGTGTTGCGCAGGTTGAGGTCCTGTTCGCGGCCGCGGCGGTCCTGCCACTCGATGCTGATCTCCTTGCTGCTGACGAGCGCGGCGAAGGTCGGGTTGGTGAGCGCATGGCGGGCGAGGAGGGCCAGGTCGTGGGCGGTGGTATAGTGACCGGCGGCGCTGAGGCCGTGGGGATTGCGGAAATGGCTGGCGGTGGCGCCCAGGTCGCGGGCCCGGAGGTTCATCTGCTCGACGAAGGCTTCGGTGGAGCCGGCCAGGTGTTCGGCGATGGCGACGGCGGCGTCGTTGCCGGACCGCAGCAGCAGGCCGGCGACGAGTTCGCGCAAAGAGAGGACCTGGCCGGAGTACAGGTGCATGGACGACCCCCTGGTCGCGGCCGCCCGCAGACTGACGCGGACAGACTCGTCAAGCCGCCCGCTCTCGATGGCGAGGATGGCGGTGACGATTTTGGTGGTGCTGGCCGGAGCGTTGTTTTCACGGCTGTTTTTTTCGAACAGCACTTCGCCGGTGGCGGCGTCCATGAGGATGGCCGCCCGCGCTTTGACCGGGGGCGGGGCGCACATCGCCGGCGCGGCCGCTAGCAGCAGGCCGGCGAGCGCGGCGAAGAGGGCTAGTGTCCTGCGGAGCCTTGCCATGACGTTCCTCCCGTGCAAATTATTACATTATATTGCCGGCGGCGGCGGTTCATTCCGGCGGCGGCGCATCCGGCAAAACCGATTGACGCGGCGGCAGGATTTTGTCGCCCCGCACCGTATTCTAAATAGTATCATGGTATGAGAGGGGCGATTCATGATGATTAAAACTGATCCGCTGGTGATGATCCCGGGGCCGACGCCGGTGGCCGAACCCATCCGCCAGGCGATGGCTACCCAGACATACGGCCATACTTACGGCGGATTCGTGAAAATTTACAAAGAATGCCTGGCCGGCCTGAAAACGATTTTCCAGGCCGAGCAGGTGATCGTGGTCGGCGGCGCCGGTACGCTGTCGATGGAAATGGGCCTGATCAACACGGTGCGGGCCGGCGAAGAGATCCTCGTCGTCACCCACGGCGTGTTCGGCGACCGCTACGCCTTGGTGGCCAAGGCGCTCGGCATCAAGGCCGACGTTTTGAGCTGCCCGGTGGGGCAGCGCGTGCCGCTGGCCGACATCAAGGCCAAGCTGGCGGCGAAGAAGTACGCGGCGATCACCCTGACCCATGTGGACACTTCCTCCGGCGTCATGGCTCAGCCGCAGGAAGTCGGCGAACTGGCCAAGCAGTATGGCACGCTCTTCATCCTCGACGGCGTGTGCGCCTCGGCCGGCATCCCCGAGCCGATGAAGGACTGGGGCGTGGATGTCCTCGTGACCACCTGCCAGAAGGCCTTCGGCACGCCGCCCGGCCTGACGATGGTGGCGCTGGGCGCCAAGGCGCTCGCCAGGCGCGAGGAACTGGGCACGGTGCCGACCTACTACAGCGACTGGAAGAACTGGCTGCCGATCATGGATAACCCCGGCCTGTATTTTTCCACGCCGCCCGTCAACCACATCGTGGCCCTCAACGAGTCGGTGAAAATCATCCTCGCCGAAGGCCTGGAGAATCGCTACGCCCGCCACGAGCGCATCGGCCGCAGCGTGCGGGCCGGCCTGGCGGCCATTGGCATCAAGTCGGTAGCCGGACCCGAGGCTGTAGCGCCGACCCTGACGGTGGCCTACTACCCGGCAGGGGCGGACTGCGCCGCCTTCCGGGCCAAGATGGAGGATTTCGGCGTCGTCGTCGCCGGCGCGCTCGGCGAAATCAAGGGCAAGGCCTTCCGCATCGGCCATATGGGCAATATCTGCATTACGGAAATCGTCAAGACACTGTCGTCCGTGGAGCGGGCGCTGAACGCCGTGGGCGTGCCGGTCCAATCCGGCGCCGCCGTCGGCGCGGCCTGCGCCGAATGGGACAAGGGCGCGGCGGCCGCCTGCGCGTGCGGCTACAATAAGTAATTAGAAAACTTGGCTTCACCAAGCCTTGGCGCAGGCGGAGCCATAGTTGCACTTATGCCTATCGGAAAATAGGAACTTTCCGATAGACCGCCGCAAGGCCGGGGGATAACCCCGGCCTTGTTTTACGCTTGCCGGGGCCGTTTATCGCCGGTCCCCTTTAATTGGGTTTATAAGGCTTGAGATTTTGCCATTGATTTTCTATCTGTCTGTCATACCGCCTGATCGTTGCCGTGCGTTCGTTGCGCAGGGCCTGGATGCTGCCGAGGATGGTCTGGTCGAAGGCGAAGACCTTGCTCTTGGGAACGGTGACGGGCTGGGCGTATTCCCTGAGGCGGGTGGCGGCCTTGATGTTGACCTTGCCTTCTTTGACGACCACTGCGGGCTCCAGCATGTCCGATCCTTCGTAGCGGTGGATGAGGCAGTCGGGCTCCAGGCGGTCGATGACGTTCTTGCCGGCGCCGTCGCACACGATGGCCGCGCCGCAGCCGGCGCAGGCCGCGGCGTCGGCAGCCAGCCAGGAGTGGCAGTTGGCGCATACGATTCCTTCCATGATTACACCTCCGCCTGCTAGTTTGCCCCTGACCGGCCGGGCGTATTAGGCCGCCAGGGAAATTTGTTGACAACGGCGCGTCCGGTCTGGTATACTCATGCCAAATACATAACATTACAATCGATGACCAGGAAGAGTACACATGGCAAGAGGGTCACAGCGAGCCGACGGTAGTGGGAGGTCGGCACTGCTCGACATGTCGAATGGGCCTGGGAGATACGGTCCGAGCCGCGCAAGCGGGGTAGGCGCCGTCGGGTCCTCCCCCGTTAGCGGGAGGCGGGTATCGGAGCTGCGCTCCCGTACCATGTAAAGCTGGGCCGTTTCGACGGCCAATTAGGGTGGCACCGCGGGTTAACCCCTCGTCCCTTCACCGGGATGAGGGGTTTTGTATATTTTCGGCGGGAGGCTTGGCGATGGCGGCGATAGTGTTCGACGATTTCAGCTACGCATACGACGGGACCACGAAAGCGCTCGACGGCATCCGCCTTGAGGTGGCTAAAGGGTCGTTCACCGTGGTCGCCGGCCCGAGCGGCGCGGGCAAGACGACGCTGTGCCTGGCGGCGTGCGGGGCGGTGCCCCATTACTTCGGGGGCAGCATGGCCGGCGCCGTGCGGGTGGCCGGGGTGGACACCGCGGCCGGCAGTATGGGCGACATCGCCGCTCATGTGGGCACGGTGCTGGAGGACTACGAAAGCCAGTTGGTAACGATGACGGTGGCCGAGGAGGTCGCCTTTACGCTGGAAAACCGCGGCATGAAGCACGAAACGATTGCCCGGCGGATCGGCGAAGTGCTGGCGCAAGTGGGGCTGGCCGGCCTCGAGGACCGCGAGGTGGGCGCGCTGTCCGGCGGCCAGAAGCAGCGGCTGGCTATCGCCGCGGTGCTGGCCACCAGGCCGGGCATCCTGGTGCTGGACGAACCGGCCTCCGCCCTCGATCCGGAAGGGGCGGAGGAACTGTACGCCCTGCTCGCCGGCCTCAACCGCGAAACCGGCATGGCGCTGCTGGTGGTGGAACACGATCTGGCCAGAGTGCTGGCGTATGCCGACCAGATGGTGGTGCTGGCCGGCGGCCGGGTAGCCTGCCAGGGACGGCCGGAAGACGTACTGCCGGCGATGTGGCGCCAGCCCGGCCTGGCCGCAATGGTGCCGCCCCTGTGGCAGATCAAGCTCGGCTTGGAGGAAAAGCTTGACGAAAGCTTCGCCGCCTGGCGGAACGAGGAAGAGGCGGCGGCGGAACTGGGCGGCTTCATCGCCGCCCGTCGCCGGGGAGGCGAGAAAAGTGCTTGAGATCGACAAGGTGACTTTTTGCTATAGACAGGGCGAATACGCCGTCCGAGAGGCCAGCCTGAAGGTGGCGGACGGCGAATTCGTGGCCGTGGCCGGACGGAACGGCAGCGGCAAGACCACCCTGACCCGCCTGGTGATGGGGCTACTGCAGCCGACGGCCGGCGGGATAATGCTGGACGGCCGCTGCACGGCCGGACGACCGACCGCGGAGATCGCCCGCCAGGTCGGCTATGTCTTCCAGAACCCCGACAGGCAGATCTTCCGCGATACGGTGGCCGAGGAGGTGGCCTACGGCCCCGAGCAGCTCGGCTGGGCCGCCGAGGCCGTGCGGGCGGCGGTGGCCAAGGCCCTTGCCGCCGCCGACCTCGCCAAGCTGGCCGGCGCTTACCCGCGGTCGCTGGCCAAGGGCCAGAAGCAGCGGCTGGCCATCGCTTCGGCGCTCGTCCTGGCGCCCCGCCTGCTCATCCTCGACGAACCGACCAGCGGCCAGGACGCGCAGGAGAAGGCGGCGCTCATGGCCCTGCTGACAGAGCTGAACGCCAAAGGGACGGCTATCCTGCTGGTGACCCACGACATGGAACTGTTGGCCCGCTACGCGCGGCGGGCGGTGGTGCTCGCCGGCGGCCGCGTGGTTTATGACGGCGGCGTGCGCGCGCTGTTCGCCGGCGGAGCGGCCGTAGACGGCTGGGGCCTGCGGGAACCGGCGGCCGCGAAAGTGGCCCGCGGGCTGAAGACCTTTGGCTTTGCGACCGAGGCGATTATGCCGGAAGAACTGAACGGGGCGATTTGCCGGGCGGGAGGGAAAGCTTATGCGTAGGACGGCGCCGTTGACCAAGCTGGCGGTGGTGCTGCTGGTGTCGCTGTGGGCGATGCTGCTCGAATCCGCGGCCGCCCTGGGGGCGGTGGCCGGGCTCCTGCTGGCGCTGTTCGCCGCGTCAAGGGTGCCGGCCGGCAGCTACAAGGCGTTGGGCGGCCTGGGGCTTTTCGCCCTCGCCCTGGCGGCCATGCAGTACGCCCTGGGGGCGGAGGCCGAGTTTTCCCTCGTGGTCGGCCTGCGTATGGCGACCATGACCGGCCTGTTCATCCTCCTCCTGGCCACGACCCGCGTCCAGGACCTGACCGCCGCCCTTGCGCGGCAGCTGCGCGTCCCGTACGAATATGCCTTCATGGTGACGGCCTCGCTGCGGTTCATCCCCGACCTGCTGACCGAGATCAAGGCCGTGCAGGAGGCCCAGGCCTGCCGGGGCTACGCCGGCGGGGGGAGCGTGACGCGGCGGCTGAAGAATTATCTCACAATTGTCCAGCCGCTGGTGCTGCGCTCGGTGGCCCGCTCGGAGACGATGGCCATGAGCATGGAGCTGCGGGGGTTCGGCACCGGCCGGGCCGGCAGCTACGGCACCAGCATCGCCCTCGGCGGCCGCGACTACCTGGCGCTGGCCGCCCTGGCCGCAGGCACGGCCGGCGTAGTTGCGGCGAGGTTTTATATGTAAGGATAGCGGGTTGCCGAAAAGTTAATCTTTAAACATCGATGATCGGGAGTAGTACCCATACTGGAGAGTCCCAGCGAGCCGGCGGCGGTGGAAGGCCGGCACAGCTCGGTATGGCGAATGGACCCGGGAGATACGGCCCGAGCCGCGTACGCGGGGTAGGCGCCGTCGGCATTCCCCCGTTAGCGGGAAGCAGGTATCGGAGTTCACTCCCGTACCTGGCGAAGCGAGCCGCTGCGGCGGCTAAATTGGGTGGCACCACGGGTAAGAACCCGTCCCTTACCGGGGACGGGTTTTTGTGTTTGTAAAAAAGTGAAAGGGGAATAAAAATGGAAACGAGAGAGAACCAGGAACTCGTCAAGATGGAGAAAACAGGCGGCAAGACCAGAGGCGTGGCCGTGACGGCGCTCCTGCTGGCCATCGGCGTGATACTGCGGCTCGTCAGCCCCAGCATCGCCGGCATAACCCCCAACTGGCTGATCGCCATGTATTGCCTCGCCATCCTCCTCGTCAGGCCGGGGCTGAAGCAGTCGGCCGGCATCGGCCTGGTGGCCGGGGTGGTCTGCATGGTGACGTCGAAGGCCATCTTCCCGTACGCCAACCTGCTCAGCGAGCCGGTGGGAGCGGTGGCCTGCGCCCTCGTCGTCAGCCTCACCGACCGGGTGAAGATTTTCGGCCTCACCCTCCAGCCGGCGGTGAGCACCTTCATCGGCACGCTTGTCAGCGGCTTCGTCTTTATCACCGTGACGAAAATCGTCATGAGCGTCCCGCTGCAGGTATACCTCTACGGCATGCTGCCGGTGGTGCTGACAGTGGGGGCGGTCAATTGCGCCGTCGCCCAGGTGCTGTATTACCCGGCGGCGAAGCTGTTCGCCGGCCGGTTGGCCGCGGCGCCGAAGGAGGAGCAGGCATGATCTGGAACGCTACGATGGAAAAGGCCGGCCGGACGGAGATGGAGGAACTGCAGCTCACCCGCCTGCGCCAGGTCGTCGACCGGGTATACCACAACGTGCCCTCCTACCGGGCCAGGATGACGGCGGCAGGGGTCAAGCCGGACGACATCCGTTCCCTCGCCGACATCGCCAGACTGCCCTTCACCACTAAGCAGGATATGCGGGAGGCTTATCCATACGGGCTGCTGGCCGTGCCGATGAAGCAGGTCGTCCGGATACACTGCTCGAGCGGGACGACGGGCCGGCCGACAGTAGTGGCCTATACGCGCCACGACCTGGCCGTGTGGGCCGAGGTGCTGGCCCGTACGCTGGTGGCCGGCGGGCTGTCGGATTCGTCGGTATTTCAGGTGGCGGTCAACTACGGGCTGTTCACCGGCGGGCTCGGCTTCCATTACGCCGCCGAACTCGTCGGCGCCTCGGTCGTGCCCATCTCCGGCGGCAACACCGCCCGGCAGGTGATGCTGATGAAGGATTTCGGCACGACGGCGATGATCATCACCCCGTCGTACGCGCTGCACGTGGCCGAGACGATGCGGGAGATGGGCGTCAGGCCGGCGGATACGGCGCTGCAGTCAGTCTTCTGCGGCGCGGAGACCTGGTCGGACCGCATGCACGACCAGATCGAGGAGACTTACGGCGTCAAGGCGTATGACGTGTACGGCCTGAGCGAGATCATCGGGCCGGGCGTGTCGTGCGAGTGCTCGGCCCACGACGGGCTGCACATCCAGGAGGACCACTTCTACATCGAGATCGTCGACCCGGAAAGCGGCGAAGTGCTGCCGGAAGGGGCCAAGGGCGAAGTGGTCATCACCACCCTCACCAAAGAAGGCATGCCGATGATCCGCTACCGCACCCGCGACCTCTCCGCCCTGCGGCGCGGCCGATGCGCCTGCGGCCGCACCCAGACCCGCATGGACAGAGTGGTGGGCCGGAGCGACGACATGCTCATCATCCGTGGCGTCAATATCTTCCCTTCCCAAGTCGAAGACGTGCTCCTCGGTTTAGGGGAAACGGCGCCCCATTACCAGCTGCTCGTCGAACGGGAAAGCGCCCTCGACATGTTGACCGTGATGGTCGAAAAGGCCGACGGAATAGACGGGACGCCCGACGCGACGCGCGCCGCCGAGCGCAAGATACAGGACATGTTGAAGGCCGCAACCGGCCTCAGCCCGCGGGTACGTCTCGTGCCGCCGAAAACCATCGAAAGGAGCGAAGGCAAGGCGAAGCGGGTTATCGACAGGCGGGCGATGTGATAGCTCGCAAATTAGTGCCCCTTCCCCGTCATTATTAAAACTTTCCTGCTGCCGACGACTGGATTATGCTCCGCCGTTGTGATATAATATTGCTTGTCTTAGGGGGCATTAGCTCAGCGGGAGAGCGCTTGACTCACATTCAAGAGGCCGCTGGTTCGAAACCAGCATGCCCCACCAGGAAACACAAGGCTTCGCAGGTTCAGACCTGCGAAGCCTTTTTGTGTTTCGATGCCTAAATTTATGCCCTACAGATTTTTAAGAGACTATCCCGGATTTTATAAACCTCCAAGTTGGTGTAAAATAGGAGCACCAACGTGCAAAGCGGTGGGATATGGCGAGTAGTATGTTGGCCTTCAGTGTAAAAAAGTCACAGGGTGTTTATGACAGGAGTGGGGATACATGACAGAGATAAATGCCCAGAATATCAGGCTGTTTCGCTTGTACACGCATCATCTGGATGTGGGGCGTGAAAAGAGGTGCATCCCCGAAATCGTAGGTGCTTGCGGGATGCAAAATACCCCGCCCGGTGCGTGGGAAACCGCTCTGTTTAACCGTGTTCCTGATTGCAGCCTTGCGGATATGAACTCGCTTCTTTACTCGGAAAAATCGCTCTTGCAGGCGTGGAGCTTCCGTGGCGCGCCCGTGGTGTTCCCTGTCGGTGAAAGCGATGCCTTTCTGTCCGCACTCGTTCCCGGGGACAATGAGGACTGGATTTACACCCAGGGGATTGCGGGGGCTCTTGAGTTTTTACAGATGCCCTTTGATGAACTGCTGGACAAACTAAAACAGGTTATGCCATTGCTGGATGATAAAACCATAGAAAGTAAAAGTGCCCTTGACCAGACATTAGCGGAATGGATGTTACCGCTGTTGCCCTTTGAAAAACGAGATTTGTGGAACAGCCCCTCCATGTACGGAGCGCCCGACCGGCAGACAGTTGGCGGGGCGGTGGTGTCTTTCCTGCTGCGGCCATGTGCCTTCTTAGGGTTGGTGGTATTCGGGGAACGCGTCGGCATCAGTCCTGCCTTTACCTCCTACAAGGGCTGGCTGGGGCAGCTGCTTAAGCCTGGTGAGGACGCGGCAAGAAAGTTGGCGCGGAAGTTCCTGCACTGCTATGGCCCCACTACCGCTCGCGCTTTCGCGAGTTGGCTGGGCTGTTCGGAAAAGCAAGCGCGGCGCATGTGGGAATCTGTTTCCGAGGCAATGGAGCCGGTCAAGGCATGTGGGAAGGGGGTCTTTATTTTATCTGACGACAAGGACTTGCTGTGTTCTCCACCCTCCCTACAAAGGGAATTGCTCCTTCTCGGTGGCCATGATCCGTACCTCGACCAGCGTGACCGGCATATCCTATTGGGCAACAAGGTGCTTCATAAACAGGTTTGGAAAACGATAACCAATCCGGGGGCCATTTTGCGGTATGGCGAAATTGTTGGCATTTGGACAAGCAAAAAGAAGGGTAAGGGCATAGAAATCAAAATGACCTTGTGGAACTATGCATCTGCTGCAAAACAAAAGCTCTATGACTTGGCCGAGGGATACGCCGCCTTCCGGCAGCAAAAACTGATGAAGATTGAGTTATAGCTGCGTTTTGCTGGCCTTTTCACCAGTAGACCGCCGAAAAATTTTGAGCCAAGTTGCCTGAAGCGGAATAACAGCTATAAGTCGTCGGGGGATGGAAGCATTAAGCGTCTGAGCGGCCAACTTTTTGGACTTCTCGACAACATGGGCATACGTTGTCAGTAGTTAAAACCGTATGGCTATCGTACTATGCCCTAGGCGCTCCTGAACGATTTTAGGTCGCTCGTTCCTTGCTGCCGGAACCACTACCCATCTGAAACGACTGACGGGAACACAAAAAACAAGCCCCGCCGGCCGTTTTGTGGCGGCGGACGAGGTCTACAACCCGAACGGCACCGGCATATTGCCGGTGCCGTGTCATGTATTTGCCCATTGACCCCGATGTCCGCCGCTAATAATAGTTATATGCGATGAAATTTTACTTTTTCAAGCCAGCTTCCAATTCAGCGAACAGCTTTGTAAATTCGGCAGGATCGCCGGAGATGCTGTATTTGTGCTCAGGTGCCGGAAAGGACCCCTCTTTCACTTCTTTGACGAAGTGGGCGAGGCCCTGCGTGGCAACACCCGCGATGTCGGCATATTTCTTTGCGAACTTCGGTTTGAACGCTTCAAACATACCCAACGCATCGCCTACGACCAATACCTGGCCGTCCGTATCGGCGCCGGCGCCGATGCCGTACACGGGAATCGGCAGAATCTTGTGGATGAATGCGCCGACTTCTTCCGGAATGCCTTCCAGCAGGATCGCGCGCGCTCCCGACTCATAAACAGCGATCGCATCCTGAATCACGGCCCGTGCGCTGTCGGCCGTGCGCCCCTGCGCTCTGAAGCCGCCCATGGCAGCCGAGCTTTGGGGCGTCAGTCCTACGTGCCCGAAAACGACGATACCCGCCCGGGAGATCGCCTTGATTACATCCGCCACGGCCACGCCGCCTTCCAGTTTGACGGCGTCCATGTCGGCTTCCTTAAGAAAACGGACTGCATTGCCGACGGCATCCTCCACACTTTTATGGTAGGATCCAAACGGCATATCGCCGATGATGTATGTATTGGGAGCACCCCTGCGCACAGCCTGGCAAGCGTTGATGCACATATCCATCGTTACCGGGACGGTTCCCTGAAACCCGTAGACGACCATACCCATGGAATCGCCTACCAATATCATGTCCATTCCGGCCTTTTCCGCATACGATGCGAAAGGATAGTCATACGCGGTCATCCAGGCAACCTGTTCACCTTTTTCCTTCATTTTGTAGAGGTCCAGGATTGTTTTTTTCTGAGCCATAACATTCCCTCCTAAACTTTTTGTGATTTGCCTTCTTAGCCCTTAATAACCCTGGAAACCATTGGATTGTCTATGTTCAGTATACTATATTACTTTAAATAAAAGTAATTCAATATTTTCGCCTATAAGGTGAAAAAAATTCATCTATAAACCAGAAGCACATATCGTCAACAGGAGAAGTATTGCCATTTGCCGCAAGGCTAGTATACTATATTGCCATAGATAAAAATGGTTCAACTTGTTTGCTGATACAGTAAAAAAAATTCATCGATAAACCGGAGGCGCTATGTCATTAATCAGCTATGGAATATTCGATGCCGTCGTCAAGCACGGAAGCTTTCTGCGCGCATCCGAGATGCTGAAAATCTCGCCATCGGCAGTCAGTCATTCCATTGCGAAATTGGAAGAAACGATTGGCTTTCCGCTGTTCATTCGCGGTAAAACCGGAGTTCAACTAACGAACGGCGGCAAGGAACTTCTTCCCCATATCCGCACAATTCTTAACGAAGTTGAAAACCTGAATCAACTGGTGGCCCAATTAAACGGGCTAGAAAAAGGAACCGTAAAGGTCGGAACCATCAATAGCGTCTGCGTTAGTTGGCTACCAGAGATCATTCGCTCATATGCCAAGCTCTATCCAACGATTGAACTGCAAATTTTCCAAGGCGGTTATCAGGAAGTTGCCACCTGGATACAATCGGGAATTGTTGATATCGGCTTTCTTTCCACGTCTCACGCCCACTCGCTTGAGTTTATACCTGTCTACAAAGATCCCCTATTGTGTATCGTGCCGAAAAAATATCGCCCTTTGCATCCCGGCTATATAACAAGCAGCGATATCGAAAACCATAACTTCGTCCATCAACGCGAAGGCTATGATACCGAAACCAACGAATTTATTAGCAAACACAACTTAACAGTACACACCCAATTCCATATCGTCGATGACCAGTCGCTTATCGCGATGGTAGAAAGCGGGTTCGGAATTTGCATTATGCCGGAACTGGTAATCAAGCATCTGCATATTCATAATGTAGATGCCTATACCTTTAAACCGGAGGAATACCGGATACTCGGCCTAGCTTCGACCAACAAGCATTTCTTATCGCCCGCCGCATTAAAACTGCATAGCTTTATTTTGACACACCTGGCGGAAAATAATATTAAAAATGTTTAGCTCCACACCGTTTTCTCTCCACGCATGAAAAACCACCGTCACTACGACGGTGGTTCTCCTGTTATAAGGATAAGCCCCGGCCCAATACCCTATCCGCCAACACCATTCGTAAACATCACTCTTTAATATCGTCCTAGTCTGAGAACCTCGGGCAGACGCCCGAGGTTCTTTATTCTCACCTTCTTGCGTCGGGGGCCGCGACCGCCCGCTCGCCGATGATGTTCTTGGCCCGCTCGAACAGTACATGACTGGTGTCGCCGCTGACAAGCTGACCGTTGGCCAGGGCGATGGCAGTCTCGGCGCACTGGCCGCATTCGCCGAGACAGGGTTCGGTGCTGATTTCGACGTTGGCAAATTCGGCCTCGGCCTTGTCGACCGCCTTGGCCATGCCCGCGTGGATGCTGAGGTTCTGTTCGCAGAACTTGAGTGTATTCATGGCTGCACCTCGCATAGTGTTTTTTCTCAGGCTTATTGTAGCCGGCAGCCCCCTATTTATGCGGGGCGCCGACTAAAAACCCCCGGCGGGGCACACTATAACCAGCAAATCGTGGAGGTGTCGCCGATGCTGATGAGTATGCTGCTGATGAAGATGATGGACCCCATGTTCGACGAGGCGACGGTCAAGATGCTGACCGAGGACTACAAGGACAACCCCTTTCTGCTGGCGACAGTGGCCGAAAAATTGACCCCGCGGGGGATAATCGAAGCCGGTATCCGCGCCGAGCTGGGCACCGCGATCAGCCGGCCGCTCGGCAGCCCGGTGGTGCTGTCGCCGTGGAACAAAATCCTCCTGAGCCCCCGCCAGCTTTTCGAGCTGCCGACCCGCAGCACGCTGGAGATAAGCACGCGCACCGTCATCGGCCCGCGGGCCGCCAGGCCGCTGCTGCTCGACATCCCCATCCTCATCACCGGCATGTCCTACGGCGGCTCGCTCAGCCTGCGGATGAAGACGGCGCTGGCCAAGGGAGCGTCGCTGGCCGGGACGGCCACCAACACCGGCGAATCGGCGGTAACCGACGAAGAAAGGGGCAGCGCCAAGCTGCTCATCGGCCAGTACCACCGCGGCGGCTGGCTGAGCGGGTCCGAGCAGCTCGACCGGCTCGACGCCATCGAGATCCAGCTCGGCCAAGGCGCCTGGGGCGGGGCGGTCGAAGAGCCGATCGCGCACGACAGCATCGGCGAGCACCTGCGGCGGGCCTGGAGGCTCGAAAAGGGCCAGGATACGGCCATCAACGCCCGCATGCCCGGCAAGGAAAACACCCGCGACATCGTCAAGATGGTCAACGCCATGAAGCAGCAGTATGATGTGCCGGTGGGGGTGAAGATTGCCGGCAGCGACTACATCGAATACGAGCTGGCGGTCATCGCCCAGACCGACGCCGACTATATCGTCATCGACGGCTCGGAAGGCGGTACCTCAGCCGCTCCGCCCACCCTCGAAGACGACCTCGGCCTGCCGACCCTCCATTCGCTCGTGCGGGCGGTGGACTGGCTTATCGACAACGGCCTGCGGGAGCGCTTCTCCCTCATCATCGCCGGCGGCCTGGTCACGCCGGGCCACTTCCTCAAAGCCTTGGCCCTCGGCGCCGACGCCGTCTACATCGGCACCGTCGCCCTCATGGCCGCCCTACAGAGCCAGGTCGTCAAGGTGCTGCCGCAGGCGCCGCCCGCGCAGCTCGCCCTCTACGACGGCAAAATGAACGACAAGGTCGACATCGACAAAGCGGCCAAGCATCTGGCCAACTTCCTGCAATCCTGCGCCATCGAGATGAAGCTGGCCGTCCAGGCGGTCGGCAAGAACGCCCTCAGCGAACTGGCGCGCAGCGACCTGGTGACGGTCGACAAAGACCTGGCCGAATTCGCCGGCATCCATTACGCCGGCAGCCCTCGCCGTGGAGAGCTGTCTGGGGAGCGCCCCGCCGGCCGGGAAGCGCCGGCGCGGGAGGCCGGCCAGCCGGCATGGCAATAGACGGCACAAAAAAACCCGGGTGCATACCCGGGTTTTGTATCGCTACAGCAGGCCCTTGCGCCACAGGCCGAAGGCGCTGAGGCCGGTGGTGACGGCGATAATAATCGACACATACGCGAAACCGTTGTTTTCACCGAAGGGGACATCCACATTCATGCCCCAGAAGCTCGAGATCATCGTCGGAATGGCCAGGATAATCGTCACCGAAGCCAAAAACTTGATGACCATATTCAGGTTATTGGAAATAATCGAGGTGAAGGCGCCCATCATGCCGCTCAGCACGTGGCCGTACATCTCGACCATCTCGATGGCCTGTTTATTCTCGATGATGACATCCTCCAGCAGATCCTCGTCTTCTTCGTACATAGTGATGAGATGCTGGAGCTGCTGGTTGGAACGCAGCCGCAGCAGCTTTTCGAGCACGATGCCGTTGGAGCGCAACGAGGCGGTGAAATAGGTGAGGCCCTTCTGCAATTCGAGCAGCTGGAAAATCTCTTCGTTTTTCACCGACCGGCGTAGGTCGCGCTCGATCTCGTCGGTGCGGCGGTTAATCTGCTTGAGATATTTCAAGTACAGGGTCGCCGATTTATAAAGAATCTGGAAGAGGAAGCGCGTCTTTTTGTAAGTCGAGAAGGCGCGCGGCCCCTCGGCGGCGAACTCCTCCAGCACCTGATGCTTTTCCAGGCAAACCGTGATAAAATAGTCCTTGGTCAGCACGATGCCGAGCGGCAGGGTGTCGTAGCCGTCCTGGCCCCGCAGGATGGGGGCGTTGGTGATGACCAGGGCGAAGTTTTCCTCGATCTCTACCCGGGAACGTTCCTCTTCGTCCAGCGCCGCGCGCAGGGCGTCGGCCGGCACGCCGGTAAGCGCGGCTACCGCGGACAACTCTTCGGCGCCGGGGCTTGTCAGGCTCAGCCACGCGCCCTTTTCGACCGCCGCCAGGGAAAGTACGCGCAGCGCCTCGCAGTTCGTCTTATAAATGCGCAGCATGGCTGCTCCCTCCTTTGCGTCGGGAAACACGCCAGCCTATCTTGCCGGACAACGGGCAAGAAAAGCGGATATTTCCCCGTATTCTCTTGCTACAGACTGTATAAGATGTCTAGATGGGTCTATATCCATATTTCTCACCCGCCTTCCCCTGGGAGCCGTTTTTCTCTTAAACTATACCCCCGCGGCGGTGAGAAGTCAATACTGCGGCACCTTTATATTTTTTCCCGGCGCCGGCCTCTTTACAAGGAGCGCCGCGGCCAAAATTGCCAGCAGGCCTTTATTGACACGGCAGGAGCCTTTTGTTATAATACAATATGTGCCGGACACGGAGGGGTGTCCGAGTGGTTTATGGAGCTGGTCTTGAAAACCAGTGATCCCGCAAGGGACCGTGGGTTCGAATCCCACCCCCTCCGCCACGCGTATCTGGCGGCGGGATCATGTTTGGCATCGTTCGTCACGGAGTGGTACTCAAGTGGCTGAAGAGGACGGTTTGCTAAATCGTTAGTAGGGGTAACCCTAGCGAGGGTTCAAATCCCTCCCACTCCGCCACACATAAGGCAGCAGGCTCTCACCCGGAAACGGGGCGAGAGCCTTTTTGTACGCCAGGTGGGATATTTAGGCGGGTAAAAATAAATGCAACCTTGAAGAGGCTGCTTCATTCGTTACAATTTTAGTAGTACCTTCCGCTTATATTGCCACCGTGCTAGGCATGAGGAGGGCAACTTTGGCGTTAGCCTGACGGAAGCCAATTTTGGATGAAACATTTGAGTGTGATTTTTACTTCCGTAGAGAGGGGACTATGTCCTTTTGTTTCCCGACCAGTTTAGAATGTTCAAAATGGGCACTCATATTTCCATAAAAATGCAGGTTGCCAAAACGGCATTTTTTAACAGACTGAAAGGCAACTTGACAAAGCATACCGAGAGTAGTAAAATTTTGTATCATATACAATAACAGGCAAAGAAGCCGTGTCAAGCACTTGACAGGCTTCTTTTTTATTGGTCAAATGCCTGATTCTTGCGGTTGATCTTTCCGGAGACGACATTGGCAACGGAGGAGCGCTGGTAATGTACGATGTAATCGTCGCGAACGGGGAAATTATTGACGGTAGCGGACGCGAAGCGTTTTGCGCCGACATAGGAGTAAAAAAAGGAAAAATTGTCGCAATAGGCCGACTTAATGAACAGGAAGCCTTGGACCGGATCGATGCGTCCGGATTGACCGTCTCGCCCGGGTTTATAGATATTCATTGCCATTCGGACGCACTCCTGTTCAAAACTCCGCACGATGTCGCCAAAATATTGCAGGGCGTTACGACGGAGATCATCGGTAACTGCGGTTTGTCGGCCGCTCCCGTGAACCCGGAGACATTGGAATTATTAAAGAAATACACGGCGGCGATTTTTGCCGAAGGCAATTTGGCCTGGGATTGGCACTCTACAGGGGAGTTTCTTGACCGCCTTGAAAAGACACAACCGCTCGGGAACGTCGTTTCCCTGGTCGGACATGGCACCGTCCGCATCGCCGTCATGGGCTTCGATAATCGCGACCCCAATGCCTCGGAATTGGCGCAAATGAAATACCTGGTGAAGGAAGCCCTGAGCGAAGGCGCTTTCGGCTTGTCGAGCGGCTTGATTTATCCTCCCGGCGTGTTTAGCGCGACGCCGGAAATGGTGGAGCTATGCCGCCCGGTCGCGGAAGTGGGCGGGCTCTATGCAACCCATATGCGCAATGAAGGGACGTGGTTGATCGAGTCTGTCGAGGAAACGATTCAGGTAAGCCAACAAACGGGAGTAGCCGTGGAAATATCGCACCACAAGGCCGCAGGGCGGGCGAACTGGGGCAAGGTCGACCGAAGCTTGGCAATGATGGCGCAGGCCCGCGACCGGGGCGTTGACATCCATTGCGACGTATATCCCTATATTGCCTCTAGCACTGTTCTGGGAGCGCTCCTGCCGCCGTGGGCCCAGGAGGGCGGCACCGGAGCAATGCTGCAGCGCCTGGCTGACCGCGCCTGCAGAAGGCGAATGACGACGGAATTTACGACAGGGCTCCCGGGGTGGGACCGTTTTGCCACGGGCGACAACTGGGAGAGCATCGTTATCGCTTCCTGCGGCGTCAACCACGATTGGGAAGGGGAAACCATCGCTTCGCTGGCGGCGCGGCGTGGCCAGGAACCGGCGGAGGCCCTATTCGATATATTGCTGGCGGAAAACGGGGATGTTTTGATGATGGCTTTTGTGATGTGCGAGGCGGATGTGGCGACGGTGTTGCGCCATCCTTTGGCCATGGTGGGGTCGGACGCCATCCCCAGCGCCGGAAACCCCCACCCGCGGTTTTATGGGACCTTTCCCCGCATCCTGTGCAAATACGTGCGGGAGGAAAAAATATTGACACTGCCTGAGGCTATACGCAAAATGAGTGCCCTGCCGGCCCAAAAGCTCGGCTTGAAAGACCGGGGTCTGATACAGGTGGGCCTGGCTGCGGATATTGCCGTTTTTGACAAAATGTCCGTGACTGATAGGGCGAAATACGATGACCCTTGCCATTATGCGTCCGGGATGGACACGGTTATGGTCAATGGCCGGGTTGCCGTGCGCAAAGGCCGGTTTACGGGCGAACTGGCCGGCCAAGTATTGCGTCGCGCGTGACGCCTCGCATTTGGACAAAAAGGGTGTACTTGGCGTAGCAAAGGCGCTTGCTGCAGACGGATCACGTCTTGCGGTAAGCGCTGTGTCATTTTTAGATGCTGGAAAACAAAGGGGATGCTATTATGTACGACATTCTAGTCAGAAACGGTCATGTCATCGACGGTTGCGGCAATCCTTGGTACCGGGCCGATATCGGCATCGTAGGCGGCAAGGTGGCCCGGATAGGCAATCTGCAAGACGCCGCGGGGGCGGAAACGATCGATGCCGGCGGCCGGGCGGTAGCGCCGGGGTTTATCGACATTCACTGTCATTCCGATGTCTTGGCGCTTAAAGAACCAAGAGAGATCGGCAAAATTCTGCAGGGAGTCACGACAGAGGTAGTGGGCAATTGCGGCAGTTCGGTAATACCGGTCAATCCCCAGCGGTTGCCGCAGTACCTGAAACAGGCGTCGCCGACCTTCCGGGACAGTTCGGTGAAATGGGATTGGCAGAATGTCGGCGACTATCTGAATAGAATAGACGAGCACCGCAGTATCGGCAATGTGGCTACCTTGGTCGGGCATGGCATGCTGCGGATAGCCGCCATGGGCTTCGACGATCGCCAACCCACCGGCGAAGAGCTGCGCGAGATGAAGGCACTGGCTGAACAAGCCATGGAGGAAGGGGCCTTCGGCTTATCCAGCGGCCTGATCTATCCGCCGGGGATCTTCAGCCAGGAAGCGGAAATGGTCGAATTATGCAAGACTGTGGCAGGCAAAGGGGGATTCTATGCCACCCATATCCGCAACGAGGGAGATTGCCTGCTGGAATCCGTCGCCGAAGCGATCCGGGTGGCGGAACAGGTGGGCATCCCCTTGCAGATAGCGCACCATAAGGCTGCCGGACGCCCGAACTGGGGAAAGCCCGAAAAAACGCTGGCCATGATGGAGGAGGCAAGACAACGCGGCCTGGATGTAACGTGCGATGCTTATCCGTACATCGCCGCCAACACCTCCCTGCGCACGCTGTTGCCGCCCTGGATGCACGACGGGGGTGTGGCAATGCTGCTGGCGCGGCTGCGCGATCCCGCCGTGCAGGCGCGGGTCCGGCGCGAAATCGCCGAGGGGCTGCCCGGGTGGGAGAACACGGCCCAGACATCGGGCTGGGGCGGCGTATTGCTGGCCTACTGCCCGGCGAATGCGGCCTATGAAGGGAAAACGCTTCAGGAGATCGCGGCTTTGGAGGGCGAGGACCCGGTCGACGTTCTGTTCAGGATTGTCTTGTCGGAAAACGGGCTGGCGCTGATGAACACTTTTCTGATGACGGAAGACGATGTAAAAACAATTTTGCGCCATCCGCTGTCCATGGTCGGTTCCGATGCGATTCCCAGCACCGGTAAACCCCATCCGCGCTTTTACGGCACGTTTCCCCGCGTGTTGAGCAAATATGTCCGGGAAGAAAGGATCATGTCCCTCCAGGAAGGCGTGCGGAAAATGACTTCCCTGCCGGCGCAGAAACTGGGATTGCAGGACAGGGGCGTGCTGCGGGAAGGCGCGTGGGCGGACCTGGTCGTATTCGACCCCGCCCGTATCGCGGATAAGGCGACGTTTGCCGAACCGGCCCAATATCCGGAAGGGATTGAAAGTGTTCTTGTCAACGGCGTGACCGCCGTCAGGAGGGGACAGTATACAGGCAGCCTTAGCGGAAAAAGCCTGCGGCGCGGACGCTAGGCTGGCTGTTGAGAAATAAAAACAACAATGGGAGGTTTTGAAATGACACGAAACAAGATCATGGTTTTCCTGACGGCGCTGATTCTCGTCTTCGCCGTCGGCTGCGGCAGTTCCCAGCCCCCGGCCTCCTCGGACGCCGGCAAAGGCGCCAAAAAAGACCTGAAAGTAGCGCTCACGGCAGCGCCGCCGACGGTCGACATGCACAAGACCACGGCCACCGTGACCCAGCAGGTGGGCTGGCACATCTTTGAGTACCTGGTGACTTTGGATGCCAATTACAATGTAGTGCCGTCCCTGGCGGCAAAAATCGAGATCAGCCCTGACGGGAAAACCTTTACCTTTCCCCTGCGCGAAGGCATCAAGTTTCATAACGGCAAAGACCTGACGGCGGACGATGTTGTGGCATCGCTGCTGCGCTGGCGAAAATACTCCACCATCGGGCGGGCCGTAGTAGCCCCGGCGACCATTACCGCCAAAGACAAAAATACCGTTGTCATCACGTTGCCCAAACCGTCCAGCGCGCTGCTGCCCGCCTTGGCCTATCCCTCCCAGGGCGCCGTTATCATGCCGAAAGAGATTATAGACGAAGCCGGAGACAACAATGTCAAAGAACTTATCGGCACCGGCCCGTTCCAATTTGTCGAGTGGAAACAAAACCAATATATTCATGTGAAAAAATATGCCGGCTATAAGACGGCGCCGGGACCGACCAGCGGCCTGTCGGGGAAAAAGGAAGCCCTGGTGGAAAATATTTTCTTCTACCTCGTCCCCGATCCGGCAACCCGGGTGGCCGGCCTGCAGTCCGGCGAATACGACACGGCTGAAGGTTTGCCCACGGACAGCTATGAAACCCTGAAGAACGACCCCAACATCAAAGTATCGGTCAACAAGCCTTCAAGTTATATCTCGATGATCTTCAACACCAAGAGCGGTTTATTCGCGGATGTCAAAAAACGTCAGGCCGTTAATGCGGCCATCGACTCCGAGTCGGTGATGAAAGCCGTGGCCGGAACGCCGGAATTCTACGAGCTCAATCACGGCCTGGTCTTCAAAGAGCAGATCTGGTATGTCGACAGCGGCAAGGAAAAATATAATCAAAAAAATCCTGAGTTGGCGAAAAAGCTGCTGGCCGAGGCCGGCTACAACGGCGAACCGGTCACCATCATCACCACGCGGGACTATGACTATATGTACAAAAGCGCGGTGGTGCTAAAAGACACTCTGGAGAAAATCGGCATGACGGTCAACCTCGAAGTGTACGACTGGCCGACGGTGCTCAGCAAGCGCGGCAACGACAAGCTGTGGAACGTCTTCATTACCGGCTTTTTGATCACCGTAGAACCGTCGCAGACCTTGTACCTGGATTCGCGGTTCAAATGGGCCGGTTGGTATAGCAATCCGCAGATGGACGCCTTACTGGACGAAATGCGCGAGGCTCCCAATCTGGAGCAGGCCAAGAAGGTCTTCGAAAAAGTCCAGACGCTCTATTGGGACGAGGTGCCGGTCATTAAATTCGGCAACCTGCACCAGTTCTTCGCCGCCCGCAAGAACATAAAAGGCGCGCAGTATTTCTGCGACAAGCAGTTCTGGAATACCTCGGTCGAGTAGGAACCACAACGATAAGCGGTAAGGAGGTGACCCTGCTCGATGGTGAAATACATCTTCAAACGAATCTGTTACTTGTTGCCGGTGCTGGCCGTAGTTGCCATCGTCGACTTCGTGATAATCCATTTGACGCCGGGTGACCCGGCAGCGGTTATGCTCGGTTCCGACGCCACCGATGCGGATCTGGCCAAGTTGCGTGAGCAACTTGGCCTCAACCTCCCCATCTACGTTCAGTTCGGTCGTTGGTTATGGGGAGTACTGCATGGCAACCTGGGCTGGTCGATATTCATGGACATGCCCGTTTCCACCGCCATCTGGCAGCATTTGGGACCGACCGTTTCCCTGACCATTCTGGCGGAAGTCATTGCCATTGCAGTAGCGATCCCTCTCGGCGTTGCGGCGGCTGCCAACCGGGGCACCTGGCTGGACCAGCTTTTTATGACATTGGCGCTGTTGGGGATTTCCATCCCCAGCTTCTGGATCGGCCTGAACTTCATTCTACTGTTTGCCGTCAAGCTGGGATGGTTTCCGGCGGCCGGTTACCAGCCGTTATCGAGCGGTTTGGTCAACCATCTGAAATATTTGATCATGCCGGCCGTCTCGCTCGGCATCATGCAGGGGGCGCTGATTGCCCGGATGACCCGTTCCTCGTTGCTGGAGGTGCTGAATGAGAACTACATCCGCACTGCGGAAGCAAAAGGGCTGAAGTATTGGGTGATAATTTTTAAACATGCCTTGCGCAATGCGTTTATTCCGATACTCACCGTTATTGGCTTGACCTTTGCCGTATTGATAGGCGGCGCAGTCGTGACGGAGACGGTGTTCAACATTCCCGGCATCGGCAAGCTGGTGGTAACCGCCGTTCTGCGCCGCGACTACGCGGTCATTCAAGGGGCGATCCTTATGACGGCCACGGCCTATGTGCTGATCAACCTGGTGATTGATCTGCTGTATGCCCTGATAGATCCGCGGGTACGGTTGTCCAAGTAACTGTGCCCGTCATGAAAGGAGGGAGTTGCGTGGATATCGCAGCAAACGCCATTCTCAAAAAAAAGACGAACTTTCTGGAATCGATTCGCCGGAATATCGTAGTGCGGCGCTTTATGTCCAATCGTCTGGCAGTGACAGGCTGCGCGCTGTTGACGATCATCTTTTTGATGGCAATATTCGCGCCGCTGCTGGCGACACAGCCGCCATTGGAGATGAAAGTCACCGATCGCTTGAAAGCGCCGAGCGCGGCTTACTGGTTCGGCACTGACGAATTCGGCCGCGATGTTTATAGCCGGGTGGTTCACGGCAGCCGCATTTCCATCAGCGTCGGCTTATCCGTGGTTGTCATCTCCTCGGTGTTAGGGCTGGTATTGGGCCTGTACTCGGCGTATTACCGCCATCTTGACAACTTAATCATGCGTGTGGTCGACGGCCTGATGGCCTTTCCGGCAGTGCTGCTGGCAATCGCCATCATGGCGGCATTGGGGCCGAAAGTCGAAAACGTCATCATTTCCATTAGCGTCGTTTATATTCCTACCGTAGCCCGGACGGTCCGCTCGGCCGCGCTGGTAGTCCGCGAGCAGACTTATATCGAAGCCATACAGGCCTTGGGGGGCAAACCCTGGCGCATAATCTGGCGCCATATTGCGCCTAACTGCATGTCGCCGCTCATCGTGCAGGCCACGTTTATCTTCGCCTATGCAGTCATCATCGAGGCTTCGCTCAGCTTCCTGGGGGCAGGCACACCGCCGCCCCAACCCAGCTGGGGCAATATTCTCAGCGACGGCCGCACCTTGATCCGACAGGCGTGGTGGATTATGGTGTTTCCGGGGATCGCCATTGTCATGACCGTCCTGGGCCTGAACCTCATCGGCGACGGCCTGAGAGACCTGCTTGACCCACACACGAACAAGGCCAAAAGCTGAACAAGGCCGGAAGCGAAGAAGGTGATACGAATGAAAAAGCAGCCATTGCTGGAAGTGCGAGACCTTAAAACCCGGTTTTCCACCGAAACCGGGCTGGTGACCGCTGTCGACGGCGTCTGTTTTCAGATATACTCGGGTGAAACCGTGGGCTTGGTCGGCGAGTCCGGCTGCGGGAAGAGCGTGACCTCCTTATCCATTCTCCGCCTTTTCGGCAAGCACAGCGGGACCCGGCTGGAAGGGAAAATCCTCTTTGAAGAGCGTGATCTGCTGACCGTGCCGCTGGACGAAATCCAGACCATTCGCGGCAATAAAATCTCGATGATTTTTCAAGACCCCATGACCTCGTTAAATCCGGTATATACGGTCGGCGACCAGATAGCCGAATCCATCGTCTTGCATCAGAAGCTGGACCGGAAGCAGGCGTTGGCGAAAGCGGTGACCATGCTGGAATTGGTGGGCATCCCGTCGCCGGAAAGCCGCATCCACGACTATCCTCATCAGCTATCCGGCGGGATGCGTCAGCGGGTCATGATTGCCATGGGCTTGGCCTGCCAGCCGAAATTGCTTATCGCCGACGAACCGACCACTGCCCTCGACGTGACGATTCAGGCGCAAATCCTTGAGCTGATGCAGAAACTGCAGTGCGAACTGAACATGGGCATAATCCTTATCACCCACGATCTCGGCGTGGTCGCGGAAGTCTGCGACCGGGTGCTGGTCATGTACCTGGGGCAAATCGTGGAAGAATGTCCGGTCGAGGTATTGTTCGACAATCCGTTGCATCCATATACCTGCGGACTGATCCGCTCCATTCCTTCGATGGCTACCAACCGGCGGGAAGAATTGCACGTCATTGCGGGCATGGTGCCATCCCTGTACCATGTGCCTGCAGGCTGCCATTTTGCTCCCCGTTGCCCGTATGCCGACGCGCAATGCGGCAATCCGCCCGAACTGGTGACGATAGATGCCGAGCATAAGGTGCGTTGCTGGCATCCGGGGGCGAGGGCATCCGGCGAAAGGAGGTTGGCCTGATGGCTACGCAAGCGGCGCCTTTAGTGGAAGTCGAACAGCTGGTCAAATATTTTCCGGTCAGCAAGAATTATTTCGATCTGCGCGTGGTCAAAGCGGTCAACCGAATTTCCCTGTCGATCCGCGAGGGCGAAACATACGGGCTTGTGGGAGAATCGGGTTGCGGCAAGAGTACGACCGGCCGGTTGATCTTGCGGCTGATCGAACCCACCGCAGGCGAAGTGCGGTTTCAGGGAAAGAATGTGTTGAAGCTTGCCAATGAAGAATTGCGTAAGGTTCGCCAGGATATGCAAATAGTGTTTCAGGACCCGTTTTCGGCCCTGAATCCACGGATTCGGGTCGGATCAGCCATCAAAGAGACCATGGATATTTTCGAAATTGGTCCCCCAAATGACCGTAAAGCTCGGACATACGATATTTTGGACAAGGTGGGGCTGCAAAAGGACCACTACGACCGCTATCCGCACGAGTTTTCCGGCGGGCAGCGGCAGCGTGTCGTGTTGGCGCGGGCGTTGGCAGTAGGGCCGAAGTTCGTGGTTTGTGACGAGCCGGTTTCCGCGCTGGACGTTTCCACCCAGTCGCAGATCATCAACTTGCTCGAAAAACTGCAGCGTGACCTGAAACTTACCTATTTGTTCATCGCCCACAATTTAAGTGTCGTGAGACATATCTCCGACCGGATCGGGGTCATGTACCTTGGCCATCTGATGGAAGAAGCGGCAACAGACAATTTGTTCGCGCGGCCGTTACACCCCTATACGCAGGCGCTGCTGTCGGCCATTCCCCACCCAAACCCCCGTCACAAGCGCAAACGGGTGGTCTTGTCCGGGGATGTCCCGTCGCCGTTAAACCCGCCGACAGGCTGCGTATTTCACACCAGATGCCCCATCGCCGTGGGCGCCTGCCGGGATACCGTGCCCGTTTTGCATCAAGTCGCTCCCGGCCATAATGTGGCCTGTCATAAAGTTCACGAATGGAATATTTAAAATAGGAGATGAGGTTTTTGAAAGCATTGGGGCTTTATGACGGCAAAATCGTCGACAAGGACCAGCCCGTCATTTGCATCGAAGACCGGGGCTACCAGTTTGGCGACGGCGTGTACGACGCCTGGATGATACTCAACGGGAAACACTTTTTACGCAAAGAACATCTGGAACGCTTCGAGAGGAGCTGCAAGCTCCTGGACATCGAACCCTGCTATACCACGCAGGAAATCGAGGCGTTCAGCGATTTGCTGCTGCAGCAGTCCGGCATTGACATGGGGATGATGTATTTCCAATGGACCCGGGGCTGGCAATCGCCGCGGTCCCATATCATCGCGCCCGGCGTCCGGCCGATATTGAGCGGGTCGATCTCGCCCTGGACACCTAAACCGGCCGAGTTTTGGACCCAAGGTTGCAAAACCATGTTTTACCCCGACGAGAGGCAGCATTTTTGCAATATTAAAACCCTGAACCTTCTGGGCAGCATACGGGCGATCAATGCCGCCGCCCAAGCGGGGTGCTACGAAATTATCTTCGTGCGTGAAGACGGCGGCCGGAAGTTTGTCACCGAAAGCGCCCACAGCAATTGCCACGCAGTGATGGACGGCGTCATCCACACCGCGCCGCTGGGCAATCTCATCCTGCCGGGGATCACGCGCGGAGTGGTCCTGAGGATCGCCGGCGAGCTGGGTATTCCGGTCGTGGAGGAATTTTGCACCCCCGAGTTTTTCCTGAATGCGGATGAGGTGTTTGTGTCGGCTGCCAGCGGCATCGTGCCGGTGGGCTGGATCGGCGATAAAAGGATCGGCCAAGGGCCGGGGCCGGTATTCTCGCGGATAAACGCCGTATATCTGCAAATGATCGAAAACAACTGATAGCCCAAAGGCGGGCCATTCTGACCATACAGAGGGATGATATGCTGGCGATAAAGATTATAAAGGGAAAAATTGCCGACGGCTCGGGACAAGCCTGTTATTCGGCGGATATCGGCATCAGTGGCGACCGTATCGCAGCGGTGGGCGACCTTTCAGCCGCTCCGGCCCGCGAGACGGTGGACGCCAGTGGCAAAATAGTCGCGCCCGGCTTCATCGATATGCATACCCATTCGGACTTATCGGTTCTCTACGACCCGCACGCCAACAGTAAAATCTATGACGGTGTCACAACCGAAGTCGTCGGGAACTGCGGGATCGGCGTGGCGCCGATAGCCGAGCCCAACCGGCAGCTGCTGGTCGATTATCTCGGCACGCGCATGATCGGCAACCTTCCCGTCGAGATCGACCTGCAGTGGTCGTCGCTGGCCGAATATCTGGCGTATGTCGATGCCCATCCGCCGGCGGTCAATGTCACGGCCCTGTTGGCCCAAGGCGCCGTCCGCATCGCCGTGATGGGCTTCGAAAAAACCGCGCCGAGCGAAGCGCAGCTTGCGGCAATGCAGGCCCTGGTCCGGGCCGGCATGAGCGACGGCGCTGTCGGGTTCAGCACCGGGCTGATCTATATGCCGGGCGAATTTTCCCGGACCGCCGAACTGACCGCGGTAACCCGGGAAATAAAACCCTGGAACGGCGTTTACGTTACCCATATCCGCAATGAAAGCGACGGGGTGTTTGCCGCGCTGGACGAGGCGCTGGCCATCGGCCGCGATGCCGGCGTACCTGTGCATATCTCGCATTTGAAGCTCGGCGGTAAGGCTGTCTGGGGGCGCGCGGCGGAATTGCTGGGAAAAATCGAGGCCGCCAACGCTGCGGGAGTGGACACGTCGTTCGACCTGTATCCGTATACGGTCGGGATGACAGGGTTGGCGGCCTGCATGCCGCCGTGGGCCTTCGCAGGCGGGGTGGGCGAACTGATCGGCCGGCTGCAGGACAAAGCTATGCGGCTGAAGATCCGGGACAGCATTGAAACCGGCATCCCCGGCTGGCAGAACATGGCCAAGGCGGCGGGTTCATGGGATAAAATCGTCATTACCACCGTCATGGGGGAAGAGCATAAGCGCCTGGAAGGCAAGAGCGTCGCAGAGATGGCCGCGTTACAGGGGAAAGATCCGTATACGGCGATTTTTGACCTGTTGGTCGCGGAAAAAGGGCGGGTGCTGATCGTGACCCATATGATGGCGGAAGAAGATGTGGCCGCATTCATCCGCCATCCTTCGGCGATGATCGGCTCGGACGGCATGAGCGCCTCCACGGAAGGCCTGATGTCTTTCGGGCGTCCCCATCCCCGCGCCTTTGGTACGCGCGCCAGGGTATTGGAGAGGTATGTCCGGGAACAAAAGCTGCTGAGTATTGAAGAAGCGGTCAAAAAGATGTCGTACCTGCCGGCGGCGCGGCTTGGCCTGGAGCGGCGCGGCCTGCTCAAAGAAGGCTACTATGCGGATATCGTTGTGTTCGATCCTGAAACGGTGCGGGGCAAAGCCACCTTTGCCGATCCCAAGCAATATTCCGTCGGCTTTAATGCGGTCATCGTGAATGGCAAACTTGTTTTGAAAAACGGCGTGCACCAGGAGGTATACGGCGGGAGGGTGCTGAAAAGGGCAATATGACAGGTCATCCGGCGCTGACGCTTATTGAGGGGGAGAAACGATGCAGGAAAAAACCATAAAAGGCCTTACGCGCAGCGACTGGGTTAGGCAGCATCCCCAGCTCGAAGATGTCATCGCCACCAGGGAGACACTGTGGATAAATCCGGCTTACGGCGCCGGCGTTGCCCCGGCTATACGGACAATGGGGCTGGCCGATGTCGAGGCTGCCGAGCGGCGGCTGGAGCGCTTCGCCCCCTATATTGCCAAAGCCTTCCCGGAAACGGAAGGCGCGCAGGGGATCATCGAATCGCCGCTGGTCGCGATCCCCGGCATGCAGCGGGCAATGGAACATCTTTACGGGCGGCGTATTCGCGGCCGGCTGTGGGCGAAATACGACAGCCACCTGCCGATCGCCGGTTCGATCAAGGCGCGGGGCGGCGTTTATGAAGTGCTGAAGCTTGCGGAACGCCTGGCCATCGGGCAGAAACTGCTGCAGGAGACGGACGATTACGGCATAATCGACAGCGAACCTTTCCGGAAGCTTTATGGCCGGTATTCCATCGCCGTCGGTTCCACCGGCAATCTCGGGCTAAGTATCGGCATAATCAGCGCCAGGCTGGGCTTTAAGGCGACCGTCCATATGTCGGCGGACGCCAAGCAATGGAAGAAAGACCTGCTCCGCGCCAAGGGCGTAAACGTCGTCGAGTATGATGCGGATTTTACCCGGGCGGTCGCTGCGGGCCGGGAGCAATCGGCGAAAGAAGCCAACAGCCATTTTATCGACGATGAAAACTCGCAGGACTTATTTCTGGGCTACGCTGTGGCGGCGATCAGGCTAAAACGTCAATTGGCCGCAAAGCGGATTGCCATCGATGAGCGGCATCCCCTGCTGGTCTATCTGCCGTGCGGCGTCGGGGGCTCGCCCGGGGGCATCGCTTTCGGCCTGAAGCTTATCTTCCGGGAAAACGTTCATTGCTATTTCGCCGAACCTACCCACGCTCCCGCCATGATGCTCGGCCTGATGACCGGGCTGCATGACGAAGTCTCCGTGCAGGATTTCGGCATCGACAATGCCACGGAGGCGGACGGACTGGCTGTGGGCCGCCCGTCCGGCTTCGTGGGGAAAAACGTGGGGCCCATCATCCGCGGAGTATATACGGTCGCAGACGAGGAGCTGTACCGGCTGCTGCGCCTGCTGGCCGACACCGAGAACGTGTTCCTGGAGCCATCCGCCCTGGCGGGTTTCGCCGGCCCGGTCCGCGTGGAAAATGTTGCGGACGGAGCGGTCCATATCGCCTGGGCGACCGGCGGAAGCATGGTCCCGCCGGACATCATGGATGCCTTTTACCAAAGGGCTGCCTTTTGCGGTGATGTTACATCGTAAATATTCAATGTCGCCGGAAGAATAGGAGGAGTGGCATGAGTTCACCCAAAGTTGTGGAAATGGCAGAGCTTTTGGATCAGCTAATCAATACGGATATATCCGGCCGAGGGGTTATCAGGCCGCTGCATGCTGCGGCCAGAAAACTGCTCGATAAACCTATGACCTTGGCCGCCGCGGAGTTATTGCAAACCGCCGTTGCGCCGGAGAAGCCGGTGATCATCGCTACCGGCTGGGTCGACCAGCCTCTGGTGGCCCCCGGCTGCGGCGAGTCGGACGGTCCTCCGGGGGCGGTCCTTCTAGCGCGTGCGCTACGGGTGTCTTTAAAGGCTTTGCCGATTATTCTCGTGGACGAATGCCTTGTCGAAGGAATGAAAAAGATTGCCCGCGCCGCCGGCTTTCAATGCGTGCCCCCGGAACATCTCCGCTATTCCGTCGAGCTGAATAAAATGATAACCCTTTCGATCCTCCCCTTTCCCGTCGACCCGGAAGAGGCGAAAATAGAAGCGGCCAGGATGATCGAGAAATTCGGCCCGGCAGCCTGCATTGCCATTGAGCGCGGCTCGATGAACGACGCCGGCGTGATCCACAACATGGCCGGGCGGGACACCGGAGAAACCATGGCCAAGCTGGACTATCTGTTCAGGGAGGCGCGGCGTAACGCCATCCCTACCATAGGCATCGGCGACGGCGGCAACGAAATCGGCATGGGTAATATCGCCGAAGCCATTCGCGACCAAATACCTTACGGCAAAAAGTGCCAATGCCCGTGCGGCGCCGGTTTGGCGCCCTCGACCAACGTCGATGTGCTGGTCACGGCCACGATCTCCAATTGGGCCGCCTATGCCATAACGGCCATGCTGGGCGCTCTCACGGGAGCAGATGTGATAAATACTGCGGAAAGGGAAAAAGAAGTCCTGTCCGCCACGGCCGGCGCCGGCTTTCATGACCCGATCGCCGGCTCAGTCACGCCGAGCGTCGACGGCTGCCGCGCCGAAGTGCAGCTGGCCATGGTATCCTTGATACGGGAAATCGTCGTTCAACGACAGAAAGGGTAAAAAATTTCGATTTGGGTCACTGGGGATGCTCCTACTTAAAATGGTAGCAAAATATGCAGGCCTCGTCTGCGGAAACCGGCTGACGGGGCCTGCTGTTTTGTATAAGAATGCAGGCAGCTGCAATCTGCTTTTTTCGGTAAGCTGCGCCACGCTTCCAAGGGCTACGATAACTTTAGGCCGCACGAGTGCCATCTCCCCGTCCAGCCAGTTCATGGCGCAGAAGCGGCCCTCATCGACCGTCGGTGTCCGGTTGCCCTTGGCCATAGGGCTGAAAGTCCAGTAGATGATCAAGGTCTGCAGGGTGTACAAGAAGAGCAATCTTCGCGTTTAGATCGGCGGACCCCCAATTTTCGATGAAATATTTGCGCGGGATTCTTACTTCCGGTAGGGAGGGGACCACGCTTTTCTTTCTTTCTCTACCAATTTTAGAAAACAGATGGCCTGCTGACCCACATATACGACAGCGCTTTGCTATGGCATAAAACTTGCAAATAAAATTATGTATGGGGGCGGATGGGGCCTGGTGGCTTCTGCGGTCTTCAAAACCGTTTCGTGGCGTTAATCCGTCATGGGTGGGTTCGATTCCTACACGCTCCCGCCACCTGCAAAAAACGAATAGGGCAAGAGATGCCGCCTAACTAAGGTCATAGCCCCTCTGCGCTATAAAGGTTTTGCCTACCGAGCGGCGAAATCATATCTAGGGGAGAGCCATTCCAGGACGGCTAATCTTTCATTAAGGAAGTCGTAATGATGATTGAAAAAGAAGTTCAAGCTATTCTCTTAGATAGAATCAAGGAAGGGATTGTCGCTCTCGATTCCTCCGGAAGAATAGAATCTCTCAACAAGTCGGCCGACTTAATGCTGACTAAGTCCCAAAAGACCATTGTCGGGAGCGATTTTTCCACGATAGTCAATCTGGATCTGCGGCAGTGCCTAATTAGCGGGAACTTCACATCTGTTCAAGGGAAAAAGCTCAAAGTTGCTGAAACGGTTATCAGGGTCGACTGTGTGCCCCGATATGACGGCAGCGAGTGTACAGGAGTAACGCTTGTCCTGAACGATATAACGGAAATAAGGCAGATTGCGGAAGATCTGGGGCATGCCAAGGAAGAAAAGGCCAGACTGGAAAGCTTCCTGAATTTATTGGATGAGGCGGTTATAATCACTGACGCCTGGGGAAAGATTACCGGCGTAAATCAGGCGGTTTACGCATATGAAGAAAAGGCGAACAGCTTCATCGGGAAAAAAATAACGGACATTTTGGACGATCAGATCGAATTCCCCGTTTTATCAGCCAACAGTGTTGTCAGATGGAAGAGGGAGGATGGGAATTTTATCGTCGGGGTCATAATTCCCATGCGCTTCTTGAACCGCATCATCGGTTATGCGGTCAGGTTTCAGAAAAGCGACAGTCGCAATCCAACGGATGAAATCGCCGGCGAATACCTGTACAAGGCCGGGGAGGTTTCCCAGCAGGCGCAGTACTGCTTGAGCGATATCATCGGACAGAGCAATGCCATCCGCAATTTGAAGACGATGGTCAAAAAAATTGCCCAGACAAAGTCGGCCATCATGATCGAAAGTGAAAGCGGTACCGGCAAGGAGCTGTTTGCGCACGCGATCCACAATCTAAGCCCCCGGGCAACCTTCCCCTTTGTTAAACTAAACTGCGCCGGACTGCCGGATACGTTGCTGGAGTCCGAGTTGTTCGGCTATGGCGAGGGAGCGTTCACCGGCGCGAGAAAGGGCGGCTATAAAGGGCGCTTCGAACTGGCGCACAACGGGACGCTGTTTCTGGACGAAGTGGGGGAAATGCCCTTATCGATGCAGGCCAAGTTTCTCCGCGTATTGCAGGAGCAAGAGATTCAACGCCTGGGAGACGAGAAAACCAGGAAGGTCGATGTCCGCATTATCTGCGCCACTAATCAGGATTTATGGTCCCTTGTCAAGCGTAAGCAATTCCGGGAGGATTTGTACTACCGGCTCAATGTCGTCAAATTAGCCATACCCCCGCTCCGGGAAAGGCGCGAAGACATTAAACCGTTGGTTCTGTCACTGATCCGCAAATACTCGCAGGAATTCCAGAAAAAGGTTACCGGCATATCGCCGGATGTATACGCGGCCCTGGTCAATTATGATTGGCCCGGTAACGTCAGGGAACTTAACAATGCCATTGAAGCGGTTTTCAACATTGTCGACAACGAAATCATCGAGCTGCATCACCTTCCAGCCCGCTTCGCTTCGCCGCAAATAGTGCGTTATAAGGCTTCGGGCACGCTGGAAAGTTACTTGCTGGAATGCGAAAAGGAAGCCGTGACCCTGGCCTTGAAAAATGCCGGCGGCAATAAGATCCAGGCCGCCAAGATCCTCGGTATTTCAAGAGCGGCATTGTATCGTAAATTAAATTGTTTTGACGGTACGCCGGTTTAGACGGAAAACCGGAAAAAGGCAGAATAATCAGTACGCTTGCTGTATTAAAACCGAGAAATGTATCGTAGTTGAGAACAGCTGAAGCAAGTCTTGAATTAGCTGATGTTTGTGACGATTTTCTCATACGACGTCTACAAAATGAGAAGAGAGTAACGTTCTGCGATCGGCTCATGTGCACGGACATGGGCTTTTTTATTTCGGCATGAAACTTGCTTTAAGGTTTATCATGCTCAATGTGTATGCTTATCCGGAAGGCATCGCTGCCAGCAAGCGCAAGGGGGGGATGGCAAAAACCATTCATGATCGCGATAAAGTGAAAGGGGGAAAAGTTCGGCATGCGTTTGCAGAAGCTCTACTATGACATCGAGAACGTGGTTTTTGACGCTAAAACTTATCTTGACGGACATTCGCTGCATATCAACAGAGACGAATTAATCGAGACGGTCGCCGATAAACGGTTCGCCGACATTACTATCGGCTTGGCGATTCCCGGGGAAAGTTGCCGGATTATGAATCCGGGAGACATCGTGCAGCCGACCCTTCGCCTGGAGGATGAAAAGGCTACGTTTCCGGGCGCCCAGGGCGAAATGCGCCGGGCCGGAAACGGAAAAACCATAGCGTTGCGCGGCGTCGCCGTCGCGGAAGTGTGCGAGCGGTTCCTTTCTTTGGGCTGCTTCCTCGATATGTCGGGCCCTGGAGCGGAACACACGCCTTTTTCCGAAACGATCAATATTTGCATCGACCCGACACCGGCCGCAGGCGTCGAACTGAACGATTACCTGGAGGCTTTGAAGGCGGCGTCGCTTAAAGCGGCTGCTTATCTGGCCAAGGCGGCCAAAGACCATACGCCCGATGCGGTCGAGGAGTTCGCGTTGGAGCGGGAGGGTCTGGAGGGCTTGCCCAGAGTGGCCTATATCTTCCAGATATTCAACCATGCGCCGTATACCGACACTCTGCTGTACGGCGACAGCGGCTTGTCGATGCTGCCGGTCGTGGTCCATCCGAACGAGATTCTGGACGGCGCGCTGGTAAATCGGGACTATGGCCAGATTTCCAACGCCGATCCGACATTCGTTTATCAGAATCACCCGATGATTCTCGAGCTTTACCGGCGGCACGGCAAGGATGTCAATTTTGTCGGCGTCGTGGTGTCCAATACGCCCCACGTCGTCACCGACAAGAACAGGAACGCGATGCTGGCCACGGGATTGGTCAAGTACACCTTGAAAGCCGATGCCGTCATCATCACGAAAGAGGGGGGCGGGCATCCCCAGGTCGATATCGCCCTCATCTGCGACGATTGCGAGGGGCTGGGCGTAAAGACGGCCATCCTCATTTCCGAATTCCTGTCGCCGAGCAATGCTACGGATGAGACGGTGCTTTTTACGACCAAAAATGCCGATGCCATGGTAGCCGCCGGCTGCCTGGAGTTTATGATCTTCCCTCCCATGGAAAAAGCTATCGGCGGCATCAAGATCGCCAACCCCGGGTCGACGGCTTTTTGCGACCCGCACGAGGCGTTCCGGCACAGGATCAAGAGCATCAGGGGCGGGATGAGCCAGTTGGGCGGCCTGCTGTACACTTCGATGAAGTATTAACTACCAGGTAATCGAGAGCAAAGGAGGAGCAGAGGCGTGGCGAAAAAGATCAGGATAGTCCATTATATCAACCAATTCTTCGGCCAGTATGGCGGCGAAGATGCGGCGAGTATGGGTATTGTGGTCAAAGAAGAAATGGTCGGCCCGGGCAAAGGCCTGGCAGCCGCTCTGGGCGACCGGGCGGAAATCGTGGCCACCGTAATCTGCGGCGACAACCACATCGCCGAACGTTTGGAAGAAGTCACGAAGGAAGTAGTAGATATCATCGAAAAGTATAAGCCCGACCTGGTGTTCGCCGGTCCGGCCTACGGCGCCGGCCGCTACGGCGTTGCCTGTGGCTCGGTGTGCGCTGCGGTCCAGAAACGGCTGGGTATACCCGCGGTGACGGCGCAAAATGAGGAAAATCCCGGGGCGGACATTTTCAAGAAAGAGCTATATATCATCAAGACTGGCACCAACGCCAGGACCATGGCCGACGACACCAAGAGAATAGTCGCGCTGGGCTTGAAGCTGTTGGCCGGCGAATTTATCGGCAGCCCGGAGGACGAAGGCTATATAACGCGCGGGCTGGCCAGGAACGTGAAATCGCCGAAAAGCTCGGCCGAGCGCATCGTCGATATGCTGCTGGACAAATATCACGGCCGCCCGTTCAAGACCGAGGTGCCGATCCCTTCGCATGAAGCGGTGCCAGCTACGCCGGCCATCAAGGATCTGGCCAACGCAACGGTGGTATTGGTGACTGACGGCGGTTTGTACCCGGCAGGCAATCCCGACAGAATGCCGTCGCAAAATGCCGATACATTCCGCTCGTACTCCATCGAGGGTAAGGATGAGCTCAAGAAAGGGGACTATATCGTCTGCCATAACGGCTATGACCCCAGCTTCGTCCTGGCCGATCCCAACCGCCTGGTGCCCGTGGACGCGATGCGGGAGCTGGTTAAGGACAAGGTCGTCGGCAAGATGCACGAGTATTACCTGGCCACGACCGGCCTGATAACCACGATCGCCAACAGCAAAAAGACGGCGCAGGCGATGGCGGAATATATCAAGGACCACAATATCGACGCCGCCATCCTGACCTCGACCTGAGGCTCCAGCACTCGCTGCGGTGCAGTGATTTCAAAAGAGCTTGAAAAAGCGGGCATTCCCACAGTTCAGGTTTGCAATATGACCCCTGTTGCCAATTCGGTCGGGACGCCGCGTATTTCGCCGTCGGCCAGCATCAAATATCCTTTCGGGGCACCCAGTTTGCCGGTGGATGAGGAAAAAGAGGAAAGGGTCATGATGCTGCGCGACGCCCTGGGGTATCTGACAAAATAACATCCTGTCAGCAATAGGAGTTACGGCAAAATGAATTGCGGGAGATGAATAGGACGATGGCTGAAGTTGTCAAGAAAGACTTGGCACCTACCCCCAAGAAGAAAAATTTGCAGGGTGTGATCGGCGCCGTTGTCGGGATAATTCTGGGCGTGCTGATCGCCGTCATACCGCCGCCCGCCGGACTTACGCCCCAAGCCATGCAAGCTGTCGCCATTTTGGTCTGGGGCCTTAGCTATTTCTCGTTCAAGGTGATGCCGGAGTATTTGATCGCACTTCTGATGTGCGTACTGTGGGCAGGCTTTAAAGTAGTACCTTTCGGTACGGCGTTCGCTTCGTTCCAGGGTACGACCTGGTGGCTGGTGGTCGGGGTGATGGGCATCGGCATCGCCGTGAAGAAGAGCGGCCTGCTCGGCCGCACGGCTCTGTTGGCAATGCAGCTCTTCCCGCCCACTTTCAGGGGGCAGGTGCTTTCCATGCTGACGGTCGGCACGGTGATTGCGCCCTTGATGCCCAGCACTACGGTAAAGATCGCGATTGCCGGGCCGATAAGCGTCGGTATTGCCGAGTATCTCGGCTTCAAAAGGCAGAGCAACGGGCTGGCCGGGCTGTTCATGTCCATGTACATGGGGTTCTCCGTAAACGGCACGCTGTTTCTGAGCGCATCGTTTTTGAGCTACATGATGCTCGGCGCTCTGCCGGCCGCCACGCAGGCCCAGTTCACCTGGCTCAACTGGACCCTCATGATGATTCCCTACGGCATAGTTCTGCTGATCGGTTCTTATTTCGCCGCTGTCATGCTATACAAACCGGAAGAAGAAAAAACGGTCAATAAGGACTTTATCACCGCGAAGATTGCGGCCCTCGGCCCCATAAGCCGGGACGAGAAAATTACCCTCATAATCCTGCTGATATCGCTCTGCTTCTGGATCACCGAATCGTTCCACCACATTTCTTCCACGCTGGTTGCGCTGGTGGCGATGTCCGCCCTGATAATATGCAAGGTTTTCGGGCGGACCGAGTTCCAGAACGATCTGGGATGGGGCCTGCTGGTAATGCTCGGCGGGCTGCTGAACATCGGGCCCGTCATGCACGGCGTCCATCTGGACAAGTGGATCGGCAGCGTCCTGAGCCCCTATCTCGGCCAGATCGTTTCCCAGCCATACTTATTCGTGGCGGTATTGGCCATTCTTATTTATCTGGCCCGGTTCGTCATCGACCTGGCCGCCGGCATCACGCTCTTTACCGTCGTTCTGATACCGATCGCGCAGCAGGCCGGGATAAACCCGTGGGTCGTAGGCATGATATCCTATGTCTCGTGCTGCATCTGGAACCTTTATTATCAGAACGGCAACTTCCTCGTCGCGTTTTCGGTCATCGGCGGCGAGGATACCGTGCCGTACAGCAAAACGGTCAGGATGTCTATGGCCTATATGGTTATATCGATTATCGGCCTATGGGTCAGCGTGCCTTACTGGCAACATTTCGGCCTGATACCGTAAGTTGTCGGTACAGTATAAAGAACGCGAGTTTGTCCGGCCTCCGGGGAGCGCATGCTCTCCCGGAGGCTCCGGTATGTTCGGCACGCTACCATGACGGGATATTTTCCAATATAATTAATATATACTTACGAAGCGGGCGCGAGGAAACGGCGATGCTTGTGCGGATAAGCGTTTTTTCCGACTATGTCTGACCATATTGCTATATCGGCAAAGGTATTGTCGATGAACTGAAAAAAGAATACGCGATTACGGACGAGTGGATCGGTCTGGAGATTCACCCTGAGACTCCGCGGCAGGGGATGCTGTTGCGCGAGCGCTATCCGGGACGGGATATGCAGGCGACATATGAAGGCTTACGCCGGTTGGGAGCGCCGTATGGGCTGACATTCGTCGACCGGCCGATACTGGCCAATTCCCGCATCGCGCTGGAAGCGGGCGAATTCGCCAGGGACAACGGCCTCTTCGCGCCGTTCCACGGGGAAATTTTCAAGCGGTATTTTGCGCTTGGCGAGAATATCAGCCAACCGGTGGTAATTTTGCAGGTTGCCAAAGATATCGGGCTCGATATACGCGAGCTGGCGACAGCGCTGGAAGAATTCCGCTACGCCGGCCGGCTGCAGGCCGCCCAGCAATTGGCGGCATCGCTGGCGATTTATAATGTACCGACATTTATTGTCAACGGCCGGCACAAGATCGTCGGTACTCCGCCGCTGGACGAATGGCGAAAGCTTTTATCCGCCGTGGCGGATGAGTGAAGGCCAACGGGCGGCGGACACGAATTATGTCTCGAAAACGAGACGTGTATCGCAAGGGAGATGAAGAAAGTTGCTTGCGAGGCGTTTGCGGAGATACATCGGTGCCGGCAAAATGCAGCGTTGGTAAGGGTTCTGCTATTGGCCCATGCCTCTAGACATGGGCATTGCTGTTTTGGCATGGAGTATGCATGTATTCTCTCATGTGAATGGCAATCGCCGGACTGGTCAGAGCAGAGCGTTTTTTGGTTTTGGTTACCGTACGCAGAAATAATCGCACTGAGGGGGATAAAGGTGGATTTTAAGAACAAGAAGGTCATCGTACTTGGCGAAAGCGACGGTATACCCTCGGGAGCCATCGCCCCGTGCGTGCAGGCGGCGGGCGGAGAGGTGGTTTTCCAGACAACCCAGTTCTTTGTCTGAACGGCCTGGGGGGCGATGGACCTGGAGGATCAGTGGGCAATTCTGAAGGTAATCCGTAAGCACGGGACAAACGAGCTGATCGTCATACTCGGTTGCCCGAATACCGAATGCGCGGAATTGCACGCCGAAACGATGATTGCCGGCGATCCTTCGTTTGCAGGTCCGTTGACCGGAGTCCAGTTGGGGCTCCCCGTTTATCACGTCATGGAGGCCGAAGTCAAGAACCAAATCCCGAAAGATGCCTATCAACAGTATTTGAAGGGATTTGAACCAGCTTTTGACGAGGACGAATTTTCTCAGCTCATGAAACTGATCAGGGCAAAATACACGGCCAATAATCATAGGGGCAACGGATATTAGCAAACCTGCCCGCAACAAAGGAGCAGGGCCCCTCTGAGAGGAGAATGGTATGCAGGAATACGACATTATAGTTGTCGGCGCCGGCCCGGCCGGCTTGACCGCGGCGATTTACGGCGCCCGCAGCAAGAGAAAGACGCTGATAATCGAGAAACTGGCCGCCGGCGGGCAGGCGGCGACCACCGAAGAGATAGAGAACTATCCCGGATTCCCTAAAGGGATTACGGGTCCCGAATTGGCGGCGATGATGGCCGAGCAGGCGAAGCATTTCGGCGCCGAGCTGCTGGCCGCCAAGGTGCAAGGCCTGGTCATCGACGGAGCCCGGCGCATCGTAAAGACCAATAAAGGGGACTTCCGGGCCCCGGTCGTTATAATCGCTTCCGGCGCAGCCCCGAAGCTGCTCGGCTGTCCGGGAGAACTGAAGTTCAGGTCGCGTGGCGTTTCCTACTGCGCCACCTGCGATGCGGCGTTTTACGAAGAAGCGCAGGTCATGGTGGTGGGCGGCGGCGACGCCGCCGTGGAAGAGGCGCTGTATCTTACCAAGTTTGCGGATAAAGTAACGCTTGTCCACCGGCGCGACAGCCTGCGGGCGGCGAAGATAGCCCAGGAGAGGGCCAAGGACAATCCCAAGCTGGAAATCGTTTGGAATACCGTGGTCGAGGAGATCGAGGGCGGAGACATGGTGGAAAAAGTCGTCCTCAAAGATGTCGTGAGTGGCGGTAAGCGCACCGTGCCTATCGACGGGGTTTTCATCTATGTCGGCACCGAGCCGAACACCGACTGGCTCGGCGGCTTTGTCGAGACCGATGGCCAGGGGTATATTCTCACCGACGAGAATATGAGAACGAATTTGCCTGGCGTGTATGCAGTCGGCGACATCAGAAAAAAACCGCTGCGGCAGGTAATTACCGCCGCTGCCGACGGCGCCGTCGCCGCCGTTCATGCCGAGAAATACCTAGAAGACCAACTGCATTCCGTGTAAGCAGCGAAAGGAGGTGAGACTGATGGCCGGATTAATCGAAGTAAACAAAGATAATTTTGACCAGGAGGTAAAAGAAGCCAATCTCCCTGTTTTGGTCGACTTTTGGGGCCCCAAATGCGTTCCCTGCATGGGTCTCATGCCAGCCGTCGAGGAGATTGCCGCCCGCTATGCCGGGAAGATGAAATTCTGTAAGGTCAACACTGCGGAAAATCGCCGCTTGGCGATCCAGCAAAAGGTGCTGAGCCTTCCCACCTTCTTGTTCTACAAGAATGGTGAGCTGGCCGACCAATTGCAAGGCGAGTTCGGGCCGGAGGAAATAGAGGCGAAGATTAAAGCGATGCTAGGGCTTAATTAGTATAGCCGACGCTACGGAGAATTGGAGGTGGATAACGTGTCTATTTTAGCAGGGAAAAAAGTCATCATCATGGGCGACCGGGACGGTATTCCCGGGCCAGCTATCGCCGAATGCGCCAATAGCGCCGGCGCCGATGTCGTCTTCGTCACGACCGAATGCTTTGTCTGAACGGCGGCAGGCACGGTGGATCTGCAGAACCAGGCCCGGATCAAAGAATTGACCGAACAATACGGCGGCGAAAATATCGTGATGCTGCTCGGCGGTGCCGAGCCTGAAAGCGCCTCGATTGCCGCCGAAACGGTCACAGTAGGTGATCCGACCTTCGCAGGTCCGCTGGCAGGAGTCTCGTTGGGACTCAAAGTGTATCATGTCGTGGAACCGGAGATTAAGGCTGAATTTGACCCCAAGGTATACGAGGAACAGGTGGCGATGATGGAGATGGTTTTGGATGTAGACAATCTCGTCGCCGAAGTAGCGAAAATGCGCCAGGAAGGAAGCAAATAAGGAAGTAAGTATCGGTCATGGCCACCGTCGTCGATGCTATCGGCGACGGTGGGTGATTATCTTGTTGGAGCAACGGAGGTCGTCATATCATGCCTGTTGTCAAAGGGGTAGGCTATTCGTTGATTCACGCCCCGAATATCCTTTACCATAACGGCACCACCCAGACCAGCGAACGCAAAAAGAACCCCCAATCCGAATATCTCGCCAAATTGGCCAATCACTTGCGTAGCTACGAAACGGCGCTGGCGTATGCCCCCAATCAGGTTTATATCGGCAACATCGGCATGGACGAACTAAGGTCCATCCCCCGCCCCTGGTACTCCTCTCCGGTTGCCAAGGCCGACCGGTTTGGCCCCTATGGCGAGATCATGCCGGAGGACGAATTTTACGGCCTTATTAAAATAGCCGATTCTTTCGACCTCGTCCGGCTCGAGGCTGAGTTTTCGGCTGCGGTCAAGGCAAAGCTGGCCAGGCACCGCTATCTTGGCAATGAACTGATTAAGCGCTTATCCGACGGCAAGGAACTGGCCCAGATCCAAAAACTGGTGGATGATCAGGGCGCAGAGGGACTCTTTATAGCCGGGCGACTGGTGGGCTGTGTGCGCTCGGCTCATGAAATAGACGAAAACTTATCCGCCCATGTCATGCTCGAAAATCTGGTGACGAAAGCATCCTCGCTTTTGCCGCTTTTCTATCTGCTAACAACGGCTGGCGCAAAACCGGCCGATATCGACTATATCATTGAGTGTTCGGAAGAAGCTTGCGGCGACATGAACCAGCGCGGCGGCGGCAACTTCGCCAAGGCGATCGGCGAACTGGCCGGGCTGGTCAACGCGAGCGGCAGCGATGTCCGCGGTTTCTGCGCCGGTCCTGTCCATGCCATATTACAGGCCGCATCCCTGGTAAAGTCCGGGGTATTTAAGAATGTCGCCGTTGTCGGCGGCGGCTCGGCCGCCAAGCTGGGCATGAACGGCAAAGACCATGTGAACAAAAACCTGCCGGTCCTGGAAGATATGCTGGGAACTTTTGCGCTGCTCATCGCCGCGGATGACGGCTTCAATCCCGTGATTCGCCTCGACGTGGTCGGCAAGCACAATATCGGCACAGGATCTTCGCCGCAACAGGTAATGACGGCGCTGGTGGCCGAGCCGGCAGCCAAGCTTAACCTGAAATTGGGCGACATCGACCACTTCTCGGCCGAAATGCAGAATCCGGAGATTACCGAACCTGCCGGAGCCGGTAACGTGCCTGAGGCCAATTACAAAATGATCGCCGCCCTGGCCGTAATGGCCGGCGAAATTGCCAGAGGCGAAATCCTCCAGTTTGTCGAAAAGCATGGCTTAATAGGCTTCGCCCCGACACAGGGCCATATACCGTCCGGAGTGCCGGCGCTGGGATACTTCCGCGACCAGATCCTTGCCGGCCGGGCCAAGACCTGCATGCTTATCGGCAAAGGCAGCCTGTTCCTCGGGAGGATGACGAACCTGTTCGACGGCCTGTCGCTTGTCATTGATAAGAACCCCGGTCTTAAGCCGGCAGAAACCGGGATCAGCAGGGACGCGGTCCGGCAACTTATCGCCGAGGCTTTGCGGGACATGGCCCAAAACCTTAAAAGGGGGTGACCGTAGTGCAGCAAGCGAAACAAATGATTGCCGAAGTTTTAAACGAAGCCGCCGATATTATCGCCACCGGAAAAGCTGCGGTCAAGGCCAGAATCGGTTTAACCCTGCTCGGCAGCGAGCACGGCCCCGGTGAAGTCCTGGCCGGGGCCGAAGCTGCCCAGCGCCGGCTGCCCGACGCGAAGGTCACCGTTATCGGGCCGGCCGATATTGCCACGGATTTAGCAAAAATCGCAGTAGCGGACGAGGAGGAAGGGCACAGGGTCGTCGATCGGCTGCTGGCGTCGGGGGATTTGGACGCGGTTGTCACCATGCACTACAATTTTCCCATCGGCACCTCAACAGTCGGTTTAGCCGTTACCCCTGCCCGCGGGGCCGCGATGTTTATCGCCTGTACAACCGGTACATCATCGACGGACCGGGTGGAAGGCATGGTCCGCAACGCCGTTTACGGCATTGCTGCCGCGAAAGCCTATGGGATAGCCAATCCTACGGTAGGAATCCTCAATGTCGACGGCGCCCGGCAGGTCGAGCGCGCTTTAAAGGATATGAAAGAACGCGGCTATAATATCGCCTTCGCCGCTTCACACCGTGCGGACGGCGGCATAGTTATGCGCGGCAACGACGTCTTGGCCGGCACGCCGCAAGTGCTGGTTTGCGACAGCCTTACCGGCAATATTCTCGTGAAAATGCTGGCGGCTTATTCTTCCGGCGGCAGCTACGAGGCCTTGGGGTACGGCTACGGACCGGGGATCGGCGAAAATTTCGGGAACCTGATCCACATTATCTCCCGGGCGTCGGGAGCGCCGGTTATTGCCGGCGCGATCGAATACGCGGCCGCCATGGTAAAAGGCAAGCTTACGGAAGTTGCGCGGGAAGAAATGAGCTCGGCTGCCAAAGCGGGACTTGCCGATATGGGCAAAAGCCCCAAAACAGTTGCGACGAATCTGGCAGACGCTCCCGCCAAAAAGGTCGTCAGCCAGCAGATAGCGGGCATCGATGTTCTCGATATTGAAAACGCCCAGCAGCTATTGTGGCGCAATAACATCTATGCCGAAACCGGCATGGGGTGTACCGGCCCGGTAATTCTCGTCGCGGATGAAGACCAGGAAAAGGCTAAAACGGTGCTTAAAGATGGTAAAATCATTAACGGTGAATAAACTTACAATCTACGGACAATTATCTTTAGCTAGCTTGTAGCCGGAATGGCAATATTATATTTGGCTACGAAAGGCCCTACAGCCGCTTGGCTAGTAGGGCCTTTATATAAACCAATTTTGCGCCGCCTGACAAAACGACGCTCCGATTCCGCCTTAGCGGCCCTTTCGCCGCTCCTGCCGCCGCTTCGTGGACCTCTCTGTTAACAGATTTTGCACAGTCTCAAATGTCTCCTTGTCAATGATGGCTTCGTGTTGGCCGTCGAAAAATTCACCGTTAAACTTGACCTTTCCGATATAAACCGACTCGATTCCCGCCCAGCTAGCGAAGGACAACCGGAAGTTCCAGTATAAGCTGTGATGACTCACATGGTATTCGCCGACGGATTGCTTGGTTATTACGGCTTACGATCAAGGGTCAGGTGTATTTGAGGTCGGGCCATGGAGTACAAGGACAGGCTCAAGGAATCGTGGAGCGCATCTACCTTGGCGGCAGTGCTAACCTGAGCGGCGGCATGATCAAGGTCTATCGTCAGGTCATGCAGCATCATAAAAAAACAGGTAAGTCGACCGGGTGCCGCGGCTGACGGACGGTCTTACCAAGGCGACTTGGACTCGGCTTCCGGCACAATCCAGGCCAATATCGACTCCATCAGGTACAGCCTGGCGGCGGCGTATGAAAGAGATAAGGCCGTGTTTGGCGGAGTGTAGATTTGGTTGCATAATCAGTCCAAGAAAACGTCCGCACCTCCTTTCCTACATTTAATCGCCGCCGTTGACAGATGTAAACACAGCCAGTTTTGTAAATATTAGAATATTTATACTAAAGGACCTTGACTAAAAAAAATAGAGAGTATACACTGTATATAGACTAATCTTCATGCTAAGAGAAAAACAGAGGGTTAAGTTTACGCATTCGCACCCGCCCAGAGCCTTTAGGCTTCTTCGTACACATAAGCCTGCCTCGACTTTGTTCCTAATAAAGCCGAAAAGTATTGCAGGCAAGGCAGACAAAGCCATCCGGCCACCGTATCTTTTTCAAATAATCAGTGCATGTTGCGTCATCAGAAAGCATTTTAACAAAGTCTCGATAAAGGTACTCGGGTGCTCAATACTTACCGACAAACCCCTGTTCCTCCGGCATTTAGAAAGCTATGAGTCTATTATGCCCGAACAGGAGCTATACCTCCATTTAAGAAATTAGAGCTTCTTGAAAGCCTATTGCTGACAATAAAGTAATAGGCTTTTGTTTCCCCATTATTTTACAATAGGCAGCACGGGGATATATAGTCTGGTCGACATGGGAAAGAGTTTCCCGTTCTGCTTTACAAGTGATCTGCCAATCTCCTGCAAGTCCTGTTTGGCGGCCGGGCAACTGCCCGAGGGATTTGCAGGCGCCCCCTTTTGCTATTTTAATCGTCGAAGGAAGTATTAACTGAGGTGGGGCAAAATGGAGTTAATTGATTTTCGTTGTGGGGTTTGTAACAGGCTGTTGGCACGGGTAAATGGTGAAGCCCAGATAAAATGTCCCCGCTGTAATACTTTAAATCTTATTAAGGGAACTGATTGTCAAGTTCTTGGACAGATAATTCAGGCTGACAATCGAAATCAGGATGGTAGGCATATTGCAACGCGGGTATGTTTTTGAAAGACTGTTTGTGAGGCACATTGTTCTTTAGTAGCATAGAACATGAACTTGGGATGACCCTCCGGGATAGAATAACGAAGTCGGACTATTTTTTGTAGCACCAATCAGGATAAATACGAAATAGCAAGATAAATAATGATTTTGGGAGTGAACTATGAGCGTAAATCAGGCTGAGCCTTTATACCGGCAGATTTTGAGGGATCTGAAAGAAAAATTAGCGCAAAATATGTGGGCAATAGGGGATGCCTTTCCTACCGACAGAGAACTAATGGAGACATATGGGGTTAGTAGTATTACGATTCGAAGAGTAGTTTTGGAATTGGTCAATGAGGGTTGGATTGAAAGACGGCATGGTATAGGCACTTTTGTAAAAAAAGACTTGGTTGATCTTGGAAAAGCAGTAGGTTTCTTTGAGGAGGTCAGACGGAGAGGGAGGAAACCTACTGCCAAATTGCTTTATTCGGGAGAAGTACTTCTATCGAGCGAGATGATCGAGAACTATCCGAATCTAAAGGCTTTCAAGAATTCCAGAGTATATCTTATAAAAAGAGTCAATTACATAGACAATCTTCCTGTAGAACTGTCCGATAGTTTCTGGGATATTCAGTTTGGGAGCAGCCTGGCAAGGTTTGAACTGTCCTCCCAAGGTCTTTACGAGCTTATACGACATCATTTCGATTCGCAAATTACGATTAGAGAACAAGAGTTAAAAGCGATTAGCGCTTCTCCGGAAGTGGCAAGGGAGTTAGAGATTAACGAAGGAACGCCGTTGCTTAGAGCCGATCGGATTTCATACGATAATTCGAAACGAATACTCGAAGTGGCGGTTATTATTTATCACCCCACGAATTACCGGTGTAAGATTGTGTCATCGAAAGAGCCCGGGTACCGTATAGATAGCAGAAATAATCCTATAGCGTAGTTTGGCTTATCATGGCTGCCTTAGATGGACTAGCATAACTGATCTTAAAAGTATTTAGGGATGAGTCAGTATACACTGTATATAAACAGGGGGGCAAAAAGTACTATTGGTTTATCATAGAGAGCTTTGCCAATATATGGGAGGAGAAGGTTGCCACTATGAGAGCATTGCGACTGCTTAAGCCTACTCAATTCGAGGTTATTGAAGCAGAAATTCCGCGGATTGCAAGTAATGAAGTACTGATAAAAGTCCATTACGCGGGAATTTGCGGAAGCGATATACATATGTTTCATGGCAAAACAGCCCGCGTGAAATATCCTATTGTTCCCGGCCATGAATTTGCCGGTGAGATTGCCGAGATTGGCGATGGAAAGAACAATAGTTTGCGAGTCGGCGATCTGGTAACAATAAACCCTCTTATTACGTGTGGCAAATGTCTATCATGCACGACAGGCCGGAGCAACATTTGTCCGAAATTCGGTCTATACGGCATTGATACTGACGGTGGATTTGCCGAGTATGTCAAAGTAGCGACCGATCATGTTGTCAAAATTCCCGCTGGTATGCCTGCCGATGTCGCTGCCTTAGCCGAACCTTTTTCCGTTGGCTTTCATGCCGTCAAACGCTCCCAGTTACAGGTCGGTGATAAAGCCTTAGTTCTGGGAGCAGGGCCGATTGGTTTGATTGTAGCCTCGGTAGCGAAGGCCGCTGGTGCCGGTTCCATTCTCGTGAGTGAGAAAAACCAGTATAGACTGGATGTCGCGCGCAAAATGGGCTTTCAGGTTTATGATGATTCCGAAGGTGATTTGAAACGAAAAGTTGACGAAATAACCGGCGGCAATGGGGTGGATATCGTCTTCGAGGCTGCTGCGGCCCCAATTACATCGCTCAAAATGACCGCCTATTTGCGACCCGGCGGGACAGCGGTTATGGTAGGCGTTCACCGGGAATATGTACCGGCAGACCTGGGAGCCGTCAATCTTCGCGAACTTAATATCATTGGTACGATGGTCTATACGCCGAACGACTTTAAAGCCGCGGTCGCCATGCTGCCGAGGATGGATTCGCTACCGCTGCTAATCAGTCATAAGTTGCCGCTGGAAGCACATGACCAAGCATATAGTTCCATCGTTAACGGAAAAGATGCAATGAAGATCCTGTTTTATCCCAATTAGGGCCTAAGGCATTCACACTCCTGCATAGTAGACAACTTAATTTAACCCTGAGCTTCTTGAAAGCCTAGTACTGTAAAACGCAACGGTATTAGGCTTTTATACTGAAACAACCGATATTCAATAAGCGGTATGGAGGGACTGACGCCTTGGGAAGATGTCCTTCTGCGGGGAGGGGTAATATAGGATAAGAAGACCGGTAGCAAATAAAAGGTAGCCTGATTTTCAAAAATGATTTGGAGGGATGGGAAGAGTGTTGAAGAGATTAGGGATATACTGTTTAGCTGTTCTGTTGGTGGCCAGTATTGCCGGTTGTGGCAGTTCAAACAAGCAGGCCGCGCAACCGGAAGCCAAGAAAATCGTTATGAAGTTTGCCCATACCAATACGCCATCGCCACAAGATCCGTACCATGCTTATGCCGAGAAGTTCAAGGAACTGGTGGAAAAGGGCAGCAACGGCAGGATCGAAGTGCAGATTTTCCCCGGCGGCCAGATGGGCGGAGAACAACGGGCTTTCCAGGATGCCCAGAATAACATCCTGCAGGCCACCGTGGTTGCCGTAAACAACGCCTCGGTTTTCAGCGCTTCCCTCGGGGCGTTTGATTTGCCGTACATGTTCACGAGCCTGGACGATTTCAACAAGGTAATCAGTAGTTGCCGCGACAAGATTAACGAACGGCTGATGGCCGAAGCGCAGGTAAGAGCGATCTCCTGGACGCAACAGGGGTTCAGGGTCATCAGCAACAGCAAGAAGCCCGTGGAAAAAGTAGCCGACTTACAGGGGCTGAAGATCCGGGTGCCGGAAAATCCCCTGCAAATCGCCGCGTTTAAGTCCTGGGGCTGCGAGCCTGTGCCGATCGGCGTAAGCGAGCTGTTCAGCGCCCTTCAGCAAAAGGTGGTCGACGGACAAGAGAATCCGTATGTCAGCTTATATACGAACAAATGGTTCGAAGTGCAGAAGTACGTGACCGAAATCCATTACAAGCTTTGGATCGGGCCGGTTGTCGTGAATGAAAAATGGTTCCAGGGTCTGCCGAAAGATCTTCAGGAGGTTATTATCAAGGCCGGGCTCGAAACCGAAAAATACTGCAACGATTTAGCGGTCAAACAAGAAACGGAAGCCAAGGCCAAGCTGCAGGAAAAAGGGCTGATTTTGTCCGGGACGCCTAAGGACGAAGCGGTTTGGAAAGAAAAGGCGATGACGGTCTGGCCCCAATTCTACAGCAAAATCGGCGACCCCTCGATTTTGGAAAGCTTCCTGAAGGTTCTGAACCGCAGCAAGCCTTAAAAAGTAGGTAGATGCCAGGTTCAGGCTGGCTTGCGCCGGCAGCGCCTGCCAGCCTGACCTACCGTAATCATACGGGGGGAGATACGCAATATATGGCAAAGAATTACAAATTGTTGCTAACCAATTTCGAACAGATTGTTTGCGGGTTGCTGCTGACCTTTATTATGGTCATGCTGATTTCTCAGGTGATTGCCCGCTACATGTTCGGCGTGTCCTTCGCCTGGTCCGAAGAAATAACGCGGTTCGCGTTCCTGGCCATGGTATATTTGGCCGCCAGCATTGGGGCCCAGAAGGGAATCCATATCAGGGTGACCGCCCACACCGGTTTTTTGCCGCTAAAAGCCCGGATGACGCTGTTGGCGTTCACGGATCTTCTGTGGGTGATGTTCAATCTGGTTGTCGTTTACCAGGGCTACGATCTGGTTTTGTCGATGGAAAGCAAGCCGCTTATATCGCCGGCGCTATCGTGGGATATGCGGTATGTTTTTGCGGTTATCCCGTTGGCTTTTTTCCTACAGACTCTCAGGATATTCGAGTATTGGTTCAAGCTGTACAGGCGTGGCTGGAAGGAGGCTGAAGCAGATGTCGATGCTAGCTCCCATACCGCTTGAGTGGCTGATATGGGTGGCTCTCTTTGTCTTTCTAGCCTTAGGGTCGCCAATTTTCACGTCGCTCGGTCTGGCTACTTTGGTTGTGCTCATTCAAAGCGATATACCCTTGCGGATAATCCCGCTGGATTTGTTCAAGGTGTCGGAAATGTTTCCGTTGTTGGCCGTTCCGGCCTTCGTCCTGGCCGGCTGTCTAATGGAAAAAGGCGGCATGGCGGCCCAGATTGTCGAAGTTGCCTCGATCTTCGTCGGCCGTATAAAAGGTGGGCTGGGGATCGTTACCGTGGTCGGCTGCATGATCTTTGCTTCGATGATAGGTTCCGGGCCCGGCACGGTCGCGGCCATGGGAAGCCTGATGATACCGTCGATGATCAAAAGGGGCTACTCCGCGGATTATGCGGCCGGGATATCGGCGACCGGCGGCACGCTGGGGATTCTTATCCCGCCGAGTAACCCGATGATAGTTTACGGGGTTATCGCGAATCTCTCGATTTCCACCTTGTTTATGGCCGGCTTTGTCCCCGGCTTCATCGTCGGCGGCGTTTTAATGTTGACGGCGTATGTACTGGCGCGCCGCGCGGGTTATCAAGGGAGCCTGGAGCGATACAGCTATAAAGATATAGTCGTCAAAGTCTATAAAAGCCTGTGGTCGCTGGCGGCCCCGGTAATCATCCTGGGGGTTATCTACGCCGGCGTGTGCACGCCGGTGGAGTCGTCGGCGATCGCGGTATTCTACTCGCTGTTCGTGGGCATGTTCATTACTAAAAAATTGAAGTTAAAGGAAATTTTGGATTCAATAGCCCTCACCAATACGACTACGGCCACCATGACGATTGTCGTCGGCGTGTCGCTGTTATTCGGCAGATTCATGACGATGTATCAGATCCCGCAAAAGCTGGCCGCCTTTATGCTCGGGGTAAGTGCCGATCCTTATCTGGTACTGCTTATGCTTGTTTTTCTGCTGTTCTTTCTCGGCATGTTCATGGAGACCCTGGCGACAATCGTCATTCTCGCGCCCATATTGCTGCCGATAACGACAAAGGTCGGGATCGACCCCTACTTTTTCGGCATAATCTGGGTAATGACGAATGAGGTTGCCCTGCTTTCGCCGCCGCTGGGCGTCAACGTATTTATCGCCATGAATTTGTCCGGGCTGTCGTTGGAGCGGGTAGCCAAGGCGGCCTTTCCCTATATGATTGTACTGGCGGTGACAATACTGGTTTTGATGGCCTTCCCGTCGGTAATTCTGTTCCTGCCGAATTTGCTGAAGGTTTAGCGCTAATAACGGATGGAGGTTTGCGTAGTGGAAGAAGTAGCTGGTTATCTGCTAACAGGCAAAAAGGCAATTGTTACCGGGGGGGCCTCGGGAATCGGCAAGGCAATCGCCAACGCCTTCGCCCGGGCTGGCGCCGATGTCGCCATAGTCGACCTGAACCTGGAAGACGCCCGGCAGGAGGCGCAAGCGATAAAAGAACTGGGCCGCGATTCCCTTGCCGTAAAGGTGGATGTAGCCAACCAGCAATCGGTCGAGAAGATGGCGGAAGAGGTGTACGACCGCTTCGGCCGAATCGACGTGCTTGTCAACAGCGCCGGCGTCAATCGCCGGATTCCCGCCGAAGATTTGGATGAAAAAGACTGGGACGCCGTGTTGGATATCAATTTGAAAGGTACTTTTTTGTGCTGCAAGTATGCGGGCAGAAAGATGATTGCCCAAAAAGGGGGCAACATCATCAATCTGGCGTCGATGTCAGGCATGATCGTCAACAAGGACAGAACTATTTCCGCCTACTGCGCCTCCAAGGGCGGCGTCGTGATGCTCACCAAGGCATTGGCGGTCGAGTGGGCCAAGCACAACATCCGCGTCAATGCCCTGGCGCCGGGCTATATCGTGACGCCGATCAATCCCTGGATGAGCGATACCGAAATATGCCGGCCAACTTTGGAACTGGTCCCCATGCAACGTTTCGGGGAGATATCGGAAATCTACCCGGCGGCCCTGTTCCTGGCATCGGCGGCGTCGAGCTACATCACCGGGACTATTCTGCCGATAGACGGCGGGTATATGGTTTATTGACATAGGCTTTGCCGCTACCGGGACATACCGCGCTATACGAGGGGGACACATACCATGAAGGGTTGCATTGTGGTTGCCGAAGAGACCAAGTTCGGGCCGATTCCGCTAAAGGGACGGCTGGAAGAGACCTTGCCGCAATTGCCGCGGCTGGGGATTTCGCAGGTGGAGCTGAATCTGAAATATCCGTTCAGTCTGGAAAAACGCCAATTGAAGAAGCTGCTCGCGGATAATTCCCTCAAGGTGGCGGCCCTGGCGTCGGGATATCCTTATTTTATGGAAGGTATCAGTTTTACAGACGAAAGGGTTGAAGCCAGAGAGCAGGCCGTCGAGCGGATTTACCGCTATATCGAGCTGGCGGGCAGCCTGGAATCCCAGGTGATAATCGGTTCCATCCGTGGGCAGGTTCCGGGCGGCGTCGATGTTGAGGTTTCCTACGGCCGGTTCCTGGAGGCGATGGACAAGTGTCTGGCAAAGGCCCGGAGCGAAGGGGTAGTGCTGGCCCTGGAGCCGGTCAACAGGTATGAGATGAATCTGGTCAATACGGTAGCGCAAGGGCTCGAAGTAATCGGCACGCTGAACAACCCTAATCTGAAACTGCTTGTCGATACTTTTCACATGAATATCGAAGAACCGTCGATATGTGAGAGTATCCGCGAAGCCGGTAGACATATCTCGCACGTGCATATTGCCGATAGTAATCGCTGGCCGATGGGTAAGGGCCATATTGATTTCGACCCGATACTGGAAGCGCTTGGCAGTATAAACTATGAGGGGGCGCTCTCGGCCGAACTGCTCCCGCTTCCCAATCCGGGAGACGCGGTTAAAATGATTGTTGATTTCTTTAACCGCAAAGGATTATAACGGGCCGCACGTGGGAAGCCGACTCATTGAGTGCCGGGGAGTAAAGACAGGGGACCTTAAGATGGCGAATAACAACTACGGAGGAGTTCATGTATATCAACGGTGTCAAATACACCAAAGAAATGCTGGCGCAGATGATCGATCAAACATTGCTCGGCTCGGATACGACGGCAAGCAATGTTTCTGAGGTGTGCAGGCTGGCGAAGGAGTATTGCTTCAAGTCTGTTAGTGTAAATCCGTATTGGGGTGCGCTTGTCGCGAAGGAGCTGGCGGGAACCGGAATCGAGACGAATCTTGCCATCGGTTTTCCCCTCGGCTCGACGCCGACCGCTTGTAAGCTGTATGAGGCCAAGGAAGGAATTAGGACTCTGGCCGGGCGGCCGGGGTCAATCGATATGGTTACCAATATCGGCCTGCTCAAGGACAAGGACTACAGACGCTACACCGCCGATGTTGCCGAAGTTGTTAAGGCAGGTCATGATGCCTCGATAGAGGTTAAAGCGATACTGGAGACGTCGATGCTGAACGACGGGGAAATTGCCACCGCTTGTGAGTGCACTGCCGAAGCCGGGGCGGACTTTGTCAAGACATCGACGGGACGTTTTGGCGGACCGCTTATCAAACATGTACGGATAATGCGTAAAGCGATCCCGCCGGGTATGGGAGTAAAGTTTTCCGGGTTCGGATTATACAACGCGGCGGAGCTTGCCATCATGGCCATAGGCGCCGGAGCTAACAGGCTGGGTACACCAATCGGCCCCCAAATAGTTACAGAAATAGAGAAGTTCTATATGGATAAGGAATTGCGCGGATAGGTTTTTTCCTTGATCGTGGAATGTACCAATTGTCCGGCGAATTAAACTGGAACAATAGATTAGAGAGGACGAGAGATAATGAGCAGAACGCAATATAAAAGCCCGTTGCATGAGATGGCCAGTACTACTGCCACCGATTTTTGGAATGATTCTTGCTCGATTCCGGAACTGAAATATGCACTAGAATACGGCGCGGTTGGCGCTACGACAAATCCGGTAATCGTTAAGGATGTTCTGAAGAAAGAACTGGGTTCATACCAGGATAGAATTGGGCAACTTGTACGGGAAATGCCGACAGCGTCCGAGGATGATATAGCATGGACTATAATCGAAGAAATGGCAGTGGCCGGAGCGAAATTACTGGAGCCCATCTATACTGCATCTAAGGGACAAAAGGGCAGAATCTCTATTCAGGCCAATTCCAAATATTTTAGAAATACCGAGCTAATGTTGGAGCAAGCGCTACGCTTCAATAAATTAGCGCCAAACATGCAAATCAAAATGCCGACTACAAAAGCAAGTATCAAAGCCTATGAAGAAGCTACCTACCGAGGCGTTAGCATCAATGCCACCGTCAGTTTCACAGTTCCTCAGGCTCTAGCGGTGGCCGAGGCGGTGGAAAGAGGTTTGAAACGCCGGCAAGCGGAAGGATTCGATACATCGACCATGCATCCCGTATGTACGATCATGCTCGGGCGGCTGGATGACTGGCTGAAGAAAGTAGTTGCCCGCGATGATATTGTAATCGACCCGATCTGCTTAGAATGGGCCGGGATTGCTGTCATGAAAAATGCCTATAAAATTTATAAGGAAAAGGGATATAGAACGCAACTGCTGATTGCCGCTTTCCGGAATCATCATCACTGGTCAGAATTCATTGGCGGCGACATTTCTATGACTATTCCCCACGCGTGGATTAAACGATTTAATGCGTGCGATATTGCCGTGGAAAGCCGCATTGATAAATCTGTTGATCCAGAAATCATCAAGCAATTGTCTAGGCGTATTCCCGATTTCAATAAAGCTTACCAACCAGACGGCATGACGATTGGGGAATTTGACACATACGGTGCAGTAAACCAGACAATGCTTCAGTTCCTGGGCGGTTACGATGAATTAGTGGGTATCATCCGGGGATTTATGGTTAGCGCAAAATGACCGGGCTATTATCCACGAAGTAAAACAGACGGTCAAGGAATACCGGATGGAGGAAAATCCCATTGAAGCATGATGTTTTTTAACTATAGGCCTACCCTTCGTCCCCCAGCAATGGGGGCATTTTTTTGTCTGTGGAATATCCAAGTGGAATGAAATCTTCGCGGTTTTGAGGGTCAATTCCAAACCTAAACTATAATAGAGTAATGATGATTTTTTCGCGAAATGAACAATGCGGATTTATTAACCGATTAGTATAATTCGACAAACGAAAAGAAGCTTCTCAGGGAGATAGGCTTGTTGACAAAGGCTTTTCCGAAAAATATAGCATTGGCAAGCCCGCGTAAATGCTGGATTTGTCAATGCTATTTTTGCTGATTCCGGTCCGTAAAACTAGTTTGTCAACAAGCCCGAAATCCTGAGAAGCCTTGATTATTTATGACGGAAAGTTGGGTCATCGGTCATAGATGAGGTTCTACATATTTCGCTATCAACTTGCCTCAGCGGCGCTTGGAAGCAATCAGGTTATTTTCCCGTCGGCATTATCCTCCAGCCTCTTGCTTAAGGCGTCTGCTTGTTCATATAGTACGACCATGCGCCTTTTTATGTCCTCGACAAAACCGGTATCTTTTATCCCCGGCAGGTTAATCCGCACATTGTAAAGCGCCCCTTTGAGGCCGGCATGGGCCAAGAGCCCCGCCACAGCGGCGTCGCTGGCAGCGTTGATGTTACCGATAGTCAGAGCTTTGTCAGCCAGAGCCATAAGCTCAAGGCAAAGTTCGGCAACCTTAAGGGGCAGTAGGGTAGCTTTTTTGGTGGCCTCCTGGACGGCGGCCGTGCGGACCGCTTTTTGCTCCTCGCTGTCCTTGGGCAGCTTGAAGGCGGCCATGACGGCGTTGAAAGCCTGGGTGTCCTCGTCGATGCAGGCGCTGAGCTTTTCCGTCAGGCCGCGGGCCTTGTCGAGGATGACCAGCGTGGCCCCATGGACCTCGGCGTATTTGGCGGACTTCACCGTGAGGCTGCAAACCATGGCGGTGAGGGCGCCGGCCAGCGTCCCGGCCAGGGCGGCCGTGCTGCCGCCGCCGGGGGCCGGGGAATCGGACGCGAGTTCGCTGATGAACTGGTTTACTGTTTTTTCGACAAGCATACCTTCACCCCGTTTACAGATTGTCCTCGAGCACCTGCTTGCGGCTGAAGCCTTCCAGCCGCAGGTAAAATTCGGCGGTGTCCAGCAGGGCCTGCATAGGCAGGAGGCCGACGATCTCGCTGCCGATGATGTTTACGCCGTAACGGGCGGCTTCGGATTTGACGGTTTCGAAGACCCGGAAGAGCGGCGTACCGGTGTAGTCCAGCATGTTGATGGTTACCTGGGCGACCTGCCGGTCCTCGATCATCACGCCCATGGCCCGCACGTACCTGTAACCGCCTTTGGCCTCGCGGATGCAGTTGGCGATTTTTTTGGCGATGCCGACGTCGCTGGTGCCGAGATTGATGTTATAGGCGATGAGGAACTGACGGGCGCCGACGACGGTGGCGCCCGCGGTTGGGTGCATGCGGGCCGGTCCGTAGTCGGGCCGCCTTTCCGGTTTGCCTATCTCCTCTTTGAGGCCTTCATACTGGCCTTTGCGGATATCGGGCAGGTTCTTGCGGGCCGGTGTCTTGGCGGCGGCTTCGTACATGTAGACAGGGATGGCGAGTTTTTCGGCGATCTCCTGGCCGAGTTCATCGGCGAGAGCGACGCATTCCTCCATAGTAGCCTCTTTGACCGGGATGAAGGGGATGACGTCGGTGGCGCCGATGCGCGGGTGTTCGCCGGTGTGTTTTTCCATATCGATGAGCTCGGCGGCCTTGGCGCAGGCGGCGAATGCGGCCTTCTTGACGTCCCCCGGGGAGCCGACGAAGGTGACGACGGTGCGGTTATGGCTGGCGTCGGGCTTGACGTCCAGCAGACTGACGCCAGCGACTTTGCGGACTTCGCCTACGATAGCCTCGATGACTTCGGGCCGCCGGCCTTCACTGAAATTGGGAACGCATTCGATGAGTTTTGTCATAGCGTATTACCTCCATACTTAAGGTGATTTTATTTTGTCAGATAGTTGATAAACCAGACGATGTTGGGGATGCCGACGAGGTCGATGAGGACTGCGCCGCACAGGGGCACAACGAGAAAAGCCTTGTGAGACATGACGCCGTAGCGTTCGCAGACAGCGCCCATGTTGGCCACTGCATTGGGGGTGGCGCCGAGGCCGTGACCCATGAGACCAGCGACCATTACGGCAGCGTCGTAGTCTTTTCCGAGAGCCCGGAAGAGGACGAAAACGGCGAATAAGGCCAGGCATATCGTCTGAAGGACCAGGATAATGATGAGCGGCAGGGCCAGGTCGTAGAGTTCCCAGATTTTCAGGCTCATCATGGCCATAGTGAGGAACATGCCAATGGATACGTCGGCGATGATGTCGATGGAGTTAAGCCGCAGTTTTACGGCGGAGGCAGCATCGTTGAGGTTGCGGAAGATGATGGCCACAAACATGGCACCGACGTATCCGGGCAGTACGAAGCCGGTGAATTCCTTGATCTTGCCGGATGCCCAGGCTCCCAGGACCATAAGGACAAGGACGAGGCACATCATGCTGAGGACGTTGCGGCTGGTAACCTTTTCGCTTTCCTTGGTCAGTCCCACGGCATCCTGGTAGCTTTCGTAGCTTTCATTGCTGGTGCTGATGGAAACATTGTACTTGTCGATAAGCCATTTGGTCAGCGGACCGCCGGTAAGGCCACCGGCGATAAGGCCGTAGGTAGCCGAAGCGATGGCGACTGCAGTGGCACCCTTGACACCGAGTTGCTCGGCGGTGGGCCCAAAGGCCGCGGCGGCGCCGTGGCCGCCTTCCAGGGAAACGGCGCCGGCCATGACCCCCAGTACGGGGTGGATGCCAAGCAGATAGGCCAAGCCGGAGCCGAAAGCGTTCTGGAAGACAGCGATGAACCAGCAAGACACGAGATAAATAATGAGGGCGATGCCGCCTTTACGGAGAAGAGACAGGCTGCCGCCGATGCCGACGGTGGTGAAGAAGGCGATCATGAAGGGGGTCTGGAGGGTTGTGTCCAACTTGAAGCCAAGAACCTTCCCTTGCATCAAAAACAAGGCCAGCAGCGAAAAGGCGAAGCCGCCGATAACCGGCGCGGGGATGCAGAATCTTTCGAAGAAGGAGAATCGGCGCCGCATCTCGTAGCCGAACATAAGCAGCACCGCTGCCAGGGCGGTCGTGGTGATCAGATCAAGCTTGAGAGTCAAAAGTTTGCCTGCGTACTCGAAACCCATAATGCACCTCCTGATTTTAGTGCCTGTAATAATCGCACGAAACATGCCAAGATGCGGCGGCTAAAAGATTAAAGACCTGTCGCCATCAGGCGTCAGGTCTTTTTAAGTATGCGGGGGCATTTTTTGCCGGCCGGCCGGCAGAAAGGATCATTTATCAGCGGCAGATTTTGCCGCTGCGGCAAAATCTGCCGCTGACGACGCGTATTCTTTCAGCTTATAGCGCAGATTGCGCTCGCTGATGTTCAGGATGCGGGCCGCTTCTTTGCGGCTGCCGCCGGTATGCTGCAGAGTATGGAGAATAGCCTTCTGCTCAATGGTGGCCAGGTCGTCGCCGACGAAGGCAGGGATAAGGCCGGCGCCCTCATGGGCGATGACCGCCTGTCCCAGGTAGACGCCGTTCGGCAGATCCTCGGCGTAGACGCAGGACTCGCCGGCTAGTGCCACGGCATGCTCAATAATGTTTTCGAGTTCCCGGACATTGCCGCGGTAGGCATAGGCTCCGAGAATGCGCAGGGCGGCTGGATCGAGCTGGGCAACTTGCTTGCCGAACTTTTTATTGAACTTGTCGACAAAGTAGCCGACAAGCGGCGGTATGTCCTCCCGCCGCTCACGTAACGGCGGCATATGGACGTTAATGACGTTCAGCCGGTAATAGAGGTCCTCGCGGAAACGACCGCGGGCGATCTCCTGGCGAACGTCGCGGTTAGTGGCACAGATAATCCGAACGTCAACGGTCTTGGCGAAAGCCGAGCCGACCGGGGTGATCTCCCGTTCCTGAACAGCCCGCAGCAACTTCGCCTGAAGATTGACATCCATTTCACAGACTTCGTCGAGAAAAATAGTGCCGCGATGGGCGGCTTCAAAGGCTCCGATCTTGCGCTGGACGGCCCCCGTGAAGGCGCCGCGCTCATGGCCGAAGAGTTCGCTTTCGAGAAGGCCTTCCGGGATGGCGGCGCAATTGACGACGACAAATTGCTCGCCCCGCCGGCTGCCGGTGAAGTGTACGGCCCGGGCGGCCAGTTCCTTTCCCGTGCCGCTTTCGCCGGTTATCATGATATTGGTGTTTATGTCTTTTACTTTTTCGATAAGCTGGAACACTTCGCCCATGGCCGGCGACTGGCCGATCATGCCGGCCTGCTCGGTCCAGGCGGCCTGCTGATCCCGCCAGTAAACGACCTTGTTCTTCAGGCTGAGGGTTTCGACGGCATTTCCCAGCAGTGTGTGAAGTTCGTCGGTATTTATGGGTTTTGTTACATAGTAGAAGGCGCCCCTTTTCATCGCTTCGACCGAGGATTTTATGCTGCCGTAAGCGGTCATTATTATAACCACAGTATTGGAGTTGAAGGTTTTTATCTTGGACAACAACTCAAGACCGTCACTTTCCCCAAGACGCAGATCGAGCAGTACAATGTCAAAGTCCTCGCGTTCCGTGAGTGCGAGGGCCTGTTCTTCACTGTTGGCAACGAAAACATGGTAGTCGCTTTCAAGAGCAAAGGAAAGCGATGCACAGATGGCTGGTTCGTCATCAACTACGAGCAGTTTGTACATCCTTGCCTCCCGGATTTCCTGTCTGAAGTTGAATATAAACTTTCGTACCAGTGTCGGGCACGCTTTCGACCCAGAGCTTGCCGTCGTTTTCGACAATATATTGGTAGCTGATAGCCAGCCCAAGGCCGGTTCCGGTCGGTTTTGTCGTGAAAAAGGGGTCGAAGATACGGCTGCGGGTTTGTTCGTCCATACCGCAACCGTTGTCCTCTATAACGATGGTCCCAGCCTTGTCAGCCTCAGTCCATCTTATTGCTATCTGAGGCCTGTCAACTCCGGCCAAAGCGTCAATGGCGTTGAGCAAAGCGTTGATGACAACCTGCTGAATTTGCTGCCGGTCGCCGTAGGCGCGGGCATCATCAGGCACCAGCAGACCAACCCGTACACCGGCGCTTTTGAGGCGGCCGCCGCATAATACCAGGACTTCTTGAACCAGGCCCTGAACATTGGTGAGCTGCCGCGAAGGCTTGCGGGGCTTGGCATAGTCGAGGAGGTTATTCACCATGGCGTCAACTCTTTCGACTTCCTGGGGCACGTAGAAACTGATTTTTTGCCGGAAGCTGGGGTTGTCGTATTTGGCCGGCAGCAGTTCGGCAAAAGTCTTGATTGATGTTAGTGGCGTCCTTATTTCGTGGGCTATGCCTGCGACCAGGCTACCGAGGGCTTCCATCTTATCCTTGCGATAAAGCTGCTCGCGCAGCCGGCGTTCGACAGTGACATCGCGAAACTCCAGCACCAGGACTTCAAGATGCCCAGAAGCCGTAAGACGGGTTATGGTGTACTCCATCAGATAGCCAAGGATAACGCGTTCGTCAGCAATCTTACCTTGGCCGGTTAGATCGCTCAACCCCGCAGGGAAGAATTCACCGATGGCGGTGGCGGTGTAATGGCGGCTGATGGCGTCGCGGCAGGCCAGATACTTGTCGGCATAGTCATTGACATACTGGACATAACCTTGTCCATCCAGGGTAACGATACCGTTGTAGCCGCTATTGAGGACTTTTTCTTTGTATAGATTTTCCTTTTTGATGTACTCATTACGTTCAAGCAGTTCTCTGTTGATGGCGGCGATTTCAGCGGTGCGGCGGTGGACTTCCTGCCGCAGGGCGTAACTAAGGTAAAGCATAAGCGCAAGAGCTAATAGCAGGACGGCCAGAAAGGATAAAGCCATAACCAGCCTATCACGGTAATAGGCCGACGGGTAATCGATGGATTGACCAAACCACTTACTATAGATTTTGTCGTATGTGCCGTTCTTCTTTATTTCCTCGATACCCTTTTGCATGATTCGCAGGGTCTGCATATCGCCTTTGCGGACGGCGACACCATACCTGCCCGGCTCAATGTCGCTACCGGCTATTTTAACGAGGTCGACCTGCTTGTTTTTCTGGAGGATGTACTGGCCGGCGAGATTATTGCCGATTACGGCCATAACCTGGCCGGCCAGCAGGCGGCTGAAAGCTTCTTCCTGGTCGGCGACTACGACAAGGTCGTAGTCGCCGCTGGCCTGCAAGCGTTGAAAGGCGACGTCGCCGCCCTGGACAGCGATCTTGTGCCCGCGCAGGCTATCGAGATCGGTAACGACCGTTTCTTTGCGAACGAAGATACTCTGGGCGCTTGTCAGATAGTCAACGAAATAATACTTGGCCGCTCGCTGCGCGTTGTATTTCATACCTTGGATGGCGTCAAGCTGGCCGACGTCGAGAGCGTCCAAGGCACTTGCCCACGTCATTGGCTGGAATTCGATTTCGATGCCCGTCTGTAGAGCGACCGCTTTCATAATGTCGACATTGAAGCCTCGGTAAGCTTTAACGCCATCGACCTCTACTACAAATTCGTAGGGCGGGAAGTTTTCGTCACCCCCCACCACATAGACGCGGTGCGGTTCAAGTCCCGACTCGGCATCGACCGGCACGGGGCCTGCGAGCATGGTTAACAGGGCAACACAGACAATTATGGCGGCTTTCACTTTCAGGCCTCCGGAAGGGCTGGCGGTTATTTACGGATGAAATGAGGCATTTCGGAGGGAATTTCCATGGATAGTTCGACAAGGCCGCCGAGTTCACCGTCCCGATACCAGGGAGTCTGGTAAATTAGTTTTTTGACGCCGTTCTTTTCAATAGTATAGCTGTTGGTCTCCCGGTTGGTTATGAGGCCACCGAGCTTTTGCCTCGAATCGGGCGAATGGCAGTCGTAAACACTATGGCCGATTAGCTGCCCGCCGCCGTATTTTTGGAATACTTCCTGCGACTTGTCATTCATTTCGAGGATTTTGCCGTCCTTGTCGATAACGGTAATCGCTACCTTAATCTCTTTGAACCATTCTTTCATTTTTCTCACCTCATAATTCTTTTGTTCTATTCAATATCGCCATAGCAAATCCTGCGACGAAACCAAAGCTTCACCGCATACCTCTATCCATGAATACATGCAAATTATATGCCACTGTCAACCCGGGTCGCTATCACGGCGATCGAAGGAGAGAAACAATATTAATTCATTATTGGCCGGGATTCGCTTTGTAAATAAGCGGGTCGAGTTTCCGGAGACACCCCATTTCCCCGGCGCTACATGTAACAGGATAGAGCCGCCTCAAAAAGGCAGAGCCGCACTATTAAGCGCGGCCCTGCCTTTCCGGCCCCCCGACCCTATCGCCCTCCCCGCCGCTCCAGCCTGCGCCCCTCGTACATCGCCAATAGATCCGGCTTCTCCGCCGACGCCAGCTCATACCCCGGCGCCAGCTCGCGGCATCTCTCCACCGCCGCCTTCAGGTCGTAGAAAACCTCCCACTTCGCTTTCACCACGTCCTGACCGGTCAGCCGCAGCAGATACGCCGGGTGGTATGTCGCCATCGCCGGCACGCCGTACTTCGTCTCGAACCAGCGGCCCCTGTCCTTCGTGATCCGCGCGTCCGGACCCATCAGGTACTTCAGCGCCACGCTTCCAAGGGCTACGATAACTTTAGGCCGCACGAGTGCCATCTCCCCGTCCAGCCAGTTCATGGCGCAGAAGCGGCCCTCATCGACCGTCGGTGTCCGGTTGCCCTTTGGACGGCATTTTAAAATATTCGAGACGTACACGCGGTCACGGGTCACGCCGACGCTGGCCAGCGCCTTGTCCAGCAGCTGCCCCGACGGCCCCACCAGCGGCACGCCGTACTCGTCCTCCACGCCGCCCGGCCCCTCGCCGACGATGACCAAAGGGCTGTCTATCGCGCCGTTGTACGATGTCGGCCCGATGGCGTCGCGGCGCAGCGGGCAGCGGTCGCACCCCAGCAGCGCCTCCTCCAGCTCGGCATGAGTCGCAAAAGACGTCAACACCCTACATCACCTCCGGGCTAACATTCGCCTCCCGCCGGCAAAATCCTCTTGCCGTCCGTGCCCGCCGCCGCTATTGACGCGCCCTCTGTCGCGATTTACAATAAAGAAGTAAGAGCTGGCGGAAATTGCCACAAAATCAGCGCCACTTACGCCACCCGCGTATACTGCGGCCCGCGGCCGCATACAATATCAGGCACACCGCCAAGGAGGACCCCCGTCATGCTTGACAGCAAATTCGTGCGCGAAAACCCGGACAAAGTAATCGCCGCCCTCAAAAGCCGCGGGCTCGACATCACCCTCGACGAATTCCTCGGCCTTGAGAAAAAGCGGCGAGAACTGCTCGTCGAAGTCGAAGCCCTAAAAAGCGAACGCAACACCGTCTCCCAGGAAATCAGCCGCCGGAAAAAAAGCGGCGAGCCCGCCGACGAAATGATCGCCGAAATGCGTGCCGCCGGCGACAAAATAGCCGCCCTCGACGGCAAAGTCAAAGAGACGGAAAGCGCCCTCGAGGCCATCCTCCTCACCATCCCCAACCTCCCCAACGCCTCGGTGCCCGTCGGCGCCGACGAAACCGCCAACCCCGAAATCCGCCGCTGGGGCACCCCGCGGACCTTCGACTTCGCGCCCCTCGCCCACTGGGACATTGGCGAAAAACTCGGCATCCTCGACTTCGACCGCGGCCGCAAAGTCACCGGCACCCGCTTCCTCTTCTCCCGCGGCCTCGGCTCCCGCCTCGAGCGCTCCCTCATCAGCTTCATGCTCGACCTCCACACCCGCGAGCACGGCTACACCGAATTCTTCCCGCCCTTCATGGTCAACGGCGACAGCATGGTCGGCACCGGCCAGCTGCCCAAATTCGCCGCCGACATGTTCAAACTCGAAGGCCTCGACTACTACCTCATCCCCACCGCCGAAGTCCCCGTCACCAACTACCACCGCCAGGAAATCCTCGACGCCAAGGACCTGCCCCTCTACTACACCGCCTACAGCGCCTGCTTCCGGGCCGAGGCCGGCGCCGCCGGGCGCGACACCCGCGGCCTCATCCGCGTCCACCAGTTCAACAAAGTCGAACTCGTCAAATTCAGCCTCCCCGAAAACTCCTACGACGAGCTCGAATCCCTCACCGCCAACGCCGAAAAAGTCCTCCAGGCCCTCGGCCTGCCTTACCGCGTCGTCCTCCTCTGCACCGGCGACATGGGCTTCTCCTCCGCCAAAACCTACGACCTCGAAGTCTGGCTGCCCAGCTTCGACCGCTACCGGGAAATCTCCTCCTGCTCCAACTTCGAAGACTTCCAGGCCCGCCGCGCCGACATCAAATTCCGCCGCGACCCGAAAGCCAAGCCCGAATTCGTCCACACCCTCAACGGCTCCGGAGTGGCCATCGGCCGCACCGTCGCCGCCATCCTCGAAAACTACCAGCAGGCCGACGGCTCGGTCGTCATCCCCGAAGCCCTGCGGCCCTACATGGGCGTCGACGTCATCAAACCCTGACAAGGCGGCAACATCCGCCGCATATCGACGGAGGGGAGCACAGCCTGCACGCACCGCCGCCGGGCCAATCGCCTTCATAAATGCGAAAGAATAGGCCACTACTATAACAGTAGCGGCCTATTTTATCGATACCTGAGCTATCAGCCGACCGTGTTGCGCAGCACGCCGAGGCCGTCGATCGCCAGCTCCAGCTCGTCGCCGGCCTTCAGGAACCGCGGCGGCGTGAAGCCCATCGCCACGCCCGCCGGCGTCCCCGTCGCGATGATATCGCCCGGCTCCAGCGTGATGCCCGCCGAAATCGTCGCAATCAGCTCGGGAATCTTGAAAATCAGGTCGCCGGTACTGGCATTCTGCCTCAACTCGCCGTTCACCTTCGACGAAATCGTCAGCTTCTCCGGGTCCGGCACCGCGCTCTTGTGCACCAGGTACGGCCCCATCGGCGCGAACGTATCCAGCCCCTTGCCCATCAGCCACTGGGCGTGCTTCTTCTGCAGATCGCGAGCCGTCACATCGTTAATGATCGTATACCCGAAAACATGCTCCATCGCCTGCGTCGCCGGGATTCTCGCGCCCTGGCGGCCGATGACCACCGCCAGCTCCACCTCGTAGTCCAGCTCCGCCGTCAGATCGGCGTGGCTGTCGATCACCGCGTCCGGGCCGATCACCGCCGTCGGCACCTTCGAGAAAATCACCGGGAACTTCGGCACCGCCGCCGCTGCGTCCTTGGTCTTCTCGAACTCCAGCGCGTGCTCGCGGTAGTTCTTGCCGATGCAGAAAATATTCTTGCGCGGCCGGGGGATGGGCGCAAGCAGCCGCACCGCCGCCACGGCGATGCCCTCGACGTCGCCGGCGGCCAAAGCCTGCGCCGCCCTATCGAGGGCCGCCTGGCCCTGGTCGATAAACTCCAGCATCGTGCCGCCCAGCGGCAGCACCCTCTGCTTGTCGCCGCTCAGCACCCCTGCCTCCGCTTTGCCGCCATACTCGAATGTTACCAAATACATATCGTCAGCCTCCTTAAATATTGGCGTCGGCCATAGACCGAGAACCTTCCGCCATCCGGCCCTACTGGTAACCCCTTTTATAGTTTGCCGCTCATCCCCCTTCTTCCTCCTCCCATTTTCCCCTCGGTTCCCGCATTCGTGCGGCCTCGCCAGCATCATAAAACACGCGAGAATGAACGCCATTGCCATCGCAACCGCGGTTTTCATTCTCCGGCCACCGCCGGCGCGCCAAACCTGACTAAATCGGCGATACTCTTTCCAGCAAAAAATTGCTATAATTAACATCAGTTTTTATAACAGCTTTATAAACAACCTGGAGGGATAACGGTGCTGCGCGCCATCAGGCGGCTGCTGATCGGCAGGCCGCTGCACAACAGAGACCTACCCCACGAAAAACTGCCCAAATGGAAAGCCCTCTCCATCTTCTCCTCCGACGCCCTCTCTTCCGTGGCCTACGGACCCGAGCAAGTCATGCTCACCCTCGCCCTCGTGCCGGTCGGCGTCGCCTATGGCTACATGGCCCCCGTCGTCCTCGCCGTTACCCTCCTCCTCGCCATCGTCGTCCTCTCCTACGTCCAGGTCGCCCGGGCCAACCCCGGCGGTGGCGGCGCCTACGCCGTCGCCAAAAAGAACCTCGGCGAAATGCCCGCCCTCGTGGCCGCCGGCTCCGTCTTCGCCGACTACATCCTCACCGCCGCCGTCAGCGTCGCGGCCGGCACGGATGCCATCGTCTCCGCCTTCCCGGTCCTCATCGGCCACGAAGTCGTCCTCGACCTCGCCGTCCTCTTCGGCATCCTCATGCTCGTCAACCTGCGGGGCGTGCGCGAATCCTCCAACGCCTTCGTCCTGCCCACCTACGCCTTCCTGTTCGGCATGCTCGCCCTCATCGCCGCCGGCGTCTACCAGGCCTTCACCGCCGCCCCGCAGCTCGTGCCGGCCGCCTCGACCGCCCGCCAGCCCCTCGACCTGGCGCTCCTCTTCCTCGCCCTGCGCGCCTTCGCCAACGGCTGCAGCTCCATGACCGGCATCGAAGCCATCGCCGACAGCGTGCCGATGTTCAAAGACCCGGCGCCCGTCAACGCCGTCCGCACCACCTACTGGATGGCCGGCATCCTCGGCCTCATGCTCGTCGGCATCTCCTTCCTCATCATCCACCTCCACATCATGCCGGCCGAAAACGTCACCGCCCTCTCCCAGATCAGCGAACAAATCTTCGGCCGCACCATTCCCTACTACTACATCCAGATAACCACCATGCTCGTCCTCTACCTTGCTGCCAACACCGCCTACAACGGCCTGCCCATCCTCCTGTCCATCGTCGCCCGCGACGGCTACATGCCGCGCTACCTCGCCACCCGCGGCGAGCGGCTCACCTACTCCAACGGCATCATCCTCATAACCGTCGCCGCCGCCATCCTCATCGTCGCCTACGGCGGCAACATCGAGCACCTCATCTCCCTCTACGCCATCGGCGTCTTCATCTCGTTCACCATCGCCCAGACCGGCATGGTCGTCCACTGGCAGCGGGAAAAGAGCCCCGGATGGCGGTTCAGAACCCTCCTCAACGCCCTCGGGGCCACAGCCACCGGCCTCGTCGTCGTCATCATCACCGTCGCCAAATTCCTCTACGGCGCCTGGATGATCCTCATCTTCATCCCCCTGATGATAAAACTGTTCAAAAGCATCCGCGCCCACTACGACAAAGTCGCCGCCCAACTCAGCATCCCCGCCGGCTGCAACGGCGAGCCGGAAGAAATCGGCCGGCACATCGTCATCGTGCCCGTATCCACCCCGACCCGCGTCGTCTACCGCACCCTCAAATACGCCAGAACCATCGGCGACCAAGTAATCGCCGTCCACATCGCCGCCGGCGAAGACCAGGCCGCCGAGCAAAGGCTCAAGGAAAAATGGGCCTGTTGGCAGCCGGGCGTCGAACTCGTCATCCTCCACTCCCCTTACCGCCTCCTCATGCAGCCCCTCATCGCCTTCATCGAAAAGCAAGAACGGCGCAAAGCCCCCAACGACTACATCACCGTCGTCATCCCCGAATTTGAAACCAGGAAATGGTGGCACCGCCTCCTCCACAACCAGACCGGCTGGATCCTCCACACCACCCTCGTCCTGCGGGAAAACGTCGTCGTCACCACCGTCCCTTATCATCTCAAAGATTAATCTCAGACTGGCGATAAAGGCCCATCTGCGGCGTTGCTCCTTGGCTGCCATCCTCAGCGTACGTTCGTGTACGCGCGATGCTGTCAAACCGGTCCTATGCAAACAACGCATCTAAACATTGTCGCGGAGGAAACGGTGGTGTCAGCCTCCGGTGCGCCTTGCATCTGGACCTTTTTCACCAGTCTGAGGCTTTACCTACTAACTAAAAACGCCGCTCATCGAGCGGCGTTTTCCCTTGCCTGTTCACAACCGGGAACTTCCCCGCCTGGCCGCGTACGGCCGCCAGAACTCGGGGTGGAACAGCACCAGCAGCGTAAACAGCTCCAGGCGGCCCAGCAGCATATCGGCCGTCAGCACCGCCTTGGCGAACGGGTGGACCGCGGCGTACGTCGTCGTCGGCCCCACCACGCCGAACCCCGGCCCCACATTGCCCAGCATCGCCGCCACCGCCCCCATCGCGTCGAACGGAGCCAGCCCGGTCGCGGCCACCAGTAGCACCGACACGAAAAAGATTAGGATATACAAGAAGAAAAACTGCAGCACCATATGGAGCACCTCGGCGTCCACCGGCTTGCCGTCGATTTTCAGCGCCGCCACCAGCCGGGGATGGACGGCGTGCAGCAGCGACCAGGCGGCATCCTTCATCAGAATGAGCAGCCGCACCACCTTGATCCCGCCGGCCGTCGACCCGGCGCAGCCGCCGATAAACATCAGCAGCAGCAGGATAATCTTCGTCGCCGGCGGCCACTGATCGAAATCGGCCGTCACGAACCCCGTCGTCGTCATAATCGACACCACCGTGAACAGCGCGTCGCGCAGCCCCGTCGCCGGCGCGATCCCCGGTCCGCAATACAGCAGGGCGGTTACGGCAAGAGTGGAAAAAATCACGATCGCCAGATACACCTTAAACTCGCTGTTCGCGAGCAGCTTCCGCCAGCCCTTCTGCCACGCCAGGTAATACAGAGCGAAATTACCACCGGCCAGGAACATGAACAAAACGATGATAAGCTCGATCGCCAGGCTATCGTAATACTTGATGCTGGCGTTCTTCGTCGAAAAACCGCCCGTCGCCATCGTCGCGAACGTATGATTGACCGCATCGAAAAGATCCATTCCGGCCAGATAGAGGAGGACGACCTGCGCCGCCGAAAAAACCACATACATCTGCCACAGCCGTAGGGCCATCGTCCTGATGCGCGGCAGCACCCGCTCCACCGTCGGCCCGGGCGACTCGGCCTGGAAAAGATTCACCGCGTCCGCACCCACATTCGTCAGGAACACCACGAACAGCACGATTATCCCCATGCCGCCCAGCCAGTGGGTCATGCTCCGCCACAGCAAAAGGCTCGCGGGCAGCGCCTCCACGTCGGCGATGATGCTCGCCCCCGTCGTCGTCAGGCCCGACACCGTCTCGAACACCGCATTCAGATACGTCGGCACCCAGCCCGACAACCAATAAGGCAGGGCCCCCAGCGCACTGGCCAGCACCCACGTCCCGGCGGCCACCAGAAAACCCTCGCGGGTGCCGATCCGCCCCGGCTCCTCGCCGGCGTAATAAAGCATCGCCCCCAGGACCAACGTTATCGCCACCGACCAAACAAACGCCATAAAATCCGCTTCCCGGCGGACTAACGAATAAACGAGCGGTATCGCCATGAACAGGGCGTAAGCGGCGATAATCCGCCCCAGCAGGCGCGCGACGACCTGTATTCCCATGGTCTGCGTCATCCCCTGCCTTCGACGAAATCGAGCACCTTGGCCGCGTTATCCGGCAGCGTGAACAGCACGATCCGGTCGCCGGGGGCCAGCACGCTGTTCCCCGTGGGGATGAAAGTCGCCTCGTCCCGCACCACCGCGCCCACCAGAACCCGGCGGGGGAACTTTATATCCTTCAGCGGCTTGCCCGCCACGCGGCTGCCCGCCTTCACCACCAGCTCGATCGCCTCCGCCTTCGCGCCCTCGAACAGCGTCACCGCCACGACCTCCTCGCGCCGCACCTGGCGGAGGATCGCCCCCGCCGTTAAAAGCCGCGGCGAAAACACCACATCCACGCCCACCTGCTCCATCAGCGCGATGAACTCCGGCCGGCCCACGCGGGCGAACGTCTTCTGCGCCCCCAGGTGCTTGGCCATCAGCGCCACCAGCAGATTGAGCTTATCGTCGTCCGTCAGGCACACCACCGCGTCGTAATCGCCGATGCCCTCCTCGGCCAGCAGCTCGGCATCCGTGCCGTCGCCGCAAATCACCGTCGTTTTGTCCGTCACCTTCGCCAGCTCCTCGCAGCGGCGCTTGTCCCGCTCGATCACCTTCACCGTATAGCCGCCATTCTCCATCAACTGCGCCAGATTGCGGCCGATCCGCCCCGCGCCGACGATCAGAATCCTTTCCACCCGCGAGCGCGTCTGGTCGAACTGCGCCTCGAGCTCGCGGATAGCATCCCGTTCGCCCAGGAAAAACACGCTATCGTTATCCTCCACAGCATCGCTGCCGGACGGAATAATCATCTTATTATGGCGCAATATCCCAGCGATAAGCACATTATCGGGCAGCGGCAGATAACGCAGCGCCACCCCGCTGTACGGCGAATGCTCGCGCACCTTCACCTCCAGCAGCCGCACCTTGCCGCCGGCGAAATCCTCCACATCCAGAGCCGCCGGCGTCTTCAGGATCTGGCTTATCTCCACCGCCGTCACCATCTCCGGATTAATAATCAGATCGATCCCCAGCGTGCGGCCGAACGCCTGGCAATCCTCCTCCAGATACTCCGTATTGCGCACCCGGGCGATAACCTTCGGCACCCCATGCTGTTTCGCGGCCACGCAGGCAATCATGTTCACCTCGTCGCTGTCCGTCACCGCGATCAGCAGGCCCACATCGCCGGGGCCCACCTCGGCCAGCACCCTGGGGCTGGCGCCGTTGCCGGCGATCGTCATCACATCGAGACTATGCTCGACGATCGCCCGCCGGTCGTCATCCTGCTCGATGACAATCACATCATGATTCTCCTGGGTCAGCCTCTGGGCCAGCGTAAACCCCACCTTGCCGGCGCCGACGATGACGATCTTCATGTCCACCTCTCCCGTAGTCAGAGCGCAGAAATATTGTTGCAAAATATGCAATCTTGAATACATTCGGTCCACCGGGAAAAAAACCTTCTCCCGGCAACGCGGCCCCGTCTCAATATTTTACTTGACGGACCGGACGGCAACCGCCTATAATTTAAATGAGAACAATTTTCAGCTGCCGCCCGGGGCGGCGATTTTTAACCGGTAAGTTGAGAATGATTATCAACGCAATGCGAGGAGTGATTTCCCGTGACCCTTGCCCAAGCCAAGCGCGGCCAGCGCGTAGAAATCGTCGCCATCCCCGACCCCGTCGTCCGGGCCCAGGCCATCCGCTTCGGCATTGCCGCCGGCGAACGCATCGCCTGCGCCGAAAAACTGCCCGCCGGACCAATCGTCATCGCCAAAGGCCGCCAGGAAATCGCCATCGGCCGGCGCCTGGCGGAAAACATCGAAGTGCGGCCCGCCTAGCGGCCGGAAGGAGGAACCGGCATGCACTGCCACGACTGCCTCAGCCACATCGCCATCCCGGCCGGTGCCCGGAAAATCGTCCTCGTCGGCAACCCCAACGTCGGCAAATCCGTCTTCTTCAACGCCCTCACCGGCTTATACGTCGACGTCGCCAACTTCCCCGGCACCACCGTCGACATATCCCACGGCCGCTACGGCGGCGACGTCGTCCTCGACACCCCAGGCATCTACGGCATCTCGTCCTTCAACGACGAAGAACGGGTCGCCCGCGACGTCGTCCTCGCCGCCGACCTCATCATCAACATCGTCGACGCCGTCCACCTCGAGCGCGACCTCTTCCTCACCCTCCAGCTCATCGACACCGGCCTGCCGGTCATCGTCGCCCTCAACATGCTCGATGAAGCCCGGCATCAGGGCGTCGCCGTCGACGCCGACCTCCTGGAGCACCTGCTCGGCGTACCGGTCGTACCCACCGTCGCCGTGAAAGGGGAGGGGCTGGAAGACCTCAAAACCCGTCTTGCCGACGCCCGGCCCGGCATCAGCCCCCCCGACCTCAAGAAACAGCTGGCCGACATGGTGCGCACCGTCGCCGTCCCCGCCGAAGCCCTGCTCGTCCTTGAAGGCGACCCCGAAGTGGCCGACCGCCACGGCCTGGAGCCCGGCGGACAACGGGAAGAAATCTACCGCCAGCGGCGAGCGCGGGTCAACGACATCGTCGGCCACGTCGTCCGGGAAGAAGCCTCCGGCGCCGGCTTCGCCGCCCGCCTCGGCCACTGGGCGCTCAGGCCCCTCACCGGCATCCCCCTCTTCGCCCTCATCCTCTACTGTATGTACTACCTCATCGGCGTCCTCGTCGCCCAGGACATTGTCGGCTTCACCGAGGAAACCCTCATGCAGGGACTTTACGAGCCGGCCGTCCGGGCCCTCGTCGGCCGCTTCGTCAGCGAAAGCTCCATCCCCGGCACCATCCTCATCGGCGAATTCGGCCTCCTCACCATGACCATCACCTACATCCTCGGCCTGCTCCTGCCGCTCGTCGTCGGCTTCTACTTCGTCCTATCCCTGCTGGAAGACTCCGGCTACCTGCCCCGTCTCGCCACCCTCGTCGACCGCCTCATGAACACCATCGGCCTCAACGGCCGCGCCATCATCCCCATGATCCTCGGTTTCGGCTGCGTAACCATGGCCACCATCACCACCCGCATCCTCGGCTCGCAGCGCGAGCGCACCATCGCCACCGCCGTCCTCGGCCTCGCCATCCCCTGCTCGGCCCAACTCGGCGTCATCGCCGGCATGCTCGCCGCCCTCGGTCCCAAATACATCGCCATCTACGGCGGCGTCATCCTCCTCATCCTCGGCCTCGTCGGCCGGATCCTCCACCGCGTCCTTCCCGGCCAGTCCACCGACCTCCTCATCGACCTGCCGCCGCTCCGCCTGCCGCGGGGCGAAAACGTCCTCAAAAAAACAGTCACCAAATCCTACGCCTTCCTCAAAGAAGCCGCACCCCTCTTCATGATCGGCGCCCTCCTCATCACCCTCCTCCAAGTCACCGGCCTGCTCGAAGTCATCCAGGACGGCCTCGCCCCCCTCACCCAAGGCCTGCTCAAGCTGCCGCGGGAAACGGCCACCGTCTTCATCATGGGCATGATCCGCCGCGACTTCGGCGCCGCCGGCCTCAGCGACATGGTCCTCGGCCCGGCCGAAACCCTCGTCGCCCTCATCGTCATCACCCTCTTCGTCCCCTGCATCGCCGCCCTCATCGTCATCCTCAAAGAGCGGGGCGTAAAAGAAGGCATGCTCATCTGGCTCGGCTCCTGGCTCGCCGCCTTCGTCGTCGGCGGCCTCGTCGCCCACATCATCATCTGACGACATCCCGAGGTGAAAACAATGGCCAAGCAAACCTGTCCCCAATGCGGCAACCCCGTCAGCACCCCAGCCCTTCGCTGCCCGCGCTGCAACAAACTCCTCCTCGCCCCCTGCGGCGGCAACTGCAGCCAATGCCGCAAAGGCAAACAGGGCGCCTGCTCCTGACCGCGCGGCCTAAAACCCTCCCAGCGCCGGCCGCCGCTCGTTCAACCGCAATAGCTCGCTCACCGTCACCAGCTCGTACCCCTCCGCCCGCAGCCGGTCGATGATAATCGCCAGCGCCCGCGGCGTCGGCAGCGGATACTGGCCGTCATGCAACAGCACGATACTCCCCGGCGTCGCCTGCCGCAGCACCGTCTTCACCACATCCTCCGCCGGCGGGCGGGCCCAGTCGTGGGGATCGACATCCCACAGCACCATCGTATAGCCCCGTTCACGGGCCGCCGCCACCACCGCCGCGTTGTAATGGCCACCGGGCGGGCGGAACAGCCGCGGCTTCACCGCCGTCCCGCGCCCGATCGCCTGCTCGGCGCGCTCCAGCTCGGCGGCCACCGCCGCCTTGTCCTGCCGCGTCAGCGAAATATGATGATACCCGTGCACCGCGATCTCGTGGCCGTCCGCCACCTCCCTCGCCAAAAGCTCCGGGCGGCGGTCCACGTTCTCGCCCAGCACGAAAAACGTCGCCCGTACGCCCTTCTCCTTCAGCACCGCCAGAACCTCCGGCGTCGTCTTGTAATGCGGCCCGTCGTCGATCGTCAGCGCGACCGCCCGCACCGCCGTCGACACATGGGAGACGACCTGCTCGTCCCGCCACAGCTCCGGCCGGGTGCCGACAGCCGCCGCCACCATGAACACCAGCACCGGCAAAAGCAATCGCCTCGTCTTCACACGCCCACCTCCGCCGTCCCTTCTCCTAAAAATATGCCGCACAGCCCAAATAATTCCCAACCGAGCAAAATGAAGCTGAAACGCCGGACCCAAGTCCGGCGTTTCAGCTTGTAGACAAAGTCAGACTGGTGAGAAAGGTCCAGATGCAAGGCGCACCGGAAGAGCGCGCCGCGCCGCGGACAGCGGGAAGTACGCAAGCAAGCGCTCTGATAAGTCAGACGCACGACGCTTCAGCGACGATGCGGTCGCTTACAACGCCGCAGATGGGCCTTTCTCACCAGTCTGAACGGCGGCCCTCCGGCCGCCGTCTTCTTATCCTTATACCCTGAACCTGGCCGCAGCCGTCTGGAGATCCTGGGCCAGGCCCGCCAGCTCCTGGCTGGAAGACGCGATCTCCTCCATCGCCGCCAACTGCTCCTCCGCGGCTGCCGACACAGCCTGCGTCTCGTCGGCCGCCTTCCGGCCGAGATCATCGATCTGCCTCACCGAACCGACGATCTTCTGGCTGCCGGCCGCCAACTGCTGCATGGCCGCCGAAATCTCCCTCACCTGATCGGACACCTGGGCCACAAGCGCGGCGATCTCCCGGAAAGCGGCCCCGGCAGCGTTCACGACCTCCGCTCCCGTCCTCACCTCGCGGGTGCCGGTATTCATCGCCGCCACCGCCTCGTCCGTATCCCCCTGGATCTCGCCGATCAGCGCCGCGATCTTCTTCGTCGCCTCCTCCGACTGCTCGGCCAGCTTCCGGACCTCCTCGGCCACCACCGCAAACCCCCGTCCCTGCTCGCCGGCCCGGGCGGCCTCGATCGCCGCGTTCAAAGCCAGAAGGTTGGTCTGGCCGGCGATACCCGCGATCGCGTCCACGATCTGGCCGATCTCCTTCGAACGCTCGCCCAGCTTCGCCACCACCGCCGCGGAAGAAGTCACCGTCCGCTGCAACTGCTCCATCTGGGCGACCGCCTTCTCCACCGTCCTGTCGCCGTCGTTCGCCTTCTCGGCCGCCTGGGCCGACCGGGCGGCGACCTGGTTGGCGTTCGTCGCCATAGCCTGGATGCTCGTCGACATCTGCTCGACCACCGCCGCCGTATCATTGGCCGCCGCCAACTGCTCGCCGGCGCCCGTCGCCACGCTGCCGATCGACACGGCGATCTGGTTAGCGGCCTGGGCCGACTGCTGGGCGCTGGCCGTAAGCTGCTGCGACGAAGACGCCACCCGCTCGGTGGCCCCCAGTACCTTCCCGATCAGCTCGCGCAGATTGCCGGCCATCTGCTCGAAGCCCCGGCCGAGCCGGCCGATTTCGTCATTGCCGCTCACCTCGAGCTTGACCAGCGAAACATCGCCGCCGGCGATACGGCCGGCCGCCGCCTCCAGCATCCTGATCGGCATGGCCAGGCGGCGGGCGAACCACACGATCATCAACCCGGCCAATACCGTTACCACCACAATCGTTGTCAGCGAAATCTGCGTCAGCGTCGTCACCGCCCCGGTCACCTCGGCCGCCGGCACCGTCACCGCCAGCCCCCAGCCCATGCCCGGCACCGGCGCATACGCGTAATGCCGGTCAATGCCCATCGCCGCCAAAGTCACATGTCCTCGCTCGCCCTTCACGATCCGCTCGGTAAGCGCCTTCCGTCCGGCGTCGGCCTGGGGATCGGTAAGAGGATTAACCTTCATCGCCACCGCCTTGTCGGGGTGGATAATCGTCAGGCCGTCCTGCTGGGAAACCAGCGCGTACCCCGTCTCGCCGACCTTGACCGACAAAATCAGCTTGCTCAGCGCCTCCATATTGACCCCGCCGTACACCACCCCGGTCACCTGGCCGTCCTTCTTCACCGGCATCGCCACCACCACAATCGTATGGCCGGTGGCCTTCGACACCAGCGGCCCGGTGATCGACGCCTCGCCCTGTATCGCCCGGCGAAAATGCTCGCGGTCGCGGAAATTCCCTTTCACCCCGGTCGAGCTCACGAACTCGCCGGCCGGATTGGCGTAAGAAAAATCGTCGTAAAGCGGGCTCACCTTGGCAACACTATGCAGGAACGGTAGTATCGCCTCATGGTCGCCGCTTTCCACCACCGGCACCGCCGCCATCATCGTCAGCTCGGCCTTGCGGGCCGCCAGCCAGTCGGCCGTATTTGCGGCCGTTACCGTCGCCTTCTCGTCCATCTCCTTCAATATGCTCTCGGAGATGATCTCCCGGGCCTTCCAATAGTTCAGCCCCCCCAGCACACTCAAGGAAACGAGGAAAATCGCCAGAATTATTACCGTCAGCCTAGTTTGGATGCTGCTCAATGTTTGTTCCCCCTGTCTGATGCAATCCCAATAAAAATAATACGATAAAATTTGACAAAAACCCTTGTATTTTTTAACAAAATCGCTGAATTCTCCATCCCCGGCCGGCAGCTTCCTCTAACGGCGCACTTGCCACAGGTGAACTAACCGGCGAAAAAATGAAATAAATTTAAGCAATAGTAATATTATTTTCGCTTTATGGTAGGAAAAGGAATATATTTGTCGAAAGAAATGCTTTGGCCAAATAATAGCTTTTGTCGAAAGAAGTATTTTCGGGCAAAGGAAGAATGTAATGGATTTTCTTAAAACCCAAAAAAACCAAATCGCTGACGTCATAATCCGCAACGGCTTTAAAATCAGCGACTTTATTTGGGAAAAAGAACAAAGCCGGTTTCTCCATGACGGCAAAAACAAATCGCTGGTCTATAAACTCAAATATCAGCTCACCGACTACTACTTCATCTTCGACAATACCGACGACGGACAGGAATACAACACCTTCTCCCCCGGCGAAAAAAAACTGACCCAGAGCGTCGAATCCGGCAGCTGGGAACAGCAGCTGTACTACCTCGGGCGGTGGCTGGAATATCTAAAGCGGGAGACCAACGCCCCCGACCTGTGGACGGAACTGACGAACCTCACGAAAACCGCCGACCCCGGCTTCGTCAACGTCACCGAACTCTTCGAATCGCCGGCCGTGAAAAAAGCTATCGACTACTCCGACATCACCTTCACCGGCGAAGAGAAAAAAGCCTTGTTCAGCGAACCGAAAACGCAGCTCGAACGGGAAGAAGAGATCGAAAAACTCATCGCCTTCGGCAAAGGCGACCTTGAACCCGGAAAAACCAACAAACCCATCTGAACAAAAAACGACGGGCGGTCCTCGAAACGAGGACCGCCCGTTCAATCTGCCGATAAAAAGCCGCTAACCCGATATATGCAGCGGTTGCCCATGATTGAGATGCTTGCTTAAATCGGCAAAATACCCTTCATATTGTTTGGCGACATCGGCTAAAACCTGCCGGCCCGGCAAATCCGTCAAATTGCTTTCCAAAGCGTATAGCACCAAGGCTTTATTCTTCAGGAGAGACAAACATTCGTCCAGATTGGCCAGCTCCCTTTGTGTAAGCATACTCTACTCTCCTTACAGAAATTGCCCCTTAACCCCGAAAACTTCCCGCAATCTCTCAGGCCTAGAAAATAACGCATACATAGTATCCCTGAACAGAAACAAATTATGCGGCCAACTGCTGCCCGCCGCCGGGAAAATGTTCATCCCCGTCTACCGCCCTCCTTTTCCCGCAACTAACCTAAGGCATAGCGGATATTTCTGAAGTCAGTACGCCATTTCCGGCAACAGCGGGAAACCTGAGCATCATACCCAAGCCCGCGACCGGGGAAGGCTTATGAACGAATTAACCACACAAGGAATATCGGACATAAAAAGCGCAATCTATGCAACCTTCGCTTCCCAAGGAAACCTCCGCGTTACAATTCAGTGGTGAATAGCCTTCTTCTTGACCCTGCCGCCAATCACCTCGTGGACCTCCTGGATCGTCACAAAAGCCTTCGGATCCTTATCGTCGATGATCGCTTTCAGCTTAGCAATCTCCAGCCTGGTTACCACCGAATACAAAATATTCTTCGGCTCTTGGCTAAAGCCGCCTTGGCCGTGGATTACCGTAACGCCCCTGCCCAGCCGGGCCAGAAGCGTTTCCGCTATTTCGTTGGCGTTATCCGACACAATCATGACCCCTTTTGATTCGTCAAGCCCCTCGATAGTGATATCGATCACCTTGAAAGCGACGAAATAAGCCACCAGCGAATACATCGCCTTGTCCCAGCCGAACACCAGCCCGGCGCTGCCCAGAATAAACACATTGAAGAACATAACGATTTCACCCACCGTGAAGCCGCTTTTTTTATCCAGGATGATCGCGACAATCTCGGTTCCGTCCAGTGAGCCCCCATAGCGGATAATCAGCCCGACCCCGGCGCCGACCAAAACCCCGCCGAAGGCGGCGGCCAAAAAAAGATCATGGGTCAACTCCGGGATGGGTTGGAAATAATACACCCAGTACGCAAGGGACAAAACGGAAAATAACGTAGATATGCAGAAAGTCTTGCCGATCTGCAAGTAACCGAGATAAAGGAAAGGCAGATTCAGGAATACGATGAAAAGGCTCAGCGATATACCGGTGATATGGCTCGCCAATATCGAAATCCCCACGACGCCGCCATCGATCATCTGATTGGGTATCAGAAAGAACTCCAAGCCCGCCGCTGCCACCACCGAGCCGATAAAAAGCATAATATACTTTTTGCCATACTTGATAAACAGACTGCCTTTTGTTACCATAAATTAACTCCTCTCATTACTAAAAATATCGCTTAACCTCCTTCCGGCCACGAGACAGGCCGTTGATTTTCCCCCTGCTCCGCTGTACAAGAAAAAAAGGAGGCCGTTTACCAGCCTCCTCCCTGAGCACATGCTTCGTATACTCTTAAAATAATAGTACTAGCTAATCGTTGCCTTTGTCAAGTTTTCCACAATTTATCTCCTAAAAAAACAATTATTTCCTTGCCCTCCGGCCCTGACAAAAAGTGGCGGGCGGTCCCCGCAAACGAGGGCCGCCCGCCTATGTGGGAGGAGGGGGTCAATTATGCGTTCGGTCCGGCGTCCGTAATCGCCGCCGGCACATCCTTGCCGAACTTCACGAAATTCCTCACGAACCGCTGCGCCAGGTCGGCCGCCGTCTTATCGTACGCCGCCTTATCGGCCCACGTCTGCCGCGGCCGCAGCACCTCCTGCGGCACGCCGGGGCACGTCACCGGCACATGGATATTGAACACCGGATCGAGCTCGTAGCCAACCTCGTCCAGTCCGCCCTCGATCGCCGCCGTCACGATTGCCCGCGTATACGGCAGCGACATCCGCTTGCCAACCCCGTACGGCCCGCCCGACCAACCGGTGTTGATCAGGAAAACCCGCGTGCCGTGCTGGGCCAGCCTCTCGCCCAGCAGCTTCGCGTACGCCAGCGGCGACAGCGGCAGGAAGGGAGCCCCGAAGCACGACGAGAACGTCGCCTCCGGCGCCGTGATCCCCCGCTCGGTCCCGGCCAGCTTGCTCGTATAACCGGACAGGAAATGATACATCGCCTGCTCGCTGTTCAGCTTCGCCACCGGCGGCAGCACCCCGAAAGCGTCGGCCGTCAGGAACACGATCGTCTGCGGATGGCCGCCCACGCCGGGGATGACTGCGCCGGGGATATAATCCACCGGATAAGCCGCGCGGGTATTCTCCGTTATCGCCTCGCTATCGAAATCCGGCTCGCGGCTGGCCTCGTCAAGCACCACATTCTCCAGCACCGCCCCGAACCTGATCGCCTCCCAGATCTGCGGCTCGGTCTCGTGGCGCAGCTTGATGCACTTAGCGTAGCAGCCGCCCTCCACATTGAAAATCCCCCCGTCCCACCAGCAATGCTCATCGTCGCCGATCAGCCGCCGGCCGGGGTCGGCGGACAGGGTAGTCTTGCCCGTGCCGCTCAGCCCGAAGAACAGGGCGGTGTCGCCCTTCGCGCCGATGTTGGCCGAGCAGTGCATCGACAAGATGCCCTTGCGGGGCATGATATAATTCATATACGTAAAGACCGACTTCTTCATCTCCCCGGCATAATGGGTACCGCCGATAAGCACCAGGCGGGCGGAAAAATCGAGAATGATGAACGCCTCGGAATTAGTGCCGTCGCGGGCCGGATCGGCCTTGAACCCGGGCAGGCAGATGACGGTAAAGTCCGGTTTCGGATTCGTGGGCGGCGCGTCGGGGCGCACGAACAACTGATGTACAAACAAATTCTGCCAGGCGAACTCGTTGATGAACCGCACGGCCAGGCGCTGGCCGCCTGCGCCGGCGAAGCCGTCGAAAACATAGAGCTCGCGGTTTTCGGCGTAAGATAACATCCGCTCGTACAGGCGGGCGAACTTATCGGCGGCAAAAGGCTTGTTGTTGCCCCAATCGATGACCTCATGGGTGTCCACCGTGTCGACGACGAACTTGTCGTTAGGCGAGCGGCCGGTATACTTGCCGGTCGCCACCCTGAGCGCCCCGCTGGCGGTCAGAATGCCCTCCCCGTTCTTGACAGCGTGCTCCATCAGCACCGGCGCCGGCAAATTGTTGTAACTCTTAGCCGCTTTCTTGAGCATCGTCAGATCGTAATCCATACGTCCTCTCTCCCTCGCTGTTAATATTCCTTAGTCTATGCAAATGCGCCTTTCCAATGCCAGCATCTTATTGCGGGACATTTTTTGACCCGCCACTTACTTTTACGTCCCGCCAGTTGCAAAAAGATGCGCCGGAGGACGTTGGTCTCCGTCACACAAACCTTCCGTCTATCGTCCTGCCGTGCCGGGCCGTTTCTTTCCTGTCGCCCGTACTGGCCCGGCGGCGCCGTTTATTAAAAAAACTCGATGGCCGTGCCCACCTTCACCAGCCGGCACAGTCGCGCCGCGGCCGCCTCGATCAGCTCCGCCGCCGACCCCATGCACTCCTCCAGCGTCAGCGGTCCGGGCACGATACTCATCAGCCCGTCGATCCCCTGGGCCAGCACATCGTTGCTGCCCTTGCCCAGGCCGCCGGACAGACACACCGTCGGCACGCCGAACTGCTTGGCAACTTTCGCCACCCCTACCGGCGCCTTGCCGTGGGCGGTCTGGAAATCAGTATTGCCCTCGCCGGTGATAACCAGCGTCGCATCCTTGACAAGCGCCGCGAAGCCGGTCGCCTCCAGCACGATCTCCACCCCCGGCCGCAGCTCGGCCGCGGTGAAAAACATCAGCCCCACGCCGAGGCCGCCGGCCGCGCCCGCGCCCGCGCAAGCGGCCACGTCCTTGCCGGTCGCCGCCTTCGCCACCGCCGCGTAATTCGCCAGCGCCGCGTCCAGCTCCGCAATTATCTCCGGGGTCGCCCCCTTCTGCGGACCGTACACCGCCGACGCGCCCCGCGGGCCGCACAACGGATTGTCGACATCACAGGCCACCATAATCTGCGTCTCGGCGAGCCGGGGATCGAGACCCGTCAGATCGATGCTCGCCAGACCGGCTAAAGCAGCCCCGCCCTCGGCGAGCTCCTTGCCGTCGCCGTCCAGAAAACGGGCGCCCAAAGCGCGGGCCAGGCCCATCCCGCCGTCGTTCGTCGCGCTGCCGCCGATGCCGATGATCAGCTTGCGGATGCCCCTGTCCAGGGCCGCCTTCACCAGCTCGCCCGTGCCGTAGGTCGTAGTCACGCGGGGATCGCGCCGCTCCTTCGGCACCATCGTCAGACCCGAAGCGGCCGCCATCTCAATAACCGCCGTCTCCCCGTCGCCCAGCAGCCCCCAGTACGACTTCGCCGGCTCGCCCAGCGGGCCAGTGATGTTCTGCGGGATGACTGTCCCGCCGGTCGCCAGGACCAGCGCCTCCACCGTGCCCTCGCCGCCGTCGGCGATCGGCACCTTCTTCACCACGGCCGCCGGCCAAACCGCCAAGATGCCCCTCTCCATCGCCTTGGCCACCGCTACGGCCGACAGACTGCCCTTGAAAGAATCCGGGGCGACAACGATACGCACAACACTCACGTCCTTTACAATATGGGTAAGTATGCCCATTCCGACCACAAATGATCGATTATCCTAATTTTAGCGGCAAGCACCTTTTTTTTCAATTGTCTGACAACGCTAACCGTTTTTACCGGTTGCCCTGCTTTACTGTATATATTGCACAATAAACCTGGCCGCTTTACGTCCCGCCACCGCCAGATCAACAGTGGCCAAAAACGCCCGTTTTTACCTATAATCACGCCCTATAGTCCAACATCGCCCCTTATTCTCGCCGAAGATATGTTGTATAATAGAGCCATAACCATGAAACGAAGGTGAGACCGTGATCCTCACAAACGAGCTGGCCCAGCAGATCGTCGACAACATCATGCCCATCGTCCGCCAGAACGTCAACATCATGAACCACGCCGGCATAATCATCGGCTCCGGCCAGAAACACCGGCTCAACAGCTTCCACAAAGGCGCCCGGGACGTAATCGACAGCGGCGCCGTCCTCGCCATCTTCCCCGAAGACCTCGACCGCTACCCGGGCGCCCTTCCCGGCCTCAACTGGCCGATCGTCCTCGCCGGGCAGACCGTCGGCGTCGTCGGCGTCTCCGGCCACCCCGACGCCGTCCGCAACACCGCCGAACTCGTCAAAATGATCACCGAACTCATCATGGAACGCGAACTCCTCATGGAAGAATTCCGCTCCCAGTCCCACCTCCACGAACAATTCGCCCTCCAACTCCTCTCCGAGCACGCCGCCGCCAGCTACAGCCAAATTGAAGCCCGCGCCAAACTCCTCAAATTCGACCTCACCCTGCCCCGCCTCATCACCGCCCTCGACGTCAGCCCCATCCTCGAGAGCGCCTTCAGCCAATACGGCCCCTACGACCTCGTCTCCGCCCGCGCCCAGGAGAGCCTGCTCCAGCGCGTCGTCGCCGCCGGCGCCATCGCCGCCGAAGACATGGTCGCCTTCCTCGAAAACAGACTGGTCATCTTCAAGCACTTCCCCCGCGGCGCCCTGCCTGCACGCATCGGCGAATGGGGCGCCTCCCTCGCCGGCCTGCTGGCCGCCGACAGCCGGGAAACCCCGCTGACCCTCGGCCTCGGCAGCCTCGTCGGCTCCCCCCTCAGGCTGCACGACTCCTACCAGGAAGCCCTCTTCGTCCTGGCCAGCCGCCGAAGCGGCGCCGGTCCCGCCTCCATCTACGACTTCGACCTCCTCACATCCTACCTGCTCCGCAACCCGCGCGGCATCGCCTCCTGCTCCGCCGCCCGCGACCTGCAGGACAAACTCAGCGAAAAAGTCGACGCCAGATACGACATGCGCAACACCATCCAGCGCCTGCTCGACAACAACCTCAACCTCGCCCTCACCGCCAAAGCCCTCTTCATCCACCGCAACACCCTCGTCTTCCGGCTCAAAAAACTCGAACAACTCACCGGCCTCACCCCGGCCCAGAAGATAAACCATGCTATACTCTGCAAAATCCTCTGTGGTTGAACTTCGATTGCCGAGAAAACCCCATCTGCGGCGTTGCTCCTCGGCTGCCATCCTCAGCGTACGCTCGTGTACGCTTCCGGTGTCAGCCTCCGGTGCGCCTTGCATCTGGGGCTTTCTCGGCAACCTCGGACTTTTCTTATCATAAATCAAAAAAGCAGGCGGTCCATACCGGACCGCCTGCCCTTTGTACCGTATCTTATCAGATAAGGATCAGCGACAGCACCCACACCACAATCATGCCTGTCACGCCCTGCACCAGCGTCGCCAGCGTCTGCGTCTTATACGCGATATCCACCGGGATATTCGAAAACTGCGACACCACCCAGAAATACGAATCGTTGGCGTGCGACACCACCATCGAGCCGCAGCCGATCGCCATCGTCACCAGCACCGCCCCCAGCGGCGACGCCATGCCCAGCGTCGCCAGCAGCGGATAAACGATCGTCGACGTCGTTATCAGCGACACCGTCGACGACCCCTGGGCCGTCTTGATCGCCGCCGCAATGATGAACGGCAGGAAAATGCCGAGATTGAACTGCGCCAGGCTCGTGCCGAGATAATTGCCCACCTTCGTCGCCGCGATCAGCGCGCCCAGCGAACCGCCGGCCGCCGTAATCATGATGATGGCCGCCGAATCCCGCAGCCCCTGTCCGACCCAGCCCGACAGCACCTCCTCGTTCAGCTTCGGCACCAGGAACAGGCACAGCCCCACGCCGATCAGCAGCGAAATCATCGGCTCGCCCACGAAATCCAGCGTCAGCTTGAACACGCCCTTGCCGAACGGCAGCCCCGGGAAATTGGCCACCGACTTCAGGCCAATGAGCACGATCGGAACGACCAGCGGCGCGAAAGACGCCAACGGGCCCGGCAGCGTCTTGAACTGGGCCATCAGCTCCTCGAACGTCATGCCGCCCTCGGGAGCGATATCGAACCGCTTCGAATACCGGGTCGCCCAGATATAACCGGCCAGCGCGCAGGGAATCGCCACGATCAGACCCAGCGCGATCACCATCCCCAGGTCGGCCTTCAAATTATTGGCCGCCGCGATCGGCCCCGGGGTGGGCGGAACCAACACATGGGTGGAGTACAGGCCGGTCGAAAGCGCCACCGCCAGCACCGCCATCGACATGCCGGCCCGCTTGGCCAGCGACTTGTTCAGCGCCGACAGGATGACGAACCCCGAATCGCAGAACACCGGGATGGAAGTGATATACCCGATAACCGTCATCGCCAGCGCCGGGCGCTCCTTGCCCACGATCCTCAGGATAGTGTCCGCCATCGTCAGGGCCGCGCCGCTCCGTTCCAGCATCACCCCGATGATCGTCCCGCAGATGATCACGATGCCGATGGCGCGCACCGTATTGCCAAAACCATTGGCCACGTTCGTCGCCACCTCGACCGGATTCATCCCGGCCGCGAAGCCCATCAGGAACGCCGACAGCAGCAGCGCCAGAAACGCATGGATCTTATACCTGGAAATAGCAAGGACGATAAAAGCGATGACCACGAAGAGAATAACCAGCAACATCGGACCTTGAACCACGATAATCCCTCCGTTCATTTTCCCTTTATCCCATGCCGGGCCGCTCCCTCCGCGCCCCCTTTCCCGGTCCGGCGTCACGCCGCGCCATGAACGCCGCCCGGCCGAACACGCGCTGACCGTAACGGCCGTACCGGGCGTCCATCTTAATTTTATAAGTTTGCCGCCAATATTTACAATTGTTAATAATAATAACAAATAATGGGAAATAAAGCAAATATTATCTAAAATGCCCAATGGCCTTGGACGTTTTTTGTCCCGCCCCACCGGCAAAAAAACGGGCCGTCCGCACCGGACAGCCCGCCTGCTCTATTTCCCTTGCCGCCAAAGAGCGGCTCACACCATGATGACATTGATCTCCATCGGGATATCGTCCACGAACATCTCGATATTGATCCGCTGCGCGTTGCTCACCGTGCTGGCGAAACTCTCGCCGGTTATCACCGTCGGCGGGGAAATATCCAGCTTCGTGCCCCGCTTCTCCAGAATCATCGACGCGTTCGCCGCCAGCATATTGCCGAGCTCGGCGATCGCCGACTCCGCCATCGCGTCGAAAGAAGCCACCGGCATCCCCATCATCATCGTGCTGGCAATCTTCCTGGCCGCATCCACCGTCATATTATAAGCAATATTGCCGCGCATCTGGTGGGTAAGGCCGATCACCACCATCACCCCGCGGCTGGCGATCTTGTTCGTCTCGCCAATGCTCATCTTGCCCCGCCTCACGCTCGAAAAGCCTAGCCCCGGCATAACCGTGCCGATGGCGGTCAAAAAAGGTTCGATCGCTCGTGCGTCCATTGCTCGTCCTCCGCGAAAATCGTTTCTACGTGTAATTGCCTTCACGTCTTTTGTGAATATTTTATCCCATGGCGGAGGGAGCGTCAAGGAAAATGCCTCCAGGGCGGCGCCCAAGCCCTGGAAGCGACGACTTATGCGGGCACGCGTCAACCCGCCGCCGGCAGCCGGTCAGCCTGCTGGCCAACGCCCCGCAGGAAACCGCTGCCGTCATGCACGCCGCCTCCTCCTACAGCCGGAACCTGGCCACCGCGGCCTGCAGCTCCTCGGCCAGCTTCGCCAGCGCCTGGCTGGAAGAAGCGATCTCCTCCATCGTCGCCGACTGCTCCTCGGTCGCCGCCGACACCGTCTGGGCCTGGCCGGCGGTCTCCTTGCTGATCGCATCGATATCGCGCACCGCGGCCACGATCTGCTGGCTGCCGGCCGCCATCTGCTGCACGGCCGCCGAAATCTCCCTCACCTGGGTGGCCCCGTGCGAAACCAGCGCCATAATCTCCTGGAACGAGTGTCCGGCGCCGGCCACGATCTCCGTGCCCGCCTTAACCTCCTGGGTGCCGGCATTCATCGCCGTCACCGCCTTATCCGTATCGGCCTGGATGACATTGACCAGCTCGGCGATCTTCTTCGCCGCACCCTGCGACTCCTCGGCCAGCTTGCGGACCTCCTCCGCCACCACCGCGAACCCCCGGCCCTGCTCGCCGGCGCGGGCCGCCTCGATCGCCGCGTTCAACGCCAGCAGGTTGGTCTGGCCGGCGATACCGGAAATCGTATCCACGATCTGGCCGATCTCCTTCGACTGCTCGCCCAGCTTCGTTATCGCCGCCGCCACCGTCTGCACGGCCGCCTCGATACTCGTCATCTGGCCGACCGCCTTCTCCAGCGCCTGGCCGCCGTCCTTGGCCTTATCGGCCGCCTGGGCCTGCTGCTCGGCCACATGATTGGCGTTGGCCGCGACCTCCTGAATGCCGTCCGACATCTGCGTCACCACCGACGCCGCATTATCCACCGACTTCAACTGCCGCTCGGCGCCGTTCGTCACCTCGGTTATCACCTGCGCCACCTGGGCCGCGGCCTGGGCCGTCTGCTCCGAGCTGGCCGTCAGCTCCTCGCTCGCCGCCGCCACATGATCGGTGGCCGCCCGCACCTGCCTTATCAAAGAACGCAAATTATCGCGCATCTTCACCAGCGCATCGGCCAACTGGCCCACCTCGTCCCGGGACGCGAACATCCGCTGCCGCTCGGAAAAATCCCCGGCCGCCACCTCATTGGCGAACGCCACCATATTACGCAGCGGGCCGACGATCCGCCGCGCCATAACTATCACCGCCAGCGCCGCCAGCACCAGCACAACCGCGATCGTCACCCCCGAAATCAGCGTCAGGGACGCCACCGCCCCCGTAACCTCCGCCACCGGCACCGTGACCCCCAGCGACCACTTCATCCCCGGCACCGGCGCATACGCCATAAACCTGTTGGCCCCACCCAGCTCGTACTGGTCCTGGCCCTTTGCCCCCTTTGCCATCTTATCCGCGATCTCCTTGATCTTCGGGCCGACACTGGCATCCGTCAAGTTATTGCGCTTCATCGCGACATCCTTGCTGGGATGGATGATCGTCAGGCCGTCGCCCTGCTGCAAAAAGGCATATCCAGTCTGGCCAACCTTGATCGCCAGCAGTTCTTTGGTCAAAGCCGACATATCGATAGAACCGTAAAGAACGCCCGTCAGCCTGCCGTCCGTCTTCACCGGCACAGCCACCACCGTCACCAGATGGCCGGTCGTCTTGGAAACCACCGGATCCGAAACCGCCGCCTCCCCCTTGACCGCCTTCTGGAAATAATCCCGGTCGGCGAGATTAAGCGTATTCCCGGCAGAATTCACGCCCTCGCCGTTCGGCAGCACATAACCGATAGTATCGTAAACCTTGTTCACCTGCGCCACATTCGCGAGCAGCGGCACGATCGCCTGCCGCTCGCCGCTCAGCACCGCCGGCGCCACCGACAACACCGTCACCTCCCCCTTGCGGGCCTCCAGCCAATCGCCGACATTGCCGGCGGCATTATCGGCGATGACGGCCATCTCCCTGGCGATACTCTCGCTGATAATCTCCCTGGCCTTCCAATAATTCAGGCCCCCCAGCGCTCCCAGCGCCACCAGGAAAATCGTCAGAATCACCACGGTAAGCTTCGTTTGCAAACTTCTCATCCCCAGACCTCCTTCATTATTGCTGCAAATGCTACGGTGCTTATATAACAACGTCCGTGCCCACGGGCCCGGCACGAAATCACAGTGCCGCCCCCGCCGCTGACCGGCGCGGCATCCTGCAAAAAAAATACAAATAACAACAATCTTCGTCAAAATGCAATTTTATTTTACAATATTTGCCGGCGACAAATAAATCCGCCGCCGTCACAAAAAAACCAGCCGCCCGTTGTTGTCCGACAACAACGGGCGGCTGGCATCCGGCTCGTCAATTAAGCCCCGCAAGCCGCCACACCTTCAGATAAAGCGACACCAGTACCCTCGTCTCGAAAGAATCGAGCGACATCCCCAGGATCTTCTCGATCCGCCTCTTGCGCCACAAGGCCGTGTTATGGTGGATGTACAGCCTCTGGGCCGTCGCCTTGAGATTCCCGTCCTCCAGGATGCGCTCCAGCGTCGCCAGCAGATTATTTCCATGCCCCCGGTCATAGGCCGCCAGACCGCCGATCGTCCTCTCCGCGAGCGCCAGGCAATTTTTATCCTTCAACATCTGGAACGCAACCCGGAAAAGCCCGATATCCGCGTGATGAACGACACTGCGGGCCGCCTCCGCGCCGCCTACCAGCAAAGCATCCACCGCCTGCCGGTACAAACTCCGCAAATCCCAAGGCCCCTCGCCGGCGTCCGTCGTCGCCGCCACGCCCGCCTTCACCCGCAGGAACGCGAACCGCCCCTCCGCATCGCGCACAAGCCGCTCGGCGAACCGCGTCTGGCCATCCTTCGTCCGCAGCCCCTGGCCGGCCGGCACCAGCATCACGATATCCCTGCCGTTATTCCACGCCCAGCCCGGCTCCTTCTCCGCCAGCCAGACGGTAATATCCTCATTGCTCGCCGCCCTCGCCGTCACCCTATCCCCGGAAGGCCCCTCCAGGGCCGGCGGCTCGTCCCGCTCCGTCCGCAGCACCAGGCAACAGTGGTCGCCGCCGGTATCCACCCCGTATTGCGCCAGCCTCTCCGCCACAAGCGCCTCCGGGTCCTCTCCCGTCAACAGGCCGTTGAAAAACGCCGTCCGGCCGTACAACTGCGCCAGCAGCGTCAATCTGCCGGCCGCGGCCCTCTCCGCCGTCACATCGCGGACCTGCAGCGACACCGCCCGCCGCCCCCGGTAACAGCGCGCCATCGGCGTCGCCGCCACCGTCATCGTCCTCGCCGCCTCGCCCGCGCCGGCGCAAAACTCCCTCGTCCGCGGGCCACCATCGGCCAGCGCCGCCGCCACCATCCCCACAATATCTGCCGCTGCCGGCGGGGGCAGCACCGCCCGCACATTCTTCCCCTCCGGGCTCGCCCCGAACAGCGCCGTCTCCCCGAAAAAACGCAGAACGACGCCCGACTCGTCAAGGACCGCCAGCGCCGCCCCCGCCACGGCCCCCGACACCTCCTCCAGCATCCCCAGCGTCTCCTTAGCCTTATCCTCCGCCCGTTTGCGCGCGCTGATATCCAGCGCCGCCGCCATCACATGCTGCTTCCCGCCGATCTCGATAAACCCGGCGCTCAACAGCGCCGTCAGCAACCGTCCGTCCTTCCGCCGCACCCTGGTCTCCCGCTCGCGCACCCTGCCGTCGGCCAGCAGACTCTCCCGGATCCTCGCCGGCGTCGTCGCCTCCGCCCACAGCCCCAGCTCCGTCGGCGTCCGGCCGCAGGCCTCCTCCCTGGCGAACCCCGTATCCCGCAGCCACGCCTCGTTCACCTCGGCATACCTCGCCTCGGGCCACGTCATGATCGCCATCGCCAGCGGATTATCGAAAAAAGCCTTCAGCATACACTCCTGCGCCCGGTGCCGGTCGCCCGCCTCGCGGCAGAACACCGCCAGCTGCCGCCCGGAAACATCGTGCGCCAGCGCATAATAGCACCGCGGCAGCCCGTCTGTGCCCTTCAGGGAATGCAGCCACGCCTCCACCGGCACCCGCCGGCCGTCGCTGCGCAAGCAGTCCGTCTCCAGCCGCGCCGGTCCTCCCGACCTCAGATGCTCCTCCAGTATCGCCGCCAAGCGGTCGCGCTCATCGTACGGGATCAGGCCGGGCGGCTGCGGCAGAGCCAGCAGCTCCGCCCGCGTATACCCTGTCAGCCGGCAAAAAGCCTCGTTCACCGCCAGCGGCCGGCCATCCGCGTTCCAGGCCGCGAACGGCAGCGGACTATGTATCGCCAGCGTTGCCAAAACATCTTCACAACAATAACACATACTCTGCAAATCCCCCTGGCCGCTTCCCGCCTGCCGCCCGACTACTCCGGCGCCGCCGCCAGGCCCCGAAACCAAGCCTTCATCGTCATATCCCCCCATACCGACAATTAGCGACTATTTCCCTGCGCACCATCCCTATTCCTGCGTCAGGCTGCCGATAAAGCCCCGTCCGTGGCAGGGAAGGGCGGGGGGCGCGGCGAATCAAACCGGGAGAAAAACTCAAGGGGGGCGGAAGACATGATCACCGAATGGATGGCGCTCGCCACCGTCGTCCTGCTGCTGGCCATCTCCGGCGCCGCCAACGCCGGCGCGATCGCCGGCAGCCTCGCCGGCTTCTCCGTCTGGCTGGGCGTCTTCGCCGGCTACAAACTCTCGCGGCGCATCAACGGCGAGTACAGCCCGCTGGCCTACGTCTACGCCCTGGCCTTCACCGCCGTCCTGCGCTACCTCGAAATCGTCCACCTCATCCCCGCCGCCGGCGGCTTCAACCCCGAAACCGACCCCGCGCGCATCGTCTGGCCGCTCGTCGCCAGCCTCATGGTCATGGCCTTCGTCCGCATCGCCCTAAGGCTCCGCGCCGCGCGGCGCTAGCCCGCGGCCCCGCCGCCGCCCCGAAAGCAAAACGCCCGGCAGGGGTCCCCCCCCTCCGGGCGTTTTCCGTACCCGCGCCTCAAACCACACTGCCAGCCCTTTCCTCTAACCGCATACTGTTTTCTACTGGGTGTCAAACGGCGGCAGTCATATCGACTGCCGCCGCCGTTTTAAAAAGAATGCCGGCCCGGAGGCCGGCGAGAGAGGTAGCAAAGTTGCTATTTCTTCGCCGGTATATCCTTGGGGTCCTTGATAGCGTCGGGGCCTTCCTCGCCGGTGCGGATGCGGACCGCGTTCTCCAGCGGGTAGACGAAGATCTTGCCGTCGCCCACATTGCCGGTGCGGCAGACGCGCTTGGCCGTCTCCAGCACCCTTTCCACCGGCACCTCGCACACCACGATTTCGATCTTGACCTTGGGCACGAGATTGATCGACACTTCCTTGCCCCGGTAGATTTCCTTATAGCCCTTCTGCAGCCCGCAGCCATAGACCTGGGTCACCGTCATGCCCGTTACGGCGATGGCGTTCATGGCCTCCTTAAGCTCCTCGAGCTTCTCGGGGCGGGTAATGATCTCTATTTTCGTTATCTTTTCCACGCAGATCGCCTCCCCTTATGAATTCAAGCCGACTTCAGCCGCCTTTGCCTGCTGGATGGCGAACGGCGCCTGCTGGGTTATGGGCGAGCCGGCCGCGAAATCCTGGTAAGCGTAGCCGCGTTCGCCGTGCTCGGTGATATCGAGGCCCTGCACCTCCTGCTCCGGAGTTGCCCTGAGCGGCATGAACGCCCCGACCAATTTCAAAATGATGTAAGTGCCTGCGATGGCGATTGCCCAGCTTGCCGCCACGCCGATAACCTGCGTCGTGAGCTGGCCGGCGTTGCCGTAGAACAGGCCGTCGGCGCCCGCCTCGTTGACTGCCTTGGAGGCGAACAGGCCGGTGGCGATGGCCCCCCAGGTGCCGCCGATGCCGTGGACGCCGAAAACATCCAACGCGTCGTCGTAACCCAGCTTGGCCTTTGCGATGCTGACCGCGAGGTAGCAAATGACGCCTGCGCCCAAGCCGATTATTACCGACGGCAGGGGAGCGACGAACCCGGCCGCGGGGGTGATGGCGACAAGACCGGCTATACAACCCGAGGCGGCGCCCAGAACGGTGGGTTTGCCATGATGGAACCATTCGGCGAAAACCCAGGATAGAGTGGCGGCGGCGGCGGCGGTATTGGTGGTGACAAAAGCGCTGGCCGCCAGGCCGTTGGCGCCGAGGGCGCTGCCGGCGTTGAAGCCGAACCAGCCGAACCACAGCAGCGCGGCGCCAAGAACCGTCATCGGCAGATGGTGGGGCAGCATGGCTTCCGAGCCATAGCCGCGGCGCTTGCCGATAACCAGGGCCACAACAAGACCCGATACGCCGGAAAGAATGTGAACGACAGTGCCGCCGGCGAAGTCAAGGACGCCGAGGGCCGTCATCCAGCCGCCGCCCCAGACCATGTGGGCCACGGGATCATATATTATCGTAGCCCAGATCAGGATGAATGCCAGAAAAGCGGGGAACCGCATGCGCTCGGCGAAAGCGCCGGTGATCAGGGCGGGAGTGATTACGGCAAACATCCCCTGGAAAACCATGAAAGCCAGATGAGGAATAGTGGCAGTGGCGCTGTTCGGTTCCATGCCGACACCCTGCAGGCCTAAAAAGTCAAGGCCGCCTATTATGCCGCCGACATCGGAACCGAACGCCAGGGTATAACCCCATAGAACCCACTGCACGGAAATGAGAGCAACGATGAAGAAACTTTGCATAATGGTCGATAAAGCATTCTTCGTTCTAACCATGCCCCCATAGAAAAGGGCCAATCCCGGCGTCATCAGCATTACCAGTGCGGCCGACGCCAGCACCCAGGCCGTGTCGCCCGTATCGATCTTAGGCGGCTCGGCGGAGGCCGCGGCTGCGGCGGCAGGCGCAACCTCCTCGGCCGCAAGGGCGATAGGGGCGAAAATAGCGGCAATCAGCAAACATAAACCGATAACAGTCCAAAACTTTCCTTTCGTCACTTGGGAACACCCCTTCCATTCTCATTTTTCATGATATAATGGCGCGTTCCACCTCTCGAAATAAACACAGGAGGCGCCGGCAAAAGTCGCCGACGCCATCGTCGCCCGCAAAACGCACAAAAGCCTCCGTAGCTGAACTACGAAGGCTCCGTCGCCTGCTTCTCTATTTATGGTATAAAATATACCAGGCTTCGCCCCGGCTGTCAACAGATTTCTTCCGTCTGAAAATTCCCTTTTTCGTCCCGCGGTCATTTGACATTTTCCCCCGTCTCTGCCATACTCATTTATGAACAACCACCGACCGCGAGGAGGCATGCGCATGGCCAGACTACGGGTGGGCGCCGTCGCCTGCCCCGCCGGAGTAAACGCCGTCGACGGCAACCTTGCCGCCGCCGCCTCCTGGGCTTCCCGGGCGGCCGGGGAAGGTCTCGACCTGCTCCTTTTCCCCGAGCTCAGCCTCACCGGCTACCACACCGCCGGCCGCGAGGCCGCGCCGCTTGCCGCCGGCCACGCCGCCTGCCGGCGCATGGGCGAGCTGGCCGCCGAACACCGCCTTGTCCTTGCCGCCGGCCTCGCCTGGCGCGAAGGAAGCGCCAAATACATCGCCCACGGCCTGTGGCTCCCGGACGGCGGCTTCCATCTATATAAAAAAACCCACCTCGGCCAGCGCGAGCGCCGCGAATACGCCGCCGGCGACGACCTGCCCGTCTTCGCCCTCCCCCAGGTCACCGCCGGCATCCAGCTCTGCCTTGAGCAGCATTTCCCGGAAATAGCCCAAACCCTCGCCCTCAAAGGCGCCCAACTCATTCTCAGCCCCCACGCCACCCCGCGCCTCACCGCCGCCGACCGGCGCGAAAGCTGGCACATTTCGCTGCGCGCCAGGGCCTACGACAACTGCGTCTACATCCTCGCCGCCAACCAGGTCGGCGACAACGGCCAGGGCACCGTCTACCACGGCGGCGCGCTCCTCGTCGGCCCCACCGGCGCCGTGCTCGCCGAGGACTTTTCCGGCCGGGAGGCCATGATCGCCGGTGAGATCGACCTCGACCAGGTCGCCGGCGCGCGCACCACCCCCCAGGGAATGTGCCGGCGGTTTTACGCCCGCGAACGCCGCCCCGAACTTTACCGCTGGGAAAAATAACCGCATAGCGGTAATGTCAGAATGGTGTATAATAAAATGTACGATAAAATACCAGTGAAAATGCCAGAAAAATGTTCGTAAATGCCAGATAATGCCAGTGGGGGCGGAGGGGGCCTGGTGGCTCCTGCGGTCTTCAAAACCGTTTGCGGGGTGCTAACCCATCCCGGGTGGGTTCGATTCCTACACGCCCCCGCCACAGTAAAATCAAGGCTTATGGGGTTTTTATAAATGGAAGTAATAAATGGCCGTTCGGCCAATTATTACTTCCATTTGTGTTTGGTCAATTAATACTTCCATATAAAGCGATAAAGTCTACTGGCCATTGATGGATTGTATAGGATAATATACCAGTAATGAATATGGGGGAGTGAATTTTTATTGGAGGGACAAAATATTCTCAAGAATACAAATATTGAGTAGAAGAATGAACAATAATAGCTATAGTACACTTTACAAAATTGAGCCTATTGGGTTTGGTACTGCTTATGTTGAATCATTAACAAGCTATATTTATCGGCTTTCACGTGAACACTGTGTGAGCGCCGGAGACATTTTGTCCGATGTAATTACTCCGGTGACAGGTAAAGCATATTTAACTAATGGGTTTCAAAGATCTTGCGATCCGGTTTATAAAAATTCTTATAAAATTAACGGAATGGATCAAGAAGCTAGAGATTTTGTAAGTGCTTTACAAGAATTAACTCACGTCAATTCATTAGAATTTTTGACATTGCTACCTCTCAATTGGCTACCAGCTAAAGGAATGATAAAACCTTTTCAGTCTTGGTGTCCACTGTGCTATGAGGAATGGTCATCCACAAAACAGCCGTTATATACTCCGTTGATATGGAGTATTATTCCCGTAACATTTTGTAATCGTCATCAAGTTCCCTTAGTGAATAGTTGTCATAAATGCAATAAAAAAATCCTCTATCTCTCCCGAAACGGACGAATTGGTTATTGCCCCAATTGCGGCGCATGGTTAGGACAAGAATACAATGATGTTGCGTACAGCGCATTTTTTACATATGATCAATGGGCTTCTGAAAAAGTCGCTCTAATTATTGAGAAGTGCAAGAAAGCTGCCTCAAGAACCGTAAATTTATAGCATTTTGCATTGATGAGGCGCAACATATTTTTAAAGGAATTCGTCCAGACAAATTTTTGCATCAGTTCGATATTGTGAAAACACTAGTGGAAAAAACTCAAGTCGACCACATATTATTCGGCGTATATGACTTAATAAATCTGATCCACATTAGTGGACAGATGACCAATAGAACCAAAGTCGTGCACTTTTCAAGATACATGCCTGAGAATATTACATACTTTCAGGAGGCGCTATCTGCATTGCGGAATGTACTGCCAATAGAATCCGACATTTTTGAGGATATTTATCTTGAGTATTGTTACAACCAAACGATCGGGTGTGTAGGAAGTTTAAGTAAGTGGCTTACAACCTCACTAAACACAGCCTTGAGGGCAGGAGATAAACAATTGACTATCCATCACTTAAAGCAGCATGCTCTATCAAAAAGGGATGTTGCCACATTATTGGCTGAAGCTCAACGAAACGAGAAAAAAGTCGAAGCCTTACTAGAAAAGGCCGATTTTAATGACTTCGACAATAATATAAGGCAGGGTGCAATTAGTATAGAGAATTTGAAGAGTGATAATGCGAGAGTGCATAGTAAACATACACCTTTCCAGAGAACCCCTACCCGGGATGAAACGGGAGGATACTTTAAACGAAACACAGGGACTGATAAGGAGTAAGTCTAACACAATAGATAACATTTCGGAGGTGTATAAACTAGTATGGCCATTGTAAACGATGTACTCGTTGAAGAATATATCCGCTTATCTGAGAAATTGGAGTTCTACTCGATTAAGAAATCAGATGCCCCCCTCAAAATCATGGTGGAAATAAAAAAGGATATAGACTTTATCGAGAAGGCCTTTGCTGCGAACAACATCGATCTAGCTCAAGAAGTTGTTTTAATGCAAATAAATGAGTGTGAGCGAGATAGGAGGAGAAAGAAACAAAATTATGAGAGTACCGAATCTCCAGAAAGGAAGAACGAGCCCCAAAAGGGATACCGAGAAGAAATGAAAAAGGCCTCTCAGGACTTGCGCTTCATGCAAGATTGTAACGATGTCATGAAGCACTTCTCGCAAGCAGACGAAGAGGTATTAGCTAAGCCAGGGACTGACAGGAGGGATTCTTGTGAAAGTATTTTGGACGAAAGAAAAGATCAACGATTTCCTGAGGGCAAATTATCCCCTAAGCTGACTAGCTCGGCCCAAAAGATGAGTCCGACGGGCACCAGGAACAAAATGAAATAGCAACTCATACTAACTAGCGCCAATAGTTTTCTAAGCGGGGTGCCCTCCCCCGCTTTGTTACGGTAGCCCAGATGCGGCCTTTCGGTGTTGTAGTCGACCAACCAGGTATCCAGGTCTTCCTGCAGAGCCTCGACTGTCTCGTAGAACTTCTCCCGGAATACGATCCGGAAGAATTCATCCAGCGCCGTCAGGTTGAACCGTTCAACGAAGCCATTGGTTTTGGGATTTCGCACTTTTGTCCGCCGGTGTTCAATGTCGTTAAGCGCCAGGTAAAGCTCGTAGGGATGAGTTTCCCGCCCGCAGAATTCGCGTCCGTTGTCCGTTAATATGGCGCCTACAGCTAGTTTCTTTTCTTGATAAAACGGCAGTGCTTCGTTACGTATTGAATATCGGGAGTATCCCACAATCTGTGTAAACGCAAGATTGGCGCAAAACAACAGAAATTTTCAGGGGGCAGATCAGCCGGTATGGTTGGTTTGTCCTTGCTAGCATTATTGAAAAGGTTTTGGCTGTCAAGCTAGTCGAGCCTGTCAGCAAAGAATATTTCCAGTTGGGAATGGATTTGGCTCCAGTCCTGGCGGCAGCCTGTCCATTTTTTCGTAATATCGAATCATCGCCAGGTACAGCATTTTTAGCAGACTGTCGTCCGTCGGGAAAATCGATTTGGATTTCGTTACCTTACGAAGTTGACGGTTAAAACTTTCAATCGCATTGGTGGTATAGATCAAGGTTCTGCCTTCATGCGGGTATTTAAAATAGGTGGATAAATTGGCCCAGTTGGCCCGCCACGACAAAGCGATCTTCGGGTATCTCTTGCTCCATTTTTCATCGAAGGAATCAAGCTGGTAGGATGCCGTCTGCTCATCTACGGCGGTATATACCTTCTTCAGATCGGCCATCAGCTCTTTGATATCCTTGTAGGAGATAAACCTGGGTGAATGACGCACTGCTGGTGCGACGTGACCACCGGTGAAGTAGTCTCGATGGTCCGGGAGGCCATCCGCCGCGGTGAGCAGGCCATGGCTGGGGAAGCCAAGGCGAACGGCGCGGTGCATCAGGATGCGGAATAAAAGGTAATTAAAGAGTAGTACATAAGTGACCAGTATTCGCAGGAGGTTTTATCAAAAAGGTGACAAAATAGGAACGTCCCTTTCGTTACTCTTTCGTTACCTTTATGGCGGAGTTAAATTAATTTGCGATTTTTACCGGATTGGAAAACAACACCCGTATATCAACATGTGTACAGGTGTTGTTTTTTTATTCGCCCGAAATGGGCGGTTACTATAGGGTGAAAATCCCGAACGGGCCTGGTTAACGCACAGCTTATGAAAAGCAGGGGCTTAGAGCGGCTAGCCATCAGATAAATACAAAAGGTTACTCACTCAGTCGCATATACACCAATGTGCAAAATACGCCGTCCTTGGCGCTGAACCTTGCCGCGCCGCCGTATTTTCGCGCAACGGCAGCGACTGAGGACAGTCCCAGGCCCTCTCCCTCTTGCTTGGCGGAAAGGAATATGCCGTCTCTCTCCCGCAGCTGCCCGGCAAAGCTATTCTCCACTGTGAGCGTCAAGCGGCCGTATTCCAGGCAGCTGTTCAGCCGGATGAAGCGTTCCCCTGCCGTCATGCGCTCACAGGCTTCTACCGCGTTTTCTAACAGATTGCCGACCAAGATGCACAAATCGCTTTCCAGCATTTGGTCAAGTTCGCTGGGAATGGTAAAGAAAAGCTCTGTTGTAATACTCGCGGTTTTGGCGGTAGCAGCGTAATGGGTGGCGACTGTGTTTACCGCATAGTTTTCGCACAGCCGGATGTCTTTGTCTGCAGGTACCTGCCTGATTAGCGAGTCTATATATGCACTCAGCTTTCCCAGATCACCTTGTTGGCCCAGCCCCCGCAGGACGGCAAGATGATGGCGGATATCATGCCGCTGCGCTTTCACCGCTGCATTGTTTTCCTCCATTTTGCGGTATTGCTGCCTTTGCTGTGCCAACTGGCGGGTAGTGGCGGCTATCTTGTATTCTAGACGCGTTTTTTCCATAGCCGTGCGCAGCGACTGACGCGCATACAGGCCGCTGATAATAGCGAGGGAAATGACAAAGATCCATATACCGAACTGAAAGATAACCGTCAGCAAATTGGTCAGACGCAACCAGTAATTGAGCACCTCCATCACCATAGCTGCCGCCAGCGGAATTACTGCGGGAGCAAACCACTTTGCCGCCGGATTCTGGCACCGGAAATGGTCCCACACAAGGCTGACGGCGAATGCCACAAACCCCAGTGGCATAATGACGTGAAACCAGTACAGGCTCCTGATAAAATCCATTTTGCCGATGAACTGCAGTATCAGAGCGACGGCTATGGCGGTATAATGCACCCACAATATGATCTGGAGCGGCCATCTGCCTTTATGACTTAGAATCACCAGTCCGAAGCGCAGGAGTGGAATGGTAAAGAGAAACAGTCCCATATAGTCCATGTTATACAGCAATACAGGGTATGGCAGTAGGAAAGCGCTCAGTTCGCACTCTCCCAGATCCCATACGCCAACCGACAGGGAAAACAGTCCCAGCCACAAAAGGGACGAGCCGGAGGCATCCTTAAACAGGAACATCAGGGATAACAAGCTAAGGGCCAGTCCAAGGAAAATCAGGATGATAGAAAGCAATAGCGTAAAACCGTCAGTGCGGACTTGATCGGCCAAAAGGGCCGCCTCAGTGCCCGCCGCCAGCGCCGGCACCGACAGTGTGCTTCGCTGTGTTGGCGACAAATATTCCGCCCGCAGGTCAACCGTCCCCGCATAGCCAGCCAGCGGCACAATAGTCAGTATGGCCGGCGGATCATTCATATAGGCTGGATAGCTGCCGGGCTGTCCGGTTTCCAGTATCAAAGCCCCGTTCACATACAGCCGCAAGGGTGCAAATATCGCCTTAATCAGCAGGCTGTCGCCGTGATTTACTTCCGTTTGCGCCGTCAGGACAACCAGGCTGCGGGGCGCGAGGTTGTCAAGCTTGGCAGGCAGGCTGATGGCGGCGGGTTCCTGGCCGTTAATCTGTACTGTCATGCCGGTGACCGGGCGTGGCTGTTCCTGATAGGCTGAGGCAAGCGGCTTGTACGGCAGGGAAAACCATACCAGCGCAGCCAGCGTCGCCGCCAGCAGGATAACAGAGAGGGCGGCTATTGTTTTTGACTTTGTTGTGGTCATGTTTTGCCGCCTTTTTCCTTTAGCTTGCGCAACAGATAATTCTCGTAGGCTTCAGACGCTTGCTTCATACTCTGATGACGGATATACACCCTGTCTCCGTTGTGCATAGTGAAGATTTTTTGCTCCCAGTCAAGGCTTTTCACATGCTTTAGATTGACAATATAGCTTTGGTGGCAGCGCAAAAAGTATTGCGGCAGCAGGGGTTCGATGTGTCTGAATTTTACCGTCTGGCTGGTTCTGAGTGTGCCTGACAGTGTCTTGACGATGGCGGCACGATTCTGTTGTTCAAAATACAAGACACTGTCCAACGGAATGTCCCGGTACTCGCCCCCTATGAGCAGCTGGATATAAGCGGCGGTCTTGCGTTTTTCTTGTGCAATGCTCAGAACGTCAGCTACTTCTTCCGGCATGACCGGCTTTTCGATATATTTCGGCGCGTTCAGCCGGTAGCTTGCCAGCGTATGCTCGGTACTGGTGGTGGTAAAGACAAGCGTCACCGCCGTATCTGTCTCACGGATTTTGGCGGCGGCATCAATTCCTAGCAGTCCGCTCATATAAATGTCCAGAAAAATCAAATCATATCGTCCTGTTTGATGTGCCGCCAGCAAAGCTTCACCGGAGGAAAAGGTCTCATATTCGACAGGTATGGTGCTTGCAGTCATGCAGGAAAGCAGGTGGGACATATCCTGTTCGTTATCTTCGCAAACGGCAACTTTGAGTGGTGTGGGCAAAACGGTCACCTCACAGTATAGTATAGCAGAAAACAAATTATATTTCGTCAACGTAAAGTATGATAAAAGGCAATTTATTTTTTGGAATCATATATTCGCATCATTGTCAAGTGTGAAACTCACTGGATATCCAAGCGTTTTCGTCGCTGGACACGCCGATAACTTCTCTGCATAATTTAAAGCAGAGAAGATAGAGAAGATGCTGATACTGTCAAAAGGATGTGATTGCCAACAATCAAGCCGTGATCGACGAGTTGAACAACGTGACCAAGAAAGGAATAAAGCTAGTTTACGTTATTGGAAAATTATTTACGCATTTGAGAAAAAATAAGCTGGCTGATATTTTGTAATAAGTAAAGTTATTACGATCTAGCAGTGATAAAAAAAGGTATGGTAGTACTATGAAATTAGCAGCGTACACAAAAATCTATCGACAGATACAAAAAGTTATTATCCTTCCTGTAGCAACTGTTTTACTAGCACAAGGAGCGGTAGGGTATGCAGATCCCGTTGCGGTTGCACCGCCTGATGTTGAAAGTGTCCTGCGTGTCACTCCTCCAGACAAGGCGATAGTTCCCCGGGAGAATCCGAAAGTTGGTGCTACCCCTAACGAAAATCCACCAATTATTGGCGATATCATACTAATAAACAATTCTGGAATTAATGATGCTGTTATCCGTCTTCAGATGGACGCTCTGAAACCGGGTGACTACATAACTGAAGCCAAGCTGGAGCGTTCCTTGCTATTGATCAATGACCTGGCGGGTGCCAGGGCTAAAATTACTCCGAAGCCGGGCAAAGAAGTCGGCACCATCGACTTGATTGTGGAGATAACACCGGTTAAGAAACTTGCTAATTTCGCACTTAGTATGAACAACGTCGGCAACGCAGAGTACGGTACTAATCAAATCGGTCTGGCGGGGGGCTTTAGCAACATTAGCGGAATTGGCGACAAGCTGTCTTTTAGAAGCATAACCACTGGTCAGGATTTGGGTGGCGCCATCTTGGTGTATCAAAGGCCGGGATTCACTTCGGGCAGTCAATTCATCTTCTATACGTTCAAACTTCGCTACACGCTCGGCGGACAACGTAGCTACCTTAATGCCTACGGCGCCGTCAATGGTATTCATGCCGGTTGGAACTACTACTTGCATCGGTCACGCGATTTCAACCTCCAATTTCAGTCAGGTTGGGAATACAAGCAACGGCAAGATACGATAAATCTGATTCATCAGGAAGCCGACAAAACAATGCATAACGTTATTGCCGGATTGGTTGGTGACAGCAATGATAGTTGGGCCGGCGGCGGTAATAACAGCTTTTCCATAATGTACAATAAGGGCCGATTAATTATGGATACCGGCTATGCGCAATACGCAGATACCCAATATCAAAGTGCGGGCGATTTTGATCGCTGGAAATATAGTTTTATTCGCCAGCAGTATATTGCCAAGCGACTTAGCGGAACATTCTCTTTTAACGGCCAATATACCGACAAAAACCTGGAGATATCCCAACAACTGGCTATGAGTGGAATTAATGGAGTACGAGCCTATCCCCAGGGTGAAGTGTCCGGTAACAAGGGGTGGCTGGCTAGATGTGAAGTAAAGTGGGCTATGACACCCAGCCAAAAAGGGCGAGAACAATGGCAACTTGTTGGTTTTTATGATGCCGGTAAGGCGGAAATCAATGCGAAACCATGGCCTGGTGTTACCGATAACAGCATCTTTCTGCGCGGTACCGGTATCGGTATCAATTGGAATGATCCAGGCAAGAGGTCGATAAAAATCTCCTATGCTTGGAAGGTAGGGCATGTGCCGGCTAAATTCGCTACGAATGCCAAGGGCTATCTGTGGATACAGACAGTGAGCTACTTGTAGAGTGTGTTTACTCGGCCATTTCCAATAGCATTATCAGCGGACTGTCCCTGGTTGCCCTTTTGCTTTGCTCCGGTTTCAGTTACTGGGTGGCGCGCTCGATCGTCAAATCGGTGGGCTTGGTCACCAATGCACTGGGGGAGGATGCCAACGGCAGTTTGAGAGTGCAGGAATTGGATATCGCGACAACCAATGAAATGGGTAAACTGGCGGTTTGTAGATACCATTTCCGGCATCGCCGGTCAGACAAATTTTCTTGCCCTTAATGCCGCTCCGCCTCCACCATGTAAATCCGGAATAGCCAAAAAGCTTGGTAGGGTTCGGGTACCTCCACCAGCCAAAACCGGATATATGGGGAAGATCGGATTAATGATACAAAAGAACCGTCCCCGTGCATCCGGGAATTCTCAAAGGTATGAGCGAACAGGCATAGAGTATCTATCATGAAGATATTGGCGGTTTTACCGTCAATAGGTATTGAATTTGCAATCAATGGTTTTTTACATCAAACTGTGATTGACAGGGGGGAGCGGGACGATGAGCCTGTCTCCTTGCCCATCCTATCCAGACAAAGGGGGAAGCAAGCTTTGACAAGAGTAAGCGGATTATCCAGACGGGAGTTTTTGAAAAGGGCGGCTATGGGGGGGCTGGCTCTGACGACAAGTGCAATGGCCGGTTCATTTTTATTTACCGACAGTGCTGCGGCTGCGGGGTTGACAGCCGGGCGAGATATACAGCCGCTGTGGCAAGCCGGTAGCCGCAAAAATAAAATTGTTGTCGTAAGTGATCTGCATTTTGGTATTGACGATAGTTTTACTGAGACTGTACATAACAGAGAGCTTTTTGTTAAATTTTTGCAGAAGCTGCAGCAGACGACAGACGTAAGAGAACTGGTTATTGCCGGTGATTTTCTTGATGAATGGTTTTTGCCGCTGGATTATGGCCCGGTAAATGATTTACAAGAATTCTTTTTCCAGGTAGCGAGGAATAACCAGATCGTTATCGATGAGCTTAACAAAGTGATGCACGCAGGCATCAAGCTGGTCTATGTCATAGGCAACCACGACATGAATATGGATGCCGGAATATTGGGCAGCCTGTTGCCTGGAATTATCGAGATACATGATGCGAAAGGGGTTGGAAGATATATCACCGGAGATCGCGAGGAAATTGTCATCGAGCATGGCCATCGTTATGACCCTTATTCAGCCCCTGATCGGGTATCAAACCGGGAGCTATGTAAGAGTGATGCCACGATGTACCCGCCGGGCTATTTTTATGCTCGCATGGGGGCTAGTTGGGTCATGGAGCATAAGCCAAAGATAAAAAAGAACTATCCGGTGATTAATAATGTTCCTGATTCAACGAATACGGATCAAATGGGAGCTTATGTGTATGCCAAATTATTGGAGAAGTTATTTAACAGGATTACAGAAAAAAGCAGCTTTGAGGATAAAATATTTACGGTAAATACCTGCGGCTTCCATGGCAGCTATTCATTGAAGGATATGTACCCGGTGGAACAGTCTGACGGCACGATTTCCGCACCGGTATTGTTCCGTAATTTCCAGCGTTCCTGGGAAGAACGGCAGGAAATGAATGACGTGTGGGTTAAGATTCCGTTTTTGGAAGCGGGAGCTGGCGCTTTGTCACCCAAATATTTTTACGGTTGCGCTGGGAAACAATATTTGGATGGCAAGGATGCTTCCTATGATGTTGTAGTGTTCGGGCATACGCATGTTCCGGAGTTCCAGCAGAATGGAAAGAAATTTTATGTCAATTCAGGCACTTGGGTAGATTCCAATTCCAATTATCCAACAGCCACTAGAACATTTGTGGTAGTAGAAACGGGAGCTGTGGACAATGCCGTTTTGTATGAATATAGGCAAGACGGTTCTCTGAATGATTTATCCTTACAGGTGGGGTCAGTTGCGGCGAACCGTGCCACTGGTAATGGCGAAGAATGGCATAAAGTTTGATGCTAGAGCATTTGTCATTAAGCTTGGTCAGAAAATCACCGTAAGGCAGGATACAAAGGGAAGGTTCTTTTGTGTTATTTTGCCTCCCAATTAGGGTGGATTTGCAAGGTCACGGTTCGCCTCCACCATCCAAATCCGGAATTCTGACAATTTCAACAAAAAACCTTCTTTGCCAGCCCTGGCAGAGAAGGTTTTTTGTCGTCTTTAGCGAAGAAAAAGCTTGCAACGATACGGGAAGCGAGTTAGATGACGACATACGCTCCGAGAGAAAAAACTGCGAAATCTGGTTATAGAAAAGATTAAGGAAAAGTTTCCTGAATCAAATGTTGATGACGTTAAATTTAGTGTGGTAACATTTCCTGATGACGAAAAGAGATGCCAGTTATGAACCTAAGGAGAAGAAATAGACCTGAACGAAGCCAGTAATACTTGGTTTAGAAAGTATGGTTGGGATGGTGCTAAAATTCATAGCCATTTTGACAATATTGAATTGGTTTGGGATCCTCAACCCCGCTTTACATCAGGGTTGAATGGACTTTACTTAAATTGATAATTTCGGCGAACCGAAAAAGAGAGTCTGCCAATTATCGAATGTATGCAATAAAAAAATGATCTGGTGGACAGAGATTTATCCATTCGGTAACTAAAGATTTATTCCTTATTCAACAATTTATAAATCAGGAGATTCTTCAAAAATGCCATCCTCATTCTTCCTCTTTTGCCTTTCATTCCGCTGGTGGAATTAGAAAAGTGCATCAGTACACTGCGGTGCGAAATGGCTTTTCCAATTTGACCTTACCGATTTTTTTTACGATGTTACCGAAATTGATGTGTATCAAGTTTTCAAAGCAATGGGATATCGAAATTTATTGTCTTTTGAACTCGCGAGGTTGTGTACAACTACCCGCCTACCACGAGGCCAGAAACGACTTCTTTCACATAATGATGGGGGTTATGGCGATTTCCCATATTCTGAGAAATTTGGCGAGGTTGGTGTACTTCCACAAGGAGCACCGACAAGTCCAATGTTAAGCAATTTAGCGTCGTTAAAACTAGATGAGTCTTTAAATAGTTTTGCTTTAGAACACGGGTTTGTATATACACGTTATGCTGATGATATTACTTTTTCTGCAAGTTATCTACCCAGAAGCCATAGCGTTCGTGATATTCAGAGAGCCATTATCAATATCATTAGGAGAGAAGGGTTCAAAAGGAGAGAAGGGTTCAAAGAAAATGAAAACAAATTACGTATTGCAGGGCCTGGGTCAAAAAAGGTTGTACTAGGGTTATTGATTGATGGCAGTGTACCTCGAATATCTGAGGAAATATACAAACGTATAGACCGTCATCTTTATGCATCTACAAAGTTTGGTTTAGTAGATACGGCAGCTCATGAAGGTTTTGATTCAGCTTTCGGATTTTACAATCATCTCTCGGGACTTATAGCTTTTATTAAGGATGTTGATTTTAAGCGATGGGAAGAATTTTCGACTCGCTTTAAAATAATACAAACACCATGGAGGGATGGTTAATGACACAGGGGGACGCCACATTACCATCATCAGAACCGTTAGCCATGGCAAACCGCCACGAAGGGCGCGCCGAGCCCTAAAATTCGCCATTACTTATGATACGGAGATCCGCGATTGATTTTGAACGGATGATTAGAAAGGGGATCGGGACCAGAAATGGTCACATGACCCACATAAACTACGGCCATTATATGCTTCCAATTTTGAATCACGGCCGCTTTATGCTTCCAACATCGAAATTAATGAAAAAATGGACCCACGAATTCCGTGGGTCCATTTCCGTACCTCGGCCATTTTATGGTTCCAAGTCCGGCCAAGATATGGTCATATTCACAGTTTTTGCAAAGGGAAGCATAAAATGGTCAATTGGCCACTTTATGCTTCCCTTTGACTTGCTTCTGGAACGGTCTTTTTTTGTTTTTGGGGCTTGTGGCGGCGGCGGGCTAGTTCGGTGCAGGCAAGGTCTTTATGTCTATTTTCCCGCTGAAATTGAGCGGCATCCGGTCGAGTTTGATGATGTATGAAGGAAGCATGTAATCCGGCAGGTGCTGCGCCAGCGATTTCAGCAGAGATTCCGCCGCAACACCGGGGTCGGCGACGATGTAGGTGCAGAGGAACTTGCTGCCCGCAGGATCGAGCCTGTCGACGACAACGGCTTCGTGAACACCGTCCTGCCGGATGATGGCTTGCTCTATTTCGCCCAGTTCGACGCGGAAACCGCGGATTTTCACCTGATAATCGATCCGGCCGAGAAACTCCAGGTTGCCATCGGCAAGTTGCCTGCCGAGATCACCGGTACGGTACATCTTTTGCCCTGGTCGGAAGGGGTCGTCGACAAACTTTTCGGCGGTGAGCTCGGGCCGGTTGAGATAGCTGCGGGCATTGCCCGCACCGGCGATACATAGTTCGCCGGGTTCGCCGACCGGCTGACGCCGGCCGTTATTGTCCATGACATACACGGCGGTATTCCAAATCGGTTTGCCGATGGGAAAATTGTCGTATTGGCGGTCAACGGGAAAATCACTGGTGCATACCGTGTATTCCGTAGGCCCGTACGAATTGAGCACCTGATAGTTCCTCGGGGTGAAGCGTTTCAACGTGTCGCCGCTGATATCGAGAAGCCGCAGCGAGCGGTTGTCGAACAGCCGCATGAACATCTCGCCCAAGGGAGTGGTCAGGGAGGCGATCGTTATCTGATTGCGCTCGAAGAATTTGTTCAGGCCGCTGAGCCACTGGAGGAGCTTGTCCGGCACGATGTAGAGCGTGGCGCCGGCGATCAGGCAGGGGAAGATTTCGAGCACTGACGCATCGAACGTGAAGGAGACGCACTGGGCTTTGTGGTCGTCCGGCTGCAGGCCGTGGGAGGCTTTGTACCAGCAGCACATATTGAGCAATGATTGGTGTTCGATCATCACCCCTTTGGGGTTTCCGGTCGAGCCGGAGGTATATATGACATAGGCAAGGTCGTCCCTGGCCGGCTTTCGCCGTGAATCACCCGCCGGCCCGCTCCATGTCGCCGGGTCGTCCAGGCAAACCGCGCCGGCCGGCAGGCCGCCGCGGGCGGCATAAGTCTTGCTGGTCAGCAGCAGGGCGCATTTGGTGTCATCAAGGATGTAAAGCTGCCGTTCAGGAGGGTAGTGGGGATTTATGGGGACATAGGCGCCGCCGGCCTTCCAGATGGCCAGGACGGCTACGACCATTTCCACCGACCGTTCGATGAGGATGGCGACTAGGTCGCCATCCTTTACGCCTTTTGCGGCGAGCAGGCGCGCCAGCCTGTCGGCTCTGGTGTTCAGTTCCCGGTAACTGATGCTTCTGTCCCCGTCGACAATTGCCGGATGGTCGGGCGAAAGGCCGACCTGTTCCAGGAACAGATCCAGCACCGTTACTCCTGCGGGAAGTTCGCGGTCCGATGCGGCGTCGAGGCGGCGCAGGTATTCGATTTCCGCCGAGGTAAGCAGCGACAGCCCGGCAACCCGGCCGCGCTCCTCGTCGGGAGCAGTATTTTTTTGGCAGTCATGATTTCTTCACTCCCAGCCATGGGTTTTGCTCTCGGACGTTACCGGCCGACCGCTTCCCGGTCGGCGCGAATGAAAGCGAGCAGATCTTTGGCTATTTGGCTGCACAGCTTCGTGCGGGCGTAGTCCGGCTCCGCGCCGAGCACCTTTTGCATCAGCAAACCGTCGCTGCCGAACCAGCGGGGCAGCAGACCTCCCAGAAAAAATCCTCTGGCCCGCATGGCGCTGACGGCGGCGCCCAGATAAGGCAGGGCGGCGTTGACGGCGATCTGTAGGCTGATAACCCGCCTCTCGACAGCCTGGGTCAAGAGTTCATCCAGGAAGGTCTGCCAGTCGGCGCCGATTTCCCGGACCGCGATTTTCCAGGTCCGGGCGGCCGGGTAATAGGTATCTTGCCTGGCGGTCGGGCCCGCCGGCGGCAGAGGCGCAGCGGCCGGCCGAAAGGTTCGCGGCTTTAAGGCCTGGGCCAGATGGCGGATAACTTCGTCGTATTCCGCCGGAAGGTAGACGGCAGCGGTTGGCGCGGTGAGTTCGAGAAAATTGAACACGCACGATACCCGCGCGGGGGCCATTTCCCGATGTTCTTTGAAGCTGTCGCCCGACATCTGGTCGAGTTCGACGGCGCAATCGCGCATCCCCGCTTTTATGGAACCGACTTGTGAAGCGTAGTGGTGGCACACCGCTTCGCCGAAGATACCGTCACAGCCGTCATTCTCAAGAATTTCCGGGCTGAAATACCGTTTAGACAGGCCAGACGCCAGGCCGGTGAGTTTATGGGCAGGATGGACATCAGGTTCCCGGCCTCCCACAGCCGGGGGTTAGGAGCGCTTTTGAAAAGCGATACATAGCCTGCCGGCTGACCTTGGCGGTCGAAGGCCAGAAAGGCCGTTACCCGTCCGGCCGCGATCTCCCGCGCCAAGACGGCGGAATCATACACATCCTTAACCGGGAAGCCGTCGCCATACACCGAGGGGAATACGCCGCCGACATCCCCGGCGTTGGCACTGTCGACAGGGACAATCTTAAACTCGCCGTCAATCACGGTTTTTCCTCCGCACAATTCGGGCTCAGCCGGCCAGGCGACGGTCGAGATAGCCGGCCACGGCGCCGAGAGTTTTGTGATTCTGCAAATCGTCCGGATCTATTTCCAGCGAAAACTCGTTTTCCATCAGGACAAGCAGTTCGGCCAGATCAAGAGAGTCAAGCTTCAGATCTTCGGCCAGCCTGGCATCGGGTTTCATAACGGATGGGGAATACCTGCGCCGGGACGACCCGTATCGCCAAGCCGAGGCAGAAAATGTGTTTCTATCCGTGGCATATGTCCTGTTTGCAAGAACTTTCGCATTTGGAAAAAGTGGCGCATTGTCGAGATGGCGAGGCTCTCGAAGACTCCTTTAAAAGGTGGAGTCGTTTCGGGGACAGGTTAAGGAGATAAGACGATTTCTGGGCCTACACGTAAAAGGAGACGATGAAGTAATAGAACGCTATCGGTGTGCCATTGGCGATCACCTCATAACGGTACCAGCCCACCGCGGGGAAGAGCACTTGCCAGACGACGGGCTGGCTATATACGTAGCCATCGGTGGGAGCGCTGAAGGTGATGGGTTGGGTGGCTGTGATCACGGTGTTGGTGTCCATCTTGATGATGCGCATGGAGATATCGTATTTACCGGCGGTGCAGGTGACCTGATCCAGGGTTCGGAAGGCGATGGGTACGCCCATCGGCCCGGTAATTTTGGCGACGGTGCCGTCGGTTGTCGATACTTCCTCGGTGACCATTTTGAGGTTGGCGGCCATGTAGTGGCTTGTAGGGAGCGCCATTGGCGCCGCCAGAGCGGGGACGGTGAGGGACACAAGCACGACGAGGGCCGCAAATAATTTGCCAATTTTCACGTTATCGCCTCCTATATGATGCTGCTTTCGTGATGCCATAGCAATTTTCCTCCATAAATTACAATTAATGTAAAAATTATCCTAAAGGTGTAAAGCCGCGTCCCGTGAGCATTCCGGGGCATTTTTTAATTTTTTTGTTGCTAAAAACTTTACAATTGGAAATAATTACCATAAAATGTAATTAAACCAAATATTTCCAATGAGATAATAATTATTATGGATTAAGTTCATAAAGTTTACCACATATGTATATATCTTGAAACGGGGAATATCCTATGGGGTAATCTCCCTGTGGAGGCGGCTTTTGCCATGTCATCTGCACGGGGGAGGTTCCTGACAAGCGGTCGATCGCAGCCGGCGCGGGGGAAACACGGTGCCGCCCGGCAGGCTGCGCGGGGAATACCAACTTATACACGTGGGGGGTGGCCATTTTTTTAATGTGACTCGCGCGTTTCAACCGGATATTCAATCAAGGGAAAAATGGGAGGTCAAAACAAATGAAAAAACTCGCGATCCTTTGCATGGTCCTGATGCTCGTCGCCATGTGCGCCCCGGTGTTCGCCAACAGCGGTGACAGCAACCCCGCCACCTACGCTTCCGCCACCGTCAACAGCATCGGGGACAACAACCAAATCGGCATTCTTGGCGCTGGTGTATCTGGCTCCGTCGACAACAACACGGCGAGAGCCATCAACGTGTCGATCGTCAACGGCTCCGCCGGCGCCCCGAGCAGCGGCAACAACATTACCGCCATCGGCGCCCAGGTGGTCGACAGCTATTACTGGAACACCGCCCAGATGGTTCCTACTAGCGGGAGCACTGCCGATGTCACCGCCACCAACCAGGCCCAAGGCCCCAACACTGTCACCGCTATCGGTGCCCAAGTCATCGGTTCCCACGACGTTAACACCGCTACCGTCCGCGGCGACGTTTCCGCTACCAACTCCGCCGGCACCGGCTATAACAGCGTCAGCGCAATCGGCGCTTCGGTCTACAACAGTGGTTACAACAACACTGCCCAGACCAACACTCAGTGGGGCACGGTCGAAGCCGTCAACAACGCCGGTACCCACCATAACACTATTACCGCCGTCGGCGCCGCCATCGAAAACAGCGGCAGCGGCAACAACGCCTCCATCCAGTGCTACACCGTAGCCAACAACTGGGGCTGGGGCTCCGGCGGCTATAACAATCTCACCGCCCAAGGTGCCGTCATCATAGGCAGCGTCAATGGCAATACCGCCTTCGCCGGCCATTCGAGCGCCTACGTCGGCGTAGGCGCATGGGAAAACAACACCGTCGTCACCACCGGCGCGGCCATCGTAGGCAGCGGCTCCGGCAACACGGCCAGTTCCAACTACGCCGGCGCCAGTGTCTGGGGCAGCAATAACACCGTCACCGCCGTCGGTGCCCAGATCGTGAACAGCGGCTCCGGTAACACCGCCGCCGTCCTCGGTTGGCCTATCGGCGGCCAGACCAGCGTCAGCGTAACTGGCAGCGGAAACACCGTAACCGCCATCGGCGCCCAGGTAAAATAAGACTACAATGCTTAAGCCGCAGTGGCGGCGTTACCCTCCGCTGCCATTCCGACGGCGCGAACTATCTGAATCGCGCAAACTGACAAGAAAAGGAGGGGTAATCACCCGTGATAAGTAAATACGGCAAAGTCGTTTCCTTGCTCTGCGCACTCAGCCTGCTGCTCATTCCGGCAGGAGCGTTGGCCAGCAACAACAACGAGGCTACCGGCTCCGCCACCTCAGCCGTCAGCGGCAATGGCGTTACGGCCACCAGTATCGGCGCATCTGTACAGGACAGCGACAATAGCGTGGCGATCGGCAACAGCTTCCAGTTCGTGAATGTTGGCGAAGGCGGCCCCGTCTCAGTGGAGAACTACGGCGCGCTGTCGATCGCCGGTATGGGCAACACCGCCATCGGGGCCAACGCCCAGTGGGCCGAGGGTTCCGGCCTGAAAGCCATCGGCTACGGAGCGGTGGCCGGCTACGGCAACAACAACGTAGCCATTGGCAACTATGCCTATGCGGGCGGCGTACTCAATGGACCTAAAAGCAGCGAGAACACCGCGCTGGGAGCGTATGCACAGGCTTATGGCGGCGGCAGCGTTGCCCTGGGCGCCGGCTCGATCGCCAACCAGCCATACACCGTCTCGGTTGGCCAGCCTGGCTACGAACGGCGTATCACCAATGTGGCGCCGGGTGTCTACGGCACCGACGCGGTCAACATGAACCAACTGTGGGACACCCACGACAAAATCAACCGCCTCGGGGCCACGGCCATGGCGTTGGGCGCTTTGGCTCCCATGGGCTATAACCCCAAAGAGCCCACCCAGTACACGGCCGGTATCGGCACCTACGGTGGCCAGACGGGCTTTGCGCTGGGACTGTATCACTACACTAAGGAAAACGTCATGATCAACGCGGCCATCGGCATGAGCAGCGACGGCTGGGAAAAAGCCGGTCGGGCCGGCATAACCTGGATGGGCGGCGGCTCCAGGAAAACCAGGAAGGAAGAGCCGGTCAAGACGGTATTCGCCAGCAACATGCAGACCGCGCAGCCTGCCGATGGCAAGCCCGCGGCCGGCCGCGAGGGGAACATCCAGGATCGCGTGACCAAGCTCCTCGGCAACACCTCGGTCCAGGCGGAAGAGAAAAAACCTGCCTCCGTGACTGAAGGCGGCATCGTCGACCGGGTGAATAAGTTGCTAAAAGAGTGACGCTGTCGCTAACGCAGGTGATCACGACCCTACTAAGTAGTGAAATGAACCCCTTAAAGTAGTTTTACCTGGTATGACCCCTCTTGGTAGACAGGAAGTATGGTGAAAACGTACAATTGATTATCAAGGGGGGTTGTTCAAATATTCGCCGGAAATTCGAAAGCTGATTTACACAACTAAGTGCCATCGAAAATTTTAACAGGCAGTTTCGAGAGGTCATCAAGACAAAGAGCGCCTTCGTTCCGATGATGCTCTCATGAAAGTCCTGTACTTGTTTTATATCTTCATTAATACCGGATACCGGAAAGTTCGGTGGTTTAGGGTACTTCGTGCATAAAACAAGGCTGTAGACATTGACTTTGTCTACAGCCGGGGACCCGCATTTTATGCGGGTCCTTAGACGTATCTTAGCCTTTATGGTTTTAACTCCGGCTAAGTTATGGCCATATTTATATACGTCAACAGGCCTCTTCACATTCCCGGTTGGCCAGTTATTCGCCGGTGTCTCTCAAGGTGTGGACGTATTCTGTCAATGATCTTCCGCAGTTGGTGTTGTGGCGCTTGTGGCATTGCGACGATCGTTCAATTCAGTCATGAATTTAATGAAGGCTTGGGAGGCCCTGGATAAGTACTTGTCTTTTTTCCAGGCCAGGCCAAATTCGATGTGCAATGTTTCGGCGAGAGGTATGCCTGCGAAGTCTTTATTCTTGAAAGCGATCGTTTCAATCAGAAAGCAAATGCCTATCCCTTTGGCTACGAGACCTTTCATGGTCTCGATCTGATCGGACGTCAGAATGATATTCGGGGTAAAGCCGTATTCCTTGCATTGTTCGAGGATGAGTTTGCGATGATACGAGCTTTCCTTGAAAAGAATAAACGGTTCGCCCTTCAGCTCGGCCAAAGATACTGTGGCATTGCCTGCCAAAGGGTGATTCAGCGGCAGGCAGGCGGCAATCCTCTCTTTGGTGATCGGCAGGGATTCAAGGAGCGGCGAGGGATGATAGAGGTTGACAATCCCCAGGTCGAGCTCGCCCCGTTCCAATAATTGGCGGATATCGAAGGAGCCTTCCTCGACAATGGAGAGTTGCAAATTGGGGTAAAGTTCCTTGAAGCCGGCCAATATTTCGGGTAACAGAACCGAGCTGGGCATTGGGGGGATGCCTACTTTGATGGTGCCTTTTTGCAGTTGACGGTAACTGTTTATTTCAGCGACGGCATCGTGCAGCAGATTCAGAACATCGGATATTTTATGCAAAAAGACATGACCTTCGGCGGTCAATGAAAGCTGTTTCTGGCTGCGGTCGAAAAGCTGGATGTCCAGTTCGTCCTCCAGTTTCTGGATGGCCAACGTGACGGTTGATTGCGATACGTGCATTTGTTCGGCGGCTCGCGTGATGTTGTTCAGTTTTGCAACCATCTGGAAATATTCCAATTGTCGTAAGTCCATAAATACCTCCGGGCAACCATTGGTTAAATTAATTATAACATTATGAATATATATTTTTTTTTATAGCAATTAAAAGTTATATTTTAGTTGGATGATATTATTGAGTCATCGCCCGCAAAATAAGTGTTTCAGCTGTCAGGATGGTCATTGGGGGCGCCGTCCTTCGACAACATTTTGTAACTGGGGTGTGGTTAAATGCAGGAGATCATCGATTTGACTCTGCCGGTGAAAAAACACTGGCGATGGATGTTCAGCCGGACGACCGACCGCGATTATACGAGCGGCGGGCCGCTTAGGGAAGAAGTGGTGTATATGACGGTGCACAGCTTCACCCATATCGACCCGCCCTCCCACGCTTTCGCCGGCCGGCAGACCATCGATCAGGTTCCGCTCGCCGATCTTATCGGGACGGCCAAGATCCTCGATTTGTCGGCCAAAGAAGCCAACGCCGAAATTACCGGCGACGACCTCGAACGGACCGGCGTGCCTGTCGAACGCGGCGATATTGTCGTCGTCAAGACGTGCCAGGGCCGGAAGCAGAGCCTGGATACCGCGGAGTTCTGGACCACGTCGCCGTTTATGGCGGAGTCGGCGGGGCAGTGGCTGATCGACAAGGGCATCAAGGCGGCGGCGTTCGATTTTCCGCAGGATTATACCCTCAGACGGTTCTTTCTGGGCGACATCCCCGCCTTGGAGGAGATGACCATGCACAAGATGCTGCTGGGGGCGGGGATCATCCAGATAGAGTATATCACCAACACCCATCTGCTTACAGAGGACAGTATCCCTTTTTTCGCGATCCCTTTACGGCTGGAAGGTGCTTCGGGGTCGGCTGCGCGGGTATTTGCCATCCGCCGGCGCTGAACTCGATTTGAAAATAAGTGCCTAGAAAACGAGAGGAGTTGTTAGGAATGAGTAAGCGAAAGGCCTGGATCACCGTCGCCGTGGTGTTCTGTATGGCGGCAGCCTTGCTGCTCGGCGGCTGCGGCAAAGACAGCCAGGCGGAAAAATGGCCCACCCGGCCGATCACGATTGTTATCGGTTTTGCTCCGGGCGGCGGCATGGATGTCATGGCGCGGGCGCTGGCGCCGGAGATGGCCAAGAAGCTCGGCGTCGAGGTGGTTGTCCAGAATATGCCGGGCGCCGGCAGCGGGACGGCGGCCGATTATCTGATCAAGCAGCCGGCCGACGGGTATACGATCTTCGCGCCCAGCAGCGCGGTGGCAACTTTCCCGGCCATGGCCAATTCCAGTGTTACCAGTAAGCAGATGGGCATGCTGGCGATCCCGATCATCGCCGAGCCCACGTTCCTGGTGCCCAAGGATTCGCCGCTGAAAGACATGAACGACCTGATCGCCCTGTGGAAGAAAGGCGGCTCGACGGCTTCCAACACCGGCGCGGGCGGCCTGTGGCACATTCCCCAGGTGCTGGCGGTCGGCGCCGTCGGCGGCAACGTGAAGTATGTCCCGTATCCCAGCGGCAAGGACACGGCGTTCGCCGTCGTCAAGGGCGAGGTCGACTGGGGCACCAGCGGCGCGCTGATGGAAGCCGGCGCGTTTATCAAGGACGGCCTTGTCCGCCCGCTGGCGATTTTCTCCGATAAACCGTATCCGATGCCGGGCTACGGCGATATCCCGCCGATCACCAATTATATTCCCGCGCTAAAGGATAAGATTGTCGCCGGCGCCGGCTGGCGCGGCCTTGCCTACAAGAAGGGCATCCCGCAAGACAGGCTGGACAAGCTGCAGGAAGCCGTGAAGTACGCGTGCGAGTCGGAGAGCTTCAAAAAGATGGTGAAGGAGAGCGGGCTGATATCGGCCAGCTATTACGGCGCCGATGCCGACAAGGTGTATGAGCAGACCATGCGCGTCCAGTCGTGGCTGTTGCACGATTTGAAGATTTCCCGCCGTTCTCCGGAGGAAGTGGGCGTAGCCAGGCCTTGATGAAACTTGCTTCGGCAAGGTAGGGAGATATTCGCATGAAACTGACGCGCAATGACAAAGAGGTAATAGTCGGTTTTGTTCTCACCATCCTCGGGTTATACCTCATCCATTCGGCGCTGTCTATCAAGCAGGAAGCGGTCTTTATGGAGGGTGCCGGGGCGTTCCCGCTGATCGTGACGGTATTGTTCACCCTTTTCGCCGTGGCTCACCTGGTCGTCAGCCTTGTCAAAGGCGGGCGCCCGGATGGGGGCAAGCTGGCCGGTTCGTTCCGGGCGATGCTCAAAAACGCCGAGTTCCGGGAAGTTATGCTGGCGATCGGCGTCGTGTCCCTCTACATTTTCGTGGGCGTTACCTTCTTCGGCATCTACCTGACGGGAGCAATCCTGATGCTGGGCATCCTGTGGGGATTCGTCCCGCGGATGAAAAAGGTGGTAACATTAGTGGCGACCGGGGCGGTAATCGCGACATTGTATTTGACGTTCACCGTGCTGTTCCGGTTGCCGATCTATTGACCGGGGCAACGCTTGTGCGGTCTGGGAGATGAGCAAATGGATATCGTTGCCAAAATATTCCTGGAAGTATTTTCGCCTTACGGATTGTTCCTGATTGTCACCGGGGTGGCCATCGGCATCGTAGGCGGCGCCCTGCCCGGCATTTCCTCGACGATGACGGTGGCGCTCGTGGCTACTTTTACTTTGTCGATGGACCCCTTCTGGGCTATCACCTTCCTGGCGGCCACCCAGGTGGGCAGCACTTACGGCGGCAGCATATCGGCCGTGGTGCTGAATATCCCCGGCACGCCGGCCTCGGCGCCGACGGCGATCGAGGGCTACGAGCTGGCCAAGAAGGGCGAGGCGGAGAAGACGCTCAGCGTGAATGTCATCTCGTCTTTCTGGGGCAATACCATCGGCGTGGTTTTGTTGCTGCTTGTCATGCCGGTCATGCTGAAGCTGGCGATGATCTTCGGGCCGTGGGAGCTCTTCTGGTTCGCGATGTTCGGGTTGATGATCTGCGCCAAGCTGTCGCGGGCGAATTTCCTCAAGGGCCTGATGGCGGCTTGTTTCGGGCTGCTGCTGTCGATGGTGGGCACCGACCCCATCTGGGGGGTGCCGCGGTTCACGTACGGCAGCACGTACCTGATGGACGGCATCGGCCTGATCCCGGCGATGGTCGGCCTGTTCGGCATGGCGGAGGTTTTTTCGAGCCTCAAGGATTGCGGCTATGGCCAGATCCAGTTGAAGGGGGCCAGCCTGTTCCAGTTCGGCGAATGGGTCAGATACAAGTGGACGTCGTTGCGGGCGTCCGTTCTCGGGTTCCTTATCGGCGTAATACCGGGCGTCGGGGCCAACATCGCCTGCTGGGTGGGCTACGATCACGCCTATTCGTCGAGCAAGGAAAAGGAGAAGTTCGGTACCGGTACTATCGAGGGGCTGGTGGGTTCGGAATCGGCCAATAACGCCTGCGTGCCGGGCGCCTTCGCGCCGCTTTTATCGCTGGGGGTTCCCGGCGATTCGGTAACGGCCGTGGTTTTGGGGATTTTGACCCTCCACGGCGTGCAGGTCGGGCCGACCTTCCTCAATACCAACCCGCAATACCTGTACCACCTGGCTATGGCCATGTTTTTCGCGGGCGCCATCTTCCTGTTCGTCGGCACTTTTGTCGGCCGCGGCATCGTCAAGGTGCTGGCCGCCCCCCTGCCGGCGATCATGGCGGTGGTCATCCTGCTGTGCGTGATCGGCACTTACGCGGTAAACTTCCAGGTCATGGACGTGTACGTGATGTTCGCCTTCGGTCTTCTCGGCCTGGCCATGCGGGAGTTCAAGTTCCCGTCGGCGCCGCTCATCCTCGGCATCGTGCTGGGGGGCGAGCTGGCCGACGGCAACTTCCGCCGGGCGCTGATGGCCGGCAAGGGCAGTTTCGAGCCCTTTTTCACCAGGCCGATTTCGGCGGTCCTGATCGCCATCTTGATTCTGATCATCTTTATGGAATTCGCCTGGCCGCCGCTGAAGGCGTATCTGAAGAAGAGGCAAAAGGCCGGCAACGACGCCTGAGCTTCAGCAAAAATAAGTTTCGTCGAAAATAAGGAGGAATATACTTGCCTGACAAACATCGCGCCATCGTTATGTACCGGGATGAAGTGGAGAAAAACGTCAACTACGAAAAGCAGCTGTCCCATCAATTCGGCATCGATATCAACACTTGCGGCAGCGAGGACCTGGTGATGAGCTTCGTGCGCATCCCGCCGGGACACCGTTCCCGGGCCCATTACCATATCAACGCCGCGCTGGGCCAGTATTTTATCAAGGGCCAGGGCAAGTACTACATCGGCTGCGGCGTAGAAGGCGAGGAGTCGGCCTACGACCTGAAGCCCGGCACTTTCATCTATATCCCCAAGGGGGTCATCCATATCATCGAGAACACCGGCGACGAGGATATCGAGTCGATTGCCTGCTACGGCGGCGTTCCCAGCGGCGAAGCGACCGGGAAGTTTTTCTGCGAGGGGCCGCTCAAGGAGAACAAGTAACGTAGGGGGAAGCCGTATGGAGAACCTGTTTTCGATCAAAGACCGGGTTATCATCGTCACCGGCAGCGCCCAGGGGATCGGGCTCACGTATGCGCGCGGGCTGGCCGGCCAGGGAGCGAAGCTGGCGCTGTGCGACCGCCAGGCCGACAAGCTGGCGGCGGCGCAGGCCGAGGTGGCCGCGGCCGGGGCCGAGGTTATGGCCGCGCCGGTGGATGTGACCAGCCCGGAGCAGGTGCAGGGCTTTGTGGCCCAGACGGTGGCCCGTTTCGGGCGTATCGACGCGCTGGTGAACAACGCCGGGGTGCTGCTGCGCCGCACGCCGGAAGAGATGACCGCCGACGAGTGGGATTTTATCCAGGACGTCAACGTCAGGGGAACGTTTCTGTTCGCGCAGGCCGTCGGCCGCGAGATGATAAAGCGCCGCGAGGGGGCGATCGTCAATATCGCTTCGATCGCCTCCCGGCAGGCTTTGAGCCTCCGGCTGGGCTACTGCACGTCCAAGGCGGCCGTCGAGCACTTCACCAGGACGCTGGCGTACGAATGGGGCCGGTATAACATCCGGGTGAATGCCATTGCCCCGGGGTATATCAAGTCCGACATGAACGCCGATCTGCGGGCCAATCCCGCGGTTTACGACAAGATGGTCAGCGAGGTGCCCCTGGGGCGCTTCGGCGAGGCCGACGATCTGCTGGGCACGATGGTGTTCCTTTGTTCGCCGGCCGCGGCGTACGTGAGCGGCCAGACCATTTATGTCGACGGGGGCAAGACCACTCAGTAGCGGCTGCAAGCAACACCGGGCGGCGGCCGGGCCGGAATGCTCTTCGTTGGGCGCTGTGCGAAAATAGCCTGGTTGCCATTTGGGCGCGAGTTTTCCACCCATGGCGGTGAGAAAGGGGGCGCTGTTGTTGCCGGAAATCATGGAGAGGCCGGCGGCGCTCATGACCTGGGACGCGGCTGCGGCGTCGCCGGAGCAGGTGGTGCCGAAAATGGCGACCACGCCCGGATCGGAGACGATGCGCAACGCCGCGTTGGCACCGCCTTCGGGACGACAGCCCGTATCCTCGACAATCAGCTTCACCGGATGGCCGAAAAGCCTGTCGCCGCGTTGCGCCAAAGCCAGCTCCAGGCCGCGCATCTGTTCGGATCCCAGCACCGCGACCTTGCCGCTGAGCGCCTGGATGACGCCCAGGCGCACGGAAGCCCCGGCTGCGACATCCACACAGCCTAACGCGTCATTGCACTCGAATGTACGCTTTTCCCCAAACGGTCCGGCGATCAGGGCTGCCACGACTAGCCCCAGGATCGTAGCTACCGCAAGCATCGCGATGCGCATGAACGGATAAACTCCCGACTGGGCATATTGGCGCCCATATTTGGCATAAATCCAACACAAGCTTATCGATAATCATCATGCCTTCTGTCAACAACAATTTTGCAGATCCTCTGTGAAAAGAACGATGATTTCCTGTTGGCTGGTGGCAAAGCAAAGCCTGAATCTTCACAACCGCCGCATGTTGCAGCGCGGATGCCTTGCTGTCGCAACAAGAGGATTGTCGCTCAGTTTCCGCGTAACCATGGTTTCGTTCTCACTTAGCGCTATTGACAAAGCGACCGCCAGATGAAGGATAAATAAAAATTCGAGCACCGCAAACTACTTTTCACAAAAGAGAGCACAGTCTTTCTGTTAATATAGGAATCGTTAGCTGAAGAAATTTTTATGAGGATTTTCCCTTCCGCCAACTAGCACTGTCACTTTTAAAAGAGACTCATTCGATTTAAAAATATATATTGATTCTTGTTTTTACATATGCAATATGCATTGAATTTGAATTAGTTGTGCGACAATCAATTCAAGTCGCAAGTCCCTTCTCCTTGACAAACGCATAGGCTGTCCAATTTAGAAGATAATATTCTTGGCATATGCAATGCTTTCCCTGCACCGTGGGGAAAAATTATGTTCAAGGAGAATCCAATGTTAAAACATATGTCGCGCATCGTGCTTCTTCTCCTGGGTATCCTGGCGGTGGGCGTAGTGTCCGTTTCGGCTCAGGGACAATCGATCAAAACCATGCAAAAAGACGGACTCGGCGAGTATCTTGCCGACAGCAAGGGGATGACGCTGTATTACTTCGTTAAGGATACCACCGGGCAATCCGTTTGCACTGGGGATTGCCTCACCAAATGGCCACCGCTTCTGACCGTCGGGGAGACGACCGTTGCGTCCGGGCTCAACGCCAAGGACTTCGGTGCACTGGAAACGCCCGACGGCAAGCAGGTGACCTTCCGCGGCTATCCCTTGTACCGATTCTTCAAGGACGCAACGCCCGGCGATACGAACGGTCAGGGGGTCGGTGGCATTTGGTTCGTCATCGATCCCCAGTCCTTTTCGCCGAAGCAGTAGGCGATCGGGACGCGGCGACGCAACATCCGGCCCGCTTGTATTGGGCGAGCGGGCCGGTTGAATCCGAGAGATGCGGACGCAGTCTTCCCGTTTCGTCGCGTCAAGCGATTGCGGCGGGGCGTCTTCGCTTCGTCCTTGGGGACGCTGTGGAAGCGGTGGGGGAAATGCATGGCCGCGTGTCGCATGTCATTGCAAGCGGGGCCGTGCTGGGATGGGGCACGAAACAAAAAAAACGGCCCGGTTGCTTTTGGCAACCGGGCCGTTTTGAAAAGAGCCCTGGCGGCGACCTACTTTCCCACGCAAGAGTACGCAGTATCATCGGCGAAGGTGGGCTTAACTTCCGAGTTCGGAATGGGGTCGGGTGTACCCCCACCTCTGTGACCACCAGGACAAATGTATAAGTTAAAATAAGGGATGGGATTGTTTGGATGGCAAAAATCAAGTCGAACGGACTATTAGTACTGGTTTGCTGAGCACATTGCTGCGCTTGCACATCCAGCCTATCAACCAGGTAGTCTACCTGGGTCCTTCAGGGAGAACTCGTCTTGAGGTGGGCTTCCCGCTTAGATGCTTTCAGCGGTTATCCCTTCCGAACGTAGCTACCCTGCGATGCCGCTGGCGCGACAACAGGAACACCAGAGGTTCGTTCATCCCGGTCCTCTCGTACTAGGGACAACCCCTCTCAATTCTCCAGCGCCCACGGAAGATAGGGACCAAACTGTC
>JARKPR010000047.1 GCA_029975165.1 Selenomonadales bacterium
CGGTGCGCCTTGCATCTGGGCACTTCTGAGCGGCCTACTACTGTTTCGCAATAAGGTTTATCGCGTGGACGGCGCAGCCGATGGCGCCGTTGAGCTGTGGCCTTGGCGGCACGACGACCTTCACGTTGAGCTCGCGTTCGATGATCCGCGGCAAGGCCTTGCCGACCGCCACCCCGCCGGTGAAGACGACCGTGTCGCCGGCCCGGGTCAGCGCGGCCAGCATCGGCTTGACCCGCTTGAAGATGGTGTAGTTCACGCCGGCCGCCAGTTCGGCCGGCGAGTAGCCTTCGACGATGCGACCGATGAGCTCCGATTCGCCGAAGATGGCGCACGTCGCGCTCAGCTCGACCGGGTTGTCGCTGTGGCGGCTGAGCTCCTCCAGGCTGATGCCCAGCACGGCGGCCATGTTCTCCAGGTACCGTCCCGTGCTGGCGGCGCATTTGTCGTTGGTCTGGAAGTCCGCCATCTTGCCGCGGCGCACCTTGACGACCTTGCTGTCCTGCCCTCCCAGGTCGAGAAGGGTGAAATCCTTGAGCCCCGTCTGCCACACGGCGCCGAGAGCATGGGCCTTGAGCTCGGGGATGACCGTCGCACCGGCGATGGCCAGCGTGTTGCGGCCGTAGCCGGTGGCCACCACCGCCTCGCTCGCCCCGAGACCCAAAGCGGCGAAGTCGACGGCCAGCTCGCCGTTCTGCCGCCGCCCGTAGTCGCGGTAGAATTCCACCGTTTCCAGTACTTTCTCGGTCGTGATCCGCCCGTCAGCCAGCAGCACGATTTTGACGCTGCGGCTGCCGAGGTCGATACCGCACAGCACGCCGATCACCTCAACATCTCCAGGAAGCTGTCGACCCGCAGGCGGGTGCGGGCGTCGACCTTGCTCGGCTTGTCGCCCTCGACCGTCAGGATGGGCACGTCCAGCTTCTCGCGGAAGATCATATCCTCGATCTGGCGGAAACAGAAGCTCTGAACATAATGGATGACACCGTCGAGATTGCGGCGCTCGACCTCCCGCCTGACGTCCTCGATGCGGCCGAAGACGCCGTAGGGATAGGTGTACAGCCGGTACTGCTCGACGAGGTCGTCGGTGGCGAAGGGCATGGCGAACTGGCGCTGCACCTCGTTGAAAACGATGCGGGCCCCCATCTTCTCGACATAGTCGTACAGGTCGGTGAGGATGGGCGGCACGCCGATGAAGCCGAGGCGGACGTCCTCGGAAAACTCGGCCGCATTCTCTGCGGCAGCCAGGAAGGCGTCCACATCCCGCTCGAAGGTGTCGACGTCGCCGTTGAAGTCGCTGCAGTTCACCTGGTAAAGGTGGTTATGCCAGCCGCTGACCGTGCCCGCCTGCCAGGTGAGGCGGTCGATCTCGGCGACCTTGGCGCGCACGGCGTCCAGCCGGCGCTTGGCGGCGTTCACCGCTTCCCAGCCGGTGCCGAGGCGATCCATCAGCTTCTCCATCTGCAGCTTGAGCAGGTCGTAGTCGCGGTCGAAGGGAAAAGCGAAGGGGATTGTCTCCACCCCGGCCAGCTGATAGGTTTCCATCAGGGCATGGGTATTGCTGCAATCCCCCTGGGTAACGGCGATAACCTTGTCGATGTCGCCGCCCTGGACGACCACGGAATACAGCCCCTTTATCCAGCCGCAGATGTTGCGGGGATAGCCCGCTTCCTCGGCGGCCTCCGTCAGGCGGAGGGCCTCGGGGTTGCTGATGAGGATATTGTTGAGGTCCACCGGCGTGTGTCCGGCGGCGAAGACTATCTCCGCCGGGATGGTGGTAGTAATGCCAATTTTAGCCATTTCGCCTCTTGTTCAGGGGAAGCGGTTTATAAAGTCCATCTGCGGCGTTGGCCCTCCGGGCGCTTGCTAGCGTACGTTCGAGTACGCGTCGCGGCGCGTCCTCGGTCCGCCTTGCATCTGGAGCTTTCTAAACCGCTTCCGGCATTCCAACGGAAGTAATGACGGACGCCCCTGTCACGCGGTAGCCAATTCTTGAGCTGCCTGCGCATAATTCTTGATAATCACAATCGGCGTCCGCTGGCTGGCGTTGCCGAACGGGTTGTCGATGAGGATCTGGGCCAGGTTGGCCGGATTGAGCCCGGCGGACACGCCGAGGATGGCGGCCCGCTTCAGGTCGTTGACGTCGGCTACCGCCCCCCCGTGGCAGCCGAAACGCGTCTTGATGGCCTCGGCCACGCCGTTCGGGTCGGCCGGGCCGTAGACGATATGCTTGTCGAACGGCGGCATGGTGCCGGTGACGTCGTCGATGAGGGCGGCCTGCTCGCCGGCCATTTCGTAAAACACGCCGCTGCGGCCGACCAGCTTGGCCAGTATGCCCATGACCATCGCCCAGGCCACCCGCCACTTGCCTTCGGCGTCCATCGCCGCCTGCATGCCGTAGGCGCTGGAGAGGCTGCCCTTCTGGGGCACGAGCCGGCACAGCAGCTTGGCCAGGAAACAGGGGTCCATATCTTCGGGACGCACGATGCGGCCCTGGGTTATCGCCACGACGCTCTCGGCCACGGACACCACGTCGTCGGGGCCGATATTGTCGCCGGCGTAGGCGGCGATCGTCGCGACGATGTCGTCGCCGGGGGTAAGGATGCGGGTCTTGACAGGTATCAATTCCACTATCGCCACTTTATATCCCTCCTATTGCCGGACGCCGGCCGGCGCGAGCGCGGCGGCTATCTCGGCCGCCGTCATCATTACTCGCTGCTTGCTGACGTACCATTTGCCGCGGGCGACGACCTGGAAGTATATCTCCACAGGCATGTCCACCATCGCGGCGAGCGCCTGGCGGATATCGCCCCGTTTGGCGGTGAACGTCACGGTGACGATGACGGCGTTGCCGGTCGTCTTGGGGACGATGAGCGCTTCGAAATAGCCGTCGTCGCGGCGCCGCGTCTCCAGTTCCAGCCGCGCGGACACAGCCGCGGCGTCGTACTGCTCCTGGGGCAGGAGGGGACGGGGAAAGCAGTCCATGATCGTGCCGTCCTGGGTACCCTTGTTGACGAATGGCACCACGGTGGAGAATACGGCCTTGTCGCCGGTCAGCTCCTCAAGGTTTAGATCGGTCCGCTGGTCGACGAGAAACTCGAATGCGGCGTCGCCCTGGCGGGCGACGAACAGCCATAGGGCGACCGCCACCGCCAGCGCGGCGATGAACAAAAACAACAATGATTCCACCTAGCATCTTCCTCTCTTGCCATTAGGATATACGCCGGGGAAGGGCGTAATCCTGCACATCCACATGCTCGAATTCCGTCAGGCGGTCGGGGATGACGCCGGCCGCCAGCCGCTCCGCCAGGTCGAGACCGGCCGAGAAGCACAGGCGGACGGAGCCGCGTCCCGGCCCCGCCAGAACGCCTTGCTTGACCATGCAGCGGCGGGCGTCCATCGCCGTTTCGCAGGCCGGGTCGATAAGCTCGACCGCCGGTCCCACGACGCGGCGGATGAGCGGACTGATTAAAGGGTAATGGGTGCAGCCGAGGATGAGCGTATCGATCCCGGCCTCCCGCAAAGGGTCGAGGTATTCGTGCGCGGCCGCTTCCAGGCGCGGGCCGTCGAGTTCCCCCTGCTCGATGAGCGGCACGAATTTGGGGCAGGCCTGGGGATAGACCGCCACGCCGGGGTCGACCGCCTTCAGGGTCTTGCCGTGCTTGCCGCTGGCGATCGTGGCCTGGGTGGCGATGACGCCGATATTTTTGCTGCGCGTCTTCTGCAGCGCCACCCGCGCGCCGGTGTTCATCCCCACGAGCGGGAAGGAGTAATAGGCGCGGGCGCTTTCCAGGCCGACGGCGGTCATGGTGTTGCAAGCGAAGACCGCCATCTTCACCCGGCGGTCAGCGAAAAAGCGCAGGCTCTGGTGCATGAAATCGATGATCTGCGCCGGCGGCCGCGAGCCGTACGGCGCCCGGGCGGTGTCGCCGAAATAGATGAAGTTCTCCTGCGGCATAAGCCAGGTCAGTTCCTTGATCACCGCAAGGCCGCCGAGGCCGGAGTCGAAGACCCCGATTGCCGCGTTGCTGCCGCTCATGGCGCCACCTCCTCAGGTTATTATGGGCCGGGCGCCATTTATCTTATGCGGCAGCGTTCAACTGTTGCCTAGCGCGGTTCTTCGCGCGTAAACATCTGCTGCAGGCGGTCGTAGTACTCGGCCGGCAGACGGACGATCTTGCCCGCCCCGTCCGTGAAGGCGTTTTGGGTGCGGCCGGTCGCCAGCAGCACGCCATCCGCCTCCCGCACCACCCGGTAGGTGAAAACCATTTTTACCTTCGACAGCTCGGCCATGGCCGTTTCGATGAGCAGGCAGTCGTCGAACCGGGCCGACGCCCGGTAATTGCAGCTGACATCGGTTATCGGGAAAACGATGCCGGCGGCCATGAGATCGAGGAGGTAAACCCCGGCCTGGCGCATGTACTCCACCCGCCCCATCTCGAACCAGCGGAGATAATTGGCGTGGTGGACGACGCCCATCATGTCCGTCTCCACGAACCTTACCCTGTCCTTCACCGTCACCATATCAGGAGCCTTCCTTTTCCCTGACCAGTTGGGCGATGCGGGCGACGGCGTCTTTGATGACGTTGCCCAGCGGACGGCTTTCGAGGCCGACGACCTCGAAGTGGGTTTGGTTTACCGGCAGGAGCACTTTGTGGGCGTCGCAGCTAGCGACCGTCGCCGCGATCTGCGGCGTGATCTCGCCCATCATCGCGTTGGCGATGACGATGCCGATCGGCCCGGTGACGATTGCCGCCTTCGGCAACGACACCGTTACGGCGTTCTCGCCGGTCGCGCCGCGGGCCGCGCCGGCCCGTACCATGTTGTTCGTGGCGAGGGCGTTCGTACCGAGGGCGATGATCTCCGCTCTGGACCCGAGCTGGGCCGCCAGCTGGGTTATCAGCTGCGCCCCGAGGCCGCCGCCCATGCCGTCCACTACGGCTATGATCACACTATCACCTTCCCGCACAGATTAATAATTACCCGGCTGCCGTCCGATGACTTCATGGGCGACGTTGACGCAGCGGGTCTCCTTGATCAGAAAGGCCGCCACCACCGCGAGCGCGAGCAGGCCGGCACACACCCAGAACGCCAACTGGAACGCCGCCAGCGGATAAACCTTGACCCCCTGCTCGTAAGCCCCCTGCCACCTCAGGTCGAGCACGAGGCCGAACAGCGGCTGGCCCAGCGCCCCGCCGAGGAAGGGGCCGATGTTGGCCAGGCCGGTGGCGATGCCGGTCATATGGGGCGGATTGACCTCCTTGGCGCAGGGCAGGGAAAGCGTCAGCGCGGCCGCGCCAGCCCCCATGACGAAGCACAGGGGATAAAGGGCGGCGAGCGGCGGTTTGCCGCCGTTCCAGACCGTGAGCGCCAGCCAGGCGACGAGCAGCAGGCTCACCGCGCAGAAGAAGGGCCAGCGGCGCGAGCGCAGGCGGTCGGACAGGTAGCCGATGACCGGCCCGCCGGCCATGTAGCCCACGGAGATCACTACCATGTAGCCGGCGGCTTCCACGCGCGGCAGACCGTAGATTTGCATAAGGTACGGCACGCCCCAGATGCCGGCGAAGGCCATGTAAACGCTGTAGCAGGCCGCGGAGGCGATGAACGGCGGCCAGATGCACCAATTCGTGGTGACGGTGCGGAAGCTTTCCCGGATACCGCATTTCACGACAGGCTCCGGCGCCTGCGCCATCCCTTCGGCCGCCTCGATCTCCGCGATCGACGGCCAGCCGTACTCGCCGGGAACGTCGCGCACCACAAGCCAGGAGTACACTGTCACCAGCAGGGTGAAAATTGCCATTATATAGAAGGATGCCCGCCAGCCGGCACTTTCAACCATCACCGCCAAAGGCACGGCCGCAAAGGCGAAACCGAGGCTGCCGACGAGCGACGACAGGCCGGAGATCGTGCCGAATTCGCGGCCGCGGAACCAGGAGGCGAAGAACCTTACGATGTTTATGTAGATGAAGGCGACGCCCGCGGACACCAGCAGCCGCCCGAAATACAGCCACGACAGGTCGGGCGCCCAGCCGAAAACGAACGTCCCGGCGGCCGTGAGCACAAGGGCGGCGGCGATCGTCCGCCGGGGCCCCCAGACGTCGGCGCAGATGCCGGCCGGCAGTTGCAGCACGGCGTAGGTGTAGAAGTAGATGGACGACAGCAGTCCCAACTCGGCGGCGCTGGTCAGGGCAAAGTCGCGCGTCAGGTCGTCGGCGACCACGCCCATGGCGAAGCGATGAAAATAGGACAGCATGAAAGCGAACGCCAGCGGCACGCAAATAAGCCAGCGCCGCTTCTCGACCAGGCGGACCCGCCTCTGCCAGGGATAATCTTCCATAGCCAACCCCTATGAAAAAAGCACGCCGTCAGGCATGCCATTCGATGACGTTTCTGGTGCGCCCGGCAGGAATCGAACCTGCGCACCCGGCTCCGGAGGCCGGCGCTCTATCCCCTGAGCTACGGGCGCGATTAATCGTTGTGCGACAGATAGTATTATAACATACCGCCGGTATTATGTCTAACAAATGGCGTCAACTTTTTTTGACAGATTTTACTTCGGCGCCGCCGGCGCCTCGCAGTAGGGGCAGGTTTTCCAGTCCCGCCGCAGCTCCCGGCCGCAGCCGGCGCACTTCGGCCGGAGCGTGTGGCTGCAGTACGGGCAGGTCTGGAACTCCTCCTTGACCTTGCTGGCGCACATCGGGCAGTATATCGTCTCCTCCACCGGCACGGCCTCGATGTCCACCACTTCGGGCGGCCGGCTCACGGCCCGCGGCCGCCGGCCGAGCAAGAGATACAGAGGCAGGAAGATGTAAGGGAGGGGGATCGTGCCGAGCGCCCACATCAGGGCTGTCCCCGTTGCGTAGCCGAATCGGCGGGCATCGTTATACACCCAGTAGGCGGCGATGACACCGATGATAAGTATGATGAAGTGCATAGCGCAAAACTCCTCCTGCCAGCGTGGCGAATTTTCCCCTTCGACTATAGATTATAACATCCGGGCAGGTCAACGGGCAATAATATAGCCACGCCGGACGGCGTGGCCGATAGCCTCATCCATCAAGACATAATCTGCCAGAAAATCACCGTCAACAGCGCGGCGGTGCCGAAACTTTGCAACAGCAGCAGCCCGATGTCCCCGAAGGTCGCTTTCATGCTTCCACCTGCCTTTACAGGATAACGGTTTTATTTTAGCAGAATATACAGACAATTGCAACGATGTTTTTTCGCTTCCCGGCCCGCTGACAAGGGCCCCGCCTCTGTAGTATATTTATACTGTATGCGATAAGGAGATGACAGCTATGCAACCCGCCAAACAACCGATCGTCACTTTTCCCCTCGTTCTCCTGGCCCTCGGCCATACCGTCACCGACTTGAGCCAAGGCGCGCTGCCGGTGCTGCTGCCGTTCCTCAAAACCGCCTTCGATCTCACCTACGCCCAGGTGGGCATCATCGTCCTGGCCCAGAACATAACGTCCTCGGTCATCCAGCCGGCCTTCGGCTATGTCACCGACCGCCTGTCGCTGCCGTGGCTCGTGCCGGCCGGCGTGCTGCTGTCCGGCATCGGCCTGGCCGTCACCGGCCTGGTGGACTCCTATCGTCTCCTGCTGGCCGTCGTCGTAGTCACCGGCCTCGGCGTGGCCGCCTTCCATCCCCAGGGCTCGAAGGGCGCCCACTTCGTCAGCGTCAGCAGCCGGCGCGGCCAGAGCATGGCCGTCTTCTCCGTCGGCGGCAACTTCGGCCTGGCCGCGGGAACGATTTTCATGGGCTTTCTGCTCACCCTGCCCGGCGAGATAAGCAACACTCCCTGGTTTCTCCTCCCGGCCGTGGTTACGGCGGCGCTCCTGTGGCTCAACCTGCCGCGCATTTCGCCGCCGCCGCCATCGGTCGTGGCCGCCGGCAAAAAAAGCGCCGCTCCCCGCCGCCTGCCCGTTCATCTCATGACCGTCATCCTGACTTTCATCTTCGTCCGCACCACCATCCACGCCGGGCTTACCACTTTCATCCCCCTGTACTACGTCAACCACCTCGGCGGCAGCGTCGTCTACGCCGGCTACCTGCTGTCCGCCTTCCTCCTGGCGGGCGTCGCCGGCACCTATGTCGGCGGTACGCTCAGCGACAAATTCGGCCGCAAGACGCTCATCATTTTCTCGATGCTCGTTTCCTGGCCGCTGCTGGCTCTTTTCCCGTTTACGAGCGGCCTGACGACCGTCGCCCTCATGGCGGTGACCGGCTTTACCCTCATCGCCAGTTTTTCGCCCATTATCGTAATGGCCCAGGAGGTCATGCCCGGGTACGAAGCCATGGCCGCCGGCCTGACCATCGGTTTCAGCATTGGCCTGGGCGGCGTCGGCGCCACTGCTCTCGGCTATCTCGCCGACCATTTCGGCGTCCCGAGCGTCTTCACGGTCATCGCCATCCTGCCCGCAGTCACCATCCTCCTCGGCTTCCTGCTGCCCGGACGCTGGTTCAAAGGCGACCACGCTCCCGCATGAATGTCGCGCCGCAGGCCGCCGAAATAAAATTCCGCCGCTCGCCGGCTGCGGCGTTCACCGTGAAAGGGTATTATCTCCTGAGCGTCGAACCTATCTTCAAAACTTTCCGAAGGAGGATGTACCATGAACGATTTTAAAGCCTGGCATGTCGACACCCTCGGCGCCAAGGCCGCCGAAGCCCTCAGCAAGAACAATTTCAAGGCTTCGTACGTAAAGACCGGCAAGGAAGCGGTCGACAAAGTGCTGTCCCTCATCCCGGCCGACGCCAGCGTAGGCATCGGCGGCTCGTGGACCACGAGCGCCGAACTCGGTCTGCCCGCCTTGCTCGAAGGCCGGGGCAATACCGTCCTGAACCACGGCAAACCCGGCCTCTCGCCGGAAGAATCCCTGGCTACCCGCCGCCAGCAGCTCACGTGCGACGTCTTTCTAACCGGCACGAACGCCGTGACCCTCGACGGCAAGCTGGTCAACGTCGACGGCTCGGGCAACCGGGTGGCGGCGATGATCTTCGGGCCGAAAAAAGTCGTCGTCGTTGCCGGCGTCAACAAGATCGTCCGCGACGTCGACGAGGCCGAGCGCCGCATCGAGCTTTACGCCGCGCCGCTGAACAACAAGCGCCTGAGCCGCCCCAATCCCTGTACCACCACCGGCGTCTGCATGGACTGCCAGACCCCGACCCGCATCTGCAACGTCACCACTATCCTGCGCAAGGCCCTGCCGGCCACCGAGCTGCATGTCATCATCGTCGGCGAGGAGCTCGGCTTCTAAAAACTCAATGCCGATAAGGCATAACAAAAAGTGCTCTTGTTGCCAAGAGCACTTTTTTCGTCTCCTACCCCTTCAGCCCGATGAGCTTATTCGTCTTGTCGACGATATTCTCGGTGCTGCCGCGGGGCACGGCAGCCTCGTAACGCTTGGCCGCCTCGGCCACCAAGGCGGGATCGATGCTCGTCGGCACGGCCAGTATCCGGTCGATCCGGGCGGCGAAGTCGCTCGCCGGCGAGGCATAGTCCCCCTGCGCAGTTTTCGGCGTTTCCTTCTTGCCGAGGGTGATGTTGTATTTCGTCAGATCCTGGCCGAGGATCTGGCTGGCGGCCGCCATGTCGGCGTTGCGCAGGGCGGCCCGGAAATCGCTCTTCGACTGGCTGGGAAGCTGCTTGTATCCTTGCAGTACTGTGCTCCGCTCTTCCGCCGGGAGCTGGTTTTTCAGCTCGCGAATCTCCTTCGGGTCGCTCTTACCGAGGGAGCCGAGCGTCATAGCGCCGAGCAATATGCCGAAAATGTTCATATTATACCTCCCGGTATATTTTACCACATCAATATATTGTGTCTTTTCGCCAAAAAACTTCATATTCCTGCAAATCAACCACAAAATAGCCGGGGGAAAATATTTCCCCCGGCTCAAAAATGCAGGCTGGTGACCCGTAGGGGATTCGAACCCCTGATACCGCCGTGAAAGGGCGGTGTCTTAACCACTTGACCAACGGGCCGTTTGGCTCCTCGAGTAGGACTCGAACCTACAACCACCCGGTTAACAGCCGGGTGCTCTACCATTGAGCTATCGAGGAACAACGTAGATTATTATATACCGCCAGCCGGCGATCTGTCAAGGACGCTCATCGGCCACGCGCCGCCCCGTTCAGGCAGTTGGGCGGCAGTTCGTCCGCCAGCGCCGCCACGATGTTGCGGCAGGCCATCCGGCCCATGCCGGTGCGGGTCGCCAGTGTCGCGCTGCCGACGTGGGGCGCGAGGACGACGTTGTCCAGCCTGAGCAGGCCGGGCTCGATGGCCGGCTCGTTTTCAAACACGTCGAGGCCGGCGCCGGCGATCGTGCCGTTCGCCAGGGCGGCAGCCAGCGCTTTCTCGTCCACGACCGGGCCGCGGGCGGTGTTGACGAGGATGGCCGTCTTCTTCATCATCGCCAGCTCGGGAGCGCCGATCAGGTGGCGAGTGGCGTCGGTGAGCGGCACATGGAGGGAAACGAAGTCCGCCTTCTTCAGCAGCGCGGGGAGATCGACGAACCGGCCGCCGGTGGCCTGTTCGAAGTCGGGCTTCGGCGAATTGGCCGTGTATAAAATGTCCATATTAAAGCCGACGGCCCGCTTGGCCATCGCCAGGCCGATGCGCCCGCCGCCGACGACGCCCAGTGTCGCCCCGTACACGTCGCAGCCCAGCATGAACGCCGGCCCCCAGCTTTTCCACCGGCCGGCCCGCACCAGGCGCTCGCATTCCCCGAGCCGCCGGGCCACGGCCAGCAGCAGCGCCCAGGCGAGATCGGCCGTGGCGTCCGTCACCACGTCGGGCGTGTTGGTTACCCAGATGCCGTGGGCGGTCGCGGCGGCCACGTCGATGTTGTTATAGCCTACGCCATAGTTGGCGAAGACCCGGCAGGTGGGAGCGGCGGCGGCGCACACCGCTTCGTCGATGCGGTCGCCCGCCACCAGCACGGCGTCGCCGCCTTTAACCGCGGCCAGCAGTTCCTCGCGGCCGAAAACGTCGTCTTCCCCCGGCGGCATCACGAGCCGGCAGTCCGCCAGCAGTTCGAGGAAGGCGTCCGGCATCCGGCGGGTCACAACTACGATCGGTTTATCCATCAATATCACCTCGACTACCATTCTATCAAAACACGGCCGTCAAGCCAATGTCCTTCGCCGGCAGGAAAAGGTCCGCCGGCAAATAATTATCATAGTATAGCACGAAAGGCAATTCAGCAGCCGCGCAGACGATAAAGGAGGTATTTTCCTTGGACCCCAGAATCCATACCCTTGCCCAAACGCTGATCAACTATTCCACCGCCCTCGCCGCCGGCGAAAAGCTCCTCGTTGAAACGATCGACGGCGCCCTGCCTCTTGCCAAGGCCCTTGTCGACGAAGCCTACCGCGTAGGCGCCATCCCCTTCCTCAGTGTCAAGAACAGCCAACTCCTCCGGGCCGTCCTCCGCGGCGCCGATGCCGCGCAGCTTTCCCTGGCGGCCGAGTGGGAAGCGGCCCGCATGAAGGCCATGGACGCCTATATCGCCATCCGGGCCAGCGATAATATCAGCGAAATGGCCGACGTCCCCGCCGACCGCCTGCGGCTTTACGAACAGCACTGGGTCAAACCGGTCCATATCGATATCCGCGTCCCCCACACCAAGTGGTGCGTCCTCCGCTACCCCGGGCCGGCCATGGCCCAGTTGGCCGCCATGAGCACCGAAGCCTTCGAGGATTTCTACTTCCGCGTCTGCACGCTCGATTACGCCCGCATGGCCGCGGCCATGGACCCCCTCGTCGCCTTCCTGGAGCGCACCGACCGCGTGCAGATAACCGGCCCCGGCACCGACCTCGCCTTCTCCATAAAAGGCATACCCGCTGTCAAGTGCGCCGGCCGCCGCAACATCCCCGACGGCGAGGTCTATACCGCGCCGGTGAAAGACTCGGTCAACGGCGTTATCAGCTATAACGCTCCCGCCGCCCACCAGGGCTTCACGTACGAAAACATCCGGCTCGAATTCGCCGACGGCAAGATCGTCAAGGCCACGGCCAACGACAGCGAAAAGCTCAACAAGGTCTTCGACGCCGACGACGGCGCCCGCTATATCGGCGAATTCGCCCTCGGCGTCAACCCGTACATCGAGCGGCCGATGAAGGACACCCTTTTCGACGAGAAGATCAGCGGCTCCTTCCACTTTACCCCCGGCAACGCCTACGACAAAGCTTTCAACGGCAACAGGTCCGCCATCCACTGGGATCTCGTCTGCATTCAGACCCCCGCTTACGGCGGCGGCGAGATCCGCTTCGACGGCGTGCTCATCCGCAAGGACGGCCGGTTTGTGCCGGAGGAGCTGCAAGGGCTGAATCCGGAAAACCTGCAATAGGGCGAACGCTGAAAAAACCGCCGGCACAGCCGACGGTTTTCGCTTCTCGTACGATTATTTAAACAGCTCTTTGACGAAGTTCGGCAGGGCGAAACTGCTCTTTTGTATCTCCTTGTTCCAGTACCGCGTTGCCAGGTCGGGCAGCTTGGCCGTGTCCACTGCCAGCGGGTCGTACCGTTTCGAGCCAATGGTGAAACAGTGCGTGCCGCCGGGATAGAGGGGGATCTGCGCCAGGTAGGTGCGGGTAATCGGGAAGATCGCCCCGATATCCTTGTACAGCCTCTTCAGCAGCGGCTGGTGATAAAACGGCGATTCGGTCTGCTGCACGAACAGGCCGTCTGCTTTGAGCGCCTTGAAACAGTCCTCGTAGAAACGGCGGGCGAACAAGCCTTCCCCCGGACCGATCGGATCGGAGCAGTCCACGATGATGACGTCGTATTTGTTCTCAGCCTGCGCCATATGGTTGATGCCGTCGCCGATCTTGAGGTGAAACTTGTCGTGTCCGGTGATGAGGACGGTGCTGATTTCCGGGAGATACCGCCTGCACACGTCGACGACCGCCCCGTCGATCTCCACCATCTCCAGCCGCTCGACCGCCGCGTGGCGGAGGACTTCCCGCGCCGCGCCGCCGTCGCCGCCGCCGATAATAAGCACCTGGCGGGGGGCGGGGTGCACAAGAAGCGGCACATGGGCAATCATCTCGTGGTATATGAATTCGTCGAAGATGCTCGTCTGAAAAACGCCGTCCAGGGCCAGCATGCGGCCGAACTCGAACGTGTCAAGCACCGCGATGTCCTGGAATTCGGACTTGCCCATATAGAGCGTCTCCTTGACCCTGGCGCCCAGGCTCAGGTTGTCGGTCTGGAATTCGTTGAACCACAGTTCCATGCGCTGTCGCCTCCTTTGAGGTTGTCGGTCCCGATTGTGTCCGCAATGTTTAATTTAGCACAATTTGCCGTCCGGGGAAAGGGCCCGGCGAAAAAAACCTATTCCGGGCCGCGGATCGGCGACGTAATCCGCATCAGCCCGGTGCGGCGGATCTGGGTGGTCACCTTAACATTCACCACGGCCGACGGGAACCTGCTCTCGAAATCGAAATCGCGGTATTCCCCATACGTGCGGAACTGCGTCCGCACGTACTTGCCCAGATTGGCCGGATCGGACCCCACCTGCTGCATATAACGGATCGTCTTCTCCAGGTCCTGGCGGATGATGGCCGATATCTGTTCCTCCAGCAGCTGGTTGTACGCCCGCGCTTCGTAATTCACGCCGCTGCTTATTGCCGAAATCTCTCCTTCCAGCATGACGTCGATGTCGATCACCGGCCGCCCGTCCGCCACGGTGGCAGCGATCTTCGGCTTGCGGCCCAGGCGAAGGTGGATGTCCACCACGCTCGCCGGCTGGAGGGGGTCCTGAATGGTGAGAAAACCGCGCCTGAATTCGCCGGTAAGGATAAGGAACATACGGGTCTCCTCGCTCGTCAGTTTGCCCACCATTTTGTCCCCCCGGAAGAGGGCGGTGCCGATAAGGAGGACCGGATTGCCGCTGCGGACGGGAACCCCGCCGGAGAGAAACTCGTCCGTCTTTTCGCCGGCTGTCTGCCCAGCCGCCGGCCGCGCCTCGCCGCCGCTGGAGCTGAGGCCCGTCATTACGGCGTAAGGACTGCCGCTGCCCGCTTTCATGGGCATGTAGAAGTCGTGGAGGAAGGCACGGGGGTAGTAGCCCGTTTCACCGGCCGAGGCCATCATGCCCTCGACCCAGCGGGCCGGCAGTGATTCGATGACCGGCCTGTTCGTGCGGATCACCTTCTCGGCAGTGGTGTTGTCGGCGACATGGACGAACATTGAACCGCGGAACTCGCGGAAGCGCAGCAGCGGCCCGACCACCTCCCCGACCCCGCGGCGGGCCAGTTCCTCGCCGATGACAATTACCTTGACGTGCGACAGGTTGGGCACGCGGGCGACCTGCGCATTCAGCAAGTCGCGGGCCACCGCCAGCGACGGCGCGGTGATAGTGATGATAGTGGACGGCTCTGCCCCGCTCTTGCCGCCACCACCTTCGCCGCCGGCCTCGCCCCTCACCATTGCCGGCTTAGACAGGCGGTAGGTAACGTTCAGTTGCCCGTCCGGGGCGGCGTCGACACCAATCGTGATCACGAAGGAAACCTCGTCCGTCTCGTGCGATCCGTTGCAGCCGAGGGTGAGCAGGGCGGCCAGCAGGCAGACCAACGCTGTCAGGCGGATCACGGCCGTTTCCTCCTGCGTTTGACAAATTCCGCCACGGCGAGCAAAAGCGGCCCGCCGATCATTCCCGCGCTCAGCAGCGGGTCCAAGTTGTTGCCCGCTTCCACGACCGTATTCAGGTCCGGGGGGATGACGGCGATGTTGACGATCACAATAGCGATGACCGGCACCAGCGGCCGCAGGCTGGGCAGGTTAAGCGGCCGGGCGATGAGCTGCAGGGCGGCGTACAGGTTGATGGCGATGGCCAGCAGGCCGGTGATGACCCACAGGACGATGAACAGCGCCTCGATGCGCTGGATGTAGCGGCTGAGGTACACAAGGCGCGACATCTCGAAGAACGGCAGCGTCTTCTCCATCCCTTGGGCCACCCCGAAGGCGAGGATGAAGCAGAGTATCACCAGAGTCCGCAGGACCGCGCTCAGGCCGCCGCCGTACACGAGCGCCGTCCGCAGGGTGGCGGGGGACTGGAACTGCGGGGCGAGCACGAACAGCAGCAGGCCGCCGATGTTGATGCCTACCAGCGCCAGCCCGCGCTGGAACGCCGACAATAGCCCCGTCCCCTGCCAGGGGACGAGGTGATAGGCATCGTAGAACGGCGTCAGCAGCAGGATGACGGCCGCCACGCCGCCGACGACGAAGGGCATCAGCAGGTAGCACGCCCTGGCGATTCCCTCGATCCCGAAGTATACCAACACGACAGCGAACAGGATGTACCAGAATATCACTATCCGGAACTCGGTAGCCGGCAAGGCGGTCAACAGGGTGTTCTCGGCAAACTGGCGGAGCAACGCCGCGGCGTCGAGGATGAACAGCGTCGCGTAAAAAATAGCCAAAAGCCACGCCCCGGCCCGGCCGAGGAGCCGCTCGCTCACCGCGTACAAGTCGCCCCTGTGACGGGCCATGACCCAGGCCAGCAGATAGAACATGGGCAGCGCGATCAGCCAATTCAGCAGCGGGGCCAGCCAGGCGATATTGCGAATGGCCGCGATGGTGTCCGCCGGCGAAGTCAGAAAAACCCGCGGCAGCATGACCATGAAGGTGAGGCCGATTCCCTCGGCTATCCCCATGCGGCCCGGCTGGTAGCTCATTTCTCGTCCTCCCCGGCCGGCAATTCTTGCTCCCATTCCCGGCTTACTTCGGGCTGCCGGCTGGGATCGCGGGTGTTAAGCGGGTCAGGGCGACGCTCACGCCGCCAGACTTCCCCGCGGGCGACAACGTCCAAGCCGCTCACCGTCCTGGGAGCGATCGGCACCATGTACGGCAAACCGAACGACTTCATGCTGCATAAGGCGACCGTCATCACCAGCAGCCCGGACGCCAGGCCGACCAGGCCCATCGTCACCGAAACGAGCAGCAGGCCGAAGCGGCTGAGGCGGGCGAAAAAGGCCATGCGAAACTCGGGGATGATCGACGACGCCAGCCCGGTGATCGCCACGAGGATGACGATGATCGGGCTGACGATCTGCGCTGCCACCGCCGCCTGCCCGAGGATGATGGCGCCAACGATGCCGATCGTCGAGCCGAGGATACCGGGGATGCGCACTCCGGCCTCGCGAATGAGCTCGAAGGACACTTCCATCATGAAGATTTCGAACCAGGCCGGGAAGGGAACTTCCTCGCGGGCGGCGGCAATGGCCAGAGCCAGCCCGGTCGGCACCGCTTCCTGGTGGAAATAGGTGAGGGCGATGTACAGCCCCGGCAGGACGGTGGAGATCAGCGTGCCAAACAACCTTAGAAAGCGGAGAAAGTTTGCCGCCGCCGGTTTGAGGCTGAAATCCTCCCCCGAGTGGAAGAAGGTGAAAAAGTTCGCCGGCACCACCATCGCGAAGGGCGAGCCCTCGACGATTATTCCCACCCTTCCTTCCGACAGGTGGACGGCCACCCTGTCGGGGCGCTCGGTGGAGAGCGCCTGCGGCAGCGGCAGGATGAAGCGGTCCTCGATGAATTGCTCCAGGTGGCCGGAGTCGTTGAGATAATCGGTATTGATCTTGCTGACGCGCCGTTTGATCTCCGCCACCAAATCGGCGTTGGCCACCGAGTTCAGGTACATCACCGCGCAGCTCACCCGGCTGCGGGTTCCCACCGGAATGAGTTCGGTCACGAGATCGCTCGACCGCAGCATCGACCGTATCAGGCCCGTGTTGACGCGCAAGTTTTCGCTGAATGCCACCTGGGAGCCGCGGATGCTCTGCTCGATCAGCGGCCGGTCGACGCCGCGGTGTTCCCAGCCTTTGGTCTCCACCTCCAGCGCTTCGCCGGCGCCGTCGAGAAAGATGACCGTATCGCCGCTGTTGATGCCGGACTGGACCTCGCGGAAGGTGCCTAGCATCTTGACGTGGCTGCCGGGGAGGATCTCTTCGCTGATCCGCGAGAGCATCTCGCCGGTTAACGGCTCACGCCGGCCTCCAGCCAGCAGCATCAGCGGCTGGAGCACCCCCAGGGTTATGAACTTGCCGTCGGTGAGGCCTTCCATATAAACGAGCGTCGCCCGCAAGGGCGGCGCTGTGCCGAGCGTGATATGGCGCATCACCACATCCTTATTGGTCGGCAGTTTATACAGGGCCTCGATTATCCTGCGGTTTTCCTCCAGGCTGGTGCTGATCGGCCGCTCCGTCAGGTTGTCGGCGCTAAAGTCGTAGGATAGGAGCAGCGGGCGAAGCTCGCGCCACTGCTTTTCCAAGGCGGCGCATTCGGCGCGCAGCGTCTCGTCCTGCGACGGCCACTCCCCCGTTGTCAGCGCCGCCCGGGCCTTGTCCATTGTTGTCTCCAGCCTGCGGCCGAAACGGCTGAGCGCTTCGAGCTCCCGGACGGCGGACCACAGCCCGTCGTCCCCGGTCGTTTCGCTCTCCCGCCCGTCGTCGGCCCCTTCGCCGAGGACGAACCGGCTGGGCTCCGACGGCGGCCGGAAGACCAGTATCCGTTTGACAAAGTTGAATATCTTGATCAGCGAATTGTCTACCACTTTTTGCCACCCTCGGAAGAACCCGGCTAATCCTATTTTTCCCGCCTGTGGGCAATCTATCCGGCCAAAGCAAAACGGCGGACGCAATGTCCGCCGCACGGGTCTGCGCAACTACTTATCAACGGCCGTAGATTACCCGTCGTTAGTCCCGGTACTTCGGCAGGGTGAACCCGTGCCCCAGCACCTCGACCGCATCCTGGACGATCATCAGGGCGTGAGGATCGGTGGCGTCCACGATGGGCTTGATCTTGGCCATTTGGGTCAGCGACACCACTACGAATACCACCTTCTTGTCCTCGCGGGTGAACGCCCCCTGGCCCTTGATGAATGTTACCCCCCGGCCGACCTCTTTCATGATCGCCGCCGCGATCTGTTCGCTGCAATCGGACACGATCAGCACCGTTTTCTTGGTGTTGAAGCCGGCGATGACTTTGTCAATCGTCATCGCCCCGACGTACATGGCGATCAGAGTGAACATCGCCGGTTTGAAGCCGAACAGGAACGCGGCCACCGCCATCAGTACCCCGTTGATGCCAAGCGTCACATGGCCGACGTTGTAGGCGAAATACTTTTTCACCAGCATCGCAACTATATCCGTCCCGCCCAGGCTGCCGTTGACGCGGAAGACCAGACCCGAGCCGATACCCGATACCAGGCCGCCGAAAATGGCCGCCAACATGGTGTCGTCCACCGCCGGCCGCGCAGTGAGAAAGCTGGTGGCGTCGACAGCGGCGGTAAAGATGAGCATACCATAGAGGGCGCAGAAGAAATATGCCTTGTCCATGAAACGGTAGGCGGCGTAGAAGAGAGGGATGTTCAGGATGGCCATCTGCAGGCCGATCGGCCACGCCAGCAGGTAATGGAGGATCATGGCGATGCCGGCGATGCCGCCGCTCAGCATATAGTGCGGCACGTAAAAGGCGTTGATCGACACGCCGCAGATCAGGCCGCCCAGGGTGGTTATCGCATAGCGCTCCGCCACCTGCCGCCACTCGGTCCTGTCCGCCATTCGCATCTTTCCTCCTCGTTGAAGGCAAAATATGGCTGTTATCCAACCGACTTATATTATATAGGTTGCCCCGCCGGCACGCAATAAGAAACACAGAAGCAGCTTCCGCATGCGAAGCTGCTTCTGCGCGGGGGCCCTTAACAGGCCTAATAGTTAGAATTCGTCTTCCCAGGAGATGAACGGCTTCGGTATATCGACCATCGCGTTGACCATCAGCTCAACCAGGCCGCCGTAGATGATGTTGTACTTATCGCGGAATCCATAGTGGTTCATGAGGGCGTCGCGGGCCGCGCCCTTGCAGTTGGAGCATGGGGCACAGTAGTATTTGGGGATGGCGGGATCGAGGCAGTCTTTGAAGGCTTCCAGCACCTGCTTGGCCTTCATGCGCGAGGCCACGTTATCGCGCCATTGCGGGAAATTCAGCGTATTCATCACCGCGAAGCCGCTGCCGCCGCCGCAGCAGTAGTTCATGATGCCGGCGTTCGGCATCTCGCGGAAGCACCCGGGCGGAGTGATGGCCTTTAGCACGTTGCGCTGGGGCGAAACGATGCCCATCAGGCGGACCATGTTGCAGGGGTCGTGAAGGGTTACCGGGAAGTTGTTTTTGCCGGGGTCGAACTTGATCGCCCCGCTGGTCACGATTTTCTCCAGGAGAGGCAAGCATCCTTCGCGGGGGATGGCCAGATCGCCCACGCACACCCGGTCGGCGATCTCGACGAGCGCTTTGGTGGCGTGGCCGCATTCGCCGACGACGATCCTTTGCACGCCGAGCTTCTTGGCTGCCTGCACCTGGGCTACCGCCACGCGGGCGAACTGGAAGTCGTCGTACCACGTGCCGTAGTTGACCCCTTCGTAGCCCATGGATTCGCTCGACAGCGTCCAGTCGATGCCGGCGGCGTCGAGGAGGATGGCGAACGCGGCCGGGTTCTCCGGCCAGGAGACGAATTCCCCGGCGTTATGGATGAGAAGAACGTCGGCGCCCTTCTTGTCAATCGGTATTTTGATACGGCGGCCGATCCTTTCTTCGATGTCGTCCTCGATGAACTCGATCGTATCCAGGAAGGCGGCCGGCGTCATGCCGGTGGACGAGCCGGTCTGCAGGTGGCGCATCGTTCCCGATTTATGAACCCCGTCGGCGGCGATCCCCAGTTCCTGGCTGAAAAGTTTGCGCAGCTCGCGGTTGAGCAGGCCGTTGTCCACCCCCACCGGGCAAGTGGCGGCACAGCGCCGGCAGATTGTGCAGCGGTAGGTCAGCTCCGCCAGACGGTAAATCGTCCGCCAGTTAAGCTCGACGTCGGCGCCGACGAAGCCGCCCAGCAGGCGCCCCTCGGGAGTGAAATAGCGCTGGTAGAGCTTGCGCAGCAGTTCGGAACGGTAGTTGGGGCGGTAGATGTCCTGGCGGCCGCTCTCGACGTAAACCGGGCAGGCCTCGTTGCAGGTGTTGCAGCGTACGCAGTAATCGGTGCTGAGTAAGGTCGGCTGCATGAATGTCCAGTTGTTCTCCCTGGTGAACAGCTTCTCCAGGCCGCGCAGGAACTTGTCGACCAGCGCGTCCTCTTCCTCTTTGCTAGCCGGCTTGGTCAGGCCGAGGGCCGAGAAGCCGTCGAGGGAAAAATCGTACTTTTCCTGCCAGTCCGGCTTGGCCGGCTTGAAAGGCTGTTCTTCGTAGCCGGGTACCGGGTCCAGGTCGGTGGCGGCCAGCGGGCAAAGCACTTCGGCCGGCTTGGCGATATCCTTTAGACGTACTTTATGTTTCATGGTTACTTTCCCTCCTCCTTCGGCTTGGCCGGATTGGTCGTCGCCTGCTCCAGCCAGGAGCCGCCGGACTTCAGATGGGGGGCCGACCACTCCGCCTTGTAGTGCAGATAGCCGACGATGGTCTTGTCGAGGCCGCCGCCGGAAACGAGCGGCTCGTCGTCCCACATGATGTTGTGGTAGAAGAAATACTTGGCCGCGAAATGGAGCATACGGCTGAACGGCAGATAGATGAGGAAGATGCCGAACAGCAGCGCCTCCAGCGTCATCAGCGGCGGCAGGGCTACCGGCCCTAAGGTCAGCAGCGACGCTGCATAGCCGCGCGCCAGGACGAAGGAGGGGTCCTCCGCCAGCCAGGCGGCCAGGCCGACGCCGAACAGGGCGATAAGCAGATACAGGTTGAGAAAGGTCACCGGCGAAGAGAAGTCGCGGAGATCCTCGTCCGTATAGCGCATCCACAGCAGCCCCAGACAGCCGAACAGCCCCAGGGCAAGGCCGCCCGCCCCGACGACAACTGTCACGGCGTTCAGGGCCTGGGCCCAGAAGACCGTGGAAGCGGTGGAAATTTTCAGGCCGCTGGCCACCTCGGCCACCGCGCCCAACGCAACGAGCACGATCCAGCCGGTGATAAGATAGAACCCGGCGTGCATCGGGTAGGAAAAATTCCAGATTTTGCGGTTATAAAGAAAGGTCCGTTTGAGGAGGAGAATCTCCTCCGCCATCTCGGCCAGCTCACAGGCGAGATTGTAGTGGCGGGGCCGCTTCCAAAACTCCGCCTTCTGGAAGGCCGACCCTTCCGGCCCCTCGTGGGCTATCGGGTAAAGGTCCCACCTTAGGTGGCGCGGCATGGCGGCGATAGTCAGGACCTTCTTCAACGTGGCGATGGCGAAAACGGCGACAGCTAGATACATGAACGGGCCGGCAATCAGCCAGCCGAGTGTGGCGCTCATCGGCAAATCCTCCTGCGCTGATTATTTCACTTCAATTTTAGCAGACCGGCCCCTGTCTTCCTATGTGGTTTTCGTCACAAACTCATAGAGGAAAGTTATAACCCGATAAGCTTTGTGTTGAAAGCGGTCGCCGACCGGCAGGCTAACGGCCCGCCGGCGGGGAATAATAACAATTTATAAGGGGTGATACGATGGCCTACTGGCTGCTGAAAACCGAGCCCGACGAATTCAGCTACGACGACCTTGCGAAGCTTGGCCGCGACCGCTGGAACGGGGTGCGCAACTTCCGCGCCCTCGCCCATATGCGCGCGATGGCGGTCGGCGACCTCGCCTTCATCTACCATACCGGCAAGGAAAAAGCCGTGGTAGGCGTCGCCGAAGTCGTCGCCCCCGCCTATCCCGATCCGGCGGCCGGCGACGCGCGGTTCGTCGTCGTCGACGTCGCCCCCCGCCGCCGCCTGCAGCGGCCGGTCACCCTCGGCGAAATCAAGGCCGACCCGGCCTTCGCCGCCTGGGAGCTCGTTCGCATTTCCCGTCTGTCAGTCATGCCCGTGCCGCCCGAGCACTGGCAGCGGATCCTGAATATGGCGGCAAGGCACTGATAATTTGCCATAGCTATAAACGCAACCCGGGGGCATCCCGGGTTTTGCTCGCCCGCGGCAAAGAAAATGGCGCCTCCCTGCCGGGAGACGCCGTCGCGGCTGTATGGATGTTTACTTGTTGGCTGTCGCCCGCGGCTTGGAAAACAGCCTGAGCACCCACAGAAAAAGCAGAGCACCGATAGTACTTGTGACAAGCGAACCGATCAGGCCGTAGGCCGTGATCCCCAGCAGGCCGAACACGTACCCGCCTACCAAGGCCCCGACCACGCCGACCGCCAGGTCGCCCCACAGGCCATAGCCGCCACCGCGGAAAATTTGGCCGGCCAACCAGCCGGCGACAACGCCGATGATCAGAAACCAGATAATTTGACTAAAATCCACCTTTGGTATCACTCCTTTCACAGATAACCAGAAATTGGTGCCGCGTTCCTAATATTGCCACATCCCATCCATTTTATACAAAAGGCGGATATTTTCGCCTACGGCGGCATTTTGCCCCTGCCGCCACGAAGGGTAAACATGCGCCGGCGCAGAATAAACAAAGAAGGCCCGCGACTAGGCCACCGCCGGTAAATATGCCGCCGCCCGCCAGCGGAAAAAGGAGGTAGCCCTTGAACATCATCGTGACGGAGAGGATTGCCGAAGTCGGCATATACTACCTCAGGGAAAGCGGCTTTACCGTCGAAACCTGCCTCGGCATATCCCAGGCCGCCCTCCTGAAAAAAGCCGCCCGCTGCGACGGCCTGATCGTCCGCAGCGTAACCCGCGTCGACGAAGAGCTCCTCGTCCGGGCCGAGCGGCTGAAGATCGTCGGCCGCGCCGGCAACGGCCTGGATAATATCGACCTTCCGGCCTGTACCCGCCGGGGCATCCCGGTCGTTAATACCCCGGCCGCCAACGCCATGTCCACTGCCGAACTGGCCGTCGGCCTCATCTTCGCCGCCTTCCGCAACATCCCCCAGGCTTACTGCGCCGGCAAGGCCAGGGACTTCCGCCGTACCGTCTACTCCGGCCAGGAATTGTTCGGCAAAACGGCCGGCATCATCGGCCTCGGCCGCATCGGCGCCCAGGTGGCCGCCAAGCTCCAAGCCCTGGGCATGAAGATCATCGCCTACGACCCTTATATCGACGACTCCCGGTTCGACGCCCTCAATGCCGAAAAATCCGACACCCTGGCGGCTCTCCTCCACCGGGCCGACGTCATCACCCTCCATGTGCCGAAAACAGCCGAGACCACCGACCTCATCGGCGCCGACGAACTAGACCTGTGTAAGCCGGGGGTGCGCATCGTCAGCACCTCCCGCGCCGGCATCGTCAACGAGCGGGCCATCTACAACGCTCTGCGCAGCGCCCACGTCGCCGCCGCCGGCCTCGACATCCTCGACCCGGAACCGGACTTCGAGGCCGCCCCGGGAGAGCAGGATTACAGCCACCCCCTCCTCGAGCTCGACAACGCCATCATCACCCCGCATATGGGCGGGTCGACCGAAGAGGCCGAGCGCACCATCAGCATGACTCTCGCCCGCCTCATCACGAAAGCATTTTTCGGCGAACCGATCGCCGCGGCCAACAACATTCCCCGCCTGCGGGGACGGTAAAACATTTTAATCGACGAAAAAGCACCGCTTTCGCGGTGCCTTTTTCTCGTCATGCCGGAAGCGGTTTAGAAGGAGCCAGATGCTAGGCGCACCGGAGGCTGACACCGGCAGCGTACACGGAACGTACGCTGAGGATGGCAACCGAGGAGCAACAACGCAGATGGCCCTTATAAACCGCTTCCCCCGTCACGAATAAGAGCCCTGACGACCTCCGCCGCCAATATCAGCCCCGCCACCGAGGGCACGAAAGCGATGCTGCCCGGAATCTGCCGGCGCGTCGTGCACTTCCGCGTCGTCCCCGGCGGGCAGACGCACCCCGTCGCGCAGCTCGAATCTTCGGTCTCCGCGGGCGTGAGGGGCTGCTCCCGCGAATACACCACCTTCAGAGCGGTCACGCCGCGGCGTTTGAGCTCATAGCGCATAACCTTGGCCAGCGGGCAGACCGACGTGCTGTAAATATCGGCCACCTCAAACTTGGTCGGGTCGAGCTTGTTGCCCGCCCCCATGCAGCTGATGATCGGGATGCCCCGCGCCGTAGCCTGCACGGCCAGATCGATCTTCGCCGTCACCGTATCGACGGCGTCGATGATATAGTCGTAATCGTCGGCAATAAGCTCTGCGGCCGTCTCCGGCAGATAAAACTGCCGGTGGATCGTGACGCTCGTGTCCGGGTTGATCTCCAACACTCTGTCGCGCATAACCTCCACCTTCGGCCTGCCGACCGTTCGCATCGTCGCGTGCAGTTGCCTGTTGAGGTTCGTCAGGCAAATGCAGTCGTCGTCCACGAGCACCAGCCCGCCCACACCGGAGCGGACCAGTCCCTCGACCGCAAACGAACCCACCCCGCCGATTCCGAATACCGCCACCTTTTTCGCGGCCAGCCTGGCCAGAGCCGCCGTGCCGACAAGCAACTCCGTCCGGGAAAAACGGTGCAGCATAACCCCACCCTTTCGCCAAACCCTATCCATAAAATATCCGTTCAAAAATAAAAATACTCCGTCGCCCGCGGCAATCCCTGCCGGCGGGACGAAAACGCGAACAGGGCCTCCGCAACGCGGAGGCCCTTACCACTCACTCGTTTCACTCTTCATCGTCGTCCTGTTCGCCTTCCAGCCCGTCGTCGCCTGCGAGGAGATATCGGCGGATAAGCTCAAGGACCTCCATGCAATGTACGCCCTCGCGGCGGACGTGGTCGGCCAGCAGCGGCGGGATAACCGTCGCCGCCGTGCAGCAGGCCACCAGGCCCCCGGCGGTGGCGGCGAAATCGTTCGCATCCTGCACCGCCGTCCGGAAATCCTTCGCGAACCTCACCAGATCGTTGTTCGGCCGGTAGTGCCAGAGCATGCTGGCTATGTCGCGGGCCTGGAGATTCAGCAGGTCGAACTTCTGCCCCGTTGCCGTCGCCATCGAAAGCAGCGCCCGTTCCGAAGGATCGACGAGGTCGCGTACGAACTTCATATGGTCGGCGATGCCACGCGCCCAGAAGATATGTTCGCTCCCTACCGCATCCACCTGGCAGGGCATGCCGCAACCGCCGAACTTCTTCAGCAGCTTCCGGAAATATAGCGCCTCACGCGACAGATGATCGACGAACAGGGGGTAAAGCCAGGCGCCGCACAGGCGGCACTCCGCCAGCAGGTGGAGAATGCGCCGCTTGAAAACGAAAAACCGCTGCACCGCCACCGTCGCCGCTGCCACCAGGTTGGCGAAATCCTCCTCGCCCGCCGCCCGGCCGGCACACTCTTCCAGGTCGGTGAAAATCGCGTAAAACTGCCGCGCCTCCGGTCTCAACTCCTTGTCCGTGCTAGGCAGGCCGTGATAGAGAAACACCGCATGGTCGCGCATTATCCTTAGCCAAAAGGCTACTTCCGTTAGGGCAAGGGGCGGAAATGGCTTGACGCCACGGCAGAAAATGTCCATAACATACCCCTCATCTTTTTGTTTTACTATATTTTATGTTATGAACTGCCAGGTGTGCGGAAAGAAAAGAACCGCGAAGCATTGCTTCGCGGTTCCCCAGTTCGCCGGTAAAGCCCCTACAGCCCCAAACGGCCAGCCAGCCAGTCGATCAGGCCCGGGCTCAGGGTCGACGCAATCAGCAGGACGGTGAGTCCGCTGATAAGGATGGCGAAGCTCCACGCCACCAGATTGTAAAGGGACGAATTGCGGTACTCGCCCATTATCCGCGCGTTGCTGGCAATGAGCACCATGAAAACCAGCACCGGCACGAGCAAGATGCCGTTGACCACCTGGGTGGTCAGCATAACGTGGTAAAGCGACAGGCCGGGCCACAGCACCAGCACGGCGCTGATGACGATGATGGCCGTGTACAGGCCGAAGAACACTGGCGCGTCTTTATAAGACTTACTGATGCCCCGCTCGAAGCCGAACGCCTCGCAGATGGCGTACGCCGTGCTCAGCGGCAGGATGAACGCCGCCAGCATCGAGGCGCCGAACAGGCCGAAAGCGAACAGGAAAGAGGCATATTTGCCGGCCAGCGGCTCGAGGGCGACCGCCGCGTCCGCCGCCGTCTCGATGGGGATATTGTTCACATGCAGGGTGGCGGCCGTCGCCACGACAATGAAAAAGGCGATCAGTCCGGTGAAAAAAGCGCCGACAAGCACGTCCCACCGCGTGTAGGCATATGTCTTGGCCGTTATCCCCTTGTCGACGATCGTCGCCTGGACGTAAAACTGGCCCCAAGGCGTTATCGTCGTGCCGATAATGCCGATGACCATCAGCAGGAACCCCGGGCTGCGGGAAAATGTCGGCGTCGCCGCCGCCGCCATCACCTCCCGCCACGGCGGGTCGACGATGAACCCGGAGATGACGTACGAAAAGAACGTCAGGCAGAGGGCGAAAAACACCTTCTCGACCCGCGAGTAGCTGGCCTTCAGCACCAGCCGCCATACCACGAAGGCGCTGACCGGCACGGCGATGTACCTGCTGATCCCGAAGATTTCGAAGCTGGTGGCGATGCCGGAGAACTCCGACACCGTCGTGCCGATGTTGGCCACCATCAGCACCGTCATGGCGAACAGCGTCCACCTCACTCCGTAGCGCTCGCGGATGAGGTCGGACAGGCCGCGGCCGGTGACCGCCCCCGTGCGGGCGGAAATTTCCTGGACCACGGTCAGTACGAGGATGCTTATGAACAGCACGAACAACAGGCTGTACCCGTACTTGGCCCCGGCCGCGGAGTAAGTGGCGATGCCGCCGGCGTCGTTGTCGGCGAAGGCGGTGATGATGCCCGGCCCCATGACGGAAAGAAACAGGATCAGCCTTTCCCGTATTTTTTTCAGATCCAGCGCCGGCCACCTCCTTCCCCCGCTGCTTAGAAAACTTGGCTTCGCCAAGCCTCTTGGGCGCAGGCGGAGCCATAGTTGCCCTTATGTCTAACAGAAAGTATAAACTTTCTGTTAGACCGAAAAAGAAAAACCTTCCCCGCAGGAAGGCCTTTCGTACCGGTCAAAGTGCGACCTTCCCTACTCGTCGAGCTTTAGCACTGCATAACGTAGAGCACACTCCTCAGCCACATTAGGTAGAACCTTACGCCGGTAATACCTGTTATACCCATTGGCGTCTCTCGACGTTTCCGGGCAGTGGCCTTTGTTTATGCAGGAGCCTCACCTAACAGAGAAATGATCGGTTTTTCTTCTTCATTATATTATTCATTTTAGCAAAGGTCAACCGCTTGCGTCCATGTCGCCCTATTCGGGCTGTTCGGCGGTCTCGGCCCCCCGCCGGCTCTTCAGCCAGTAACCGGCGCCGACAACCCCGGCCGCGAGGGCCACCTCGATAACCAAGGCGTAGGCGGCCAGCAACGGACCGACAGCCTCGTCGCCCACCACCATCTTGGCTGCCGTCCAACCCAGGATGGCTGCCCCGATATAGATGATGACCGGGAAGCGGTCCATGAGCGTGAGGATGAGCTGGCTGCCGAAAACGACCAGCGGAATGCTCATCGCCAAGCCGATACTCAGCAGCAGCCAGCTGCCGTCAGCCACCCCGGCAATGGCGAGCACGTTGTCCAGGCTCATGATCACGTCGGCGATCAGGATGACCTTGATAGCCTCGCTCAGGCAGGATGCCTCGTGGCATTTGACCTCGCCCTTGTCGTCGGCGATAAGCTTCACGGCAATGTAGAGCAGCGCCAGTCCGCCGGCGAACTGCAAGTAGGGAACCGTCAACAAGAAGGCGGCCACGACCGTCAGGCCGATTCTCAGCACAACCGCCCCCAGGCTTCCCCAGAAGACCGCCTTGCGGCGCTGCTCATGGGGCAGATTCCTGCTCGCCAGCGCGATAACGACCGCGTTATCGCCGCTTAAGATCAGATTGATAAACATGATGCTCCCTAGTGCCGCCAAAAATTCCATCGCCACATACCTCCCCGATTTTGTCCGCGGTATCCGTGCCCCTTCGTCCGCCCTTCCGGCAAACAAAACGAGACCTTTAGTATGACCGCGTCATACTAAAGGTCTCGCCAATTGCCAGGCAAAAAACCCGTCAACGGCAGAGCCAGGTATCGCTACCGGACTGGTGACTCCGCCTCCTAGGCTACTCCCCTTCAGTAATTAAAATACTAGCGTAACCGTGGCGGTATGTCAACACGGAAATATTCGGACGGCGAATATTTCGCCAACGAAAGCTTCTCGTAGTCGCGCCGGTAACAAATTACTATTCGTAATCATATTATGTTAATAGGGATGGCCCCTAATACGTTCCGGGAGGTGAAAACGTGTATTACGACTATGACGACGACGACTACGGTTGTGGGTGCCAGTCGATGAAATGCATGTCCAGCTGTCACTCCATGGACAGCTGCCATTCCATGAAATGCTGTTATTCCATGAAGCCGATGTATTCCTGCCATTCCATGGATAGCTGCCATTCCATGAAATGCATGTCCTGTGCTTATTCCATGAAGTGCGCCAAATGCATGCATAGCTGCCACTCGATGTACAGTTGCCAGTATATGAAGAGCTGCGACTATATGAAGACCTGCGAGTGTACGAAAAGCTGCGAATGCATGAAGACCTGTGACTATCCGAAGACCTGCGAATGTATGAAGACCTGCGACTATCCGAAAAGCTGCGAGTGCATGAAGACTTGCGACTATCCGAAAACCTGCGAGTGCATGAAGACTTGCGACTACCCGAAGACCTGCGAGTATATGAAGACTTGCGACTATCCGAAAACCTGCCACTATATGAAGACCTGCCACTATATGAAAGGCTGTAAGTAGTGGTTGACAGGCGCCGGCGCAATGCCGGCCTTCTTCTTTTCCCCGTTTTCCGGCCGGCGGGGTGGCGCAACTAAGGCTCGGGCGATTGGCCCGAGCCTAAACGGCCGCAGGTTTTCTTTTGGGGCAGCCTACACCAACCCTGCCAGGCGGCGCTGGTCGATGGGGCAGGCGGCCTGGCGGTCCTTGAGCAGCAGGTAGACGCGCTCGGTCTGCGGATGAAGGCAGTTGGCCCGGTAGGGGCATTGGCGGCAGCCGTCGAAGCAGCGCGGATTGTCCAGGCGGCGGAAGATGCCCTGCGCGTCGCCGAATTCCTCCATCGCTCCCGCCACCACCGCCGGCGGATAGAACAGGCCAAGGGTGGCGGCAATATGCGCTTCGTCTCTCCCCGCCCCCCGCGCGGCGAGATAATCGGCCACGCAGCGGTAATAGGTCGCTACCCCCTTAGGGCGGGACAGCTCCCGCTCGAAGCGTACGAAACGGTCGAACACTCCGGCGGCGGCGGCCAGGTCGCCGTTCTGGCACAGCAGGACGGTCAGCAGCAGGTCGAGGCTGCCGTAATACCAGGGGAACGGCGCCGCGTCGGCGACCGGATGGTTGAGGAATTCGAAAACGCTCGTGTCCGGGCTGTACGGCAATTGGCGCAGGAAAGCGATGATGTCGCTTCTCTCGTCCCCGCCCAGGCTGTCGAGGCGCCTCACCAGGGCCCGGGCGGCGTTGAAGGCGGCATATTCGCCGATGGTCGCCACGTCGGCGAACGCCTCCATCTCACTGAAGCACGGTACGATTACCTGAAAGCTCGGGAAGCCGAGGAAAGACACGTCGCGGGCGTAAACCTGGCGGCCCTCGGCGGCCGTAAGGTCCAGCAGGTGGCGGAGCAGCCCCTTGTTGCTGACGGCGTCGACCTCCGGCCATTCCCGGAATTCGTAGCTCGGTTGCGGGGCGAAAAGCTCTGGCGGATAAACGCCCGAGCCGTTGACCATGATGCCGATGATATTGGCGTCTTCGTCCGCGCGGCTGCCGTAGGCAAACTCCCGCATCCCCATCATCCGGCCGATGTCCTGGCCTTGCAGCAGCTCGGTCAGCGTCCGTTCGGCGGCGACCTCGAACAGGGGATGGGAGCCGAACTTGACGAAATAGGACTGCCTGGCCGTGTCGATATAGATCAGCCCCACCACCGGGTAGCCCCGTCCCAGCGAGCAGTCCTTGATAATCACCCGGCGGTTGCCGGCGGCTTCGATCGCCGCGATCATGGCCGCGATGCGCGGAAAGCGGGCAATATACCAATCCGGGACAGCCGGCGGCGTGGTCTTATCCCGGATCAGCACCCGGTTCACATAGCGCTCGAAGACCTCGGCGATTCCCTGCACCAGCGCCTCCTCCGGCGTATTGCCGGCGCACATGCCGTTCGACATATACATTTTGCCGGCCATCTTCACCGGGACGAGGGAGAGGTTGCCGGTATGCAGGTTGCAGTACGGCACGGCGACGAAATCGGCCGGCAGCTGCTCGTACGTCACCCCCTGCCACAGCTTGAGGAGGGCGTCCACATCCGTGCCGGGGTCCAGCCCGGCGAGCTGGGCCGCCAGCCACTCCCCGCCGGCGGCGAGGAACTCGGCCGTGCTCAGACGCTGCTCGTCCGGAGCGTAATAAAAGCCCTGATGGCTCAGCGCCTCAGGGCTCGGATCGAAGCTCAGCCGGAACGGGCAGAAGTTCTGCAGCCGCTCCATCAGTTCGCCATAAGCGCTGGCCAAAGCGTACTCGTGCGATACCCCTTTGCCGTTGACGGCCAGCTCGGTGCCGGCGATGGTCACCGCAACGGAAAAAAAGCCCCGCAGGGAGTTGCGCCAAAGCGTTTCCACCGGCAAAAGGCCCATGTTGCCCAGGATGTCCCGCGCCTTGCCGATCGTCCGCAGCGGCAGCTCGTCTTTGTACTTCATCACCGCAAAATCCACGTCACGCACCTCGCACAGATAGTCTGGGGACAGACATGTAAAATTGTTATGTTAAATGTCCCTTCTTTAATATATGCCGTCCCCGGCCGGCGAGTGCTCCCGGGCTCTATAACCGCCCCCGCCAACTATCCTGCCATAATAAAAACGCCGTCGGCGGCGACGGCGAAATGACTTGCTTCACTGCATATACTTGCGGACGATCAGTACTTCCACCCGCCTGTTCTGAGCCCGGCCCTCGGGCGTGGTGTTGGCGGCCGCCGGCCGGTACTCGCCATAGCCGACGGCACTGAACCTCGCCGGCTGGAGCTTGCTCTCCTGGACCAGCATGTATTTCATGAAGTTCACGGCCCTTTTCGAGCTGAGATCCCAGTTGGTGGGGAACTCGGCAGTGTTGATGGGTATGTTATCGGTGTGGCCGGAAATGACCACCTTCTGCGGCAATTTGGCCAGCATGGCGGCGACGGTGGCCGCATAGCTGCTCGCCGACGGCAGCAGGTCGGCCTGGCCCGACTCGAACAGCGCCGTTTCCTTGATGCGGACGAGCAGGCCTTCTTCGGTCAGCATAGTGTCGAAACTGCCGGTCAGGTTGTTTTCCTCGATGTACCTGTCCATAGTCCGCTTGGCTTCCACCAATTGAACGGTCTCCTGCTGGAAATTCACCGCCCGCTCGTTGCCCATGGCCGCAAAGGCCGACGACACCTTGTCGAACGTCTGCGGCCGGCTTTCCGGCGGCTGCGGGACGGTGCGCATGCCGTCCAAAATGGCGGGGTTGCCCTGGAAAGCGCCGTTGAAAGACTGGGCCATCTGTTCGAATTTCTTCTGATCGATCTGGGCAGACGCGAACAGGACGATGAAGAGGGCCAGCAGCAGAGTGAGAATGTCTGAATACGGAACCAGCCACGTTTCGTCGACGTGCTCTTCGTGTTCTTGGCTGTTATGCCGCGTTCTCGCCATCGCTCGTCCCCCCTCCTCCACCAATGGCTTTCCGCTTGTTTTGGGGGACGAAGACCCGCAGCTTGGCCTCCACGGTTGCCGGGTTGTCGCCGGCCTGCAGGGAAAGGATGCCCTCCAGCATCATCTTCTTGAGCTCCGTTTCTTCTTTGGACATGATCTTCAGTTTATTGGAAAACGGATGCCATATCACGTAGCCGGTGAATATGCCGAACAATGTGGCGATGAACGCGGCGGCGATCGAGTGGCCCAACTGTTCGATATCGTTGAGGTTACCCAAGGCGGCCACCAGGCCGACGACCGCGCCCAGCACCCCGAGCGTGGGGGCGTACATCCCCGCCTGCGAGAAGATAAGCACGCCGACGCGGTGGCGTTCCTCCATCTGCTGGATGTCCAGTCCGAGAATGTCCATCACCAGGTTGGGATCCATACCGTCGACGACCATCGTCAGCCCCTCCTTCAAGAAGGGGTCGTCAATCTGTTCCAGCCTCGGCTCGAGGGCCAGCAGCCCTTCCCGGCGGGCCAGATGGGACATGTCCACGAACAGGCGCAGAACCTCGTGGTGAGGTATCAGGACAGGTTTTATGAACAACATCTTGACCAATTTGGGAAAACTGGCTATTTGCGCCATGGGAAAGCCGTTTAGCAGGCAAGCCGCCGTACCGGCGAAGATGATCAGCATCGCCGCGGGATTGATGAGCGCCGCCAGGCTGGCCCCTTTTAGCACCATGCCCACGCTGATGGCGCTTATACCCAATACCAGGCCGATTACCGTTGACTTCTCCAATTGCCGTCCCCCTTGCTGCCAATAGTCGCCACGGCCGCTCCCGGCATATCCGTCCGCAGTTCCCGGCCTGTTTCTAAATCCATGTATTGTTTCTGTTAGGAAATATTCTAAATAGATAATGGAAATATATTGGCGATAAAACTGGAAAATCCTCTGTAAAATATAGGATTTATCAACGAAAAACAACTTTTAAATTAAAAAAAGCTTGGCAAAAAGCCAAGCCTCACCAACTGCCGCTAACAACGGCGGGAATAGGCAAACAGGTAGGCCACCATCGCCAGCAGCACGACGCCTGTGGCCGCCAGCGACGCGGCCGTCGCCACCCCAGCCTTGGCGGCCAGAGTGTACGCCCCCACGCCGGCGAACATCATCATGTTTTCGAAGAAGTTCTGGATGGCGATCGTCTTGCCGGCGCCGACGCTCCGGTGGCCCACCTGCTGCAGGCAGGCGTTCATCGGCACGATGTAGATGCCGCCCAACGTCCCGACGAGCAGCAGGCCGGCGACGGCCAGCGGCAGGGTGCCCACGAACAGGAACGCCAGCACCCCCAAGCCCATCGCGAAGCCGTACCATACCGTGCGCCGGTAAGTGCGGATGCTGACGAGCAGCGGCGTCACGGCCGCGCCGACGGCGATGCCCACTCCGGTCACAGCGATGATCATGCTTATCGCCGTGCCGCTGGTGATGCCCAGCGTAAGGGGCACCCAGGCGAAGATTATCATCCGCAGCACGGCCGACGCCATCCAGAACGAGCCTGTGCCGACCAGCGAATAATGGCTCTGGCGGTTGGCCAGCAGCGCCGCCGTGTCGCGGAAGAATTCGCTCACCGCCCGGCGGTAGCCGATGGAGCGGTCGCCGGGGTCGTTGGGGATGAACAGGTTCATCGCTATCGACGTCCCGTAGAGGGCGATGCAGGCGAATAGGCCGACGGTCACGGAATAATCCGACACGATTCCCCCCGCCACCGAGCCGGCGAGGATGGCGAGGATGGTGAAGCTCTCCAGGCCGGAGTTGGCCCGCAGCAGTTTGTCCTCGCCGCGGGTGAGGAAGGGCAGGATGCCGTACTTGGCGGGGCTATACACCACCGCCCCCACGCCCACGACCGCGTAGCTCAGGGCCGGGTCGAGGGCGGCCAGCAGCATCGCCACCCCGGCCGCCTTGATGATGTTGCCGATTATCAGCACCCTGGCCTTGGGCGTGCGGTCGGCGAAGCGCCCGACCCACGGCGACAGCAGCACGTACGCCGCGAAAAAGGTGGTCTGCACGAACGGCAGGTAATAGCCGGGATAGGCATCCCGCTTGATGATCGCCAAAGCGACGAACAGAATCATATTGTCGACGAACGCCGACAGGAACTGGGCGGTGAACAGCGCCCCCAGCGGCGAAAGCTTAGCCATCGCCCGCCTCCTCTTGCAGTGCGGCTGCTTTCAAGGTTACATAATCCACCTTGCCACTGCCCAGCAGCGGCAGTTTATTGACCACCACCACCGCCGCCGGCAGGGTCAGCATATTCTGGCGGGCCGTGTTCATGAACTCCCGCAGGGCCTGCCTGCTGGCCCCTTTGGCCATGGTATAGAGGACGATCTTCTCGCCCCGGCGGGCGTCGGGGAGGCTGACGGCCGCCACCTTGTCGGTGGCGAAACACTGCCGGGCCGTCTGCTCGACCGCGTCGAGACTGACCATCTCGCCGGAGACCTTGGCGAACCGCTTGAGCCGCGACTCGATTTTCACGAAGCCGTCGGCGTCGACGCTGACGATGTCGCCGCAGTCGTACCATTCGCCGGCCGGCACGAAGCCCCGGCCGGGCAGCAGGTAGCCCTCCATGACGTTCGGGCCCCGCACCAGCAGGTTGCCGCCGGCGGCGAGGCCGGGCACCGCCTCCAGCCGCCATTCCACCCCCGGCAGGAAGCGCCCCACCGTGCCGGCCCGGTAGAAAAGCGGCGTGTTTATGCTCAGCACCGGCGCCGTCTCGGTCGTGCCGTAGCCTTCGAGGATGCGCAGGCCGAACTTTTCCTGCCACGTGCGGCGGACCTCGTCCGGCAGCTTCTCCCCGCCGGCCAGCACGTAGCGCAGACGGTAGAAATCGTAGGGGTGGGCGTAGCGGGCGTAACCGGCCAGGAAGGTGGGCGTGCCGAGGAGCAGCGTGATACTTTTATCGTAGGCGATTTCCGGGATTATTTTGTAATGCAGCGGCGTCGGGTAGAGGAAAACCTCGATCCCCTCCAGGATGGGCAGCAGCGTGCCCACCGTGAGGCCGAAGGAGTGGAACATCGGCAGGGCGTTGAGCATCCTGTCGCGGGGGGTGTAGTCGATGACCGCCGACGCCTGGTTGATATTGGCGAGGATGTTGGTGTGGCGCAGCACGACCCCTTTGGGCTTGCTTTCGCTGCCGCTGGTGAACAGCACGACCTGCGGCGCCCCGGCGGCGGCCCTGACCTTGGCGCAGTATTTCAGCAGCCCGAGCAGCTTGTCGGCCGCCGTCACCCCGGCCCGCACGTCCTCAAGATACACGACGCGGAACTTTTCCGCCAAAACGCCGACGTAATCCGCGAACCCCGCCTTTTCGACGAACAGGCGCGAGGTGATTATCGTTTTGAGCCCGGCGGCCTGGCCGCAGTCGATGTTGTTCTCCGCCCCGGCGCTGAAATTCATCACCGCCGGCGTCTTGCCGGCGGAAAACAGCGCCAGCAGCGTCACGACATGGCCGATGGAATTCGGCAGCAGCACCCCGGCCACCATTTCGCCGGCCAGCAGTTGCCGCAGCTTGCCGCCGAGGACGTAACTGCCCACCGCCGCCCCGCGATAGGTGATCGCCCCGCCGATGTCAGCGGCCATCCGCCTGCCGGCTCCGTTGAGGGCGACGGCGTCCAGGAACCTGTCGAAGATGTTCGTGCCGGCGTCCCTGTGCTGGCGGGCCCTGAACAGCGCGTGCTGCAGCATGGCCAGCAGCCGGTCGCCGACCTCCTTCTTCTGCTGCCGGAAACTCCGCGCGGCCGACACCGTTACCCGCGCCGGCGCCGCCGCGTAGATCGTCACGCGGGGGAACCAGAACGACTTCACCTTGTCGGTGATGCGGGACAGCTTCGACCGCTCCGGCCCGAGGAAGATAACCGGGTAGAGGGTCGCCGCCGTCTTTAGGGCGATGAAGCCCACCCCGCCGTACACCTTCATCAGGCCGCCGGTCGTGGTGATGCGGCCCTCGGGGAAGAGGACCACCGGCCGGCCCGCCTTCACGGCGGAGACGATCTTCTTCAGCGAATAAGGGTTGAGCGGGTCTACGGTCACATGGCTCACGAACCGCAGCACCAAGCTGATTTTGGTGGCGATGGCCGTGTTGACCACGAAGCAGGTCGCCGCCGGCAGATAGGCGTACAGGAAAATCGCGTCCAGGAAGGACACGTGGTTGGGCAGCACGATCGCCGGCCCGGTGAATTTCAGCCTCCCCCCGCCCACCAGCCTCGTCCTGAAAAAAACCCCCAGGATAACACGGATAAGCGCGCGCATTTTCTCCCCTACCTCTACGCAAACATCTTCCGAACCATCGCTTCGACCTTTTCCGTCAGCAGGGAAAACTCGGGCAGGACATCGTGGAAATAAGGGTACTGGGCCAAAGGCTGCAGCAGCAGCCCGGAATAGACGGTCAGCAGGAAATAGACCTCCTGGCGGGGGATCTCCCCAGCCGCCATCCCCGCCTCGATGATGCTGCGGATGACGAAGTGCGGCTTGATCTCCTCCGCCACGTCCTGCCAAAAGTCGTACTGCGACAGCAGGGCGAAGCGGATGGGCGCCGGATAGTCGCGGTAAAGGCCGTAGGTGGCGCCGACGATCAGGCAGAGCTTGTCGACCGCCCCGCCCGGCGCCGCGTCGATGCGCCGCAGCCGCGCGGTGTAATCGCCGATCACGACGGTAAATATGTGGGCCGCCAGTTCCTGCTTGCCGCTGAAGTGCTTGTAGAGGGCCGCCTCCGAGACGCCGGCCGCCGCCGCGATGTCGCGCACCGACACTGCGTCGTAGCCGCGGGCGGCGAACAGCTCCAGGCTTGCCCGCAGCAGGTCGCCCTTCTTGCCCTCGTGCTGGAAAAGCTGGCGCACCCGCGTCCCCTCCTTGTTGGTTAACGCTCGTTAACTCAATTTTAGAATACGCCAGCTTGTCCTGTCAATAGGCCCTTGAAAAAAATTCCTCCGCCTTATAGGCAAGAGCGCCTGGGATTTTCCCCGGCGCCCCTTGCGGCCTATCGTGCGAACTTTATCGTTATATCCACAATCTCCGGCGTGTTGCCCACCCTGATCGGCGGCCCCCATGTCCCGAACCCGGACGACACGATCACCTGATAAGCGCCCTTGCGCAGGTACCCCCAGTCGTCCTCGAAGATGCGGCCGGTGACGAAGTTGTTCGGGAACATCTGGCCCACATGGGTGTGGCCCGACAGCTGCAGGTCCACCCCCTGGCCGGCGGCCTCGTCGAGGGCGAACGGCTGATGGTCCATCAGGATGACGGGCAGCCGCCGTTCGACCCCGGCCATCACCTCGGCCAGCGGCTTGCGCCCTTGGCCGCCGAACTGCGCCCGGCGGTCGTCGCGGCCGACGATGTAGAAGCTGTCGCCCACTTTCACGTACTCGTCCCGCAGAACCCTTATGCCAGCCTCGTCCAGCCGGGCCGTCACTTCCTCGACCTTGCCGCTCAGATACTCGTGGTTGCCCAGCACCGCCCACACCCCGTAGCGCGGCGTCAGCCGGCGGAACGGCGCGGCCATCCGCCGCTCGACGAAATAGCCGACATTCTCGTCGATGATGTCGCCGGCCAGCAGTATCAGGTCGGGGCGGCGGGCGTCGATCATCGCGACCAGCCCCTCCAGGCGGCTATAGTTGACGATCGGGCCGAGGTGGATGTCCGAGACCATCACCACCCGCAGCTCGCTCAGGCCGCCGGCCGGCTTGCCGATCGTCACCTCATACGTGGCGACCCGCGGGTTGCGGGCGTTCCACGTGCCGTACGCCACCACCGCCGCCACCAGCGCGACCACCGCCAGCCCCACGACGAGCGGCTTGCCCGCGCCGGCGTGGAGCAGGCCGAGCTTGCGGGCCAGAAAGCGGCCGAGGTCGGTCGCCAGCCACGCGAGGACGAAATAATACAGCGCTGCCAGCCAGTAATCGCCGCTGTAGGCGAGGAAATCCCGGACCTGGGTGGCCACCGGCAAGGTCTTGAACCTGGCTGCCAGCGGCGTCAGGATCAGCAGCGCGAACGCCGGCCAGAAGACCTTGCCCCAGCCCGGCAGCCAATGGCTGAAAATATACTGCCATAACCTGGCGCCGACATAATAATTCAACAACAAATACGGTACGAAGACGACGAGGAGAAATACCGGCACCAGTTTGCCTCCTGTCCGCCATTACGGCCTGTCTGTAAAATTCACCGTTCTTATTTCGGCCCCGGCGGCGATATTCCTCCGTCGGCACCGCCGGGCCCCAAGCAGCAAAATTGTGGCCGCCGGAGGACAATCATGGTAGAATCAAAGCATACGGCTGCCTGAGGAGGTTCTTCGTGCGCATAAAATACGCCCCCCTCATCACCCTTTTTGTCCTGCTCATCGTCGCCTTCCTTCCCCAAGCCTCCGCCCAGTCCGGCCTGCTGGCCGGCAGGACGATCGTCCTCGACCCCGGCCACGGCGGCGAACAGGCCGGCGCCTGCTACTTCGGGGTGCGCGAGGCCGACGTCAACCTCGCCATCGGCCGCGAACTCGCAGCCAGGCTGACCGCCGCCGGCGCCAACGTAGTCATGACCCGCACCACCGACGAACTGGTTGCCTGCGCCGGTACCGACCCCGCCGACGAGCTGCAGGCGCGGGTCGACATCGCCCAGGCCGCCGGCGCCGACATCTTCGTCAGTCTGCACGCCAACGCCCACCCCGCCAAGCCGGAAACGGCCGGCGTCATCACCTTCCGTGCCCCCGGGCGCTCCACGGCCCTGGCCGCCGCCATCCAGGAGGCGGTCGTCGAGGAAACCGGCGCCGTGGACAAAGGCGTGCGCACCGCCAACTTCTATGTCCTGCGCCACAGTGACCGCCCCGCCGTCCTGGTGGAGGCAGGCTTCCTCTCCAACCGCGTCGAAGCCGCCCGCCTCAATACTCCCGCCTATCAGAAAGAAGTGGCGTCCGGCATCTACAAAGGTATTGTCCGCTATTTCCTGGCGCTTAATCCATAGCGGCCCATTGGCCTAGCATCGATTGAAAGCCCCGGCTGATTGCCGGGGCTTTCATATGCTTTGTCCGCAAGGTGTCGACTATCGGCATTGCCCCGCATTAAGGGAGCGCAGCAGGGCGTCGGTCCCGTCCCGGTATGCGCCCGGATGGCGCAGATATTCCTCCAGCGCGGGCAGCGCCGCGGGGAAATGGCGGCGGTAGGCGGCCTTCAGGCGGTTCGCGACCGCCGGATAGGGATTGAGGTGGTCGAGGAGGATTTCCTTGACGCCGGCAGCATGGAGCGAACGGTAGAGCGTGGTCAGGGATTCTTCCGTATCGGTCAGCCCCGGCAGCAGCGGAGCGACGAATACCCATACCGGGATGCCCGCCTTTATCAGTCGACTGGCCGCGGCCAGCCGCAGTTGCGGCTCCGAAGCGCCCGGCTCGAGCAAGCCGGCGACGTTCCGGTCCATCGTCGTAATCGTAAAGCCGACTTCGCAGGCCCGCAGTTCGCGCAGGATGGGAAGATCTCTTTCCACGAGGTGCGACTTTGTCAAAACGCCGACTTCCAGCAGCCGGTAGTCGGCCAGTACCTGCAAGCTGGCGCGGGTGATGCCGTAGCGGGCCTCGGCCGGCTGATAGGCGTCGGTTACCGAGCCCAGCAGGACCTTGCCCTCCGGCTTTGCCCTCCGGCCGCTCAACTGCTTGGCCAGGACAGCGGGGAAATTGGCCTTCACGTCGAGGAACTCGCCCCACTTTTCCCGATGGCCGGTAAACCGGCACATGAACGAGGCGTAACAGTATACGCAGCCATGCGTGCAGCCCCCGTACGGGTTCAGACAATAGTCGTAGCCGGGAATCCCCGTCCTGGTCAAAGCGGACTTGCACATTATTTCTCGGGGAACAGCTATTTCAGTCAATTTTCCGTACCTCCGCGCCGCCCGACCGTATTTACCTTGACGGCGTTATCGCTATCTGGGCGGTCATGTTCCAGCGCAGCCGGTCGTCCCAGCGCTCGGGGGCGATCGTCACCGTGTACGTTATATCGCCGCGCTTCTTTTCGCCGAACGGGCGGATGAACTTCACCCGGCCGGGGATCTCCAGGTCCGGGATGCCGTCGAACGTCAGGGCGACGGCGTCGCCGACCCGCACCCTGGCCACGGTCAGCTCGGTCAGGTCGTCGCTGCGCACCTCCCAGGCCGATTCATCGGCGAGGCGGACCAGCACCGTGCCGATTGCGGCGTGCTCGCCCACCTTCACGTCGAGGTACGCCACCGTGCCCGCCATCGGCGCCTTGAGCTCCGTCTTGTCCAGCAGCCCCTCGGCTTCGGTAACGCGGCTGCGTTGGGTCGCCAGGTCGGCCTCGGCCTGGGCCAGCGCCGCCCGGTTCCTGTCCGCCGCTGTCAGCGCCTGGTCGAGCTGCTGCCGCGAAGTGGCCCCGGCCGCCTCCAACCGCTGCTGGCGGGCTAACTCGCGTTCGGCGTCCGCCAGGTTGACCCTGGCCTGCTCCACTCCCGCCGCCGCGCGGGCCAGGTCGGCGCGGGCGCTGCCCACCCGGGCCGAGTAATCCTGGCGCACCAGCCTGATGAGCGGCTGGCCCTGCTGCACCTGCTCGCCCTCGGCGACCAGTATTTCGCCCACCGTTCCGTCCACAGGCATGACCATCTGGGCGTAGCGCACCGGGAAAACGATCCCTTCCGCCAGCACCCGGCTGTCCGCCTTCACCGGCGGAATATCCGCCTTGCCGCCCTGGCGGCCGTACAGCCACCAGCCGCCGGCCGCCAGCGCCGCCACGACGACCAGCGTCAGCAGCCAGTGCCGCCGCAGCCAGCCGCCGGTCGCCGCCAATTTGCCCTTTACAGCCATATCGCTATCTCCCCTGTCATTCATAGCTCAATACATCGCGGACGCTCAGCCGGGCCGCGTTGAAGGCCGGCAGCAGGCTGGCCAGCACCGACAGGCCGCACGACAGGGCCAGCCAGATGCCCACCCCCAGGAAACTGAACGAAAACGTCAGCGGACTTTGCAGGAAAAGCACCCCTACCTGGTAGGAAAGCAGCGCCGCCACCGGCAGGGCGAGGATGGCCCCGGCCAGCCAGCTCAGCAGGCCGATGCACAGCGCCTCGACCACGAACACCCGGCCGATCTCCAGGCTGGACGCGCCGATGGCCCGCATCACCCCGATCTCGCGCGTCCTCTCCAGCACGTTGATGCCCATCGTCCCCGTCAGCCCCAGCGCCCCGACCACCGCCAGCAGCACCGCCATCATCAGCAGGAACATGGTGATGATGTCGAACTGGGCGCGGATGCGCTGTTTCGCCTCCCAGGTTATGTCGACCTGCTGGACGCGGAGGCTGTTGTTCTTCAGGTGCTCCTCCAACGCCCGCCCCAGGGCGGTCTGGTCCTCCGGCTTCGCCGACGCCGCCACCACCTGGACGGTGCGCGACCGCCCCGACTCCTGGATGGCCCCGGCCAGCCAGTCGTACGGCGCGTATGCCAGCGGACCGGTCATCGTGCTCTGGGCGATGCCCACCACCGTGAACTTGAGCCGCCGGTTGCCCACCTTGACGATTGCCGGCCCGCCCACCTCCAGGTGCTCGCTGTCCTTCAGCACCTCGGTGTTGAGGACGATGGCGCTCTCGTCCCCCGGCACCAGCCAGCGGCCGGCGACGATCTTCGGCTGGACCATTTTCGTGTCCACCGGCGGCGCCAGGATGATTACATTCTTGCTCGCCTCATCCTCGGCCGCCTTGCTGTCCTCGCGGAGGACGCGTCCGGACGTGAAGCCCCACGGCTCGACCGCCTTCACGCCCGGCACCCGCGCCACCTCCTGCTCGATGCGGGTGGAGCGGTAATTCTGGGTGAAGGTTATCGAAACGTCGTAGCGGAAATACTCCAGCGCCTGATCAAGGGTGGTATAGAGCGACGAGCGCACCGCGAACACGGCCATGAACACCGTGCCGGCCACCGTCAGCGTCAGCAGCGTCAGCGCCAGCCGCCCCTTGCGGCGGAACGTGTTCCTGAGCGACAGCACCACCGGCCGCTGCAACCTTTTCAACCGCCCTAGCGCCGTGTCCACCAAGCGGTCCACCCGGCCCCTGGCTGCCACGCCGCCGATGCCGTAGTCGCTGACCGCCTCGCGCACCGTCACCCCCGTGCCGCGCCACACCGGCCACAGCGCCGCCGCCAGCGGCACGAGGATGGCCACGGCAGCCTCCAGCAGCAGCACCCGCGGCGGAAGCTCCAGGCCGCCGGAATCGAAGTTGAAGACCCCGGCCATGAAACGGGTCACCCCGTCGGCCGCCAGCGCCCCCAGCGGGGCCGCCACCGCCAGCGACAGCACCCCGAACGCCCCCACCAGGGCGAGATACATTGCCAGGATCTGGTCGCGGCGGGCGCCGATAGACTTCATGATGCCGATCTGTCGCACCTGCTGGGTCAGGATGGCCGACACCGTGTTGATGAGCAGGAAGGTTCCCAGGCAGAGCGACAGCACGCCGAGCACGGCCAGCAGCATGAGCATGGCGTTGATCGCCCCCTGCAGCTGGTGCTCGCCGGGTTTGTTCACCTGCAGCCAGAAAACCGTCGTATCGCCCTGCTCCAGCTTCGTCCACGCCCGGCGGCCGATGGCCTCGATGGGTGCGGTCTCCTTGCCCTTGAGCACCCACGGGTCGACGACGAAATTGACCTGGTCCAGCCGGCGCGGCTCGTCCAGCTTCTCCAGCGTATCCATATTGATATAGCCGTAATAGCGGCCGATGAACATGCTCGGGATCTGGCTGGGGTCGTACACCACCCCGGTGATCTTCAGGGTCCTCTTGCGCCCGGTGGGCGTTTCCACCGTGATGCTGTCCCCTTGCCTGACCCCCAGCTCGGCCAGCGACGACCGCTCCAGCAGCGCGTCGCCGTCCCCCGGCGGCCAGGCCCCCGACTGCGGACGGACGATGTTGACCTTCTGCTTCATATAGTCGGGGATGGCGATGAGGAACATCTGCTTCCACTCGCCGCCCGGGCCGCGCACCCGCAGGTCGACGTTGCGGCGCCCGTCGGCCTCCCGCACCCCCCGCAGGCTGCGGACGCTGTCCACCAGTTCTTCGTCGAACGGGTCGGCGTACAGCGTGGCGCTGGCCGGCAGAGCCGACCGCCAGCTGCGGTCGAGGTCGCGTTCGAACATCAGGTACGAGCTGTAGATCATCCCCACCGCGAACACCCCGACCGAGATCGACAGCACCACCAGCAGGGTACGCAGCTTGTTGCCCGCCAGGTCGGCCCACACCTTGCGCCAGCGGGGCGGGAGCAGCATAATCCTAGCCATCGCAGCTCTCCCCGGCGGCCGCAAAGCAGGCGATCCGCCCCTCGGCCACCGTCAGTATCCGGCTGGCGCGGCCGGCCAGGTCCTCGTCGTGCGTCACCATCAGGATGGTCTTGCCGCCGGCGGCCAGTTCGGCGAACAGGTCGATGACCGCCGACGCCGTGCGGTTGTCGAGGTTGCCGGTCGGCTCGTCGGCCACTAAAAGCGGCGGGTCGTTGGCCAGCGAGCGGGCGATGGCCACGCGCTGCTGCTGGCCGCCCGACAGGTTGGCCGGTAGCTTGTCGGCCTGATCGCCCACCCCGACCATCGATAGCAGCTTATACGCCCGCTCCGGCCGGCCGGACGGGTCGCCGAAGGCGCAGAAATCCATCGGCAGCATCACATTCTCCAGCGCCGTCAGCGTCGGCAGCAGTTGGAAGAACTGGAACACCACCCCCACCGTGCGGCCGCGCCATACGGCGATCTGATTCTCGGTAAGGCCGTGCACCGGCGTCCCCGCCACCCACACCTCGCCGGTGGTCGGGCGGTCGATGCCGGTGATCATATTTATCAGCGTCGACTTGCCGCTGCCCGATTTGCCGACGACGGCGACGAACTCGCCGGCGGCCACTGTAAGGTCGACGCCCCGCAGCGCCGCGAATTCCCCGGCCCCGGTCACGTATACCTTGCCGACGCCGCTCAGGGCCACAGCCGCCATATCCGGCCGCGGCGCCGGCAGGTCGGCCGCTCCCAGCCAGGCCAGCCAGTTGCCGGTCATCCCGCACCTCCCCTAAGAAACTGAAGCGCCGCCGCCGCACCCGGCCGTCCCGGCGGCGCCATCGCGCCCCGCCGATACCTCCAGGAACGGTCATCGCAAATACCGGCACCTGTTGTACTAGTATTTCCCCGACAGGAGGCCCGCTTCCTGCTTGGCGCCGGCGCCCATAAATCCGCCTTTACCGGCCCATCACAAACGATTATTCGCCGCGGCCCGCCGAATGCGCTATACTATAGTTGCAAAAGGGTTACACACGAACCGGAGGTGCTGTCCGATGTGCAAAGATTGCGGCTGCCCCGCCCATGGCAGCTCCCAGGTGAAATTCTTCGTCCGGGGCGCCGGCGATAACGCCCGCGAGATCGAGAAATCCCTTCGCGCCCTGCCGGGCGTATACTTCATCAGCATCAACAACCTCGACGGGCTGACCACCATCTTCTATGACCCCAACCGCACGACGTTTGCGGAGATTGTCGCCGCGCTCGCCGACCGGGGCGTTACCGCCGTTGCCTAGTTGAAGGACCGAACAGACAAGCCCACGGACGCGCGTCCGTGGGCTTTTTTTCGTCACATCCGGAAAATCTTCCCCGGATTCATTATCCCCCGGGGGTCGAGAGCCTTCTTCACCGCCCGCATCATTTTCAACTCCACGGGGTCGGCGAACTTCTCCATCAGTTCGAGGCGCTTGCGGCCGATGCCGTGCTCGCCCGACAGCTTGCCGCCCAGGCCGTACACAAATGTGTACAGCTCCTCCTGCAGCTTCGGCAGCTTGTCCTCCCACGCGGCCAGCGGCAGCTCTTCCTTGAGGATGTCGGCGTGGACGTTGCCATCGGCGGCGTGGGCGACGCAGTGGATCGTCACGCCGTACTTTTCGCCCAGCTCGCCCAAGTAGGCCACCGTATCCGGGATGCCGGCGATCGGCACCACGATGTCCTCGGCCGAAAATATCAGGCTGCGGGCCCGGTTGGCTTCGCCGAACGACTTGCGCGCCTTCCAGATCTTCGCCGGGTCGGCCACCAGCACCTCCAGCGACCCGTTCGCCTCGCACAGCTCGTCGATGGTCACGCACTGGTTCTCCAGCGCCTCGTCGCTCTCGCCCTCCACCGACACGATGATGTAGTAGCCGTCCTCGCTGTGGGGCAGCTTCTCGCCCAGGAACTCCTCGCAGCAGCGGATGCCCTTGTTGTCCATGAACTCAACGCACAGCGGGGTGATCCCGGCGTGCATGATCTTCGGCACGATGGCGATCGCCGCCGCCGCGCTCGGGAAGATCGCCAGCAGGTCCATCACCTTCGCCGGTTTGGGCAGCAGCTTGAGGATAACCTTCGTCGCCACCCCCAGCGTGCCCTCGGCGCCGATGGCGAGCTGGATCAGGCTATAGCCGGTGGTCTCCTTGCGCAGCTTGCCGCCCAGCATGACGACCTCGCCCTCGGGCGTCACCAGTTCCAGGCCGAGCACCTGATGGCGGGTCGTCCCGTACTTGACCGCTTTGATGCCGCCGGCATTCGTGGCCACGTTGCCGCCGATGAACGAGCTGTCGCCGCTCGACGGCTCGCCGGCGTAAAGGTAGCCCTTGGCCGCGGCCGCCTCCTGCACCTCGCTCGTCCGCACTCCCGGCTCGACGACCATCACCATGTTGGCGTCGTCGATCTCCAGGATGCCGTTCATCCGCTCGGTGGACAGGACGATGCCGCCCTCGTAGGCTACCGCCGCGCAGGCGTAGCCCGTCCCCGCCCCGCGCGGCACCACCGGGATGACCTCCCGGTTGGCCAGCCGCACCACCGCGGCCACTTCCGCGGTGGTCGCCGGCAGCACCGCCGCTTCGGGATAGCACACGTGCTTATCCCCGGTCACGGCGTCGTGCGAGTACGGCTCCAGCTTCTCCCTGTCGGTCAGCACGTATTTGGCGCCGACGATTTCTTGCAGCTCCGCCACGATCCGGTCGTCAACCTTGCTGTATTTCATGTGCGCAGTTCTCCTCATCACCTGCTGTCATTCGGCCAGATTCCCCGCGGCGTCGAACCGCATCGCGGCCGGCTCGCCCGCCGCCGTCAGGCGCGGGTGGGCCGCAACCTCGGCCAGCAGGGCCTCGGAAACGAGAATTTCGTCCAGATGGAGCGTATCCTTGATTCTCACCAGGCGCACCTTGGACAGGTCTTTGGCGTTGCACGTCTTGACGGCCGCTTTGACCGCGTCGCGGTCGCACTCCATCACCATCGGAACCTTGATCGGCTCGAACACCGTGGAGGTCAGCGCGTTGCAGTACGTCATCGGGAAGTTCGTCTTATCCACAAGCCGGCGGGTCACGACGTCGGCTTTGCCCATGCCGTTGGCGTTGCCGTGGGTCGCCTCCGTCAGGTCGAGCACCGCCACCTTGGCGATGTCGGGGCCGCCCGTGGCGTACGGCGTCGGGTAGCGCCCGGTGATGTTCGGGTCCATGCCGTCGCCGGAGATGTCCTTGCCGATCCGGTCGATCACCAGCACGTCGAGCTGCGAAAAAGGCAGGCTGGCCATATAGCTCTTGGCTTCGACGAGCAGCCGGCGGTCGGTTTCGATCAGCTCCTCCGGCGTGACCGCCACGACCCTGGCCACCTGGTCGTAAGCGTTCTCCACGCTGCCCACCCCGAACAGTACCGGCAGCTTCGCCAGCGTTATCCGGGCCATGGCCACGATATGCTCGGCCATATACTTGAAGCTGAACGCGTGGCACGACTCGGCGCCCTTCTGCTTGCCGAGGCCGATGGTGATCATCTTGACCATTCCGCTCTCGTTGTCGCCGCGGAAGGCGGTATGGGGCTTCACGCGGTTGATGACCACGATGCCGTCGGCCTTGGCGGCGTTCTCGTCGATATACACCGGCAGGCCGTTGTCCAGTCGGCCGATCTCGACCACCGCCATCGACGACCGGATCGGGCAGCCGACGCTCGCCTCCGTCACGCCGAGATTGGCCAGCACCTCGCGCTGGCCCTCGTCCGTCGCGCCCCCGTGGCTGCCCATGGCCGGAATCACGAAAGGCTCGGCGCCCAGCCGTTTCAGTTCCTCCACCGTCACCCTCGCCAGGGCGGGTATCTCGGCCACGCCGCGGCTGCCCACGGCCACCGCCACCCGCATCCCCGGCCGGACCCGCCGGCTTATCTCCGCCCTGGACAGTTCCCGGCGCAGCGTCCCCGGCACGTCCGCCAGCCTGGGGACGTCGAAGGTCTGGCGGACCTTGACCAGCCGCGACAGTTTTATATCCTGGAGCAGTTCCTGAATGACATCCATCTACAGACTACCTCCTGAGGCGAGCGCCGTATGCCGCCTGTTAGTTCAAGCTGCTGTCCTTGTAATACCGCGTGCCTTTCGCCGTCAGTTCCAGCGCCAGGCCCTTATTGGTCATCTGATACATCCACATCCCCGGCGCGACGACCACCGCGCCTTCGATCGAATCGCCGCTCACGCCGTCGGTCGCCGCGGCCGTCGTCTGGCCGCCGAACTTCCAGCCGTCGGCCGTGAATTTCTCGAACGCCCGCTCGGTCTCAAAGACGAAGATCACACTGAACTCCTTGACGCCGAGGCCGAAGCCGATATCGACCTCCGCCATCTTCATGAAGATCTCCTGGCCGCTGACATTGTTCACCGCTATGCCCTTGCCGCCGCCGCCGCCGAGCAGGAAGAGCTTGAACCCGTGATTGCTGAACACCGCGTAGCCGTAGGCGCTTTCGATGGCCGCCTGGGCGCTCGGCTTCTCCTTGTACAGCCGCTGGAGCGTCTTGTCCGCCATCTGCCTTATCTCGTCGCGCCGCTCCTCGACGCTCGCCGCCGCCGCTACCGGCGTAAGTAAGACCATTGCCAACATCAGAACCGTCAAAAACCTGGCCACCGCAATCCTCACGACCAAGACCTCCTTCGCATTTACTGTGACACACCGTATTCACGCTGTTACTGCAATAATATTTCGGTACGGCGGCAACATATTCCTGCCTGCGACGTCGCCCGCAGCCAGTGCCCCCTCCGTCCCGCCCATACCACATCTCGGTTTTTTTTACCATCCGAGAGGATTTTTCCCTTGCAGATATAATTAATCACAATATATTGAATAGTCGTCCTATGGAAAAGTGTTTCACATTATGAAAAAAGGAGGGAGAGTCCCACCATTTTCCCTGCCAAATTAATTCGAGGGAGGACTAGTTTGATGAAAAAAACCTTTGCGTTGCTTCTCATCTGTCTGTTTGTCATTGTGGTCGCCGGCTGCGGCGGCCAGGCCGAGAAATTCCCCACCAAACCGGTAACCCTCGTCGTTCCCTGGGCAGCCGGTGGCGGCACCGACGCCATTGCCCGCGGTCTTGGCAAAGCGGCCGAGAAACCCCTCGGCCAGACCATCACCGTCAACAACGTCACCGGCGGCGGCGGTGCCGTCGGCCACGGCGCCGGCCTCAACGCCAAGAACGACGGCTACACCGTCACCATGATAACCTTCGAGCTCCTCTCCCTCCCCCCCCAGAAACTCATTCCCTTCACTTATAAAGACTATGACCTCCTGATGCGGCTTAATACCGACCCGGCCGCGCTAACCGTCAAAGCCGATTCACCCTTCAAGACCGTCAAGGATTTCGTCGAATACGCCAAGACCAACCCCGGTAAAGTTAATGTCGGCAACTCCGGTCCGGCGTCCGTCTGGCACCTCGCCGCAGGCCTGCTGGAAGAAAAAGCCGGCATCAAGCTCAACCATGTTCCTTTCAACGGTGCGGCCCCGGCCGTGACCGACCTCGTCGGCGGCCATATCCAGGCCGTCACCGTCAGCCCTGCCGAAGTGCAGAGCCAGGTCAAAGCCGGCCAGCTCAAGATGCTCGCCATCATGAGCGACAAGCGCGACCCGAACTTCCCCGACGTGCCGACCTTCAAGGAAGCCGGCTATGACATTACCTTCGCCACCTGGCGCGGTCTGGCCGTGCCCAAGAACACCCCCGAAAACGTGAAGAAGGTCCTCGCCGACGCCTTCAAGCAAGGCTACGACTCCCCCGAATTCCAGGAGTTCGCCAAGAAGGCCAGCCTCGGCCTCGCTTACGCCTCCGCAGCCGATTTTAAAACCTTCCTCGATAAAACCGCCGCCGACACCGAGGCCGTCATGAAGAAACTCAACCTCGCGAAATAACCGCCGGTACGGGGCAAATGCCGGGCGACCGGCGTTTGCCCCTTTTCCTTCTCCAGGTCAGCGCGCCTACCGGCAGAAAGGATGTAGTATCTTTGAAAAAGCCCGACATATTTGCCGGCATCCTCGGCTTGCTCATCGCCGTCTACGTCATCTATAGCGCCTACCACTTCCCCGAAGACAAGGTGCTCCTCCTCGGCCCCAGCTTCTTCCCCACCTGTCTCGCCGGCGGCCTGGGCATCTTCAGCCTGCTGCTCCTGGCAGGGGCCCTGCGGGGCAAATCCCGCCCCTGCACCGATCCCTTCAATATCAAAGACCCCGGCGTTCACCGGGCCATCATCTCCCTGCTGGCCGTCATCCTCTACTGCGTCCTCCTCAACAGCCTCGGCTTCATCATCACCAGCGCCGTCTATCTCTTCGGCCTCATGTACCTCCTGCAGCGGCGCGACTACCTCAAGATGGCCGCCGTCTCCGTCGCCGTCACCCTCCTCATCTACGGCATCTTCAACAGGCTGCTCGACATCTCCCTGCCCGCCGGCTTTCTGGGCTAAGACACGGAGTAAAGGTGGTTGACCATGGAATTAGACTTACTGCTCAAAGGCTTCGGGGTCGTTTTCCAGCCTAGCTGCTTCGGCCTCATCCTGCTCGGCACCGTCAGCGGCGTTCTCATCGGCGCCCTGCCCGGCCTGACGGCCACCATGGGCGTGGCGCTCCTCATCCCCTTCACCTTCGGCCTGCCTGTCCACCAGGGCGTAGGCATGCTCCTCGGCATCTTCTGCGGCGCCATCTACGGCGGCTCCATCTCCGCCATCCTCATCCGCACCCCCGGCACCCCGGCCGCCGCCGCCACCGTCCTCGACGGCTACCCCCTCAACCAGAAAGGCGAAGCCGGCCGGGCTCTCTCCATGTCCATCTTCGCCTCCTTCGTCGGCGGCTTCTCCGGCGCCCTCATCATGACCTTCGCCTCGCCGCAGATATCGCGGGTCGCCCTCCAGTTCAGCGCCCCCGAGTACTTCGGCTTGGCCATCTTCGGCCTCAGCATCATCATCTCCATCTCCGGCAACTCGATCGTCAAAGGCATCATCGCCGGCTTCTTCGGCATGCTCATCTCCACCATCGGCCTCGACCCGATGGCCGGCTATCCCCGCTTCACCTTCGGCTTTATGGACCTCTTCGAAGGCCCGGCCTTCATCCCCACCCTTATCGGCCTGTTCGCCCTCTCCGAAGTCTTCAAGGGCGTCGAGGTACTCTACAAACAAGAGGCGGTCAAAGCGGTCAAGCAGCAATTGCTCCCCTCCTGGACCGACATCAGGAAAGCGTGGCTGACCATCGTCAAATCGACTTTCATCGGCACCTTCATCGGCGCCGTCCCTGGGGCCGGCAGCGACATCTCCGCCTTCGTCGCCTACGGCGAAGCCAAGCGCTCCTCCAAGCACCCCGAAACGTTCGGCAAAGGCGAAATCACCGGCGTGGCCGCGGCCGAGGCGGCCAACAACGCCTGCACCGGCGGCGCCATGATCCCCATGCTCTCCCTCGGCGTCCCCGGCGACGCCGTCACCGCCGTACTCCTCGGCGCCCTCGTCATCCAGGGACTCCAGCCGGGGCCGCTGCTCTTCAAAGACCACATCGACATGGTCTACAGCATCTTTGCCGGCATGATGACGGCCAACCTCCTCATGTTCCTCGTTGGCATCTTCGGCATCCGCTTTTTCGTCAGAATAATCTCCATCGAGCGCAGCTTACTCATCCCCATCATCTTCCTGCTCTCGATCGTCGGTGCCTACTCGATGCGCAACAGCCTCTTCGATGTCGGCCTGGCCGTGGTCTTCGGCATCATCGGCTACTTCATGCAGCGCTACGACTTTCCGGCCTCGCCCATACTCCTCTCCCTCATCCTCGGCCCTCTGGCTGAGAGCAGCCTGCGGCGGGCCCTGATCGTCTCCCACGGAGACTTCACCATCCTCTTCACCCGCCCCATAAGCCTCGCGCTCATCCTCCTCGCCATCGCCTCCCTGATCACCGCCACGATAATGCAGCTCAAGCTCGAGAAGAGGATGCTCGCCGAAAACGCCCAGCAGCCCCGGTCCGGCTCCTGACCAGTCCCCCCGGTAAATATCGGTGAGAAGTACAAAGCCTGAACCCCTTTAAAGGGTTCAGGCTTTTTTATAAATTCCCCGGCCGGCTTCCCCGCCGGCCTACTTGACGATGCCGCGCTCCCTGGCGACCGTCATCGCCCCGAAGGCGGCTATATCCTCGGCGACATCCTCGGCCACCGGCCGCAGGCCGCCGCGGAAAAAACCCTCCGCCTGTAGCAGAGCGTGGAAAGCGTCGCGCAGCACGCTTTTGCCCATGATGAAAACCGGCATCTCCGGGCTGACGGCGAAGGCCCGGCTGCTCCGTAGCGCCAGCAGATCGGTCTGCAGCACCGCCCCCAGCAGGAAATTCGCCTTGGCCTGAACGCCGTAATCGGTGAACTGGTCGAGAATCCGCACCGTGAAGCACGCGCGGCTCAGCCCGACCCGCCGGGCGCAGGCCGCGCCCTCCAACACCATCGCCTCGTCCACGCTGCTGACGAACGAGCCCTGCAAGGCGCTCTTCAGGATAGTGTCCTGCGTTATGACGCTGAGCAATTCGCCCGCGAGGGTCGTCAGGCAACCGGCGATACGCCGCTCCCCGTTCATCACCACGAACTTGGTATGCGAACCGGGCAGGACGAAAACCGCCGGCCCTGCGATGGCCAGCCGCCTTACCAGGCCGAAAACCTCGACCTCCTCGCCCCGCATGATGTCCATCGTCTCGCAGTTGTCGGCGTCCACCCGCCCGGTGGCGTTCTTCACCCCCGGCACGAACCAGATCGGCCGGTCCGCCACCGCAGGCACCTGCGCAGCCGCCATCCCGGCCGCCAGGTCGCCGATCCCGGCCGGTGCGGCCACATGCGGCACCTCGTGCAGGCCGACATTCGACGTAATCATCCCCGAGGCCACGATCGCCTCCACATCGGCCGTCGCCACCCCGGCGGCGGCGCAAGCCTCGGTCAGCGCCTGGCGCACCCCCTGCTGGAGCTTGCTGCGGCTGCCGGTCACGGCCGTGTCGCGAACCCCGGCCGCCGCGAACGCCCCGGCAACCACCCGGTCGTCCCGCCAGACCTTCACCCGCGTATTCGTCGTCCCCGTGTCAACGGTAAGATAATACACTTCACCATCACCGCCGGCCGCAAATTGCCCGCGAATGGTTGCCCGCGGGCGTCCATTTTCCTTTATCTTGTTCGCCGTCGCCCACGCTAACCCTCCCGCGAAACGACGAAAAGGACGGTGGGCCGTCCTTTTCGTCGTATAAAGCTTATCCTGTATACCCGGGCCGCGAGGATGGCGGTCTAGCGGCCGCTGCCGTCGGCGCTGCGCCATACCAGGCAGGCGGCGCAGCCGAACGCGGCCACTCCGATCCCGGTCAAAAGCACTGTCACCATATCGTCACCCCCGCCAGCATTTATTGATAATGATTATTATTATCAATTATATTTTACTCTTCCCGCCAATTATTGTCAAGGCATTTCCTGCATTGCAAAATCAAATTTATTATTACATAATAAAGGACCTTGGCGGTTGCCCGTCAAGGTCCCGGTCCAATATCCTGCTCGTGCCGCGCCGCCTCACGGCCGGCGGCGCTTCGGCTGCGGGCGCACCACGATCGCCGGCTGCTCCAGCGGGCAGCCGTTCTCGCACGCCCCGCACCCCACGCACTTTTCGTTCACCACGCTCGGCCGGTCCTGCTTGTCCGAATCGATCGCGTGCTGCGGGCATTGCTCCTGGCACAGCAGGCACAGCTTGCCTTCCGCCCAGCCAATGCAGCGGGCCCGATCGATCTCCGCCAGGCCGATGACCGCCTTTTCCACCGGCAGGCTGGCTATCGCCCCCGTCGGGCAGACTCTCTGGCAGTCCTGGGTCAGCTCGCAGCGGGCCTCGCGGGGCACGATCACCGGCGTCAGGAACGACGCCGCCCCGCTCGACAGCGGCATCGCCTTCAGGCACTTGCTCGGGCACGCCTTGATGCAGCGGCCGCAGCGGCTGCAGCGCGCCAGGAACTCGTCCTCCTCCAGCGCCCCCGGCGGCCTGAGCGGCTGGGCGCCGGCCGGCCGGCCGAGCGCCGGCGCCGCGGCAGTCGCCACCGCCAGCGCCACCCCGGCACGGATGACCTCCCGCCGCGTGAACGTCCCGCCGGCAGCAGCCGTATGGCCGTCATCCCCGGCGGCCAGCGCAAAATCGCCGGCCGGGCAGACTCCGGCGCAACGGCCGCATACCAGGCAGTCCGCCCCGGCCCACGCCGGGCCGGCCGCGGCTGCGCCTGTCGGGCAAGCGCGCGCGCACAGCCCGCAGCGCCGGCAGCCGGCCGGCGCCTTCACCGCCCACCGCCGCCAGCGTGCCAGCAGCGACAGCGTCAGGCCCGTGGGGCACAAATACACGCACCAAAAGCGGGGGAAAGCGATCAGTCCCGCCGCGAGCAGCGCCGCCGCCATCCAGGGCACCTCGCCCCGCCACAGCCGCGCCAGCTCGGAAGTCAGCAAATGGAACGGGCTAAGATAAAGCACCCAGCCGCTGCCCAGCAGCATGAGCGCCGCCAGCGCCAGCAGCCAGTGGTAGCGGTACGGGCGCAGCCGGTCCGTCCACGCCGGTCGGCCGGCCCCCGGGCCGCGCCCCAGGCGACGGCGGACGAAAGCCCGCCCGTCGTGCATCAGGGCCAACAGGCCGCCCAGCGGGCAGAGCCAGCCGCAGAACACCCTGCCGGCCGCCAGGGTGAGCAGCACGGTCGCCAGCGGCAGCCAGCCCCAGGCCGGGAACGCCCCCTCCCATCGCAGATAGCTTACAAGCAAAAGCGGGTCCAGGCGCGAGAACCACAGCAACAAGCCGCTGTCGGCCGGCAGAGGGTACTGGTGGCGGGCCACCAGCGCCACCACGGCCGCCAGCAGCGACGCCGGCAGCAAAGTCCGCCCGTAGCGGAGGGCAGGCAGCTTCATCGCACTTTTGCTAAAATCCCTGCGATCCATCTCATCAACTCCACCGACCGAATAATAAGCCTGAACGACGGATATAGCAAATCCTCGGCCGTGACCGAGGACAGCATTGTCGATCTGATAAAGGAAATTTTCGCCGCCGCCCGCAGTTCTCCCTGTCTGGCGGCAAATTTTTCTTCGCCGCCGTGGCCGCCTCCTGTCCGGTAATTTCCCGCACCCCGGGCATAATATCTGCTTAGGAGGCGACACGGCATGCCGAGATACGTACTCTTCTTCGCGGAAATCAACCGCGCCGATCTACCCGACGTGGGCGGCAAAGGCGCAAACCTGGCCGAGCTTTGGCACATTCCAGGCATCGCCGTGCCCGAAGGCTTCTGCGTCACCACCGGAGCCTACGCGGCCTTCGTCGCGGCCAGCCCGGAATTCGCCGCCCTGCTGAAGGCCCTGGAAACCGTCGACATAACCTCGCCGGGCGAACTCCGCCAGGCCGGGCAGCGCCTCCGCGACCACCTTGAAAGCCTCGCCATCCCGGCGCCCGTGGAGCAGGCGATCGTCCAGGCCTGGGAGACGACCGGCTGCGACTACCACTACGCCATCCGCTCCAGTGCCACCGCCGAGGACCTGCCGACCGCCTCCTTCGCCGGCCAGCAGGACACCTACCTCAACATCGCCGGTGAGCGGTCCATACTCGACAGCGTGCGCAAATGCTGGGCTTCACTCTTCACCGACCGGGCCATCGCCTACCGCCGCCAGAACGGCTTCGCCCACGACAAGGTCCTCCTGTCCGTCGTCGTGCAACGGATGGTCTACCCCGAAGCGGCGGGCATCATGTTCACCGCCGACCCCGTCAGCGGCAACCGCACCGTCGTATCCATCGACGCCGGCTTCGGGCTGGGGGAGGCGCTCGTGTCCGGGATCGTGACCGCCGACCTGTACAAGGTCAAGGCCGGCAAGCTCGTCGCCAAAAAGATCGGCCGCAAGCAGGTCGCCATAAACGCCGCGCCGGCCGGGGGAACCGTAAGGGAAACCATCACCGGCGACAGGCAGACGGCGCAGGTGCTGTCCGACGGCGACGCCGTCAGCCTGGCCGGCATCGGCAGGACTATCGAGCAGCATTTCGGCAGCCCGCAGGACATAGAATGGTGCCTCGCCGACGGCCAGCTCCACATCGTCCAGAGCCGGCCTATCACCACCCTCTACCCCCTCCCCGCGGCTACCGGCAACACCCTGCGGCTCTTCCTCTCCCTCGGCCACCCGCAGATGATGACCGACGCCATGAAACCCCTGGGGCTGTCGGTGCTGAGAACCATCGTGCCGTTCGGCAAAGCCTCGCCCGGCGACGAGAGCGACCTCCTGCAGGCGGCCGGCAGCAGGCCCTACCTCGACGCCACCCCCCTGCTCGCCTACCCCGAGCTGCGCGCCAGGCTCCCCGGCCTGCTCCGCAATATCGACGAAACGATCGGCCGGGCGGTCGAGGAATACACCGCGCAGGAAGAATTCCGCGCCGGCGCCCCCGGCGACAAAAAACTGCCGCTCTCCCTCGCCAAAGCCCTCTTCCCGACCGCTTTCGCCATCCTCGGCAACCTCCTCTACCGCGACAACGGGCAGGCCATCGAAGACCTCGACCGCTTCATCGCCGCCAAAACAAGCGAGAACCGCGGCAAACTCCAGAATGTATCCGGTCCCGCCCGGATCGCCCTCATCCGCGAGACGCTCGCTGCCCTCATGCCGACGATCCTCCCCCGGGCGGCGCCCTTTCTGGCCCCGGCCCTCATAACCTACAAGCTCATCGAGCGCCTGTCCGTCAAATGGCTCGGCGACGCGGCCGAACTCGGCGACATCGGCAAATCGCCGCCAGGCAACGTCACCAGCGAAATGGGCCTGGCGCTCGGCGACGTCGCCGACGCCGTGCGCGAGCACCCGGCGGTGAGCGAATACCTGCGGCAGGCGGACGACGCGACCTTCCTCGACGGCCTGCGGGCCGTTCCCGGCGGCGAACAGGTCCTGCCGGCCCTCGTCGCCTTCTTCGCCCGCTACGGCATGCGCGGCCCGGGCGAGATCGACCTCACCCGGCCGCGGTGGCGCGAAGCGCCCACCCAGCTCGTGCCCGCCATCCTCAGCCACCTCAGAGGCCGGGAGCCGGGACGCCACCGCTGCGACTTCCTCGCCGGCCAGCAGGCCGCCGCGGCCGCCGCCGCGCGGCTCGTCGACCGCCTACGCCACACCCCGGCAGGCTTTTTCAAGGCCAGGCGCATGCAGCGCCTCATCCGGGTGCACCGCGCCCTGATCGGCCTGCGCGAGCACCCCAAATACTTCCTCGTCCAGAACCTCGACATCGTCAAACAGGCCCTCATGCAGGAGGCCGCCGCCCTCGTCGCCGACGGCGTCCTCGCCGAACCGCAGGAAATCTTCTGGCTGACCCTGCCGGAAATCGCGCGGACCGTCGAAACCCGGCGGCTCGACCGCGCCATCCTCGCCGAACGGCGAGAGAAATACCTTGCCGACGCCAAGCTTGTCCCGCCCCGTGCCATGACGAGCGAAGGCGAGATAATCGCCGCCCGACCCCACGCCCAGGCCCCGCCGGGCGCGCTCGCCGGCACCGCCGTGTCGGCCGGGACGGTGGCCGGCCGGGCCAGGGTCGTCCTCAGTCTGGAAGAAGCCTTGCTTGACAAAGGCGACATCCTCGTTGCCCCCTACACCGACCCCGGCTGGACGCCCCTCTTCCCGCTCGCCGCCGGTCTGGTCACCGAAGTGGGCGGCCTCATGACCCACGGCGCCGTCGTGGCGCGCGAATACGGCATCCCCGCCGTGGTGGGCGTCGAAGGCGCCACGCGCCTCATCCGCGACGGCCAGTTGATCCGGGTCGACGGCAGCCAGGGCTTCGTCGAAATACTCCCGCCCTAAAGGCGGGGCGACACGCAACCCGCCGCAAAAAAAAAACGAGAGGCCGCCTTACGGTGGCCTCCAGCTATCCTGCCGTTCCCTTGCGCAAGGGCGCGGCTATTTATTCGTTCCGCCCGGGACGCCCTGCAGCGGATTGATGTCGAGGAGCCGTTCCGCGTTTACGGCCATCCTGGCCTTCATGACAGCCGCCTTCACCATCGTGAGGCGCCCGGCTTCGACCTCCGCGTCCAGGCGCTCGGACACCAGCCGCGTGCACAGGTCGATGACCGCCTGCCTGTCGACGCCATGCGCGGCGGCGACCGCCAGCAGCGACTTGCCGCTCCGGAACTCGTCCTTCAGCGTCTGCTCGTCGATCCCCAGCAGCGCCACCAGCGGCGACAGGTCGATCCGCGGCCCGCCGGGAGCCGCGTTCACCATCCTTTCCGCCCGCAGGGCGAGGTCGGCCTTCAGCTCTGCCGCCTTGTCCGCCGGCAGCCAGCCTGTCGCCACCCCGTCGTCGATCCGGTCCGCCATCTGGACGGCCAGCAAATTGACGACCGCCTGCGCGGACACCCCGTGGTCGGCGGCGATCTGCGCCAGCGTCTTGCCGGCGTCGATCCCGGCCTGCAGCGTAGCGGCGTCGCTGTTCAAGAGGGCCAGCAGCGCCGACCGGTCGGACTCCCAGAACAGTTGGCCGCGGCTTGCGCCGTCCGGCCGGCCGGCCGCAACCGTCGCGGCCGCCTGCTCCGGTCCCGGCTCCGCGGCCGACGCCACGCCGGCGGCGGCGATCATGGCAACGGTGCATGCCGCCAACAGCAACCTGGTTATGTTCTTCATCACATCACCCGTCCTTCGCAATTTCTCGGGGCAACGATAATATTATGAAGGACGAGTTTTTGATTTTTCTTAGAAACCCCCGCCGCAGCCGGCCATCACGGCGTCGTGGCGACCTTGCCCGGCTTGGGCACGCCGATGACCGTCACCGCCTTGCTCGCCTGATCGATGCGGTACAAGGCGTTGTCATGGCTGCTGGCCGTCCAGATCGCGCCGTGACCCAGGGCCAGCGCAGCCGGGTTTTTGCCCACTCTCACGTCGCTGATAGCCTTATTGCTTTTCGGGTCGATGAACACCACGTTGCCCTCGGCGAAATTCGCCGCCAGCACGAAACTCTCCGTGCACGCCGTATGCTGCGTGTTGCCTGTGGCGATCGCCGCCGCCGCCTTCATTGCCGCCGGGTCGAGGCGCAGCACTCTCTTGCCCGTCGGGTCGCCCGCCCACAGCGCGCCGAAACCGCCCGAGATCCCGCTGGGGTTGATCGGCACCCTTATCCTGCCTGTCACGGCGTTGGTTGCCGGGTCGATCCGCGAGACCATCATATCCACGCTCGCCACCCACACGGCGTTATCCAGCATGCAGATACTGTTAAGGAGACTGTTCGTCACCTTGATCGTCGCCGTTACCGCGTTGGCCGCCGGATCGATCCGCGATACCGTCCCCTGGGTCGAATTGGCCACCCATACCGCGCCGAACCCTGCGGCGATCGCCGTCGGCGCCTCGCCCACCTTCACCGTCGCCGCGATCTTGTTCGTCGCCGCGTCGATGCGCCACACCTTGCCATGGCCGAAATCGGCCAGCCACACGTCCGTACCGTCGGCGGCGATTCCCCGGCTCAGCCCGTCGAGCTCGATCGTCGCCGCCACCTTGTTGGTCGCCGGGTCGATGCGGTAAACCGCCGTCTTCGTCAGGTCGGTATTCGTCACCCACACCCCGGCGGTCCGCGCCGGGCCGGCCGCCTTCTCCGCCTTGCCGCCGCAGCCGGCCGCCAGCACCATGAGGGCCAGTGCCAGTACGGCGCCCAGCCCCTTAAGCCCCTTCATCCCCCAGACCTCCTCCGTCGCGTCCCCGCCCTACAGGTCCGCCTTAATTTTCATACTGTGGTAATTATTGTATCATAATTGGCGGCCACAAAAAAACCCGCTTTCTGCCGGCGGCAGAAAGCGGGCCGTAACCTCTTTCCCTAGCGGAAAATCCCGCCGCCGGCAGGCGTGGCCGCCGGCGCGAACAGCCTGACGTTGGCGAGGATATCCTCAAGCTGGCTCTCGACGAGACTTTGGCCAACCCCCGGCGGCGCATAGACCACGAACAGGCTGCGCGTCGTCGCCGCCGTCAGCCGCGTGCGGAAATCCGGCCCGCACACGACGCTGGAGATGATGCCCTGCCGGTCGCGGATCAGCATGTCGCCCGCCTTCGTCGCCTGCTCGCGGCCGCCGATGCCGGTATAACCCTCGCCGTCGGCCGCCACGTCCAGCACGAGCGGCGCCGCCACCGCGGCCAGGTCGTGGCCGGCGGTCAGCAGCCCGCTCTTCACCTCGGCCATGAACATCGCCTCGACCAGCGCCGCTTCGCGGGGAAAAGGCTTGCCCTTCACCGCCACCGACTCCATCTGCAGCAGCACGAAGTACGTCTTGCCGAACCGCCGGTAATAATCCCGGTAAGCCTGGACATGCCCCAAGGCCAGCAGGTCCTCCCGCGTCCGGTACCGCTCCCGGAGCGCGCTCTCCAGCTCGTTCTTCTTCGCCTCCAACCGCGCGTCGCTCTCCGGGCTGGCGACCTTGTCCACCGCCAGCAGGCCGACGCAGGCCCCCGGGTGCGCGGCCCGCCATCCGGCCGTCACTTGCAGCATATCCATACCCCCGTAATTTGTAACAGATAAACAGTTACAGCGGCTTCTTGCCGACGAACTTCCAGAAGTTGTCGCCCATCAGCCCGGCGATGTCGCGCCCCAGCTCCGCCTCGTCGACCGTCCAGCCGGTCGCCATAAGGTCGCTGTACTTGTCGACCAGCACCTTGCCGATCGTCCGGCGCGAATGCTCCCACTTGTACACCAGCTGGTCGAGGATCCGCGCGTCCGAGTGCTGGGGAACGAAGCTCAGGCCGAGCAGCTCCAGCCGCATGCGGGTGATCTCTTCGACCAGCGACGGGTTGTTCATGAACCACCAGCAGCCGAAGACAAGCAGATTGCGGAACTTGCGCGCCGTCACCGCCAGCTCGTGCTGGTTCTCCCGCGCCAGCATCGTCACCAGGAACTTGTTTTCCGGGTACTTCTCGCACATATACTCCAGCGGCCGCACCGAGCTCTTGCCCACCGAATCGCCGGCGTCGCCTAGCTTGTCGTTCACCCGCTTGTTCACGCCGATCATCATCGCGAAGGGGATATCGAGCTCACAGGCTACCGGCAGCACGCACTCCTCAATCAGCCGCGACCGCGTCGAATCCTCCGGCACGGCGAATGTCGGCGGCAGGGAAACGGCCATATACAGCGCCTTCATCCGCTGCGCCCATTCGCGCAGGAAGCGTTTAATCTCTTCCACCGTCTTGGCGTCCAGCCTTTTTTCGACCGCGTAGCCCCACTCCCGCAGCAGCAGGTACGACTGGTCGTAGCCGTTCAGCAGCGGGTCGATCCTGAGCGCCGCCTGGAACCGCTTGTCGCCGTGGCCGCCGGCCAGCCACACGGCCCGTTCCCGGGCGTCGAACGGGTCGTTGGTCATAATCACCGTCTTAACGCCGGAGGTCGCGAAAATCTTGTCGATGTACTGGCCCGCGGTGAAGGACGAGCAGAACTCGCGGAACGCGGCGAAATTGCGCGGCGCCACGTCGAGGCCCAGCCGCTTCAGCGTCGTCAGCACGCCCCGCTGCGCCTCGCTCAGCGGCGAATTATCGAGGAACAGGTTCTGCCAGATCAGCTCGGCCTGCTCCTTTTTGCCCAGCCGGAAATATTGGGCGAACGGCATGCCGGTGTAGCGGAAATTCTCCGCGATCAGATAATGATACGTAATGAGTTCGTCCACGCCCCACAGCAGCAGATCCCCGAACGCCGCCGAGTAGATATGGGTGTGGAGGTCGGTGACCGGCGCCGCTGCCAGCGCCCCTTCCACCGCCTGCGGCAGTTGTTCCCTCTTGACAAGTGCCATATGCTCATCTCCTCGCCGGAATGGGCCGTGCAGCGGCCGTCCGCAGTTTTATATACCTACATAATACTCCACGCGCTGCCGGATGCCTGCCGCCGTACCCGGAGCCGGGGAAAATTCCGCCTGCTGAAACCGGCCCGCCCCACGCCGGCCGTCTTTGCTATTTTAAGATGAGCGTCTCACCCCGCCGGTCCGTCCTGCTGCCGCGCCGTCCTGCGCCGCACGAGCGGCAGGAGCAGCGGCACAACCGCCGTCGCCGCCACCAGGGCCAGGAAGGCCGCCGAAATCGGCCGGGTGACGAACACCGCGAAATTGCCGTTGGCTATCAGCAGCGCCTGGCTGAGCGACTTCTCCAGGATGCCGCCGAGCACGAACGCCAGCAGCAGCGGCCCCAGCTCGAAGTCCAGCTTGCGGAGGATATAGCCCAGCACGCCGAATAAAAGCATCATCAGCACGTCGGTGACGTTGTTTTTGATGCTGTATACCCCCACTGAACAGATAAGCACCACTATCGGCGCCAGGATGGCGTACGGTATCTTCAGCATCTGCACCCACAGGCCGACCATCGGCAGGTTGAGCACCAGGAGGATGACGTTGCCGATATACATCGAAGCGATAACGCCCCAGAACACGTCGGGATGCTCGGCGATCAGGAACGGCCCCGGCTGGACGCCCTGGATGAGCAGTGCGGCATAGATCATCGCGATCGCCGGGTTGCCGGGGATGCCGAGCGTCAGCATCGGGATGAACGAGGCGCTGGCCGCCGCATTGTTGGCCGACTCCGGCGCCGCCACCCCTTCGATCGCCCCCTGGCCGAACTTATCCGGCTCTTTGGAAGCCTTCTTCTCCATGCCGTACGCCACCAGCGACGCGATCACCGCCCCGCCGCCCGGCAGCAGGCCGACGAAGAACCCCACCAGCGAGCCGCGCAGCACCGCCCATTTCGACTTGGCCCAGTCGGCCAGCGTCGGCCAGATGTTCGCGATCTTCGTCGTCACCAGTTCACTCTTCATCTCCCCTTCCAGGTTCATGAAGATCTCGCCGATGCCGAACACGCCCATCGCCAGGGTGAGGAAATCCAGGCCGTCCATGAGGATCATCGTATCGAAGGTATAGCGCTCCTTGCCGCTGATCGGGTCGAGGCCGATGGTCGCCAGCAGCAGGCCGAAGACGACCATCAGCACGCCCTTGACGATCGAGCGGCCGGACAGGTAGGCCGCCAGCGTCAAACCGAGGATGGTGAGGGAAAAATACTCCGCAGGGCCGAACTGCAACGCGAACCTTGACAGGGGTGGAGCGATGAAGGACAGGCCGAGGACGCCCACCGTGCCGGCGATGAACGACCCTATGGCCGCTATACCGAGCGCCGGGCCGGCGCGGCCCTGCTTGGCCATCTGGTAGCCGTCGATGCACGTCACCACCGACGCCGCCTCGCCCGGCATGTTGAGGAGGATGGACGTCGTCGAACCGCCGTACATCGCCCCGTAATAAATGCCCGCCATCATGATGATCGACGTCAGCGGCGAACCCAAGGCATACGTCAGCGGCAGCAGCAGCGAAATCGTCGCCGCCGGGCCGAGCCCCGGCAGCACGCCCACCGCCGTGCCCAGCACGGCGCCGATGAAGCCGAACATCAAATTGTACGGCGTCATCGCGAGCGAGAACCCCTGCAGCAGAGACTGCAGCTCGTTCATCTTCCGCCCTCCCTCAGATGAGCAGTCCGCGCGGCACCGTCAGCTGCAGGAGAACGACGAACAGGACGTAAAACGAAACCGTACCGATCGCCGCCACCAGCCCCGCTTTCAGCCACCGCTGCTTCTCCACGCCCCGCAGCCAGGCGACGAAGAGGAACAGCGTCGCCGTGCCGAACCCCAGGTATTCCAGGGCCTGCAAAAATACGAACATGATTGCCGCCGCGATCGCCGGACGGCGCAGACGCCAGTACTTCCTCGGCGGGGCCGCCTCGTCCGCACCGCGGTAGGCCGCGTAGTAGACGGCGGCCACCACCGCCAGCAGCACCGCCAGCCAGAAGGGGAAAAACCCCGGCCCGGGGGATTCGAAGCTGCCGAAGCCGATGCCGGCCGCCTTTACCGCGGCGAAGACCGCGACGAGAAAGAATGCCAGCGCGTTGATCCGCTGCCACTTTTTCATAATGCCTCCCGTAAGCTCAAGTCAGCGTTACTCTCTGCCCTGTGCGGGACGACTGGTAGATCGCCAGCACGATCGCCAGCGACTTTATCCCCTCTTCGCCCGTCACCAGTGGTTCCCGGTCCTCCCGCACAGCGGCGACGAAGTCGGCGAACTGCGCCCGGTGGTTCACGTCGGCGATGGCCGGCGAATTAGTCTCCCCGTACGACACCTTGACGGTATCGAGATAGTCCTCCGGCCGGCAGCCCTCGACCCGCCACTCTGTGACCAGGCCGCCCTGGAGGGTGAGGGAACCCTTAGTGCCGTGGATTTCGATCCGTTCCTTGTAGCCGGGCGTCACCGCCGTCGACCCCTCGATCACCCCCAGGGCGCCGCTCAGGTACTCGACCGCCGCCACCCCCAGATCCTCGGTCTCGATCGTGTGGACGAGCGCCCGCGTCAGGCCGGCGACGCTCTTCGCGCCGCCCATGAACCACTGCAGCAGGTCGATGGTATGGATGGCCTGGTTGATCAGCGCCCCGCCGCCCTCGACGCCCCAGGTGCCCCGCCAGGCCTTGCCGGCGTAATACTCCGGCGAACGGTACCATTTCACGTACACGTCGCCGAGAATCAGGCCGCCCAGCAGCCCGGCGTCCAGCGCCTTCTTCACCCGCTGGGCGGCCGGCGTGAAACGGTTCTGGAAAATCACCGCCAGCTTCAACCTCGCCGCCCGGTACGCCGCGATCAGCTCGCCGGCCCTGGCTACGCTTATATCCATCGGTTTCTCCACGATCAGGTGCTTGCCGGCCGCCGCCGCGCGCAGGCCGAACTCGGTATGCAGGGCCGGCGGCAGGCAGATGCTGATGATGTCGGTGCCCTCATCGGCCAGCGCCTCGTCGTAGGAACCGAATGCCCGCAGGCCGTACTTGGCCGCGAACGCGGCCGTCGCCGCGGGCTCGCGGCTGTATACGCCGGCGATGCGCGCTCCTTCAACACCCTGGAGCGCGGTGACATGCGTATTCGCCACCATGCCGGCGCCGATGATCGCTACACCCAAAGCCGCCATCTTCCCGCCTCCTTAATCGATTACCAGCATGCCGGGCCGGGAGAATTCCACCCCGTCCACCATCGACGCGATGCGGGGATAGATTACCGGCCCGGTTATCATCAGCGGCCCGCCGGCGGTGGCGATGAACCCGTCCTCGGTCTTCGTGCCGGTAATCGACGGATTCCAGCAGAAAGCCTGGTTCTCGGCCACGACCTCCCTCGTCGCGGCCGTCACCTTCACATCGCGGGCGTAATAGCCCATCGCCCCGCCCTGATGATGAAGCTGCCACTCGTGCTCGTAGCCGAACTCCTTGTAGGCGGCCAGGCCGGCGGCGAAGGCCGCCGCCATCGGCGCGCCCGGCTTCGTGGCCGCGATCATCCGGCAGTCGACCTCGTTGTTCACCTGGAACTGCCTGGCGAGCGCAGCGTCCGGCTTGCCGAAATGCAGCAGGCGGGTGATCGTCGTGATCAGCCCCTTGTAGCGGGCGTTCACGCACACCATGGCATACCGCTGCACCAGTCGGTCGGTGGCGACCGGGTGGCGGTAACGGTAAATGCGCTCGTCCGCGGCCACCATTATCGCCGTCGGGTCGATCAGGTCCTTCCACAGGTCCGGCCCCACCCGGCCGGCGATCTCGCATTCCTTGTCTCCCGGCCGGATGCCCAGCATCACCTTTTCGACGGCCGCCGACAGCCTGCCGCCCAGGAACAGGTAGCGTTCCACCTCGCCGGCCGTCAGCGAATAGCGGAGCTTCTTGAGCTCGCCGTCCGCGTTCCGGCAGCCCGCAAACCCCATATCGGCCGCCACGGCCCCCAGGTCGCCGGCCACCTCGGCCACGAGAGCGGCCTCCCGGTCTTCGTGCCACTCGTGGGTCAACAGCTTGAAGCCCAGGGCGGCGAGGCCCTCCTCCGCCATCATCCGGTCGGCCTCGATCCGGTTGGCGATGCAGTAGCGGGCCTCGGGAGTGACCAGCAGCGACGTCATCCCCGTCTCGGTCGCGATGCCCACCATGTTGCGGCCGCCGGCGGTCAGCCAGGAAAAATTCGCCTGCTTCTTCAACAGGACGGCGCGATAGCCCTGCGCCGCCATCAGCCCGGCGAGCCGTTCATGCTTTACGGTTACTTCCTCTAACCTGTTCATAAGCGCCTCTCCTTTCGCAAAAGCGGGGGCCCGCAGGGCCCCCGCAGACTAACGTCGATCAGATGCCGCGGCGTCAGTTGCCCTTATTTGTAGCGGTCGCCCAGCTTCGCCTTCTTGATCAGCTCCATATACTGTTTATCCTCGGCCTGCAGGAACTTGCCGAAATCCTCGACCCCGAGATATTTCAGGTCGACGCTCAGCTCCGCGGCTCTGGCCTTGAACTCGGCGTCATCCATGCACTTCCTGAAAATATCGTGCAGCTGCTTCACCAGTTCGGGGGGCGTATCCTTCGGCGCCAACACGCCGCGCCACATGGTGAACTTGAAATCCACGCCCTGTTCCTTGGCGGTCGGCACGTTCGGGAATTTTTCCAGGCGCTTTTCGCCCAGGACGCCGAGGATGCGGAGCTGGCCGGCCTGAGCCTGGGTAATGCCCTCCGGCGCCGACACCATCACCGCGTCGATATGCTTGCCGAGCACGGCGGTCAGCGAAGGCCCGCCGCCCTGGAAGGGCACATGCCTGAACTTCGCGCCGGCGAAATTCTCGAATGCCAGCGCCGCCAAATGGGTTCCCCCGCCCGAGCCGCCGTTGCCGATCGTGACCTCGCCCGGACGTTTCTTGGCTTCAGCGAGGAAAGACTGCAAATCCTTGAAGGGCGAATCGGCGGGAACCATGATATTGCAAGGGTTATCGGCGATCAGGATGACCGGGGCGAACGTATTGACGTCGAACTTGACGGCGCTCATGTGGATCTTCGCCACCATCGGCGAAGCGGCCGCCACGATGCCGTAACCGTCGCCCTTGTACTTCGTCGCCTCCATGTAGCCGATGGCCGAACCGCCGCCGGGGACATTCTTCACGATCAACTGCTGGTTGTTGGCATACCTCGGAAAGGCGTTGCCCAGCGCGCGGAACAGCACGTCGGTCGCGCCGCCGGCCTCCCAGGAAACAATGATTTCCACCGCTTTCGTAGGGTACTTGGGCGCTTCGGCTTTCTGGGCGGGCTGTCCGCCGCAACCGGCCGCCAGGAAAGCCGTCATGGACAAAATAACCGCATAGACAACAAGCCTGGTGAACACTTTCGCACCTCCCTAATTTCTCTGCCGGGCGAAGCAGGCCAATATCACTGTACTTCTCACCGCAGTCAGGAAAATCCTTCCATAAGACAGCCGTTCCAGAATAATCCGGCGATATTTCCGCCCCCGGCATAGCTAATGTGATAGAAAATACTACAAACGATCCGGAATTGCCTGCTTAAAATTTCCATAATTTAAAAATTTATCCAAAACGGCAAACCCTACCACCTCCAAGACCGCCCGACCGGCCGCCGCCCGGGAGGAAGCGCCGGCCCGGTAACGCGCCATCGACCCCCGTCAAAGCGCAAGCCCCACGGCCCAAATGCCGTGGGGCTTGTTCGTGCCGCCTGCTGCTTTACCGCAAATCCCGCGCCGCCCGCTCCCGCTCCGGCAGCCGCTCCCCGGGCCCCCGCCCGGCCACGCGGTACACCTGCCGCACAACCTGCTCGGGCGTCACGGCCCGCAGGCAGGCAATATCGCCCTGCGGGCACACCGCCCTGTGGCAGAAAGAGCACGGCTGCCGGCCGACGGCGGCGGCGTTCCGCGCCCCCGGCGGCGCCAGGCTCGCCGGGTCGGTCGGCCCGAAGATGCCCACCGTCGGCGTCTCCATGGCCGCCGCGATATACAGCGGCCCCGTATCCCCGGCCACCGTCACCGCCGCCCTCGCCATCACCGCCGCCATCTCCAGCAGGCCCGTCCGCCCGACGAGGTTGATCACCGGTATGCCCGCCGCCGCCTCGATCGCCGCCCCCAGCGGCTCTTCCGCCGCACCGCCGCACAAAACCGCGGTGAAATCCCAGCCCAGCAGCCGTATGGTGCGGGCGTAGAACGCCGCCGGCCAGTTCTTCGCCGGCCATGTCGTCCCCGGGGCAAAGACCGCCAGCCGCCGGCCGGCCGGCCGGCCCGCCGCCAGTAGCAGCCCCTCCGCCGCCCGCTCGGCCGCCGGCGGCACGACCAGCGTCATCCGCCGTTCGGTCGCCGTTATCCCCAAGGGGCGCAGCACGCCGAGGTACCTCTCCGTCACATGCCGGCCGAGCGGCGGCGCCGTCTCGCTCATGAACAGCCTGTTCAGCTCCTTGGTATCGCTCATGCCGATGCGCCGGCCGGTATCCGCCAGCCTGGCGATCATCCCGGTGAGGAAAAGGCCGTGCACATCCAGCACGGCGTAAAAACGCCGCGCCGCCAGGACAGCGCGCAGCTCGCGCCACATCGCCAGCGCCCCGAGGAAATCGCCGTCCCGCAGACGGCGTTCGAACCGTTCCCGCGACCAGACAATCGTTTCGTCCACATGAGGATTATAGCGGACGAGATCGGCGGCCACCTCCCCGACCAACCAGGTTATCCGGCAATCCGGCCAGGCCGCCTTTAGCGAGGCGGCCACCGGCGTGCAATGGATGACGTCGCCGATCGCGCTCAGCCTTATGATCAATATCTCCTTCCCCATCCCCCCGCCACCTTCGCGCGCCTTATTGCCTGCCGCTATCATTATTGTGACGGGCTTGCCGGCCGATTATCGCCGCCGGCGCCAGGCAATTGTTGGGCAAAGCGGCTCGCCGCGTACGTCGGCGTATAAAGAAACGCCACAGGAATTTCTGCAGAAATTATTGCCATATTTGCGGCCGCGGTTGGCCCGCAAAGAGGGACTGGGCGGGAAAGCACGAATACTAATCGGTAAAATATAGCGATGAAGAAAGGGATGTTGCAAATGAAATACAGGCCCCTCGGCAAAACAGGCGTATTGGTATCCGAGCTGTGCTTCGGCACGATGACCTTCGGCGTCGAGGCGGACGAGGCGGAATCCGCCCGCATGTTCGCCAAATGCCGCGACGCCGGCGTCAACTTCTTCGACTGCGCCAACAACTACGGCGGCGGCAAATCCGAGGAAATCCTCGGCAAACTCATGCACGGGTGCCGCGACGAAGTCGTCATCACCACCAAGGTCTCGCAGCGCGTCGGCAAGGACGTCAACGCCATCGGCGGCTCGCGGCGGCACATCATGCAGTCCGTCGAGAAAAGCCTCGCCCGTCTGCAGACCGACCGCATCGACGTCTACATCGTCCACTACTTCGACCCCCTCGTCGCCATGGACGAGACGCTGCGCGCCCTCGACGACCTCGTCAGCCAGGGCAAGGTGCTCTACCTCGGCGTCAGCAACTGGGCCGCCTGGCAGATCGCGACCGCGCTGGGCGTCAGCGCCAGGCACAACTGGCGGCGGTTCGAATGCATCGAGCTGATGTACAATCTCGTGAAACGCCAGGCCGAGGTCGAGCTCCTCCCCCTGGCGGCGGCCGAAAACCTGGGCGTCATCCCCTACAACCCGCTCGCCGCCGGCCTGCTCAGCGGCAAATACTCCCAGGGCGCCAAGCCCGCCGGCGCCCGCATCGTCGAAAAGCGCCAGTACGGCATGCGCTACGGCGAATCCAGCTACTACGAAACCGCCGACAAATTCGTCGCTTACGCCCGCGAGCAGGGCATAAATCCCGTCACGCTCGCCGTCAGCTGGGTCAAGTCCCACCCTGCGGTCACCGCGCCGATCATCGGCGCCCGCAACGCCGACCAACTTACCGCCTCGCTGGCCGCCGCCGGCCTCGACCTCGACGACGAAGCCCGCGCCGCCGTATCCGCCCTGTCCATAAACCCCGGCAACGCCACCGACCGGCTGGAGGAAGAACTGGACGAATCCCAGAAACTCCGCAATAGAAAGTAAGCCTGGCGAATACTGGAGGACATATCGCATGGCGGACAACTATTCCCGCAGAAGCCGCACCGTAGCCGGCGGCGGCGGCACAAGCCTGTACCTCGAGGAGACCGGCCGGGCGGACGGCCGGCCCATCCTGTTCATCCACGGCTTCAGCCAGTGCCGGCTCGCCTGGACGAAGCAGCTCCGCTCCGACCTGGCGGACGAATTCCGCCTCGTCGCCTTCGACCTCCGCGGCCACGGGCAATCGGCAAAGCCGCACGACGCCTACGGCGACTCCCGCCTGTGGGCCGACGACGTCGCCGCCGTCATCGCCGCCCTGCGTCTCGTACGTCCCGTCCTTGTCGGCTGGTCCTACGCCGGTATGATCATCTGCGATTATCTCCGCCACTACGGCGAGGAAAACGTCGCCGGCGTCAACCTCGTCGGCGCGCGGACCCGGCTCGGCACCCCCGACGCCGTCGCCGAGACCGGCCCCGACTACCTTCCCCTGCGGCCCCGGCTTTTCTCCGCCGACGTCGGCGAAAGCATCGCCGGCCTGGAGAGCTTCATCACCCTCTGCACCTTCCGGCCCCTGCCCCCCGAGGAATACTACCTCTTCCTCGGCTTCAACGCCGCCGTCCCTCCCTACGTCCGCCAGGGGCTCATGGGCCGCTCGCTCGACAACGCCGACCTGCTGCCCGCCCTTACCAGGCCCTTCCTCATCACCCACGGCAACGACGACGCCGTCATCCTCCGCCGCCATGCCGAACACAACGCCGCCCTGCTCGCGGGCGCCCGCACCTCCTTCTATCCCGAGGCCGGCCACAACACCTTCTGGGAGGACGCCCCCCGCTTCAACCGCGAGCTGCGCGCCTTCGCCCGCTCCCTTTGACCCTCAGGCTGGCGATAAAGGCCCATCTGCGGCGTTGTAAGCGACCGCATCGTCGCTGAAGCGTCGTGCGTCTGACTTATCAGAGCGCTTGCTTGCGTACCTCCCACAGTACGCGGCGCGGCGCGCTCGCACCCTTTCGGGTATAAGCGATCACATCAACGCTGAAGCGTTGTGTGTCTGCTTATCCGGTGCGCCTTGCATCTGGACCTTTCTCACCAGTCTGACTTTCCTGGCATGAATAGGCCGCGGCAGGCATATCGCCCGCCGCGGCCTCATTGTTTTTCCGCTCCCCTTACCGTTTCTTCAGCTTCGCCAGCCGTTCCGCCGCCGCTTCCAGCGTCTTCATCTCCTTGCAGAAGCAGAACCTGATCAGCTTGCGGCCGTCCGGGCTGCCGGCGCAGTAGAAGCTCGACCCCGGCACGACCGCCACGCCGATCTCCTTCGTGAGATACATCGCGAACGCCACGTCGTCCTCGCCGCCCAGCGGCCGGATGTCGGCCATGATGTAATACGCGCCGCCCGGCTTGAAGCACGGAAACCCGGCGTCGGTCAGGGCGCCGTACAGGAAGTCGCGCCGCTGGCGGTAGAACGCGCCCAGCTCGCTGTAATAGCCGGGCGGGAAGCGCATCGCCTTCGCGGCCGCCACCTGCAAGGGCGCCGCCGCCCCCACGGTCAGGAAATCGTGGACCTTGCGCACCGACGCCGTGATCTCCGGCGACGCCACCACGTAGCCGATGCGCCAGCCGGTTACGCTGAACGTTTTGGAGATGCTGTTCACGATCAGCGTCCGCTCGGCCATCCCCGGCAGCTTCCACAGCGGGATGTGCTCGGCGCCGTCGTAAACGATATGCTCATAGATTTCGTCCGTGAACGCCAGCACGTCGTACTTTACGCACAGCTCGGCGATCAGGGCCAGCTCGTCGCGGGAAAAGACCTTCCCCGAAGGATTGTGGGGCGTGTTGATGATGATCGCCCGCGTGCGGTCGCTGAACGCGGCCGCCAGCTCGGCGCCGTCGAGACGGAAGTCGGGCGCATGCAGGCGCACGTACCGCGGCGTCGCCCCGCACAGCACGGCGTCCGCGCCGTAGTTCTCGTAAAACGGCTCGAAAACGATGACCTCGTCGCCCGGGTTTACCGTTGCCAGCAGCGCGGCGATCATCCCCTCGGTCGAACCGCAGCACACCGTTATCTGCCGCTCCGGGTCGATGGCGATGTCGTAATCCCGCGCCAGCTTCCAGGCGATCCCCTCGCGCAGGTCCTTCGTCCCCCACGTGACCGCGTACTGGTTATGATCGGCGAAGATCGCCTCCGCCGCCGCCTCCTTGATGGCGGCCGGCGCCGGGAAATCGGGGAAACCCTGGGCGAGGTTGATCGCCCCGTGAGCCAGGGCGACCCGCGTCATATCGCGGATGACCGACTCGGTAAACTGGCTGGCTTTCTGCGAGGCATACCCGCTTAATTTGCTCATTGCTGCGCCTCCTTGTAAGTTTCGGCCTTGGTATTTTCCGGGCGCCCTGCCGGGCCAGGGCAAACAAAAACGCCCTTCGAGGAAGGGCGTTCACAACAAATGCCGCTCCTCTCATCTTTCAGGATTGCTCCTGCTGGATTTGGCACCACTGCGTTGCCGCCGGTTGCCGGGTGTCATCGGGCCAGTCCCTCGACCTCTCTCGATAAGAGTTGGTTATTTAGTTATACCTGATGGTAACACAAGATCAAGCCTGCTGTCAATGGCCGGCGGCAAAATTATCCGCCGCGGGCCGCCCCGCCTACTCCGCCGCCCAACTGGCGATATACTCCGTCTCCCCGTCCGGCAGCGCGATACCCGGCTCTTCGCGGACCCAGCGGCCGGCCAGGCCCAGTTCGCCGGCCGTCAGGGCGAAGTGGCACAGCGCGATGCCCATGTCCACCCGCTGCAAGTCGGCCAGCCCCAGCAGCCGGTACACCAGGCTGCCCTTGCCGTAGCCCTTCGTCCGCCGCAGGTAGAAATGCCAGCGGCCGCCCGCCTCGACCACCCGCCAGGGCTGCTTATTCGACGCCGACGGCGCCAGGCGCACCATTGCCAGCGGCACGGCATACCGGCCGGCATCCTCCGCCGCCAGCGGCCGGCCGAACCCGCCGGCGAAAAACAGCTCCTCCCACGGCAGCCGGCGGCGCCCGCCGGACGTGCGCCGCAGCCACTCCTGCGGCCCGTCGGCGCCGTAGCCGACCGCCGTCACCGCCGGCACCGCCTCCTCCTTGCCCGCCGCGATCCTGGCCGCGAAGCTGCTCTTCGTGAAGCTGCCCCCCAGCCAGCACGTCCCAAGGCCGAGGGCGGTCGCGCACAAGACGGCCTCCTCCATCACGTAGCCGAAATCCTCCATATCCCTCGGCCCCCGCCGGACGGCGCCGATTATAAAGCCGGTAGCCCCGCGGATGAAGCCGTACGTCCCCAGGCCCTTCAAAGCCCGCCTGTCTTCTTCGGTCGCGGCCGCCAACGCCAGGCGGACCGGCGTGCCGAACGGCCCGGCAGTCCGCGCCGCCAGGAAATCTTCGAGCGACCGCCGCTTGTCCGCCTCGATCGGCCGCTCGCCGTAGCGCCGGCAGGAAAACCGCCGCCCGATCACCGCCGTCACCTGCTCATCCATCCTCGCACCCCTTTGCCGCTTTCAGTCTCATATACCATATTATACCACATTGCCCGTGGCGGCATCAGCGCGCGGTACGCATAAAACAGACCCGCGAAATCGCGGGTCTGCCGGTCGGCATTCTACAGGCCGAGGAAACCGAAGAAGATGTAGCAGAGGATCGCGCCGACCACGGACATCGAGAAGCCCCAGATAAGGAGGTTGCGGAACAGCCTGTTCTTGTCCTCCTTCTCGTCCGCGCAGGCGATGCAGATCGCCCCGAACAGCGACAGCGGCGAGGTGTCCACCATATGCGAGCCGACGTTGATCGACGAAATCATCGACACCGCGCTGCCGCCGTGGAGCTGTTCGATCAGGCCGGGCACCAGCGGCAGGAACATCGGCATGACCACGCCCGACGAGCTCGAATAGGCGGAGATGACGCCGGTCACGAACCCCAGCACCCCCGTGACTGTCGTCTGGTTGGACACGGCGGCGATCATGCCCACGAGGGCCTTCAGGCCGCCGGCCTTGTCCATCACATCGATCAGGATGCCCATGCCGCCGACCATGATGATGACCGACCACGGCATCGACTTGACCGCCGCCTTGCTGTCGCCGGCGTTGGCGATCAGGAGGACGGCCGAAAGCAGGAAGGCCACGGCGCCCACGTTCGTCGCCTTGCCCGTGCCGATCAGATTCATAATCGTCGGGGAGAACAGGTTCTTCGTCACCGCCAGGCTGGGCAGGATGACGAGCAACACCAGCACGCCGATGCTGACGAGCGTCAGGACCTGCTTGTTGTCGAACGGCTCCGTCTTCGGCGCGATATCGTCGATGGTCAGGTTGGAATGGCGTTGGTTGCGTACCCAGGCCCAGCCGCCGAGGATGAGGAAGCCGGCGACGTTGCCGATGATCTGGGCTATTTCCGAATTCAGATGGATCTTCCAGGCCAGCAGGTTCACGTCGCTGATAGGCTGGCCGAGGGCTGCGAGCTGGGGGGCCATTTTGACGATGAACGAGGTCGAGATGATCCCGGTCGGGGCGATCGGCGAGAAGGCGGCGCCGTTCGCCGCTCCCACGATCAGCAGCGTCATCAGGAAGGCGCTCATGTTGATGCGGGCGGCGATAGCCATGACCACGGGGGCCATCAGGGCTACGGTGGCGATGTTGCCGGGGCCGATGGTCGTGATAACCGTGATCAGCAGGAAGATGATCAGGGGAATCAAGGCCGTGTTCCCTTTCGCCAGGCGGATCGCCTTGCCGGTCAGCTTCTCCATCGTGCCGTTTGTCGTGGCGATGCCGAACATGAAGGTGACGCCGGTCAGGATCATGAACAGGTCGAGCGGCCAGGCCGCCATTATCTTGACCGCCGACAGGTCGGTAAAGAGGGCGCCGACGGCGATGCCGAAAGCGATAGCGAGAATGCCGACATTAAGGTCTTCATTTATCATCGATATGCCAACAACAATAACGACAGCAACAAGCGAGGCGATAGCTGCGGCCGACATCCCCAGCATGCACTCTCTCTCCTTTGATATTAAACTCCCTCAGGCCGCCTTGCAGATACGGTTGCCCATCCCCACCAGCTTGACGATTCAACAAATCTGCTCTTATTTTCCCTGTGGGGGTTTTTATTATTCTTCGTCCTCGTCGCCCTTCTCGACGGGAGCGGGCAGAGCGCGGTGAGGAGCCTGGCGGCCACACAGAAGATCGCGATCACGAAAAACATCGTCGGCAGCGCGATCCCACCATCATCTTGAGCAGACATATATCGGGTATTCGCCAAAACGACGGAACCAATTCCCCGCCAGGCCGCGCCCGATAAAAAAACACCGCCTTTGCCGACGGCAAAAGCGGTGCTCGCGACACCCCGGGCGAGACGGCCTTACATCACCGCCGCCTCGAAATAACAGATCCACAACAGCAGGCACACGCCGCCCGTGTTAAGGCAGCGGATGAACTTCCGCAGCTTGCCGCTGCCCAGGTCTTGGACGCAGGAAAAGGGAGAGGTACTGCGGTTGAGCAACTCTTGCGCTTCCTTCATGACCGCCAGGTGCTTCTTCCGGTGCACGCCGCAGGCGTTGCCCCGGTTCTCCGGCAGCGGGCCGCAGGGGCCGTGTCCCGTGCTCGGAAAGGCGCCGTCTTTCATCACCGATCACCCCTTTCTATTTAATCCCACATTCGTCATGCGAGATTTTGTCAGTAAAGTCTTACTAATTCTAGTATATGTCAAGTCGGCCGAAAAATAAAATACCGTTTTCGTATCCTTACTGCGCGAGCTGCTGTTCGCGCAGGTACTCGTCGATCGCCTTGTCGCCGATATACAGCTGCTCGATCACGCCCAGACCGCCCTTGATCCTCACCGTCACAACCGCGTCCTTGCCGGCGGTCCGCTGGTAGGCCTTCTCCGCCAGCGGCGCCAGGTCCTCGCGCATATAAAAGCGCTTGAAGGGCAGCAGCACCGTCCACAGGCCTGTTGCCGCCGTGTAGTAGCCCGCCCGCGCCTCCACGTAGTCGCCGCCCGCCGGCTTGGCGGCGCTGACGGCCGTGATGCGGGCGAAGCTGGCGGCGTCGGCGCCGAGCGAAGCGTAGACCGTCTGCCCGTATTTGAAGTTTTCGCCAGGCGCCGCCGGCCCTCTGGCATCCATGAATTGCAGGTCGATATAGCGCCCGCGCAGCGCGTCGTAGGGATCGACCGGCGCCGTCCGCCACTTGTAGGAAACCCCCGTCTGCAGGATATCCTCCCACCGCCAGGCCATGTAAAGCGGCGCCGCTATCTGGATGGCGGCCAGCACGGCGAACAGGCCCACGACAACGCTCTTCTTCGTCATTTCGCTCCACCGTCCTTACGGCGGGACATGGCCGCATTCACGACCAGGAAGGCTGCGCCGACGACGATGAAGGCCACGCCCCGCGCCACGAAGCTGTAGCTGAAATCGAAGAAGCGCAGCATGATGAGCGCCGCCAGCATCAGCATCCCCGCGTTCAGCAGGCCGAGCCGGTTCTCCCGCACCCCTTTCCGGATGACGCCCACGCTCACCGCCAACAGGTACAGGCTCATAACCACGGCCGCGTACACGCCGCTTTTATCGGCGGCCTGCAGCACATACCCCGCGCCGACCGCCACCGGCAGCGCCGCGATCAGCCCCGGCCGCGGCGCCGGCCGCTTCGCCAGCAGCACGCCCAGCCCGGCGGCGAGGACGATCAGCCCCAGAACGGCTATAACTTCCTCCCGGCTGACGGTCAGCGGCTGGCGCAGCAGCCAGGCGCTTTTGAAGGACAGGCCGAAGGCCAGCGCCACGGCCCCCGCCGTCCCGACAACCTGGCAAGGCTTCTTCCAGCCTTTGCCCGTACCGGCGAACCACAGCAGCCCGGCGAAATAGGTGGCGCAAAACAGCAGCGCGTACGAGATCCTCCACAGCTGCTTGTCCCCGGTCAGCGCGAAACAGCCGTAAAAGCACAGCAGCAGCAGCCACGACATCACTACCGCCGGGTTGCCGTAGCGGTCGGCTTTCAGCAGCCGCGCATAGTAGGGCAGCACGAGCGCCATGAGCCCCCAGGCTGCGTATTTGACCGTTCCCAGCTGCTGCACCGAAGCAAGCCAGACCACGACGCCAAGCAGGTACATCCCGGCCACGCCTTCGGCTGCCAGCAGATAAACCAGCGGCAGCGACAGCAGCATCCAGACCAGCAGGAAATTCTTGAAATCGTCCACCAGATGATAGGTCTGGCCCACGAGGGCGATGCACGCCCCCACCGACAAGGCCAGGAACGCCGCCGTCCCTTCCGTCCATGCCCGGCTGTCGCGCCTGCGCACCAGGGCGAATGCCGCCGCCGCCTGGGCGATCAACAGCTGGCCGAGCGAGATCAGCAGCCGTGTCACATGGTCCAGCCTGTCCCAATTATGCCCCAGGATGAGGATGATCCCCAACCCCAGCAGCACGGCGCCGACGAACCCGAACACCGTCAGCAGCGTCCAGCGCCCGAGCCCTTGCGGCAGCGGCCCGTAATACCCCCTGATCCGTTCCGCGGCTTCCGCCGGCAGTACGCCCCGCGCCACCAGCTCGGGCAACTGTTCGTACAACCAGGCCACCGCCTTTTTGTTCATAAGCAACCTCCGGCTAAATGCGGCATATGCTGCGGCTACCTTTCATTCCTGGGAATGGCGTTCGCTGTCCGCGCGGCGAATTCCTTCCTAGTCTTTCCCGGCGGCGGTTTTGCTACCGGCCCGCCCCGCCGCCAAAATCGAAAACCTGCGTCGCCGGACGCAGGCGATTTGCCGCTTGCCCGGCGCGCCCCGGAAAGATTCGCCGCTAATCTCGACGCGAGGGCATATTTATGGTAAGCTATCATCAAATATTAAATATAAATATAGGAAAACTGTGGATATTTACTTATAGTAAATATATATTCATCATAATAACCTGGGGAGTGACCAGATGTGCGCGACCGCAGCGAAACGGCCGAAGAACTGCTCTTCCTTTCCTTCACGCTGCACAAGAAGCTGATAAGGCCGGTGATCCAGCACGCGAAAGCCGACCTCAGCCCCCTCCAGCTCCACGTACTCGACACGCTCGGAGAAAACGACGCCGTCACGATGACCATGCTGGCCACCGAGATACGCATGTCCAAGCAGCAGATGACCCGCATCGTCGACACCCTGGTCGCGCAGGGCATCGTCCGCCGCGACTACGACGCCCTCGACCGGCGGATCATAAAGATCAGCCTCACCGCCGCCGGGCAGGCGATGCTCGCCGCCATAAAAAAAGACGCCTGCGAGACGGTGGCCGCCCATCTGGCGCTGCTGGACGACGACGCCCTGGCGGAAATCGACGCCGCTGCCGCCCGGCTGTCCGCACTCCTTAGGAAGCTCCCCTGACTTGCCGGCCACCCGCAAAACGAAGGCCCGCGACATTTTGTCGCGGGCCTGTGCTTTTCCTCAGAATTCGTTGCGCGGGTCGCCGGCGCCGTACATCGTCCCGTTCGCCTGGTCGACCATGATGGCGTTGACGTCGCCCATGCTCCCCCTGACGACCACCGTGTAGCCCATGGCCGCCAGCCTGTCGGCCGCGTCCTTCACCAGCCCGTTCTTCTCGATCCGTAGCTCGTCCGGCAGCCACTGCATATGCACCCGCGGGGCGTCCACCGCCTCGCGGATGTTCATCCCGTGGTCGATCACGTTCACGATAACCTGCAGCACGGTGGTGATGATCCGCGCCCCGCCCGGGCTGCCGACCACCATGAATAGCTTGCCGTCCTTGAGGACGAGCGTCGGCGACATCGAGCTCAGCGGCCGCTTGTACGGCCCGACGGCGTTGGCGTCGCCGCCCACCAGTCCGTAGATGTTCGGCACACCCGGCTTGACCGAGAAATCGTCCATCTCGTTGTTCAGCAGGAAGCCGGCCCCGTTCACCGCCGCCCCGCAGCCGTAGTAGTCGTTAATTGTGTACGTTATCGCCACCGCGTTGCCCCATCTGTCCACAATCGAATAATGGGTCGTGTTCGTCCCCTCGTGCAGCGCCGGCGCTCCCGGGCGCACCTCGCTGCTCGGCGTCGCCTTGTCCGGGTCGATCCTGGCGCGGATGGCGGCCGCATAATCCTTGGACGTCAGGCCCTTAACCGGCACCGACACGAAATCCGGGTCCCCCATGAACTCGGACCGGTCGGCGTAGGCGTAGCGCATCGCCTCGGCCAGTACGTGCACGGCCTGCGAGGAACCGAAGCCCATCGCCTTCAGGTCGTAGCCCTCCAGCACGTTGAGGATCTGGACGATGTGCGTGCCGCCCGAACTCGGCGGCCCCATCGATACGATGTCGTAGCCGCGGTAGGTCCCCTTGACCGGCGCCCGCCAGGCCGGCTTGTAATTCGCCAGGTCGGCCATGGTGATTATGCCGCCGTTGGCTGCCATGTCCTTGGCGATCAGCGCGGCGATCGCGCCCTTATAGAAGGCGTCCGGCCCCTCGCCGGCAATGAGGCGCAGCGTCTTCGCCAGGTCCTTCTGCACCAGCACCTCGCCCTCCTTATAGGTCGAGCCGTCGGCCTTGAGGAAATACTTCTTCGACGACGCGAACTTGCCCAGGCGCGGCGCGTACTCCCTGAAGGTCTCCGCCTGCCGGGCCGTCACGGTGAAGCCGTCCTCGGCGTACCTGATGGCCGGCCGCATCAGCTCCGCCAGGCTCTTCGTGCCGTACTTGTCCAGCAGCGCGCTCAAGCCGGCCACCGTTCCGGGGACGCCGGCCGCCAGGTACCCCTCCACGCTCGCCTGGGGGATGACGTTGCCGGCCTTGTCGAGGTACATATCCCGCGTCGCCTTGCCGGGAGCGATCTCGCGGAAATCGAGCGTCGCGTCCTCGCCGGCCGCCGTGCGGATAACGGCGAACCCGCCGCCGCCCAAGTTGCCGGCCACCGGATGGACGACCGCCAGCGCGTAGCCCACGGCCACCGCCGCGTCGAAGGCGTTGCCCCCGTCCTTCAGCACCGCCATCCCGACCTCGCTCGCGAGCTTCTGCGTGGTCATGACCATGCCCGCGCTGCTCTTGTCGGGCCGGGCCGACGCCGCCTGCGCCGCCGTGAAGGGAGCCGCCAGGGAAACCAGCAGGGCGAATACGCAGATAACGGCTATCGATTTAGGCATGAAACGCATGAACCCAAACCCCCTTTCATTTCCATTTTATGGATGTATGGTTTAATTCGCCGTTGTCTTGTTTAATCCTCTTTGCATCGCAGGCAGCAAAAAATCCGCGACCATTTTACATCGCGGGTTTTCTTAAACCGACGGCAGCCTTGGGTTGCCGGCGTCATCCTATGCCGACCACGCACTATTTCTTATAATCGGTTATTTTCCTGAACTGCTCCATCGCCCGCTTGAAGATGCGCTCCGTCATTTCCAGCGGCACCTTCCCGTTGCCGTCGCGCACATCCACCAGGATCCAGATTTTTTGCCGCTCGCTGCCGGCGACAAGTGAGAACTCCGCCCCCGCATGGCCGATACTGTCATAATGAGCCGGTGTCATTCCCGTATTCTGGACCGGCGTCTGAATCGTCTGGGTAACATATGTCACCCCGCCGCCGGGAAGGAACACCGGCGTCTGGATGTAGCTCGTCTGGTAAGTCGTATAATAATATACACTCGCCGGCACAAAAACCTGCGTCGTCCCCAGGGCCTTTATGCTGACGGTGAGGGTGCCGTCCGCCGCCAACGGCGTATACTCCTTGATAGCCTCGTTATACTTGGCGTTATCCTCAAGCGCCAGCAGCCGCATGTCCTTGCCGACGATTTTGCCGATCCTATTTTCGAGCTCATCGTTGGCGATGAGAACAACGCGCTGGTTTTCGGCTTTGATTACCTGCTTTTCGAACATCTCTTCCAGCTTTTTCTGCTCGACCTCGCTCAGCACGACATCGCTGTTCACCGTGAGCTGAACGACGAGCGTCCTGATATTTTTAAAATCGAACGCTTTCTCCTGCCATTCCTCTTTCCTTTCTTCCGCCCAGCAGCTTGCGAAAACTAACAGCGACAGGCAAACCGCCCAAAATGCGCTCTTGCGGAACGAACTCACCCTCCCCATCGCCACTTCCCCTTCATTTCTCATTTTCCGATGCAAATACTAAGTTCTCGCCGTCTTTAATAATACCTTGCGAAATTTCGCCATCTGTAAAATATAAAACCCGCGCCTGCGGCACGGGTCTCACAATGTCCGCCTCACTGCGGGGCCGGCAACCGGCTACATGAAGCCGCGGAACTCCTCGCGCACCGAAGTGGAATACGCGTATTTTATCAGCGTCACGACGTCGAAGACAGGCAGCCCGACTGCAAGCTGTACATTCCGCGAATACGGAGCCATATTGGTGCATTCCAGGACAAGCGCGCCGATGTCCGGGTGTTCGCTCACCAGCTTCGCGGCCGCGCGAACCACTTCCCCGTTGACCTGCTCCGCATCAAGAAAAGGCTTGCCCTCGAGGAAGGTTTCCGTAAAAGCCGGCGCGCCCTCCATCCCCGCTATCACCACGGGGATATGCTGGATGCCGGCCCCTGCCAAATGCCTGTCCGTCAGCGACTGGGCCCGCGCGGTCATGATGCCGACGACCCTGTTTTTATTCAAGGCCGCATGAGCGGTGTATACCTGCAGCAAGCTTGAGCTGTACACGGGGATATCGACCGCGTCGGCCAGCTCCCGCTGAAAAACGGCGAGAAAACCGCAGCTTGTCGCAATCGCCTTCACGCCGTCCCGTTCCAGTCTTCTCGCGGCGGCGATGAACGGTTGCAGCAATGTTGGGTCGACCTCTTTCACCACCCGCTGCGGCGAGGCCCCCTCGACCGTCAGATAGCGGACCGGGAAAGGAAAGGTGCTGGCGTTACCGACATCGCCGGGAATTCGCGGGAAAACCGTATCAAGCATGATGATCCCGACCGCCTCGCCGTAGTTCGTTCGCCCGCCGTTAACCTTCATCAGCCTTCCCTCCAGCCCTGTTCGGCCAAGGCCGTCCTGCGCCCGCGGAACCTAAATGCAGAGGAAGGCCCTGCCGATGATAAGGAAGTATATGCACATAACCACGGAATAGACCATCAAGCGGCCGTAATCATCGCCGCAACACCGGAGATTGCCGGCCTGCACAATCCCGTTCCACCCCGCAAACGACAAAAAGCCGCTAATTCGCGGCTTTTTGTCTCTCCCTGAATTCTACATAATAATTTTACGTTCAAATATCGAGGGCGGCGTGATACCCCTGGTAGATCGCCGTCGTTATGTTGGCCGCGCGCACACAGTCGCCGATCCGGGCCACGTAGGGCGCGCAGTCGCGCAGCTCCTCCGCCTCCTGCCGCCGCGCTTTCTGCCCCAGCGCGCAGATCACCGTGGTACCGGGGACGAGGTGCTCTTCCCCGGCGCAGTCGGCGCATACCACCCCGTCCGCCGTCACGCGCAGCCCCTTGTAGCCGGTGTGGACGGCGATCTTCTGTTTGGCGATCTCCGCCAGCAGGATGGGGCGGTGGCGCACATTGGCGTCCGGCGCCAGTTCTTCCCGCATCTCCACCAGGTGCACGGTCTTGCCCTCCCGCGCCAGGTGGACGGCCGCCTCGCAGCCTGCCAGGCCGCCGCCGAGGACGACTACGCTCCCGCCCACCTTATCCTTCGCCAGGTAATAGTCGTTGACGACGATCACGTTGTCGCCCGCCAGGCCGGGAATGGGCGGCACGAACGGCGCGGAGCCGATGGCGATTATGAGCGCGTCGGCGTTTTCCTGTTCGGCGTACTCCTTTGTGACCGGCGTGTCCAGGCGGATATCCACGCCGGCGTCGGCCGCCAGCTTGGCCAGCGTCTCGCCCAGCTCGTACATCTCGTACTTGAACGGGATGGCCTGTTCGCCGTGGAGGATGCCGCCGAGCCGGCCGGTCTTCTCGCACAGGATGACCCTGTGGCCGCGCCTGGCGGCGGTGACGGCCGCCTCCAGGCCGCCCGGCCCGCCGCCGGCCACCAGCACCTTGCGCGGCCGCGGCGCAAGGGCAATCTCCGTCCCGTCAAGCTCGCGACCGATGAGCGGGTTGACGGCGCAGCGCCGCGTCGCCGTGACGGCCCGCTCCGCCATGCAGACGAAGCAGCGCAGGCATTTCACGATGTCGGCGTCGCGGCCGGTCATCACCTTCCAGGGCAGCTCGTGGTCGGCCAGCAGCGCCCTGGCCATCTCGACCACATCCGCCTGGCCGCCGGCGATGATCTCCTCCATCATCGCCGGGTCGTTCAGTCCGCCCAGCGTCGCCACCGGCACGCTGACATGCTTCTTGATTTCCGCCGCCAGGTACACGTTGCGGCCGTGGGCTTCGAACATCGAAGGATGGGTAACGCTGAAGCCCCGCTGGTACGTCCCCGCCGAAATGTGGAGCAGGTCGACCCGCGACTCCAGCAGCTTGGCGATCGCTACGCCCTCCGCCAGGTCGTACCCGCCGTCGAACAGCTCCGACCCGCTCATGCGGAACTCGATCGGGAAGCCGGGACCGACGGCCTTGCGGACGCTGTCGAGCACCTCCTGCGCGAACCGCGCCCTGTTCGCCAGCGGCCCGCCGTACTCGTCCGTCCGGTGGTTGAAGTACGGGGACAGGAACTGGTTTATCAGCCAGCCGTGGCCGCCGTGGACCATGACCATCTCGAAGCCCGCCCGTTTCGCCAGGCCGGCGACGGTGCCGTACGCCGACGCGATGTCGGCGATCATCGCCTTGGTGAGTTCCCCGACCTCCAGGCCGTCCGGGCGGATGCCGGCGCTCGGCCCCCACTGGGCGAGGCCCTTTTTCTTGTCCTTGTCCGTCAGGTACGTGCCGGCGTACTGCCCGGAATGGGACAGTTCCAGGCTGGCGATCGCCCCGTGGCGGCGGATGGCGTCGGCCGTGTAGGTGAAGCTCGCCAGCGAGCCCGGCGTGTGCAGGTCGAGGTGGAAGGCGTGGGAGCCGTCCGTCTCCGGGTGGACCATGCATTCGCTGACCGTCACTGCCGCGGCGCCGCCTTTGGCCCGCAGCTCGTAAAACGCGGTGGACGCGCGGCCGATCGTACAGTCGGCGGTGATGTCCGTCCCGCCCATCGGCGCGGAAAACATCCGGTGGCGGAACGTCACGTCGCCGACCTTGATCGGTTTACATAAATTTGGATATTTCCGTTGCATGCTATCCTCTCCCCTCCCCCGCCCGTCGCCTACGGCCGGAGTTCACTACCGTGCCGCCAGATGCCCATCGCCACGCCCAACGTCTGGCAAAAGCCGCAGTCCATCCCGGCCCTCTTTCCCCACATTATTCCTATAAAGGCTATTTCCGGATGAAGCCGCCGATAACGACGAGCGCCACGCCGGCGCCGGCGAACAGCGTCACCCCGGCGTTACCCGCGTGTCCCTGCAGGAAACCGGCGGCGAACACCGCCTGCCCGCCCGGGCCGAGGGCGGCGGCCAGCCCGGCCGCCAACCCCCCCACGGTGCCGACGACCATGAGGGCCGCACCTGCCCTCGACGCCGCGGACTTTTCGAGAATATACTCTTCGCCGACAATATCGGTCCACAGCAGGTCCCATTTCTTGACCCGCGGGTACAGGACCAGCAGCAGCGGGATGCCCAGGATGGCCGACGGCAGCGAATTGTTCACGCTGATGATCGTGGCCAGCGCGGCGAACGGCACCAGCCTCAGCGCATCGCAGCCCCAGGCGACGATGAGGGCGCAGATCATCGCGCTCAGCACCGCGATCACGACGAAATTGACGAGCTTCTTCGTGCTGTTGAGCAGCAGCGGGTCCTCGTCCCCGTCGTCGACCAGTCCCAGCCGGCCCCACAGCTTGTAGGCGATGTAAGCGGCGTAAAAATTGCCTGCGAAGCCGAAAATACTGCCGGCGCTCAGCGTCCCGAAGAAGTCGCCGATCAGGTTGCCGATCGCCGCCCCCCAGGCTCCGGCCGGCCCGAACAGCAACCCGAGCACGACCGGCAGCGCGTTGGCCGGGCGGATCTCCGTGAACCCCGGGACAAGCACCAGCGCCTTGAACGGGATGAGCAGCGCGGCGAAGACCGCGGCGCTCAGCGCGGTCAGCACCACCATCTTCGTGTACTTCCACATGCCGAATACTTCGTTCATAATGTCCTCCCCTTCCGCTACCAGCCGGCCGCCTTGGCCCACGCGCCCGCCAGCAGCGCCGCCGCGGCCGCGGCCAGCACCGCGGCGTCCGCCGCCTTGAAGGCGACTTCCAGGTAGCTGCTCCGCGCGTCGCTGTACCCGAAGCCTTTCGATTCAAGCGCCATCGCGAACACGGTCGTCCCGCGGAGGACCGACACCAGCACCGGTATGAGCAGCGGGACGTACTTCCTTATCCGCGCCGCCGGGCCGCCGGAATCGAGGTCCAGCCCCCGCGACCGCTGGGCCTGGACGATGGTGCGGGTCGTGCCCACGATCGTCGGCACCAGGCGGATGGCGGTCGAGAAGGCGAACGCCGCCCGGTACGGCACCCGCAGCTTCTGCAGCCCCAGCGCGATCTCCTCGATCTTCGTGGCGCTGAGGAATATCATGCCGGCGACCATCATCACGGTTATCCTCAGCCCGGCCGCCACTCCCTGCGCCACGCCTTCCAGCGTCACCGGCCCGATGAGCTTCGTCGTCCCCTGGCCCATCACCGCCCATATGACCACCGACAGCAGGCCGATCATCAGCAGGACGGCCCGTATCCGCCGCAGGCTGCCAAGCACCCTCCCCGTCCAGCCGTAGACGGCGACCGCCACGGCTGTCCCCGCAAGCGCGGTTAGCGAATCGGCCATCAGCGCCAAAGCGAAGGTAGCGACCATGACGAACAGCTTAGTGCGCGGGTCGAGGCGGTGCAGATACGTATCTTTCGGCTGGTACAGAAACATCTCCATATGTCATCCGCCCGCCTTCCGCGTGCAGGCCGCCAGCTCGTCCACCGACAACAGCGTCCGCCCCAGGCGGTTGGCCAGGCTGACGACCGGCGGCACCCGCAAAGAGCTCGCGGCCAGCGCCGCCTCGTCGCCCAGGACGTCGCGCGTCCGGCCGTACTTCGCCAGCCGGCCGTCCCGCATCACAGCCACCCGGTGCGCGTATTCGGCCACCACCCACATCGTATGCGTAACCATTATTATCGTATGCCCGGCGTCGTTCAGCCGTTTTATCAGCTCCATCATCCGGCGCTGTTCCTTGTGGTCGAGGCCGGTCGTCGGCTCGTCGAGGACGATGACTCTCGGCCGCGCGGACAGCACCGAGGCGACGGCCACCCGCTGCCGCTCGCCCTTTGTCAGCGAGAACGGGTCCGCGGCCTCGTAGCCCTCCAGATCCACCGCCCTCAGCGCCTCCTTCACCGCCCGGTCGGCGTCCGCCGCGGCAAACCCGCGCATTCGCGGGCTGAAAGCGACCTCATCATACACCGTGTCGGCGAATATCTGGTGGTCGGGATTCTGGAAGACATAGCCTACCTCGCGGCCGATCTCGAAAACGCTGCTGCCGGCGGTGTCCCGGCCGCCCACCGTCACCGTCCCGGCCGTCGGCGTCAGCAGGCCGTTGAAATGCTTGACAAGCGTCGTCTTGCCGCAGCCGTTCGCCCCGACCACGGCGAGGAACTCGCCCGCCCGTATCGCCAGGTCGACGCCCCTCAGCGCCGGCTCCCCCGTCCCGTAGCGGTATTCGAGCCCCCGGACGTCGATTACCGGGTCGCCGTACCGGTCTTCACGGACGTCATCCGCCGCCAGCAGCGCCGCGTGCCGCTCCCCGTCGAGCGCAAACCCGCCGGCGCCGAAAGCGGCCACGCCGTCCTCTGGCGTAAGGGGCAACGCCTCCCCGGCCACCCCCAGCCGGCTGAAGTACTCCGGTACCTGCAGCGGCCTGAGGCCCAGGGACGCGAAAAAGTCCACCGCCCGCAATATGTCGGCCGGCCTGCCGTCCGCCGCGACGCGGCCCTTGTCCAGGACGACGACGCGGTCGGCCGCCAGCGCTTCCTCTGTCTCGTGCTCGATTATCAGCACGGTCAGCCCCTTGTCGTGCAGCCGCCCGGCGATGGCGAACACCGCCTGCTTCCCGGCCGGGTCCAGGTCGGTCGTCGGCTCGTCCATGCAAATGATCCGCGGGTTTATCGCCAGCACCGACCCGATGGCCAGCCGCTGCTTCTCCCCGCCGGACAGCGTGGACGGCTCGCGGTCCTCCAGCCCCGCTAGGCTCACGGTCCGCACCGTAGCGGCGATGATGCCGTCCATCTCCTCCCGGGCGACGTTGAAGTTCTCCGGCCCGAAGACGATCTCCAGCCTGCTGTTGGTCGAAAATAGCTGGGCCTCGAAATCCTGGAACACCAGGCCGATGTCCCTGGCCATCGCGCCTACCCTCTCCTTTGCCGGGTCGCGGCCGCAGATGCCGATGCGTCCGCCGTACTCGCCCTTGATGAAGTTGGGGATCAGGCCGTTCAGGCAGGCGGCGAACGTGGACTTGCCGGCGCCGCTCGGCCCCATCACGACGACGAACTGCCCGGCCGCCACGTCGAGGCTGACGCCGTCCAGCGCCTTCTCCTTCTGGGCCTTGTACCGGAACGCCAGCTCGCGGACGGTGATGGCGGCGGGCGCATCCTGCGGCGCCGGGCCGGTCTGCCGTGTCGTCACCTCATGTTCCTCCCTGCGGAAAATGCCGTTTCGTACCAAATTCGGCCTCGGCGCGGCAAAATCCTACTTCCCCGCCGGCAGCAAAAAAGCCACGGCGCCGTGGCTTGCGACTTCCCGCTTCATTCGTCTTTTCCGGCGTTTTCCCTGGCGGCGAGACTGCTGCTGATGGCGTTGAGCTCGCCACCGAGGAGGAAGATCAGCGTGCTGATGTACAGCCAGATTATCAGGGCGAAGATGCTCCCCAGGCTGCCGTAGACTTTCTCATAGAAGGCGAAGTAATTGACATAAAACGAAAACAGCAGCGAGGCGGCCACCCAGCCGAACGTCGCAAACGTCGTGCCGACCAGGACGTTTTTGAATTTCAGCTTCCTGTTCGGCAGATAAGTGTAGATCAGGTAAAACGTGACGAACATCAACGTCAGGGAGATGCCGTAGCGCACGAACGACCAGATGCTGTAGAACAGGGTCTTGCCGCCCAGCAGCCCGAAGACGTACGCGCCGGCGGTCCTGCCGAGCACGATCGTGGAGAACGAGAGCATTATCATGACCGTCAGCCCCACGGTCGACGCGAGGTCGATGAACACCACCCGCAGGTAGCTGCGGCTTTCCTTCACGCCGTACGATTTGTTCAGGCCGCGGATGATGGCCGCCATCCCCCGCGACGCCGCCCAGAGGCTGGCGAGCATGCCGAGGACCAGCAACGCGCCGCTCTTGGCCGCCACGGTCTGCACAATGATGCTTTTCACCAAAGCCGCCGTGTCGCTGGGCAGGATGGCGTCGAAATTGGCGATCAGCAGCCGGTTCGGCAGCGGCGTGAAGCTCAGCAGGTTTATCAGGAAAAACAGGAACGGAAAAAACGCCAGGATAAGGTAATAGGTGATCTGCGCGCTCATCGCCGCCAGGTCGGCCTCCCGGTAGCGGACGATCAGCCGCCGTATATACTTGTAGACCAGCGAACTTCCCAGTCCGGCGGCCATCATATTCCCTCCGACCCCTTCCTATCGTAGCCGTCTTGCCATGCCGCCCGCCGCGGAGCCGTTCACCGCCCCAGCTCGGCCTCCACCGTGTGGAGGAAATATGTCGCGGCCAGCAGGTCGGCCGCCCCGCCGGGGCTGATGTTGCGCCTGATGAAGTCCCGGTCGAGCTCCGCCGCGGCCAGGAGGCCCGCCGCCGTCCTCACGCCGCCGGCGGCCAGGACGGCGGCCGCTTCCCGCCTCACCGCCGCCAGGGCGGCCGGCCCGTGCCTGTTCACGACCGTAGTATCCTCGGCGACCGTCATCAAGGCGAGCAAGGCCTGCGCGAGGGCGTCGTTGAGCGGCAGCCCGTCGGCCAGGGCCGCGCGGAAAACCGGCAACCCCGTCTCCGTCACCGCCGGCAGGCCGGCCGCCATTTCGCCCCGTATGCCCGTTATCCCGTGCTCCAGGTACAGCCTTTCCCCGGCCGTCGGCTTTCCGGCCGCCGCCTTTTCCTTGAGCGCCGCCAGCTCCCGTTCCACTATCCCCTCGCATACGGCGCCGGCCAGGGCGGCGATGGCGGCGGCCGCAGGCTTTGGCGTCGAGCGCGCCGCCAGCGCGGCGGCGGCCGCCAGCACTCCGAGGATGAACAGCAGTCCCTTCTGGGTGTTCACTCCGCCGGTGGCGGCGAACATCGCCTGCTCCCCCTCGCCGCCGATCGCCCGCAGCACCGGCAGCAGCTCGGCCGGCCGGCCCGCATGCCCGGCCCCGGCCGCCGCGCAGCGGAGCAGGTACGGCGCCAGCGCCGCGCTGCTTTTCAGGAACGTGAAGAAATCCATGTCGCCGTGGGCGCCGCTGTTGGCCCTGTCCACCAGCCCCGGCGCCGGCGTGCAGGCGATCTCCATCAGCATCGCCGCCAGCGCGGCCGTCGCCGCCGTCTCGGCGACCGGCGGCCAGCGCCGCGTCGCCCCGGCGCGGTGGCATAAAACAAGCCGCCGCATCGCCGCCAGCACCGCTTCTTGGTCGTGGGCCGCCGACCGCACGCACACGGCGGCCGGCCCGCCGCACAGCAGGCACGCGCGGGGCGGCAGGCCGAGGTCGGCCCGGCCGAGCTGCCGGCCGGCGGCGTCGAAAACGTCGATATCGAGCAGGCGGCCGCCGGCGAGCTCCTCCTCGAGGTCGATCCCCAACCTTTTCAAGGCGGCAGGGTCGCCGGCCACGGCCAGAATGGCCGAAGGACCGCCGGCGGCGTGGAGCAGCCGCTCCTCCCGCGGCGCGAAGCCCGCGTCCCGCAGCCGGCCGCGGAGGACGGCCAGCGCATCGTAAAGCAGGTTTACGGTATCGTCGTTGTACTTCTCCGCCCCGGCCATGTTGGCGGTCATGCTGACCACGGGCAGGCCGTGGCGTTGCCTGAGCTCGGCCCGGGCCGCCGCCCGCTCGTCTCTGGCGGCTAGAACGTCCGCCAGGCCGGCCGGCCGGTTGGTCGTTTCGTCCATCATGCACTCCTGACGCCTAGTGGCGCGCTTCGCTTTTCCTTATCCCGGCCAGCACCGGCCCGGCCGCCGCCGACCGCAGGTAGGCGTAGGTGGTCTCGGGCACCATCGCCTTTATCCCCGCCCAGTCCTCCCGCCTGATCATCGCCCGCACCGCGGACGCGCTGATAATCTCGCCGCCGGTCATCGCCCGCGCCACCACCTTCACAGCCACGCCATGGCGGGGCAATATCTCGCCCAGGGCTCGGTTGTAGGCCGCCGTCACAGTGCAGTAGGGTTCCTCGCCCACATAGCGGGCCGTTATCCCCAGCGGCGGGGCGAGCCGCGCGGCGAACAGCGTGGCGTCGAGCCGCGTCTGGGCTGTTACCGCCTCCTCGCCGCGCGTGAAGTAGGCCGGGAAGGTCGCGGCCGAAATGATGTAATCGCCGCCGGAAACCACGGCGACATTGGCCAGATGGGCCGTGCCCTCGCGTACGAGGCGGCGGCGGACGGCGAACGGGAACAGCGACCGGTCCTCGCTGACCACGAAGACGATGACGCTGTCGTTTTCCGCCGCCGCCCGGGCGATGAGCGCCTCATGCCCGAGGGTGAATGGGTTGCAGTTGACCACCAGCGCGGCCCGCCGGCCGGCCGGCAGGCGGGCGATCTCCTGCTGCACGCCCCGGCAGAAATCGTCCACCGAGCCCAGCCCGCCTTCGAGCAGGGCCACGTACGGCTCGGCCCTCGCGATCTCCCGGAAGGCCAGCCCGGCGAACTTGGCGGCGCTGCCCGGCCGCGTGTAAAGGAAATAATGGTAAATGCCCCGCCGCCCCGCCTCGCCGACCAGGTTGCTGACGACGGCCGCCGTAAGCCCTTCGCCCTGGATGTCCGCGGCGACGGCGATGTTGCGCAGCACCTTGCCGGCCAGCGAGCCGGTGGCCACGATTTGCTCGCCCTGGTAAAAGGCCACGGTGTAGTCGAGCGGCGCCTCGTACGCCAGCCCGAACTGCGCCAGGAAGGCCGCGACCGCCGCCGTCTCCTTGCGATTGTCCTGGTCGATGACCCGTTCGTCGAAGCTGTCCCAGAGCATGCCTACCTCACTACCTGCCTTACGGCATCGATCACCGTGCCGTCGCGGTACTCGACGAGCGCCACCGTCCGGTCGCCCAGCTTCACGGGCTGCGGCACGCCGGCGATGGCCTCCGCCAGCCTTTTGAGCTCGCCGATCTCCTTCAGCGGCAGCCCGGCGGCGGCCAGCTTCTCCTTCAGGTCGCCGCGGCGCGGGTTGACGGCCACGCCGCGTTCGGTCACCAGCACATCCACCGTCTCGCCCGGCGTCGTGGCCGTAAGCACCTTATCCATGATGATCGGCAGCCTGCCCCGCAGCAGGTTGGCCACGACGACGGTCAGCTTAGCGCCGGCGGCCGCGTCGCTGTGGCCGCCCGAACCGCCCATTATCATGCCGTCCGACCCGGTCACCACGTTGACGTTGAAAGCGGTGTCGATCTCGGTGGCGCCGAGGATGACGCAATCGAGCATGTTCACGACGCAGCCGCTGTTGAAGGGGTTGGCGTAAAAGCCCGCGCCCACCTCGACATGGTTGGGGTTGGCGGCCAGCGACCGCACCGCTTCGAGGTCGAAGCCCTGCACGTCGATGATCTTCTCGAACAGCCCCTCCTCCAGCATCGCCACCAGATAGCCGGTGATGCCGCCGAGGGCGAAGCTGCCGGTGATGCCGCCCGCCACCATCATCTGGCGGACGAAGTGGGCCACGGCCAGCGAGGCGCCGCCGGCGCCCGTCTGGAACGAGAACCCGTTTTTGAGCAGGCCGGACGCCTGCACGACCTTGGCCGCCGTGTCGGCGATCTTAAGCTGCACCGGGTCCTTCGTTATCCGTGTCGTGCCGGAGACGATCCCCTTGGGGTCGCCGATCTTGTCGACCTTCACCACGTAGTCTACCCGCGTCTGCGGGATGGAAACCGGCGTGAGCGGGTACGCCGCCAGGTTGTCGGTCACGGCCACGACCTTGTCGGCGTACTCGGCGTCGGGGTACGCGTAGCCCAGCGACCCGCAGGCTGTGGGACCGGCGATGCCGTTGACGTTGCCGTATTCGTCGGCCGACGGCGCGGCGATGAACGCCACGTCGATCTTCAATTGCCCGCATTCGATGGCCCTGGCCCGGCCGCCGTGGGTGCGCAGGATTACGGGCTTGGCCAGCGCCCCCCGCGACACGGCCTCGGCCACCGGCCCCGACATGTAGTTGGTGTCGAGAGCGGTCACCACCCCTGCCTTGAAATGTTCCACAAGGGGGGCGTGGACCGGGAATATCGAGCTTGCCGCCACCTTCAGGTCCTTGAGGCCGAGCTTCGCCGCCGTGGCCAGCACCAGGTTCACCACGCCGTCGCCATTGCGGAAGTGGTGGTGGAAGGACAGCGTCATGCCGTCCCGCACCGGGATGGCCCGGAACACCTCTTCCAGGCCGGTCGCCAGCTTGGCCGCGCCCGGTCGCGCCCATTTCACCGCCGGGGCGCGGCGCGGCATATCCGGCTCGGTGGCGAAAGCCCCGGCGAACGGGGTCACCTTGCCGTAGCCTTCTACATGGGCGGGAATCTCCCGCCCGATCGCGTTGATCATCGCCCTGCCTCCTCCCGCAGCCCGAGCAGGGCCGCCAACTGCAGAATCCGCTCCGCGCGGCTCACGATCGGCGCGTCCACCATCTTGCCGTCCACGGCCACAACGCCCGAACCCTGTTCCTCGGCCCGGCGGATGGCGCGCACCACCCGTTCGGCCCAGCCGATCTCGGCGGCCGACGGGTCGAAGACCGCGTGGACGGCGTCGACCTGGCGGGGGTTGATGCACAGCTTGCCCCTGAACCCCAGCTGCTTGGCCAGAGTGGTATCCCGGGTCAGTCCTTCCTCGTCGTTCGTATCGGTGAACGGCGTATCGATGGCGTCCACGCCGGCCGCCGCCGCGGCGTTCACCAGCAGCGACCTGGCGGCGAGGATCTCCGTGCCTTCCTTCGTGCGGATCGCGCCCAGGCCGGCCGTATAGTCCTCGGCGCCGAAAGCCAGCGCCGTCAGCCGCTCGTCGGCCGCGGCGACGGCATACGCCTCCGCCAGGCCCCGCGGCGTCTCGATCAGCGCCATCAGCTTCACCGGCTTCTGCCCCGGCCGCTCGGCCGCCGCCACGAGCGCCGCCGCCGCCTCCACGTCCTTCGCGCCCTGCACCTTGGGCAGCAGCAGCGCGTCGGGCCCGCAGGGCACGATCGCCCGGATGTCGTCGGCCGCCATGGCCGTATCGAGCGGGTTGATGCGGACCACCTTTTCGCTGCCGCCGTAGTCCACGCTGGCGAGCGCCGCCGCCACCAGCAGGCGGGCGGCGTCCTTCTCCAGCGGCGCCACCGCGTCCTCCAGGTCCAAAATCACGGCATCGGCGCAAAAAACGCCGCCGTTCTGCAGCATCCCGGGGTTGTTGCCGGGGATGAACAGCATGCTCCGCCTGATCGTCACCGTCCGCACCCCCCTTGTCTCGCGGCCCCGGCCCGGGCCAGCGCCGCCGCCACCCGCGCCCGGATGGTGCAGTCCAGCGCCCCCCGGTCGACGGCCCTGACGGCCGCGTCGGCCACACCGTAGGCAACGAGCGTCTCGGTTATCACCCGCCGGATGGCGTCGCCGTACTGGGCCAGGACATTGCTCTCCAGCTCGATGGCGATGCCGCTCCCCGGCGGCACGGGCGCCACCGTTACCATGATATCGCTCGATTCGAGCGTCCCCGCTTGCGCAGGCTTATCCAGACTCATCAGCGTCAACTCCCTTCTTGTCCGCAAAACTTACTCCCTTGCCCCGGCTTTTTCCACCTGGCAGAGCAACGCCTTCAGCACCGGGAAGCCCGAGATGGGGTCGCGGTTGTCCATAGCGGTGAGCAAATTAGTGTTGGCCTCGCGCCACCCCTCGCCCTGGATGGGCGAGCCGCCGCCCACGTTGGCCTCCACCACCCCCAGCCGGACGTCGTCCGTCACCCTGGCCCTGAAGTTGACCCGGCCGCGGACCGTGCTCACCGTCACCTCGTCGCCGTCGGCAATGACCCGCGCCGCCGCGTCGTCCGGATGGACGAGCACCTGGGCCGCGGGCTGCAGGCGCAGCAGGCCCGGTATGTTCAGATGCTGCGACCGGAAGGTCGAATGGATGCGGGCCCCGGTGTTCAGGATGAGCGGGAAGCGGCGCTGCAAGTCCGGGCTGGCCAGCGGCCCCTCGGCCGGCTCGGCGTAAACCGGCAGGGCGTCGTAGCCGCACTCCGCCAGCAGCGCCGAGGCTATCTCCAGCTTGCCGGACGGCGTGTTGAACCCGGGCCGGCCGTCGCGCCGCAGCAGCCCGCTCTCGTACTTGCGGAACTGGCCGGCGGCGGACGGCAACGCGACGCCCGCAGGGCTGGCCGCCAGCCGGTCCGCCAGGCCGGGCTGGCGGGCGAAGGCCCTGGCCAGCAGCTCGCGCTCGTTCTGCGGGAACAACTCGCCGTAGCCCAAGCGGGCGGCGAGCTCCGCGATGATGAACAGGTCGTTGCGGGCCTGGCCGACAGGCGGGACCACCCGTTCCCGCAGGCGGACAAAGCCGTGATAACGCTGGTACGAAGCTATCTCGAAATAAGTCGTCGCCGGCAGCACCACGTCCGCGAACATAGCATCCCTGGTCATGAACCGGTCGATCACCGCCATGAACTCCAGGCGGCGGAAAGCCTCCTCCCACAGCGGCGGCTGCGGGTACGACGTCAGCATCGACGCCCCGTTGCTGAGCAGCGCCTTTATCGGGTACGGTTTGCCTGCCAGCACCGCCTTCGGGAACTCCATGAACTGGGCGCAGCCCGTCAGCCTGTAAAACACCGGATGCTCAGCCGCCCCGATCGGCGGCGGCCCGTCGGGACGCGGCACGGCCGTCTTTTGGAAGCCGGACGCGCCGGCTTTCAGCAGCAGGCCGCCCGGCACGTCGAGGTTGCCGGTGAGCGCCCAGAGAATATACACCGCCCGGATGCTCTGCACGCCGCAGTTCGAATATTCCAGCCCCGTATACAGCCTGAGGGTCGCGTGCTTCGCGGCGGCCAGCTCCCTGGCCAGCGCCTCGACCACGGCCGCTTCGACGCCGGTGATCGCCGCGACCCGCGCCGGCGTGAACTGCTGCACATAGGCGGCCAGCTCCGCGAACCCCGCCGTCCATTTTTCCACGAACTCACGGTCGTACAGCCGCTCGTTTATTATCACCCGCAGCAGGCCCAGCGCCAGCGCCCCGTCCGTCCCCGGCCGGGGCGCGATCCACTGGTCGGCCCTGGCGGCGATGTCGCTGCGCATATGGTCGATGGCGATAAGCCGGGCCCCTTTCTGCTGGGCCCTTATGACCCGCTCGTGGAAGAACGGCGGGGAATCGGTGGCCGGATTGGCGCCCCAGACCACGAGCAAGCTGCTGTTATCCACGTCGGGCAGCAGCGACATGCCGTAGACCCCGTAAGTCGTCATCGGGGCCAGGATGCCGTACGAAACGAAGCAAACCGAACTCACGCTGCCGATATTCGGCGAGCCGAAAGGCCACAGCAGGCGCGACGCGACGCCATCGCCGCCGTTCACGAAATCGTTCATCGCCTGCTCGAACGCGCCCCGCCCCGAATGGCTGGCGACCGCCTGCGGGCCGTATGCCCCCTTGATGCGCTGCAGGTTGGCCACGACGGTATCGAGCGCCTCGTCCCAGCCGGCCGCGCGAAACTTGCCCTCGCCCCGTTCGCCGCAGCGGATGAGCGGCGTCTTCAGCCGGTCCGGGGAATACAGCACCTCGGCCGCATGCCGGCCGCGCACGCACAGTCCGCCGAAAGGCACATCCGGCCGCCTGGCGATATCGGTCAGCCTGCCGTCCTCCAGGGTCACATCCACCGCGCAGCCCCCCGGACAAACGCCGCAGATGGCCGCCTTTTTCTCCTTCGCCATTTGCCTGTATCACCTTCTGCCGCGCACTCTCACGATATACCTTCGGCAGGGCGCCGCGATTTCCTCCGCCCACGGAAAAACCCGCGACATCATCGCGGGTTCGGATTTGCCTCGCCTGTTACAGCGTTATCGCCTTGCCGGCGTTCAGCTCGCTGAGGATAGTGTACATATTCGTGACGCCGCCGGTCGCCAGGCTGTCCTTGAGCCGGAAGTAATCGAGGCAGGTGCCGCAGGACAATACCTTGACGCCGTTTTCGGCGAACGACGCGAGGTACTGGACGACGGGGGAGCCTTCGACCGCCAGCTTGACGCCGCTGTTGATCAGCAGGATGGCCCTGGGCAGCGGCTCGACCTCTCCGAGGGTATACAGGAACGACTTCATGAGGATGGCGCCCAGCTCGTCACTGCCGTGGCCGAGTGTGTCCCGCGTTATCAGGTAGACCGCGTCGCCCGTTTTGCCGGCCGGTTTATCGTCGCCTCCGGCCAGCGGCGCCCCCTTGGTGATGCGGATGCGGTAAACGCCGTCCTGCTCTTCGACGCTCACGCCGCAGCCGTTGGCGGCGGCGAACTTGGCCACGTTCTCCCTGGCGGCGGCGTTGTCGACAATAGCGGTTATTACACCCTCGCCGATGGCGTCGAGGGCCTTCTTGGTGGCGATGACCGGCTGGGGACAAGTCAGCCCCCTTGCATCAACTTCATTGGACATGGAAGCTCATCTCCTCTTGCCTCGCGCTCTTGCAGCATTATAGAATATCCCGATATTATGATATACATTTTCTATACAATATTGCATATTCCTGCTTTGTAGCCGACTCTGGTATACTTGTCTTATGACCGGCAAAAAAAATCGGCGAACGGAAAGGAACGGCCCATGACCTACTTTCAATACGGCCCGCAAGAGATCGAACATCTTAAGAAAAAAGACAAGAAACTGGGGGCGGCGATCGACCGCATCGGCTTCATCGAGCGCAAAACCCAACCGGAAATATTCCTCGCCATGGTCGACAGCATCATCAGCCAGCAGATCTCCGGCAAGGCGGCCGACACCATCCTCGCCAGGCTTTGCGGCCTGCTCGGCGACGTCACCGCCGCCAACATCGCCGCCACCGGGCCGGAGCGCATCCAGCAATGCGGCATGTCGATGAAGAAGGCCGGCTATATCAAAAACCTCGCCGCCCTGGTCCATACCGGCGCGCTCGACCTGGACGGGCTGCGCGCCCTCCCCGACGACGAGGTGATCCGCAAGCTGGTGAAGATCGACGGCATCGGCGTCTGGACGGCCGAGATGCTGCTGCTCTTCTCCCTTGGCCGCCCCGACGTCGTCAGCTACGGCGACCTCGCCATCCGCCGCGGGATGATGAACCTGTACGGCCTGAAGGAGCTGCCGAAAGCCAAATTCGACCGCTACCGCCGGCGCTACTCCCCCTACGGCTCGGTCGCCTCGCTCTACCTCTGGCGCCTGTCCGTGCCGGAAGCGTAGCGCCCCCCGGCCTGTCAGGACGCCAGTTCAGCCAGAAGCAGGAGATTGAGTACCGTCACCGTCAAACCTATGAGGAGCAAGGCCGCCTTCTGCAGCCGGGAATTGGCGTATTTCCCCATCACTTTCGGCGAGGACGTGAGATATATCTGCAGGAATATCGTCCACGGCAGTTGGATGCTCAGGGCGACCTGCGAGTAAATCAGCCCCTGGAAGGTATCGTCGATAAACAGCAGCACGGCCAGCCCCAACCCATACGTGAGCGCCACCCCCACCCACGAATGCTTGTCTTTGATGTCGTACGGCTCCTTGAATATGCCGGCGAAAATGCTGCCGCCGGCCATGCCGGCCGTCGTCGTCGAGGCGAGCCCCGCAAACAGCAGCGCCACGGCGAACATCAGCGCCGCGTCCTGCCCCAGCAGCGGCCGGAGCAGCTCCTCCGCCTGCTGGAGCTCGCTGACCTGCACCTGATTGGCGAAGAACACGGCCGCAGCGACGAGGATCATCGCGCTGTTGATCGCCCAGCCGATCCCCATCGACAGCAGGGTATCGAGAAACTCGTACCGCAGCTGCCGTTTGATCGTCCGGTCGTCTTCCAGGTTCCACTGGCGGCTCTGGATGACCTCGGAGTGGAGGAACAGGTTGTGGGGCATGACCACCGCCCCCAACACCCCCATCACCACGGCGATCGAGCCCGGCGGGATGGCCGGCGTCACCCAGCCGGCGGCCGCCTGCGGCCAGTCGATGCTGACAAGGCTCAATTCATAGAGGAACGACAGACCGATCAGCGATACGAAGCCGATGATCATCTTTTCGAGCTTCTGATAGGAATTCGACCACAGCAGCCAGCCGCAAACGCCGGCCGTAATGGCGGCCGCCGCCTTCAGCGGGATATGGAACAGCATATTGAGCGCGATGGCCCCGCCCAGGATCTCCGCCATGGCGGTGGCGACCGCCGCAGCCACCGCCGACAGCAGAACCGTCCGCGACAGCCAGGGCCGCAGGTACACGCTGGCCGCCTCCGCCAGGCACAGGCCGGTGGCGATCCCCAGATGGGCCGCGTTATGCTGGAGGATTATCAGCATGACCGTCGCCAGGGTCACCATCCACAGCAACACGTAGCCGTAGCCCGCGCCGGCGGCCAGATTGGTCGCCCAGTTGCCGGGATCGATGAAGCCTACGGTGACGAGGATGCCGGGGCCGATGTAGCGCAGAATGCGCCGCGCCTGGGTATTTATTTCGTGCCGTTTTTGCAGGAACTCCCTGATTGCCGCTATCACTGTCGCTTCTCCCCCGTGCAAATTATATCTTATAACTATTCTTGCCAAAACATGCTTGTCCCTTTTGCCCGCCACCGCCGCGGGCGTGATTTTTTTACGGCCGGTAATGAAAAAGGAGGACACTTGTTGTGTCCCCCCATCGTGCCTCGGCAACATTATCCGATCTGCGGCTTGCCCGCCAGCAGCGGCAGAGTATTCGCTCCCTGGGGCATGACGATGAACCGCGGCTTGCTCAGCCCGCACTTCTCCTGCGCGATGGCCAGCGCCTCGTCCAGCGTAGCGGCCGGTATCATGCCCGTCTTCTTCACCAGCGCGAAGTTCTCCGGCCGCGTCACCATGACGAACGTCGCGACGTCGCTGCACTCCATCTCCTTCAAGGCCACCATCCCCGGCAGCGAAAAATCGGCCCGCAGCGCTTTTTCCACCGCCAGCTTGTCGCCGAGCTCGAACCAGTCCGCGAAGCCCTGCGGCTCGTGAATATCCGGGCACTCGCTGAGCACAATCACCACGCCGCCCTTTTTCACGGCGTAGCAGGCGTTGTCCATCGTTTTCCCCGTCTGGTACAGGTTGATGTCCTTCGGATAGCCCCCCGCCGTCGTGACCACGATATCCGCCTTGGCGGGTATGGCCACGCCGTATAGCTCGGCCGCCAGCTCCGTGCCCGCGAGCCAGGCCGAAACCCAGTTGCCTGCGAACACGCCGGCCACCCCGCCGCAGGCCGTGGGCACGATATTGAGAATGAAATCCGGCTTGACGAACGCGGCGATCTCCATCATGTCCTCATGGGCCGCGTTGCCCTTGAGCTTCCCCGACATGCAGTTCGGGTCCGAGCCGTCGCCGAGGTTCGGGCCCAGCAGCAGCAGGTGATTCCGCTGGATCGTCCCCACCGCGCTGCACCCCGGCAGGATGCTCTTCCGGCCGCCGCCGAACCCGGCGTTGTAGTGATATATTATCCCGCCGGTGAGGATAACCCGGTCGGCCTCGGCCACCAGCCTGTTAATCCGCACCGCGGTGCCGCGGCTCGTTTTCCCGCGGTAGACCATGTTGGCGTCGTCCCAGGCGTCATGGTTCAGCACCCGCACCCGCCGGCAGACGCCTGCGCCGCACAGGTCGCCGATTTCGCCCTCGCTGTTCTGGCGGTGGGCGCCGACGACGATCAAGATGGTGATATCCCCGTCGGCAACGCCGGCCGCGTTCAGCTCATCCAGCATAACCGGCAGAATCAGGTCCATCCGTTGCCAGCTCCGGGTGATGTCGCTCACCGTGATGACGACCTTTTCCCCGGGGCGGGCAAGCTCCCGGAGCGGCGGCGCGTCGATGGGGCGGGCCAGCGCCTCGCGGACGGCCTTTTGCAGGTCCGGGAGCGGGGGCACCTCCTTGCCGACGATCTCGCAGACCAGCTGCTCTTCGGGAATACGCAGCGGCAATGCCGTTTTTCCGTATTTCAGACTAAATTGATGGTCGCCCATAAATCTTCACCGTCCTAGGTATATTGCGCTATCCTTCCCCGTAAAGCCCTTTTAGGTCCTCTTCGTTCATCGTGAAGCAGTGCTTGGCCTCCGGGTAGATCCCTGCGTCGATTTCCCGGCCCCAATTGTTGAAGGCTTCCAGCATCTGCCCGCCCAGCTGGCCGTACTGCTTCACAAACTTGGGGACGAACTTGTCGAAGATGCCCAGTACGTCGTATGCGTTGAGGTTTTGCGCCGTGGCATGCGGGCCGGCGCCGCAGCTGATCGTGCAGATCGACAGCCGCTCGTCGATAAGCTTGGCCAGCGCCGCCGGGATGCACTCCAGGACGATGGCGAACGCCCCTGCCTTTTCCATGGCGAGAGCCTGCTGCAGCAGGCTTTCGGCCGCCGCGGCCGATTTTCCCTGCACCTTGAAGCCGCCGAACATCGCCGCCGTCTGGGGCGTGAGGCCGATATGGGCGATGACGGGGACACCGGCGCCCACCACGGCCGCCACCTTGTCGACCACCCTCATGTCGCCCTCCATCTTGACGCAGTCGGCGCCGGCCTTCAGCAGCCGGCCGGCGTTGCGGATAGCCTCCTTCCGGCCCACCTGGTACGACATGAACGGCATGTCGCCGACGACGAAGGTATTGGGCGCCCCACGCCGGACGGCCTTCACATGATAGAGCATATCCTCCATCTCTACCGGAATGGTGCCGTCGTGGCCCTGGATGACCATGCCGAGGGAATCGCCCACCAGAATGAGTTCCAGAGCGGAGCTGTCGACAATCCGGGCGAAGGGATAGTCGTAGACGGTTATCATTTTAAACTTTCTACCCGTCTTTTTCATTTCCTGCAGCTCGGGGATGGTCACTTTCTTTTTGCTCATAAGCCCTCCTCTTTCGCTTGCGCATTTCTACCCTATTTTATGCCCGCCATCGGCAAATTCGGCAGCGACATCACGCCTGCTTCATTTGCCCTTCGATGATAGCAATAAGCCGCTTCCGATCTAGTATTGCCATCGGAAACGGCTATTGCCGGGGGGACTATTTGGTGTTTATGATGGCGTCGATCTTATCCTTGCCGAACTCTTTGGCGAATTCGTCGAAAGCCGGCTGCATGGCCTTCTGCCAGGCCGCCTTGTCGACGTCGCGGGTGACCGTGAAGCCCTTGGCTTCCATCTCCTTGATCTTGGCCTCTTCGGCGTCGCGGTTGATCTTGCGCTGGAACTGGGCCACTTCGAGGGCGGTCTTGCGGAAGATTTCCTGGTCTTCCTTGGGCATCTGGTCCCATCTCTTCTTGCTGACGATGATCGGCGCCGGCGAATAGACGTGGCCGGTCAGCGCCAGGTACTTCTGGACTTCGTAGAGCTTCGAGGAGTGGATGACCGCGATCGGGTTCTCCTGGCCGTCGATTACCTTCTGCTGCAGAGCGGCGTACACTTCGCCCCAGGCCATCGGCGTCGGGTTCAGGCCGGCGGTTTTGAAGGCCAGCAGATGGACCTTGTTCTCCATAACGCGGATCTTCAAGCCCTTGGCGTCCTCAGGCGTTTTGGTCGCGCTGCGGGAGTTGGTCAGGTGGCGGAAGCCGTTTTCCCAGAAAGCCAGGCCGACCAGTCCCTTTGCCTCCATGCCTTTCAACAGCTTCGCGCCTGCGGGGCCATCGAGCACCTTGTCCACTTGGGCGTCGTTGATGAAGATGTACGGTGTTTCCAGCACGTAGTAAATCGGGTTCTGCTGTCCAAGTGGCCCGGTCGTCGTCATCAGCATATCGGTCATTCCGGTCTGCAGTTGGCCGATGATCTCGCCTTCCGAACCGAGAGCCCCGCCCGGGAATACCTGGACGTCGAGACGGCTGTTGGCCCCCTCCAGCCGTTTCTTGAGTTCCAGCGCTCCTTCATGGATCGGTCCGCCGGCTGTTCCGTAACCAACCTTGATGACGATCTTGTCGGCCGTTTGCGCCAATGCCGATGTGGTTCCAACCAGCACCAATGATGCAGCTAATACCAACTTCTTGAACATGACTACCTCCTGAGTTGTATCTGAGGAACATCGAATCACCCGTTCATCCGGGAATGGATAACTGCCTGCCTTGAGTGGTGTCGTAAAACTACATGTATTTCGGTGTATGCGTGTAATACTACTACAGAAATTGTGTGTGTCAACTACTTCTGGTACGAGTTTTCTGCGTCGGGTGATTCGGGTATGTATCGGCGAGCGTTGTCGGAAGGCAATCGCTGGATCAACGGTCAGCGCATCGAAGCGTCGGGGGGCATGTTCTTCTGGAACAGCGCTTTCAGGCGTAAAAAAAGCCCGCCGGGCGGCGGGCTTTGCGCCACATAGGAATACTCTTACTTCTTCTCTTCGCCGCTCGTCAGCAGGGGAATGCTCCCGTCCGACTGCGAGCCGAGCAGGCCGCTGCGGGTATAGATGCCGAGTTTGTGGCGCGTATCGGAGATGTCGAGGTTGCGCATCGTCAACTGGCCGATGCGGTCGGTCTGCGTGAAGGCGGCATCTTCGACCTTTTCCATCGACAGGCGCTCGGGGGCGTAGGTGAGATTCGGGCTCGCGGTGTCCAGGATCGAGTAGTCGTTGCCGCGGCGCAGTTCCAGCGTGACCTCGCCGGTGATGGCGCGCGCCACCCAGCGCTGGGCGGTTTCGCGCAGCATCAGGGTCTGCGGGTCGAACCAGCGGCCCTGGTAGAGCAGGCGGCCGAGACGCAGGCCGTTAATGCGGTACTGCTCGATGGTGTCCTCGTTGTGGATGCCGGTGATCAGACGTTCATAGACGATGTGCAGCAGGGCCATGCCCGGGGCTTCGTAGATGCCGCGGCTCTTGGCTTCGATGATGCGGTTCTCGATCTGGTCGCTCATGCCGAGGCCGTGGCCGCCGCCGATGACGTTGGCCTCGGCGAAGAGCTCGACGGCGTTGGCAAAAGTCTGGCCGTTGATGGCCACCGGCACGCCCTCTTCAAAGCGCACGGTGACGGTCTCTGGCTTGACCTCGACCCCTTCGCGCCAGAAGGCGACGCCCATGATCGGGTTGACGATGTTGATGCCGTTTTTGAGGAATTCCAGATCCTTGGCTTCATGCGTCGCGCCGAGGATGTTCGAATCGGTCGAGTAGGCCTTTTCGACGCTCATCTTGTAGTCGAACCCATTGGTGATGAGGTATTCGCTCATCTCCTTGCGGCCACCGAGTTCGTCGATGAAATCCTGGTCGAGCCACGGCTTATAGATGCGCAGCGCCGGGTTGGCGAGCAGGCCGTAGCGGTAGAAGCGCTCGATGTCGTTGCCCTTGTAGGTCGAACCGTCGCCCCAGATGTTGACGTTGTCTTCCTTCATCGCCACGACCAGCGCGGTGCCGGTGACCGCGCGGCCCAGCGGCGTGGTGTTGAAATAGGTGGCGCCGCCGGTCTTGATGTGGAAGGCGCCGCACTGGATGGCGGCAATGCCCTCGGCCACGAGTTGCGGGCGGCAGTCGATCAGGCGGGCGATCTCGGCGCCGTAGAGCTTGGCCTTGCGCGGGATTTCGTCGTAATCGCTTTCGTCGGGTTGGCCGAGGTGGGCGGTGTAGGCGCAGGGGATGGCGCCCTTGCCGCGCATCCAATGGACAGCGGCGGAGGTGTCCAAGCCACCGGAGAAGGCGATGCCGACGCGCTCGCCGGCGGGAATCTTTTGCAGGATGGTTGCAGCCACGGGAGTCTCTCGCGATATTTTGAAAGACCCATATTGTAGCGTGTCCCCCGTGATTTGCCGTACCGCAGATTGCCTTGGCAACGAGTCGGGCGACGTAATCCGGGAACCAGCGCTCGCGCTTGCTATTCCTTCAGAACGGCAGATGGCCCTGCGCTTCGCCGCTATCTTGAGCCGCTTCCGACAACCGCACCAATCCGCCGGCCCGAACGCCGAGGAGGCGGATTTTCCGGGTCAGCGGGACGCGCTTGAGGCACAGCCCCGCTGCCTGGCGGATCCGGGCGCCGTCGGCGATACCCCCGGGGAGCGTGATGTCGCGCGTGACGACCTGAAAATCGGCGTAGCGCAACTTGATCCCTACCGTACGCGAGGCGTACCCCTTGCGTTGCAGATCATCGGCGACGCGCAGGCACAGCGCGGTGAAGACGGTCGAGAGTTCGCCCCGATCGTCACGGGCATGCAGATCGCGCTCGAACGTGGTCTCGCGGCTGATCGATCTCGGCTCGGATTCAACGACCACCGGCCGGTCGTCGATGCCCTGTGCGGCCCGGTGCATCCAGCGACCTGTCGTCTGGCCGAAGAGAGACACCAATTGCTCCGCCGGTGTCGCCGCCAGTTCGCCGATGGTGCGGATGTCGTGGCGGTGGAGTCTTTCCTGCGCTTTCGGGCCGATCCCGTTGATCTTGCCGACCGGCAGTGGCCAGATGCGCGTGGGCACATCTTCGGAATGAAGGATCGTGCATCCGTTCGGTTTGTTGAGATCCGAGGCAATTTTCGAAAGCAGCTTGTTCGGCGAGATGCCGACCGAACACGTGAGTCCCGTTGCGTCGAATACCGCTTGCTGCAGCTTGCGCGCCAGTGTTTCGGAGTCCTCCTGGTGATCGCTCAGGTCAATGTAGATCTCGTCGATCCCGCGGTCTTCGATGCACGGCGCAACGGCCGCGACCGCGGCCTTGAATCGGGAAGAATAATGCCGGTAGGCATCGAAGTTGGCGGGCAGGAGGATGGCGTCTGGTGCCAACTGGGCAGATTTCATCAATCCCATGCCGGAGAAAACGCCCAAGGCACGTGCCGGGTAGGTCGACGTCGTGGCGACGCCGCGGCCCCCGTAGTCACGCAACCGGGCAAAGACCCTTGTGCCGTCAGGCGATATGCGTGGCTGATGAATGCTGCGTCCTCCCACCACTACGGCCTCGCCGCGCAATTCAGGGTACGCCAGCAGTTCGACGGAGGCGAAGAAGGCGTCCATGTCGAGATGCGCGATGCGGCGGGCGGCCGGCATGGGCGTCTCGGCCGGGGGAGGGGCCAGGCGTGGAGCGATTCCGGGCAGCACGTCGAAAGGATTGTGGTTGGGGGCGCAGTCGGCAACTTTTCCGGGTCAACGACCCGTCCGCATCGAGCGGCGAAGTCCGGGGGCGGCTTTTCGGCGCCAGCAGGCCGGAGTCTGGAATGCGGCAGCGTCGAACAACGGCCTGCGAAAAAGGGATTCAGCCAGGCGCTGACGATCGTACGTCTCCGAAGCTACGCCGACCAACTTGTCAAACCATTCCTGAAACTGATTCATGAGTCTTCTCCTCTGTCGCATCTCGCCGACAGGTGGCGAGGTCGACGAGGAGAATAACCGACTACAAGGTAACTGTAAATATATACAGTATGTCTGCGTGAGAGGGGACTACCTTTTCTCGAAACGTTCGTTGCTGAGCAGGAAAGTGGCGAGGAAGCCAATCGAAACGAAGGCCGTACCGGCAAGGAAGCTATAGTAGCTGGCGTCTTTCGGCCACTTGTCGGTGATGAAGCCGAGCATCTGCGGCCCGACGATTCCCCCGGCCGACCAGGCGGTAAGGATCATGCCGTAGACGACCGGCATCAACTTGGCGCCGAACACGTCGAGGATATAACTCGGCATGGTGCCAAAGCCGCCGCCATAGCACAGCAGGATGTAGCAGAACAACGCGGCGAAAAGTAGCGGACTGGCGGTGTGCGCGAGTACGGCAAAGACGAGAATCTGGCTGCCGAGCATGATCGAGAACGTTCTGGTGCGCCCGATCTTGTCCGATATCCACCCCCAGAAGAAGCGTCCGATTCCGTTGAACAGCGAGGTCACGGCGATCAGCGTTGCGCCGTAGGCGGCGAGGGTCTTGATATCGAGGGAACTGTCGAGCTTGCGCCACAGATCCTGAAATAGCGGCGATTGGAAACCGATGATGGCGATCCCGGCCGTAATATTGCAGAAGAACACCAGCCACATCAGAAGAAAACGGCCGGACAGGATGCAGTCCGCGGCGCGCAGTCGCGTGATGGCAAGAGCTTTGGGGTCCGCATGCGAAGACGCGGGCTTCCATCCGGCGGGAACGTAGCCCTCGGGTGGGTTGCGCAGGAACCAGCCCAACGGCACCGTAAGGATCAGGAAGATGACGCCGAGCGCGGCGAACAGCTTGGTCAGGATCGCCTGGAGCGCTTCGGGATTCTGGAGTGCTGCTTTTCCATCCGCTGTGACGTAGATGAGTTCGACTCCGGACTTGAAGTAGTCGTAGAGCAGGGGCGCGAAAAGCTTGGACATCGCCAGAGCGCCAAGGCCAAAGCCCATGATCACCAGGCCGGTGGACAAGCCTTTCTTGTCCGGAAACCATTTGGCAACAGTGGCCACGGGGGTGACGTAACAGAGACCCAGCCCGCAGCCGCCGATCACGCCGTAGCCGATGAACAGCATGGCAGGCGATTTCATCGACAGAGCCAGCGCGCCGAGCAGGTAGCCCAGTCCAAACAGCACGCCACCGGACATGGACAGTTTGGTCGGTCCGACGCTGGCCAGTTTGGTGCCACCCCAGGCGGCAGCGATGCCGAGAAAGCAGATCGCCAGAGAGAAGGCCCAGGCAGTCATGCTGTTGGACCAGCCGAACGCGTCGCCCAGCGGCTTCTGAAAATAGGACCACGCGTAGGCGGTGCCCAGGCAAATCTGCAGGGCGATACCCAGCAGGCAAATGATCCAGCGGTTGGGAATGTTCTTCGGGGAGCTATTGGCGTAAGTCATTGAGTACTTTGTGGCCTGGCTTTCCAGCGAGGCCGCAGCATGGAGTGGATTGAACGGAGGTGTTAGCAGAAACGGGAGCATGCGGTCAGCGGCGTATTGACGTATCAATGCGCGCCGATCGGGTGCCCCCGTCAGGGGCGCCATTCTACCTTGATCCTGTAGTCGATGGCTTGCGGTGCCACGTCCATCGCCGGGGTTCCGAGAGGGCGTTTGAGTTCCGGATTAACAAGGTCATTGGCGACCCCGGAGTGTATGGGGCGGATTTTTACTTCTTTTCTGTTTGCTTTCGGTTTACATCGACGTGACGTTCTTTCCGAATCCGTATTCCGGCTGCGATCCACAGAAGGGCGAAGATCATTACCAGGATTACGGCTACCCACGGAGCTGCAAGGATGCTCTGAATCATATTGTTATCCGATCGATCGGCCGGCTGTGCAACGAGTCACTCTCCGGTGTCGGAATTGCGCATGATGTCTGCAAGTGGTTTTGATGCAAACGCGTCATTCTTGTGAGACAGATGCACGGTCAGTTCATGTAAATTGATTTGCAAAGTTTTTAAGGCGACTTCTGGTAATCCGGACAATGCTGCCGGCAGTATGCCCTCCGCCGGTCCTGGCAGCCGCGACAACGCCTCGAGAGCGGGGGGGCAAAGTTGCAGTCCGATCCTTCTGCGGTCGCTCTTGCCGCGGACTTTGGATACGTGGCCGCTTTCAACCAGTTTTTCGACGATCAGGCTGCATGTCGATTGGTGGATTCCCATCCGCGCAGCCAGTTCCGTTATACCGATGCCTTGTTCCTGCTGCACTTCCTGCAATACCCACATCTGCGATCCGGGGAGGCCGCATCGATTTTCGACGTCTCGGAAATGCTGCCGCATCGAGCCGTAGATAACACGAAACTGCTGTAGGACATCCAGCGCGAGTTGTGCGCGAATTGGGTCGTGTTTCTTCATATGGCAGGTGAAGGGTTGTGCGTTCTTGGAGTCTAATATACATTTCTTTCCAATGTATATTTTCGGTGGTCGTTTTTTTAGGCTCCGCTCATGTCTGCGAGAACGAATTGCTATTGAACTCGGTTCAGTTGTTCGGGATTGTACTGCTCGGTGGGCTTTGCGCAGGCGAGGTCTCTCGTCGCGTGCTAGCGCTTCCGCGGACGACTGGTTATGTCGTGTTCGGGCTGTTGCTTGGGCAAAGCGGCCTGAAGTGGATCACCCGCGGGCATATCGAATCCGCGCAGTTGTTCATCGATCTGGCGCTGGGACTGATTCTGTTCGAACTCGGTTACATGGTTCCGCGTACCTCCGCGTCTACGAGTTGGAATCGCCTCAAAGTCGGAGGCGCAATTTCGCTGGTCAGTGCGACCGCCATTGCCGTCACTTTGGCGGCATGGGGGTTTCCGCTCAAGACCTCAATTTTTGCGGCGGCATTGTGTCTGGCAACCTCTCCGGCAATCACCATTGCCACTACAAGCGATGTTGGAGCCAAGGGCGACAACACGGGTCTGCTCCTGACCTTGGTTGCCATCAACGGATCTTTGGCTTTTGCAGGGGTTACTTGGGCCACCTCGACACTCGCGCTGTCCCAGGGATACTTCAGCGGCGATGTCCTTGCCGGGGCAATGCAGAAGATCCTCCGTTCCGTCGCACTTGGGGCTGGGTGTGCCGCCGTGGTGCTGCGTGGGGCAAAGCGTCTCGGACGACAGTCTGATCACCAGCACTTGCTCATCATCGGAACGATCGTGTTCGGGGTCGGCATGGCCTTGTCTCTCGACCTGTCGGTCTTCTTTCCGATGTTGGTCTTTGGCTACCTGACGAAAATTCTGGATCGCAAGAATTCTGTCGTCGCCATCCGCATTGCCAGCGACGCGCGAATATTCCTGGTCATCACGTTTGTTCTGGCCGGGGCCGCTCTGGACATCGGTCTGGTGCCTCGCTATTGGCCGATTGCCGTTTCAATCGTGGTGGCGCGCTTCGCCGCCCAATTTCTGGCCTTACGCACCTGCCGGAACGCGCTCGGAATGACTCCGCGTGTCGCCGGCTTCGCCGCCATCGGATTGCAGCCGATGTCGAGTGTCGCGCTGGTGCTTCTGTCGAGTACTCAATCGCTCTATGGGACTCTGGAGGCCGATCTCGCCGGATCATTGATGGCGACGATACTGCTGCTGCAACTCATCGGGCCGCTGGCGACCCAGACAGCCATTCTGGGATTTGGCGAAGCCACGCATTTGAATCGCCACCGGTTCCGACAGGATTCGTCCACACCGGAATCCGCGTAGCAGACAAGACAAACGGATCAGCTCGGTTCCGGTCTTGGCGTGCAGGACAAAACAATAAGGTGCTCCTTTGAGAGATGCACCGAGGGCAGGCCGCTGCGCACAAATCGGGCAAAGACCCGGGGGCGGACGGTCGGTAGTGTGGAGCGCGCAGGACCGCGTGCCATGACAAAAAGGTTGCATTCAGAGCCTGCGCTCGTGAAGGCGCCAAGGAGGGGAACTTGGATCGATCAAGTGAATGTATCGGTACGGAGACATTAGGGGTATTCATCCGCGGAGAATACGGCTGCGTCTCCGATGGAATTTTCCGGGCACTCGGCGACGGGCGGGTTGAACCGCTTGTCGTGATAACCGCGTGCAACGGCGGTTGCCGACTAACGTTGCGAGGGGAAGTGCTGGAGAAATGGGGGCCGAACCGCGATACGGCAAGAATTGCGGAGCTCCTGAATATCCAGCCTCGCTGCCACGAAGGAGAACTGGAACTCGAAATCATGATTGCCATGTTCGGCAGTCCCGAAGAGTTTCTTTATCAAAGCTTCGATGAGTTCCTCTGCGCAGTCCGCGTGAGGCGGAACATTGTGCGCGAAGCGTGGCGTACCCAACTGGCGTTCAGCGCCAAAGAGGCGGAACGCCCGAAAGACTATTGGGATTATTCCGAGGAACGCGGGTTTGTCGTCAAGGCCGGGAAACCGATCATCCGGGCGCTTCGGGAAGCGACGCAACCGTGCGTGTCGGGGATGTCCTACTCCTTCTCGTGTTATCGGGCGACCGAATACGTGACGCTGCTGGCTCTGGCACTGGAACTGGAGCAGACAGACAGCTTCCTGCTCGCCCGACTGCAGGAACAAATGGAAACCGAGGCCATCAAGTCGAGAAGGTTTCACGATGTGTTTCTCCGCGAGTATGGCTCGATGGAAAAACCGTTGCCGAAACGATTCTATGTGCCAGGCGACCGAGTCTGGTTCCGCAATCCCGACCCTCTATCCTCTGACGTTGGCGGGTACGAAGGTTCCTGGGTTTTCTATCTGGGAAGCGGATACTTCTCCAACTTCTGGAAGCGTTCTCAACCGTATACTCTGGATACCAAATGCATTGAAATCTTTCACTGGCGCCACGGGCTGTACGTCGACGCGGACGGCGTGCCGCAAATAGACGAAGCGGAAGTGGATAGGAATGTGCTGACGACGCTGAGTGATCCGTTAATGACCGAGATTATTCTCGACAGAATGCTGCGCTATCGGGACAACTCCGGCGAGTATCTGGATGGCGGATGCATTGATACGACGCGAGAGTGCGTGCGCTACATCGGTCGCAAAAGCGGCAATTTCCTGGAGGCGGCATGATCATTCCGGCACTGTTGGCAACCGGATTGTTGGCGATGTTCGCCGGGTTTTGTGTTCAGTGGATTGAGATGGAGCAGGGGTGTTCTTGCCCCTCAGCCCGGCGATGAGACCTGTCCCGAACTCGCTATCGATAATTGACGTCATCAAGGCGGTGGCTTCGCAGTTGATCGTCTGGCATCACTTCATCTCCTATGGCCCGATGGCCCGGACGGTCTACCCCCATGCGGCAAGCCTGTTCGACTGGCTTTACAACGACGGGCGACTGGCTGTTCAGGCATTTCTGGTGCTTGGAGGCTTTCTTGCGGCGCGCTCTTTGGCGCCACAACCGCACCAGCTTTCATTCGATTCGTCGGGGGCGGAATTGGCCCGACTGGCCTGGCGCCGATACGTCCGGCTGGTTCGCCCCTATGTGGTGGCGCTCGCACTGGCCATTGTGTTGTCGGCGTTTGCACGCTTACTGATGTCCGATCCGGACACCCCGGCAGCCCCTTCGCTCAAGCAGGTGCTGTTTCATGTCTTGCTCATTCATGACATTGCCGGGGTGGATGCGTTGACGACGGGAGTTTGGTACGTGGCCATCGACTTGCAGTTGTACTGCATGCTGCTCTTGCTGCTGTGGGCCGCTCAGCGCCTCGCACAGGTGCTGAGGATGGATGCCCAGACCCTGGGTTTGTCGTTCATCGTCGGGTTGGCTACGTTGTCATTGCTCTGGTTCAACCGCGACGACACCCTTGAATCATGGGGAGTCTTCTTCTTCGGAACCTATGCGCTTGGGGTCATGATGCAATGGGCTACAGCGGGAAGATCGAAGCAACCATGGATGATCGTCATGCTGTTGATTTTTGTGCTGGCGTTGGCGCTTGACTGGCGCAAGCCGCTGATCGCCGCGATGCTGGCCGCAGCCTTTCTTGGCCTTGGGCTGCACTCAAGGTGCCGGACGGACAACGGCCTCGCTCGATTCGTCGGCTGGCTCAGCCGTATCTCTTACTCGGTGTTCCTGATTCACTACCCGATTGTTCTGATTGTGGGAACGATCGTCGCCCGGTTATGGCCGGAGAGTGTTTCCATGGCTGTCATCGGATTCTTGACCGCCTGGCTGGTGACCTTGTGGGTGGCAGACGCAATTCACGGTCGTGTGGAGGTGGCGTGGGCGGGGCGGCGTCCATTCGGCAGTTCGGTTTGAAGCCGAAGCGGTCGAGACCCCAAGCCGCCTCGAGCGATTTTGGCAAAAAAAATCCCGAGCCGGTGTGGCTCGGGATATCAATCCCATCTTTGCGATGGGTCAGGGAGGGTCAAACATTGTCAGCGGGGGACGCTGAAGCAATGGGTGCATCTTAGGGGGCGCCCGGTGTTCTGTCTGTACGTGTTATCACCGATCGCGTAACGGTTTGTAATGTCCGTCGCCGGGCATCGGATTTCTCGGTTGCCTGTTTTTCGGGCAGCGACACATTTCCCTTCTTCGTGAAGACCCTACGGCACTTATCCAGTTCTTCTCCACAGGCTTGTCCAAGCGTTCTGTGCATCGAAGCTGTCTACGTGGTTCCAGAAAACGGAAACCCGTTGGAAACAGTTTGTTCCCACTCTTTGGGCCTTTTCCATCGGGCTACCCACTCCGGCAGGTTTTCGGGCGCCATCGGCCGGGCAATGCCGTACCCTTGCGCGCTGTCACAACCGCAGCGAATGAGCAGCACACCATGTTCGGCTGTCTCCACGCCCTCGGCGACGACTTGCCGTCCCAGGGTATGGGCCATGCCGACAATATTCTCAACGAGCGACCGATCGTCCGGGTTATCAAGAATGTCGCGCACGAACGAGCGATCGATCTTGACCAAGCCGACCGGCAGTTGCCGCAGGTAGGTCAGCGATGAATAGCCCGTTCCGAAGTCGTCGAGCGCGAAGCCTACGCCGAGCTCCATGCAGCCCTGGATGCGTGCCGTAACCTCTTCCAGGTTCTCCAGGGCTGTTGTTTCGACCACTTCCAGTTCGAGAGTACGGGGATCGACGTCGGGGTGTTCGCGCAAGATGGCGTCGAGGCGTTCGACGAAATCCGCGCGTTGCAGATGGAGGCCGAAGATGTTGACACTCACGTTGATCGACAGCCCTTGAGTCTGCCAGCACCGTTGCTGGCGCAGCGCTTCGTGCAGAATCCACTCGCCCAGGGGGAGCGTCAATTCGGAGGTTTCGATGGCCGGCAGGAATTCCATTGGCGGTAGCAGGCCGCGCTCCGGGTGCTGCCAGCGCAGCAAAGCCTCCACGCCGGTGACGGAACCGCTGCGCAGGCAGACCTTGGGCTGATAGTGGAGCCGGAACTCCCCTTGCGCCAGTGCCTGGACGAGCCGATCGTGGAACGCCTGATGTTCACGCTGGTCCCGTTCGCTTTCCGCATCGAAGAAGCACATGCGGTTCTTTCCGTGCCGTTTGGCGTCGTACATGGCCTGATCGGCTTGGCGCAGGAGGACATCCGGCTCTTCGGTGTCGGTTGCGGGATACAGGGCTACGCCGATGCTCAGGGTGATTTCCGCGTGGAACCCGTCCAGTGTGTACGCTTCCTCCGACGTCGCCAGAAGGCGGGTAACGGCTTCGGTCGCATCGCTCTGGTCCTTCAGTGTACAGAAGAGCACGACAAATTCGTCGCCACCGAGGCGGGCAACTGTGTCGCCGGCACCTGTGCCGCGGCTCAGGCGTTGGGCAACCTCCACAAGAAACCGATCGCCGATATGGTGCCCCAGACGCTCGTTGATGTCCCTGAATCCGTCAAGGTCGATGCAGCAAACTGCCAATAGCCGGCCAGTATGTCTATGGCATTCAATCATGGCCTGGTGCATCCGCTCGGCGAGCAGAGTTCTGTTCGGCAGGCCGGTCAGGGCATCGAAGTAGGCCAGATGTTCAAGACGCTGCTGGTTTTCCTTGAATCGGGTGATATCTGAAATCACAGCGGCGAAGCGTACGATGTTGCCATGGGCATCGTAGATCGAGAAAATGCGTGTGTGCTGGATGTAGGTCACTCCGCCCTTGCGGAGGTTGATGAGCTCGCCATCCCAGCGCCCGGTCGTGAGAAGGACTCTCCACAGCGTAACGTAGAATGCCGCGTCCTGAGCGCCGGACTTGAGAATGCGCGGATTCTGGCCCTTGGCTTCTTCGGCCGAATACCCGGTAATCCGCGTGAATGCCGGATTGGTTTCGAGAATGGTGCCTTGTTTGTCGGTGATCAGGACCCCTTCCGTCGTGTTCAGGAATACTTCCTGAGCCAGATGCAAGCGATCATCGGTAGCGCGCCGGGCACTCACGTCCTGAATGGTTCCGCTCATGCGCACCGGCTGACCCGCAAGGTCGAAATCCAGCCGCCCCAGACCATGAACCCAAACCGTTCGTCCGTCGCATGGGCGGACAATGCGATACTCCTGATCGAAAGCACCGCGCTTTTCAACAACCTCGGTGGAAAAGTGCCGGACCATCCTGTCGCGGTCGTCGGGGTGCATCAACTGTTCCCATCCCTCGACGGTGTGCGGGAAACCCGCATCGATACCGAAAATGCTGTCCATCTGCTCGGAGCACGCCCATATCCCCGTGGCAATATCCAGTGAATACGTCCCCAGCAGCCCCGCTTGCTGAGCGGCCAGCAGGGCGTCGTCACGCTCGCGCAAGTGCTGCAATGACGTTTCGAGGCGGGCGTTGCCTTCGCGCAAGGCAAGCGCAGTTTGCTGCTGCAAGCGCAATTGCCGATAGAACAACACGACCGCCGCGTTGCACGCGACCAGGAGAAGGAGCACGACACTGGAGACTTGCCACGCGGTATTCCGCCATTCTTCGAGAAAATCCTCTTTCGATATTCCTGCCAGCACATGGATCGGAGCATTGCTGAGCTTACGGAAGCTGAATACCCGCTCGAGATTATCGAACGGCGCAACGGCACGGTAGGTTCCCTGGGTCTGACCGGCCGCCAGCCGGTCCAGTAAGGTCCGGGAGACGCGAGTATCACCAATCGCCGCCTGATAGTTGCCCTCACGCTCCGGAAAGCGGGTTATCAATCCCATATCGGCGTCGCGCAGGTTAATGACGCCACGCTTTCCCAGCTCAAAGCCTTGCAGCATCCGGTTGAGACTTTTCACCGGCAACGGCACGACGACGATCCCGTCAAATCGGCCCTCCGAGTCTCTGAAGGCACGCGCGAGTATGACCACCCAGTTTCCGGTCAGTCGACTCTTGAGCGGCCTGGAAACGGCCAGTCCCGTTATCCGCCCGGATTTTAGGTCGAGAAAATAATCGCGATCGGCCGCAGTGAAAGAGGGTCTTGTTCCGCTTCCTTCATGAAAGAGGATTGTTCCCTCAGCGTCGGTGATGCTCCACGCTTCGGCTTCCGGCAGTGCGGCTTTCTGCCGCGCAATCAATGCTCTTACGAGTTGCTCGTGCTCGGTCCTGTCTTTCCTGAGATGGTAGTCAAGTTCGGCCGCCACGGTTTGCAGCGAAAGATCGATCTTGCTGATTTCATTGCTTAACTGCAGATCCACCGCCAAGGCGATGTTCTGGCTGCGAATCTCGGCCTCGCGGTTGGTTCGTTCATAAAGCTGACCGAGTCCGAAAACGACGAGAGTGATGACTGCGATATTAGCGGTGACGAGAGCGGCCAGTTGCCACGTTCGCCCTTCGGGAAGTCTCATTTTCTAACTCTCGGCAGGGGAGAATATGTACCTTTGTATGCTTGCGATTGCGGTATCCAATGCGGATTGAAGATCGTTCAGCGTATTCGCGGAATCCGAGCCAGAGGCCAGTTCCCGTTCCAACTGGGCGGCGAGGCGGGCAACGTCCTCGATGGCGAGATTCCCCGCTGCGCCCTTGAGTCTATGCGCCAGTTTTGCCCCGCCCTGCCTGTCGTGGCTCAGGATTCTGGATACGACATCGCAGTTTTCAGTCGCGAAACGGGTCAACAGTCTCTGATAGGCCGCTCTGTCTCTCACACGGGCCAACCCGGCGCCGATGTCGAGTCCTGGAAGTTGATCGTCAGCAGAGTGCGTGGCCTCCTCTTGCGCTGGGGGCAGGTCCGGAGGCGTGGTGGCGATATGTCCCGTAACCTTGATGATCAACGCAATGGCCGCATCGACATCGAAGGGCTTGGCAATGAAACCGTTCATTCCGGCTTCGTTCGCCAACTCCTGCTGTTCGAGGAACGCCCCCGCCGTCAACGCGATAACGGGCAGATCGGCCAGTGCCGGTTCGCAGCGGATCCGGCGTGTGGCTTCGTAGCCGTTCATGACGGGCATCTGGACGTCCATCAGAACGACGTCAATCTCGTTGGGGTGCGTGAGCAGCCAGTTGACGGCCTGCTGCCCGTCGCTGGCGAGAATGACATTCGCGCCTTCCAGGTTGAAAACGCGCTGGGCGACATCGCGGTTGATTTCGCTGTCGTCCACGACCAGAACGCGGAGCCCGACCAAGCGCCGGTCGGCACGCGTGGGTGCCTGTTCTTCGCCTCCCTGGCGGACGCGGATGGCCCGTGATACAGCGTTGAACAAGGTCGAGGGAGTGACGGGCTTGGCGAGTATCGCGTCGGCAAAATGGCTGTCCGGGTGGTCCAGGAACTGATTGTTCGAGAAGGCGGTAACCATGATGATGATGGGGTCCGACGCATCCTTGAGTTCGTTCCGGATGGTCTTGGCTGTCGCCAGGCCGTCCATGTCGTGAATCTTGAAGTCGATGAGCAGTATCTCCATGCCGGCGCGGGTGTTCGATCTCCTCGACTTGATATACGAGATCGCTTCCATGCCGGACCCGACCGTCATCGGATGCCACCCCAATCCGTCGACGATGCCGCGCAGCGCTTCCCGGGTGATCGGGTTGTGCTCCGCGATCAGCACGGGCAGGTTGGCCAGCCCAGGCGAGGACAACAAGCCATCCTGCGCCCTTTCGAAGGTCAGGACGAACCAGAACTCGCTACCGCTGCCCAGTACGCTCGTCAACTGCAGTTCACCGCCCATTGCTTCCACCAGGCGCCGGCTGATCGTCAGCCCCAGGCCCGATCCACCATAGCGGCGGCTGGTCGAATTGTCGGCTTGAAGAAACGGCGCAAAGATCTCCTTCTGCTTCTCGGCGGGAATGCCGATTCCCGTGTCGCTGACGGAGAAGCGTAGCGTGATTTCCTTGTCGTTTTCGTTGATTACGGAGATTGAAACGGCGACGTGCCCGCGTTCGGTAAATTTGATCGCGTTTCCGGTAAGGTTGATCAGGATCTGCTCCAGTCGCAGGGCATCGCCCCTCAAGGCCCGGGTTCGGCTCGGAGGCATGGCGATGATGAGCTCGATCTCCTTTTCCTGCGCGTTGGCCGACATGATCGTGGAAAGATTGTCGAGCACGTCGCCGAGGCGGAATGGCGCTTGCTCGATTTCCAATCGGCCGGACTCGATCTTGGAGAAATCGAGAATGTCGTTGATGATGCTGAGCAGCGTTCGACCGGCCTGTTTGACCCTGCGAACCATTTCCGTGGCGTCAGCCGGCAAGGCGATTTTTTCGAGCAGATAGGTGAGTCCGAGAATGGCGTTCATCGGAGTGCGGATCTCATGGCTCATGTTGGCGACGAATTCACTCTTCGCGCGATTGGCCGCTTCGGCATCGCTGGCGCGCAGAACGAGTTCGTCGTTCAGCTTCGTTCTTTCCGCAAGGAGCCGATTCAATTCCTCGTCCATCCGTCGACGTTCATCGAGATCATCGGCCTGCCGACGGTATGTGCGATACGCCAGCAAGGTTGCGAACATGGCGGCCAGGACAGCCAGTGTTCCCAGCCCAAGAAGGAACAGGATTTCGGTTCTCGATGCTTCCCGCAAATCGTCGGTGGCGAGCCCGACAAGAATGTAAAACGGGTATTGCCCAAGTTTGCGATAGACGTTGATGCGCTCAATCCCGTCGAGTTGCGTTTTTGCGACATACGCTCCCTCCATCGGAGAGGCCTGCAGATGATCGGCAAGCTCCTTGGAGACCGATCTGTTCCCGACGGCGCCCTTGGTGTCCGGAAAGCGATGAACCAGGGCCAGATCGAGGGCGCGTATCGTTGCGGCACCTTGCGCGCCGAGTTCAATGGATGACAGGGGCTCGTTGAAATGCGTTGTCGCCAACGTCGCGAAAATCACCCCGCCAAAACGGCCGTCGGCGGTGTCGACTCGACGGGCGAGCACGATGCTCCAGGTCCCGTTGATGCGATCCTGGATCGGACCGGTGGCGATGAGTTCCGAATTCCGTTCGGTGCGTGCCTGGATGAAGTAATCCCTGTCACTGACATTGATCGGCTTCCCGTCCAGGGATTCACTGCTGAACAGAATGGCGCCAGTAGCGTCGGTGACGCCGATGATGCTTACGTTAGGCAGAAAACGCTTGTGTTGCCGGATGTAATCGGAAAAATCGATCGAACTCTGCTTGTTGCCTTGATTCAACTGATGCACGTAGGCGATCGAATGCAGCGCGACGTTGATCTTCTCGAAACGTCCTGCGATTTCACGGTCCAACAGTTGGGCCACATTCTTGGCCAGGAGAATCGAGTTGTCCCGGTCGTATTTCTGGCTTTGCTTGATTGAAGCGCTGACCAGGGCAATGACAAGGGCAATGACCGTGACCACTGCGCCGGCGTAGAGCGGCCAGCGGGGCGTTTTTTGACTGATCGCTGTGCCCTTTCCGCCTTGTTGTGGATCATCCGTCGCGGCGGCGGGAACCGACTTCAATGCCATAAACAAGAAAAAAGCTGTTACAGCAACGAACAAGATCCCCTTGGCCGTCGAGAGCAGAACGACCGCGTCGTTGCTGGGCGCGAGCGGCAGCAATTTGTCCGACAGGAAAATCCACGCCAGTGCCAACACGGCATAGCTGATGACGGAAAAGAGAATGAAATGCTGGCGTGAACTGCTGGACATGTCTGGCCACCTGAAGCCGTTTCGGGCACGCAATCTTGTCTTGAAGTGATCCGAGCCTTGCTCTCTCTTCTGTTGCGCTGCAACACGTGCCATGAAGCACAGGAGGCCCGGAAGGCTTTCTTTTTACGACGACAACTTACCACAAATGAATGTAAAGAATTGTCAGCGAGAAGCGATGTGAAATGTTTTGCGAACCGTCTGTGTCTATCGCGCCAAAAATACGTGATGAGACTCGGTTTTTCGACCCGGACGATTGAGCGCTGGCCGAATTGTGGTCGGCCGGGCAAGCGCGGGTATCTGTCCAATCGCTACTCAAGTCGCGGACGATAACCAAAACCACGCTTGCTGAACACGAGACATTTCCATAATATTGGAACTATGGAAAACAAAGATGCTGTAAATGCCTTCGCCGCTCTGGCCCAGGAGAGTCGCCTCACCGTCTTGCGCCTGCTGGTGCAGAACGGCCCGGACGGGCTGACGCCGGGGGTGATTTGCGAGACGCTGGAAATGCCGGCGCCGACGCTGTCCTTCCATCTCAAGACGCTGGCGCAGGCCGGGTTGATCGTTGCCACGCAGGAGGGGCGCTTCGTGCGCTACCGCGCGGCGATGCCGGCCATCCGGGCGCTGGCGTCCTTTCTGACCGAAGACTGCTGCAAGGGGCAGCTGTCCCGCTGTTGAATCGACGAGGAGAACCTGTGACTGCGAAACGACCCTTCAACGTGCTGGTGCTGTGCACCGGCAATTCGGCCCGCTCGATTCTCGGCGAGGCGTTGTTCAACCACCTCGGCCGCGGGCGCGTGAAGGCGTTCTCGGCGGGCAGCAAGCCGTCGGGGCAGGTCAATCCGGTGGCGCTGGAGACTCTGGAAAAGCACGGCGTGCCGCTGCCGGCGGACGCGCGCAGCAAGTCGTGGGACGAGTTCGCGGCGCCGGGCGCGCCGCACATCGACTACATCTTCACCGTCTGCGCCAGCGCGGCCGGCGAGGCGTGCCCGATCTGGCCGGGGCATCCGACGACGGCGCACTGGGGCATCGCCGATCCGGCGCACGTCGAGCCGATGGAGGCACGCCGCGCGGCGTTCGAGCAGGCGTACCGCTCGCTGGAAAAGCGCATCGCGGCCTTCCTCGCGCTCGACCTGGAGTTGATGTCGGCGAAGGACGTGGCGACGGCGGCGCGGTTGATCCATGAGGCGGTGGCGGAAGGAGAGAAGTGATGAGCGCGCAATGCGAGGTGGCGATCAAGCAATCGTCGGGCGCGCCGATGAGCGTCTTCGAGCGCTACCTGACGGTGTGGGTGTTCCTGTGCATCGTCGCCGGCGTGGTGCTCGGGCAGGCGCTGCCGGGCGTGTTCCAGGCGATCGGGCGCATCGAGTATGCGCAGGTCAACCTGCCGGTCGGGCTGCTGATCTGGGTGATGATCATCCCGATGCTGGTCAAGGTCGATTTCGGCGCGCTGCACGAGGTGCGCCAGCACGTGCGCGGCATCGGCGTGACGCTGTTCATCAACTGGCTGGTCAAGCCGTTCTCGATGGCATTCCTCGGCTGGTTGTTCGTGCGCCAGATTTTCGCACCCTACCTGCCGGCCGGCCAGCTCGACAGCTACATCGCCGGGCTGATCCTGCTCGCCGCGGCGCCATGCACGGCGATGGTCTTCGTGTGGAGCCGGTTGTCGAACGGCGACCCGCTGTTCACCCTGTCGCAGGTGGCGCTGAACGACACCATCATGATCTTCGCCTTCGCGCCGCTGGTCGGCTTCCTGCTCGGCATTTCGGCGATCACCGTGCCGTGGGCGACGCTGTTTACGTCGGTGGTGCTGTACATCGTCATTCCGCTAATCCTCGCCCAGCTCTGGCGCAAGTCGCTGTTGAAGGGCGGGCAGGCGGCGTTCGACGCGGCGATGGAGCGGATCGGGCCGTGGTCGATCACCGCGCTGCTCGCCACGCTGGTGCTGCTCTTCGCCTTCCAGGGCAAGGCCATCATCGAGCAGCCGCTGACCATCGCGCTGCTGGCGGTGCCGATCCTGATCCAGGTGTTCTTCAACTCATCGCTGGCCTACTGGCTGAACCGGAAAGTTGGCGAGAAGCATTCGGTGGCCTGCCCGTCGGCGCTGATCGGCGCGTCGAATTTCTTCGAGTTGGCCGTTGCGGCGGCGATCAGCCTGTTCGGCTTCGAGTCCGGCGCAGCGCTGGCCACCGTCGTCGGTGTGCTGATCGAGGTGCCGGTGATGCTGTTGGTGGTCAAGGTGGTCAACGCCAGCAAGGATTGGTATGAGCGCGAACCTGCCTGAACTGCGTCCGGCGCGGGCGGCGGATTTGCCGGCGGTCGTCGCGCTGCTCGAAAGCTGCGGGCTGCCGACGGGCGACGTGACGGAGGCTATGCTGGCTTCCTTCTGCATCGCCGAGGTGGATGGGCGCGTGGTTGGCACCGCCGGGGTGGAAACATTCGGCACCGATGCGCTGCTGCGTTCGCTGGCCGTTGCGGAGGCTTCGCGCGGCGCCGGCCTGGCCGCGCGGCTGGTCGACTGGTGCGAAGCCGAAGCACGCCGGCAGTGCGTGGCGACGGCCTATCTGCTGACCACCACGGCGGCGGATTACTTCAGGAAGCGCGGCTACGCGGACGTGGCCCGCGACGCAGTTCCCGCCGCCGTTGCCGGGCACGCGCAATTCCGCAGCCTCTGCCCGGCCAGCGCCAAGTGCCTGGGAAGGCGCCTGTGATGGATCGCGACGAACTGCTGCGCGTTTTCCCCACGCATCGCGGCCGCCTGGTGGCGAGTCTTTCGCGCTTGGTTGGCACCGCCGACGCCGAGGATCTGGCGGCGGAAACCCTGTTGCGCGCGCTGGATGCGGTGGATGGCTTTCGCGGCGAGGCGGCGTTGGGTACCTGGCTGCACCGCATTGGCGTGAATCTCGCCTACGACCTGCTGCGGCGGCGCGAGCGAAACCCTATCCTTTCGGTGGAACCTGGAGACGACATGCAGGAGGCAGTGTCGGAGGCTGCCAATGCCGGGCCGCTCGAGCGAGAGCAGATGAGCCAATGCGTCCAGACCCTGCTGGCGAAACTGCCGCCGCAGCAGCGCCATGTGCTGGCGCAGGCAGACATGCTCGATCAGACGGCGATGGAGATTGCGGGGGATTCCGGGATCACCACCGGGAACGTCAAGATCCGTTTGCATCGTGCCAGGCGGGCCATGCAGGCGGTCCTGGAAATGCACTGCGACTTCGATCGGGAGTCCGGCGTGCTGTGCTGCGTGCCCAAATCGGAATGCTGATTCCAGACTCTGTATCCTTTTTCCCGAGTATTACGTCAAAGGGGCGTACCAATCCGGTACTTCACTCGGAGCCATGCCATGTTTGATGAAAAGACCAAGGAACTGATTGCCATCGGTGCATCGATTACCGCCAACTGCCATCCATGCCTCGACTACCACGTCACCAAGGCGCGCGAGCTTGGGATCGGAAACGACGAGATTTCGCAGGCCATCGAGGTCGGCAAGCAGGTCCGCCGCGGCGCATCGGCCAAGACGGACCGTCTGGCAGCCGAGCACGTGGGAGGCCAGACGGCACCGACCTCACCCGCTGGTTGCGGGTGTCGCTAACCACCGGATGAGCCGCGACAAACACCACGATTCTTAGTACAAGTAAATGACATGAAAACACTTGAAGTCTTCGATCCCGCCATGTGCTGCTCGACCGGCGTCTGCGGCGTCGAAGTCGATCCGGCGCTCGTGCAGTTTGCCGCCGATCTCAAATGGGCGGCGGAGCAGGGTGTCGATGTCAAACGCCACAACCTCGCGCAGGAACCGCAGGCGTTTGCCGCCAACCCGGCGGTCTTGAAGGAGATGGAAGCGGGCATGGATCGCCTGCCGATCATCGTCGTCGACGGCAAAATAGTCGCCACCGGCGCCTACCTGTCGCGCGCGCAACTGGCGCAAAAGCTCGGCATTGCGCTGGCCCGCGAGGACAAGCCGCACATCAGGATCGGCAGCGCGTGTTGCAATCCGAAGTCCGGGTGCTGCTGATGGCGTTGCCCGACGTAAGTACCCGCTATATCTTCTTCACCGGCAAGGGCGGCGTCGGCAAGACGTCGCTGTCCTGCGCCACGGGCCTCTCGCTGGCCGAGGCGGGGAAGCGGGTGCTGATCGTCAGTACCGACCCGGCGTCGAACCTCGACGAGGTGCTGGGTGTCGCGTTGGGCCAGTCGCCGACACCGGTGCCGGGCGCGGCCGGACTCTTTGCACTCAATATCGACCCGGAAGCCGCCGCCCGCGACTACCGCGAGCGCATGGTTGCACCGTATCGCGGCATCCTGCCGCCCGCGGCGATCGCCAGCATGGAGGAACAGTTCTCCGGCGCCTGCACGGTGGAAATCGCCGCTTTCGACGAGTTCTCCAAGCTGCTCGGGCACCCCGAGAGCACGGCGGAATTCGACCACGTCATCTTCGATACGGCGCCGACCGGCCATACCTTGCGCCTGCTGACGCTGCCGTCGGCGTGGAGCGAGTTCATCGCCGACTCGACGGGCGGCGCGTCCTGCCTCGGTCCACTGGCCGGGCTGGAAAAGCAGAAGGCGTTGTACGCGGCGACCGTACAGCGTTTGTCCGATCCGGCGCAGACCGCTGTCGTATTGGTCAGCTGTCCCGATACCGCCGCCTTGCGCGAGGCCGAGCGCACGCGCATCGAACTCGCCGAACTCGGCGTCTCCAATTTGCGCCTGGCGCTGAACGGCGTGTTCAAAAATGACGGGTCGTCCGACCCGATCGCCTGCGCCATGCGCGAGCGCGGCGCGCGAGCGCTGGCCGAAATGCCGGCCGGACTGGCGGAGCTGCCGGGCAGCGTAACGCCTTTCCTACCGCTTGGCACCGTCGGTCTCGATGCGTTGCGCCAGATGGTAGCGGAGAACACGCCGGTGAGTGCCGGGACTGCGATGTCGAGCCCGGTAACGGAATTGCCTGGTTCCTTCCGGACGCTGATCGACGAACTCGCGCAGGGCGGACACGGCGTCATCATGACCATGGGCAAGGGCGGCGTCGGCAAGACGACCGTCGCCGCAGCGATCGCTGTCGAACTCGCGGCACGCGGCTATCCGGTGACGCTGTCGACCACCGACCCGGCGGCGCACGTCGCGCACGCCGTCGGCGAAACGCCGTCGAATCTTTCGCTCACCCGCATCGATCCGGAAGCCGAAGTCGCGCATTACCGGCAGGAGGTGCTGGCCAAGGCATCACCAAGACTCGACCCGAACGCGCGCGCCATGCTCGAAGAGGACCTGCGTTCGCCCTGTACCGAGGAAATCGCCGTCTTCCGCGCCTTCGCGCGCGCTGTGGACGGCGGCAAGGATGCCTTTGTCGTGCTCGACACGGCGCCGACCGGCCACACGATCCTGCTGCTCGATGCCGCCGAGGCCTACCACCGCGAGGTGTCGCGCACGCAGGGCGAAATGCCGGAAACCGTGACGCAACTTCTGCCGCGCCTGCGAGATCCGAAATTTACCCAGGTGCTGGTGGTGACGCTGCCCGAGGCCACGCCGGTCAGCGAAGCCGAGCGCCTGCAGCAGGATCTCGTTCGCGCCGGGATCGAGCCGTTCGCCTGGGTCATCAACCAGAGCCTGTTGGTCTCCGGCACGGAGCATCCGGTACTGGCGCAACGCGGACAGTACGAGCAAGGCTATATCCATCGCGTGAGCAATCAACTGGCCCGGCGCTGCGCTATCGTTCCCTGGCTGGAGGAAACGCCCGCGGGTGTCGAGGGCTTGCGCCAACTGGTGGGATAGAAAATGCCTTCATCGTCCTCGTTCCAATGCCACAACAAGGCGTGGCGCCAGCATCACGCGGAGATCCGCGCTTTCCTGAAGAACCGCGCCGGCAGCGCCGACGAGGCGGACGACCTGCTGCAGGAGGTCTTTCTCAAGGCGCTGCATCAGGGCAAGGAATTCTGCTCGATCGAAAACGCGCGTGCCTGGCTGTTCCAGGTGGCGCGCAACCTGCTGGTGGACCGGTTGCGCGTGTCGAAAGAGCAAGTTCCGTTGCCTGATGATCTGCTCGCCGAATCGCCGCCGGAAACCGATCCGGTCGACCTCCTGAGCCACTGCCTTCCGCGGGTACTCTCGGAACTGTCGGCGGAAGACCGCGAAGCCATCACGCTGTGCGACATCCAGGGCATGACGCAGAAAGCCTTTGCCGGGCACCTGGGACTCTCATTACCCGCCGCCAAGTCACGTGTGCAGCGGGCGCGGCTGCGCTTGCGTACGCACCTGGCCGAAGCGTGCCGACTGACCTTCGACGAAGAAGGGAAGGTCTGCTGCTTCGTTCCGCGTCCGCCGTTGGAGTCGGTGAATCCTGATTGACAGGTTCCGTCTCATGCGTGGTGCTTGGCGATCTCCTGTTTCAGCGTCTCTACGGTCGGCACGCGGCCGGAAACGACGACCTTGCCGTCGATGAGCGCGGCCGGAGTCATCATTACGCCCATTGGCCCAAACACGCGCGGATCGGTCAGGTGCTCGATTTCGGCGTCGATGCCCAGTTCGGCGCATGCTTCCCGAACGTTCTTTTCGGTCGCTTGGCATTTCGGGCAGCCGGGGCCGGCGATCTGGATTTTCATGACCTTTCTCCTCGCTAAAGAATGAAATTGCCGAACAGCCAGCCGATCAGCGTTCCCAGCACGATGATGGTTGGCACATAAACAAACGCCTGGCGAACCCCGAATACGCGGGCGATGGCCAGCCAGTTCGGCAGGCTGAGTCCCGGCCCTGTTAGCAGAAGTGTCAGGGCCGGGCCCTTGCCCATGCCGAGCCCCATCAGCGTGTCGACGAACGGAGCCTCGGTCATTGTGGCGAAATAGCTGACGGCGCCGATCACGGTGGCCAGAAAGTTGGCGGACAGGCTGTTTCCGCCGAGCCATTCGCGGATCCAAGCTTCCGGCAGGAGGTAGCCGATGACGCCGACGAGAAACACGCCGCCCAGCAGCAGCGGGAAGATGATACGCACGAACCACCAGCTTTCCTGCATCCATTGCCTGAGCTCTTCGCGGCCGATGGTCTGCCAGGCGTAGGCGGCGGTCAGCAGCGTCAGGCCGCCCCACACGGCGACTTTCACCCAGTACGGCCCGCTCTGCACGAGGTAGTTGGGCAGCAGCAGGGTGAGGACGAGTAGCACGATCAGGATCAGGCTCTTGCGTTCGATGAACGACGTGCCTTCCGTCGAAGTGCCGGGCGTTACGGTTCGTTGCGGGTGCGGCCGATTGCGGAAGGCGACGGTTATGACCATGCCGACGGCGAAGGCCATCAGCAGCGCGGCGATGATCCGGGCGACGACCATTTCGGCGCCGAGGATGGTGCCGGTGTAAGTTAGCGCCAGCACGTTGGCGGCCGGCGCGACCCAGAGAATGATGAAGGCGGCGCCGATCCCCGCGCCGGCGTAGTACAGGCCGCTGGCCACCGGGATGACCGTGCACGAACACGCGGCGATGAGGAAGCTCGCGCCGCAGGCCAGGGGAAATGACTTGCCTTTATTGACCTGTTCGCCGAGCAACGCCAGGATCGCCTCCCGACGGATAAAGGTAACCATCGCCCCGGCCAGCAGGAAGGCCGGCACAAGGCAGGTCAGGACGTGGGTGGCGATGTAATCGTTCAGGGCGGTCAATCCGGCGCTCAGGATTCCGGTCAGCATGATGGACTCGTCTCTTCGAATCGTCGAAGGCGCTCACCGCTCGATTTCCGCTGTCGTCATCTGGCGGCCTGCTTGGCCAAGAATTGGGTGAGCGCTCAATCCAAATATAGACTGGTCAACCGGGCTTTTCCGTGGCAGACGTTCGATGGGGTCCAAACGACTCGACCGACATGCGGGACTTGCAGATCAGATCCGAAACGAGATCATGGCGTTTAGCGGTAGACTTCGTGGTTTTCGGAAATAGCGAACCCAATGGAACGTTGTCCCTGGTGTGAAGGCTTTGACCTCTATCGTCAATATCACGACGAAGAGTGGGGCGTGCCGCTCCATAACGACAGGGCTCTGTTCGAGCTTCTGATTCTGGAAGGTGCGCAGGCGGGGCTGTCCTGGGCCACGATCCTCAAGAAACGCGATCGCTATCGCCAGGTCTTCGACGGATTCCAGCCACATCTGATTGCGCACTACGACGAAGCCAAGGTAGCAGCGTTATTGGCGGATCCGGGGATCGTCCGGAATCGGGCCAAGGTGGCCGCGACCATTCAGAACGCCAGGGCATTCCTCGAGCTGACTGCGAACGGGCGGGCCTTCAGCGACTTCCTCTGGCAATTCGTGGATGGCAAGCCGGTCCAGAATGACTGGAACTCGCTGGCCGAAGTGCCCGCCAGAACGCCTCAATCGGATGCGATGAGCAAGGCGATGGGGCGCGCCGGATTCAAGTTTGTCGGGTCGACCCTCTGTTACGCGTTCATGCAGGCGGCAGGCATGGTCAATGACCATCTGAAGACGTGTTTCCGCCATGAACAGGTCAAAACCGGGTTACGTTGAAGGCGCACTGACGAGCGCAACGCTGCCAGGATTCAGGTCCATGAACATCACGCCATTCACCGCACTTGCCTGCCCACTGGACGGGCGACCATTGCGCAGCAACGGGACCGCATGGCGCTGTGCGGACGGCCACAGTTTTGACATCGCCAGCCAGGGCTACACCCATTTGCTGCCGGTCCAGAACAAACGCTCGCGCGACCCCGGCGACAGCAAGGAGATGGTTGCCGCCCGGCGGCGCTTCCTCGATGCTGGCCATTACCGGCCGATCGCCGAGGCGGCAACGCGTGCCGTCCTGGCGGATGCAGCCCCCGGCGCAACGATTCGCTGTCTCGATGCCGGTTGCGGCGAAGGCTACTATCTGCGCCAGCTTGCCGCTGGTGCCGATGAGGCAAGGCACTTGGCGCTGATCGGGCTGGATATCTCCAAGTGGGCGGTTCTCTCTGCCGCAAAACAGGACAGCCGGATGGCCTGGGTCGTCGGCAGCAACGCCAACCTGCCGGTGTTGCCGGGCGCGCTGGATTGCGTTTTGTGCATGTTCGGATTTCCCGTCTATGCCGAACTTGCCCGGGTGCTCGCCGCAGGGGGCCAACTAGTGCAGATCGATGCCGGACCGGACCATCTGCGCGAATTGCGCGAGATCATCTATCCCGTCCTGAAAGCGGAACGCGCGATCGATACGCCCGTGCCGCCCGGCTTTGCCGGTTTATCGAAGGAGACGCTGCGCTATCCGGTCGAGATCAGCGGGCAGCAACAGATCGCCGACCTGCTGGCGATGACACCGCACCTGTTTCGCGCGAGCAGCGAAGGCAAAGCCAGGGTGGCGGCCCTGCAATCCCTGTCGGTTACTGTCGATGTTCGGCTGAATCGCTACGTCAGAACATGAAAGACAGTTGTTTCCATCCCGACGGCCGGGCAGGACAGCGATTCACCTCAGATCGAACAAGAGCAGTTCCGAATCCTCATCGGCCGTGATGTCGAGCGATTCTTCCGCCTCGATCTTGGCGGCATCGCCGGTCTTCAGCGCGATGCCGTTGACGCGTACCGCGCCCTTGACGAGATGCAGGTAGGCAAGCCGCCCGGCGGCGAGCCGGTGCGAAACCCGTTCCTGCGGACTCAGCAGACTGGCGAACAGATCGGCATCCTGGTGAATGGTGACACTGCCTTCCCGCCCGTCGCGGGACGCGACCAGGCGCAGGCGGCCCCGTTTGTCCTCCGGAGCGAAATGCTTCTCCTCGTAGCCCGGCGCAATGCCGAGAGCATCCGGCTGGATCCAGATCTGGAGAAAGTGCACCGGCGCAGTCGGCGACGGGTTGAACTCACTGTGCTGCACGCCGGTGCCGGCGCTCATGCGCTGCACGTCGCCGGGGCGAATGACCGTGCCGTTGCCCATGCTGTCCTTGTGCTGCAATTGCCCGGACAGGACGTAGCTGATGATCTCCATGTCCCGGTGGCCGTGCGTGCCGAAGCCCTTGCCGGGCTGGACGCGGTCTTCGTTGATGACACGTAGCGGTCCCCATCCCATTTCTCGCGGATCGTAGTAGTCGGCGAAGGAAAAGGTGTGATCACTTTGCAGCCAGCCATGATCGGCATGGCCGCGGTCGGAACTCTTGCGAAGGACAATCATGAAAACCTCGGTGAAGTTGTCGAAGGGAAAAGGCGGAGGGTGCGATCAGTGGCCTTCGCCATTGCCGAACATGGTCGTGCTCGTTCGTTTGTGGAACACTCGTTGTTGAGTATTTTGCTCAGGTTTGGTTCGCGGAAATTTCCGCACAAGCAGGGCACCTGACGGTAACCATCGGCTTTCGCCCTATGGGTCTTCGCGCCGGACCGCGACGACTCCCTCGACAGCAAAGGGCGGTCGATAACAGGACAGCCATGGACCTATCCGGCCGGGCACTATTCATTGCCGTAAAGGTCTCTAGCTGGACTGGTTTCTTTAGCGCATGGAGAACGATATGGGCAAGGGGCGCCTGGAAGCGTTCAGCGATGGCGTGATGGCCATCATCATCACGATCATGGTTCTGGAATTGAAGGTGCCACACGGCGAGCGTCTGGATGCCCTGACTTCCTTGATTCCCGTGTTCTTCAGCTACGTGTTGAGCTTCGTCTATGTCGGCATCTACTGGAACAATCACCACCACATGCTGCATGCAGCGCAAAAAGTGACCGGGCCGATCCTTTGGGCGAACCTGCATCTGTTGTTCTGGCTGTCGCTGTTCCCGTTTGCCACGGGATGGATGGGAGAAAACCACTTTGCGGCGGTGCCGTCGGCCGTCTACGGTGTGGTGCTGTTCATGGCTGCCGTCGCCTACTGGGTACTCCAGAAAACCATTATTTCCTCGCAAGGCGAGGGTTCCCTCCTGAAAAAAGCGTTGGGCGGCGACTGGAAAGGCAAGTCCTCGCCGATGGTCTATGCCTTCGCCATGCTGTCCGCCTTCTGGTCGCCATCGCTGGCGCAAGGGTTGTATGCCCTGGTTGCGCTGATCTGGCTGATTCCGGACCGGCGTATCGAAAAGGTTTTGGTAAAGAGGGAAGAGCAAGCGGGTTGAGTCCATCTTTGATCGGGCACTTTCGTTGGAATTCAACTTTCCGGAAAAAGCGCAGTCGAATCGGGTGATCGGTGGTTCATGAGGAGGACGTAACATGTGCACTCATCACTCGACGGCGCTTCCCAGCCACGAAATTCTGTCGAAGCTCGCGTGCGACGACCCTCAGGCGTTTGAAGCATTGCGCGAGGAACTGGTCGCTTGCTTCATAGGTGAGGCCCCCGAACGAATCCGGCCGCGCTTGTGCGGGATCCAGTTTCGGGTGGATGCCATCCGCCGGCTGTCACGGACACCGTTGGGGGCGCTCGTGAAATTACAGGCGATGATGTGGAGCAGCTTCCTCAGGATGGACGAGGAATTGCAGTGTTTTGCGGAGTCGGCCGGCAACCGATCATGGGCGCGCAGCAAGCAGTTTGGCCTTGGCCGCGTTTCCCCCAAGAGCGCCCGTATCATCGAGTTCCGGCCGCGCGTGTCCTCTGAAAGACGGTAGTCGCGGCGGCCTGACTCGGGCGATTGCATCCTTTTCGGGTTTCATTCGTCTACCTTGGTGAGTACCACTATTCACCGATGGGAGTTGTCCTGTGTCTGCCGAATCTCAAGTTCTTCCTTCCCCCACGCTCGGTCGTTGGCTGGCTGGAATCCTCGTGGCCACCGCCCTCTGGTTGCTGGCCTACAGTAATCTGAGCGCTTTTGCCGATGCCTTCATTGCCGCACTTGGATTGACCCGCGAAACGCACTTCGGCGAAGCGGTGCATTTCTTCATCTACGACACGCCCAAGGTGTTGTTGCTGCTCACAGGCATCGTCTTCGTCATGGGCATCGTGCAGACGTTCTTCGCCCCGGAGCGTACGCGTGCGCTGCTGTCGGGCAAGCGGGTCGGCGTCGGCAATGTGCTGTCGGCGACGCTGGGCATCGTCACGCCGTTCTGCTCGTGTTCGGCGGTGCCGCTGTTCATCGGATTCCTGTCGGCCGGCGTACCGCTGGGCGTGACTTTCTCCTTCCTGATCTCCGCGCCGATGGTCAATGAAGTCGCGCTGGTGCTGCTGTTCGGCATGTTCGGCTGGAAGGTCGCGGCGCTGTATCTGGGCATGGGGCTACTGGTGGCGATCGTCGCCGGTTTTGTCATCGGCGAGTTGAAGATGGAACGCCACCTGGAAGACTGGGTGCAAAAGATCCACGCCGGCCACGTCGATCCGTCGGTCGGCCTCAATCTCGGCTGGATCGAGCGCTTCGAGGCCGGCTGGAGCCACGTCAGGCAGATCGTTGGCAAGGTGTGGCCGTACATCCTCCTCGGCATTGGCCTGGGCGCAGCGATTCACGGCTATGTGCCGGAGGATTTCATGGCCTCGTTCATGGGCAAGGACGTGTGGTGGGCGGTGCCGGCCGCCGTCGTGCTCGGCGTGCCGATGTACACCAACGCTGCCGGCATCATCCCGATCGTCGAGGCGCTGATCGGCAAAGGCGCGGCGCTGGGTACGGTGCTGGCCTTCATGATGGCCGTCATCGCGCTCTCGGCGCCGGAGATGATCATCCTCAGGAAGGCGCTCAAGCCGAGGCTGATCGCCACCTTTGCGGGTGTCGTGGCGATTGGAATTCTTCTCGTTGGTTACGTGTTCAATCTCGTTATTTGATAAATGAAAGGGAGGCAAATGTTTGATTCAGTCAGTTTCATCGGCTCCGGCCGTGTTGCCCGCATCATGCTGGGCGGTTGGAAGAAAGCCAATGCCCTACCATCCATCATCCTCGCCTACGACTCGAATCCTTCTGCGGTGGCGACGCTACAGGCGGAGTTTCCGGGCGTTGCCGCGGCAACACTGGACGAAGCGGCCGGCGCCGATCTGGTCTTTGGCGCGCTGCACCCGCCAGCCATGCCTGAAATGCTGGCGACCATCGCCGGAAAACTGAAAGAAGGAGCGGTCTTCTGTTCGCTTTCGCCGAAGGTAAAGCTGGCGACGCTCAAGGAGAAGCTGGGCGGCTTTGCCCGCCTGGCACGGATCAATCCGAACTCCCCTGGCATCGTTGGCAAGGGCTTCAACCCGATAGCCTTTGCCGAGGAAATGCCGGTTGCCGCCCGCAGCGAGCTTCTGAATCTGCTCAAGCCATTGGGGCAATCGCCGCAGGTTGAAGAAAGACTGCTGGAAAGCTACGCCGTTATCAGCGCCATGGGGCCGACCTATTTCGGATTCCAGTTTGCCGAAGTGGAAAAGCTGGCCAACGCATTTGGTCTCGACCCTGCGGCCGCGCGCGAGGCTGTGCGTGCCATGCTGCATGGCACGGTCGACATGCTGTTCGCCAGCGATCTGCCGAGGGAGAAGCTGCTTGACCTGGTACCTGTTCGTCCGCTTGCCGAACAGGAAGGGGAAATCACCGGCATGCTGCAAAAGCAGATCGGGGGAATCTACGCCAAACTCACCAGTTGATCGAGCTTTTCCGCCCGTTATCTGTCAAGAAGGAGAAAACCATGAAAAACGTAAAAATTCTGGGCACCGGATGTGCCAACTGCAGGAACACATTGGCACTCGTCGAACAGGTGGCCAAGGAGAAAGGTGTCGAAATCCAGTTGGAAAAAGTCGAGGATCTGCCCTCGATCATGGGGTTTGGGGTGATGTCGACGCCGGGGGTTGTGATCGACGGGGTGGTCGTGCATGCTGGCGGGGTGCCGGCGAAGAGCAAGGTGGATAGTTGGTTCTGAACGCGAGTCCTGAGTCACGGAAGCGTTCGAGGAGCAGCGGGTCAAACGGAAGCCGGAAATCTGCAGAGTCGTTGATGGAGAAAACAATGAAGAAGATCCAGAAATTCCTGATCGGTGCCGTTTCTGCCGCTGCCATGGTCATGGCAGGGTGCGCCGGAAATCCGGCAACATCGGGTGGCACGGCGGTTCCGCCATCGAATTCCGGATTCCTCTCGGACTACTCGAAGCTCAGGCCCGTTGACGGTGCCGATGGCACCTATCGATATGTCGATGGCAATGCCAATCTGCGCCCGTATGACAAAATCCTGATCGATCCTGTCCAGGTGTTCGTTACCCCCGGTCCCGACTACAGCGGTGTGCAACCGGACGTGCTCAAGCGCATGGCGGACGTGTTCCGCATGGAATTCGTCGGGGCGATGCTCTCCGGATACCACGTCGTCGAGAAGCCGGGGCCAGACGTTTTGCGTGTCCGGCTGGCCATCACCGGCGTGCAACCGGTCCGGCCGGATCTGACTGCTACCGATTTCCTCCCGATCAAGGCCGTATTCAACGTGGCTCGCGACGCGGCGGGTGGGGCGCCGCAAGTCGCGGAAATGTCCGCCGAGGCCGAAGTGCTGGATGCGAATGGCCGAGTGGTGGGTGCTGCGGTGTCGACGCGCAAGGCCGGCAAGACGCTGCCGCAGGGCGAGAAGATCAAATGGGCCGACTTGCAGACCATCGCGGCGACATGGGCCAAGGGGTTGCGTCAGCAGATCGATTTTTCACGGGGCTACGCGCCGAGTAAATGAACTTTAGGCGGAGCGGGAGTCTTCCCGCTTCCTTGCTTACCGCAGGTGTACCTGCTTGGCCTACGGAAGCCTGGCGACGTCGCTTTCCGTCCGGTCGATGCCGAGCTTGCGCATCTTCTCCCAAAGGTTCTTGCGGCTGATGCCCAAGGCATCGGCGCAGCTCTGGATTTGCCAATGGCAGTTCTCCAGGGAGCGGACGATGAAATCGCGCTCGCACTCGTTCAGGTAATCGCGAAGGTTGCCGTTGGTGTTCTGGGCCTCGCTGAGTGGTGGTACGGGCCGTTCGAAAAGATGGTCGAGGCCTATGCTGCGGCTGTCCGTGAGCAGGCTGGCGCGCTCCAGCGTGTTGCGCAGCTCGCGGATGTTGCCCGGCCAGGGGTAGTTGAGCAGCGCCTGCTCGGCGGCCGGGGTGAGTACCGGTGGTTTCTTGCCGTGGCCGGCGAGTTCGGCGAGGAACAGCCGGCTCAGCCACAGGATGTCCTCGCGGCGTTCGCGCAGCGGCGGAACGCGCAACTGGACGACGTTGATCCGGTAGTACAGGTCTTCGCGGAAGTCGCCCTCGCTGACCATCTCCTTGAGGTCACGGTGCGTGGCGCAGAGAAGCCGGATCTCGACAGGGGTCGGTGTTTCGCTGCCGATGCGCATGATGCTGCGTTCCTGCAGGGCGCGCAGCAGCTTGATCTGCATGGACAGCGACATGTCGCCGATCTCGTCGAGGAACAGCGTGCCTCCGTTGGCTTGTTCGAATACGCCCTTACGGCTGCGCACCGCGCCGGTGAAGGCACCTTTTTCGTAGCCGAAGAGTTCGGCTTCCAGCAGCGTTTCGGTCAGCGCGCCGCAATTGATGCCGACGAACGGCCGGTCGTCGCCGCCGAGCTGGTGGATGGTGCGGGCGATGCGTTCCTTGCCGACGCCCGATTCACCGGTGATCAGCACGGTCGAGTTGCTGGTAGCCAGACGGGGCAGCAGGGCGACGATGTGGCGCATGGCTGGGGACGAGCCGAGGGCGCTGACCGAATCGTGTTGGGCCGGTGCGGCAATGTTCTGGATGCGGTCCATCAAGGCGTCGAGGTCGAAAGGCTTGGTGATGTAGTCCTGTGCTCCTTGCTTGAGCAGCCTGACCGCCGAGTCGATGTTGCCTTGGCCGGTGATGAAAAGGAACGGCGGCAGGGCGATGTGCTCGGCCTGCAGCTTGGCGAAAAGCTCGTCGCCGGCCATGTCCGGGAGGCGGATGTCGCTGATGACCAGGAAGTAGTCGCGTGTCAGGATCGCCGCCTCGGCGTCGCGGGCGGTGCGGTGCCAGTCGCAGGCGTAGCCGTCGAGCAGGAAACGGTCGGCGAGCGATTCGCCCATGATTTCGTCGTCTTCAATCAGGCAGAGCCGGTTCATTCGGATGATCCTTGCGGGTTCAGCGGGAGAGCGACAACAAAGCGTGTCAGTGTGCTGGTGGTTTCGGCGCGGATCGCGCCTCTTAACTGCGTTACGATTTGGTAACAGATCCACAAACCGAGTCCGTTGCCGTGCTGTGAAAAGCTGGAGAACGGTTCGAAAAGCCTGGCCTGGTGTTCCGCGGAAAGCACCTGGCCGTCGTTTTCGACAACGAGGCTCAGTGCTCCCTCGCCGGTGCCGGTCCGGACCGTGACGTGGCCGTGCTGGCCGGCGGCCTGGATGGCATTGAGCACCAGGTTGATGAGCAGTTGCCGCACCGGGGTGGACGGCAGGTCGAGCGGGTCGCCAAAGTTCGTTTCCCAGTCGATCTCGACGTTCTGCTTGTGGGCGCTGGGGGCGACCAACAGCATGACATCGTCGATGTCGTGAGCGGTCAGCTGACGGCTGGTTACCTTGGCTTCCACCAGCAGCGCGGCGACCGTGTCGCGGATCTGGGAGAGTCCGCGTTCCAGCAGGTTGATCGTCTTCTGGCTCAGCGGGTCGGCCGGGCCGTAGCGCTTCAGGGTGCTCACGGAGTTGAGCATGCCGCCGAGCGGGTTGTTGATTTCGTGGGCGATGCTGGCTGTCAGACGACCGACGGCGGCCATCTTTTCCTGCTTCACGACTTCCTGCTCGAGCGCGAGCTTTTCCCTCATCGCGTCGAGCATCTGGCGGTAGGCGAGGTAAAGGGCGCCGACTTCGTCACGGTACGGGTACAGGTGCGGGTCGAGCGGGGTCAGTTCGCCCGCGTTGATGCGGCTCAGGCGCCGCGTGACCAACTGCAGCGGTGCCACCATCCGGCCACCCCAGTACCAGTTCACCGGCAACAGCACGGCCAGGATGAGCAGCGTGATCCACACCGCGTTGCGGATCGAGCGGTCGAAGCGATGCCGAATCTGATCCTTGTTGTGCGCCACGATCAGCGTGCCGATACGAACATTGTCGCTGGCGATGGCGATGGCGATGGGGATGGCGATGAAAAAGTGCGAGGCGATCGTGCTTTCCAGGATCAGGGATGGGTGTTCCGGGTTGGCGGCAATCTCGCGGTCGAGCGTCTGGAAATCCGCGCCCAGCGAGGACAGTTCGCTCGTCACCCGGTGCTCGTTCGGGTGCGAGGAGGCAAACACGCGCCGTTCGGCGTCGAGCACGATCAGGCTCTCGGCCAGCGTTGATTCGCTGTCTTCCTTGAAGGGCAGGGAAATCGTTTCAAATGCCTGCCAGACGTTGTCGTGCAGCAGGGCGGTAAACAACGATCGCGCCATCGTCTGCCCAAGATCCTCGGAATTCTTGACCATGTCCTTGTGCAGGTTGTCCCAGGATGTCGCCAGAAAGGAGGCGGACAGCGCCAGCGCCGTCGCCAGGATGAGAACGGCGCCCAGCAGCGGCAGCTTGTACCGGAGGCTGAGATTGAAGAGCATCAGCGGCTCACAATTCGCCGAGTTCCCGCATCATCCTGACTACCCCGTCGTACAGGCGCTGCTCGCCGGCAACGAAACCGTCCAGGTTGAGCTTGTCGAGCAGGGCGCGTCCCGCCGGGTCCTCGTGCATGCCGAACAGCACCTGCTGGAAGGTGTCGAAGTCCTTCTGACTGACCCGGTGATAGGCCACGATCGGGGGGAAACCGAATTCCTCGGACTTCCAGACGATGCGCGTGCGCGCTACGAGTTTCGGATCGACCTTCTGCAGGCTGTCCCAGACGTAGCTATCCACCGCTGCGCCTTCGGCGAGGCCGCTGGCCACGGCCTGAATGGCCTTGGCGTGCGACCAGGTGAAGAACGTCTTCTGGAAGTAGGAGCCGGCATCCTGGCCGGCGGCGATCAGGGCGTGACGGGGGACGACGTAACCCGTGTTCGAATGCGGGTCGGCGTAGGCGAAGACCTTGCCTTTCAGGTCGAGGATCGATTTCGTTTGCGTATCCTTGTCCGGAACGATCAGGTAGGAGCGGTACAGCGGCTTCTGCTGATACGACGCGACAGCCAGCAGGCGCACGGCCTTGCCGAGGGCGAGGTAGGGGTAGTCGCACAGCCAGGCGAAATCGAGACTGCCCTTGTCGATCAGGTCCATGGTTTCCCGATAGCTGTCCCGCTGGATGAACACGACGGGACGCTGCAGTTTCCTTTCGAGATAAATCTTCCATTCGGCCAGCATGGAGTGCTGGTTATGCAGGAAAGCAGGAGTCATTCCCACGCGGTACGGGCGAAGTGGCTCGGACGCGCTGGCCTCGGCAATCGGAGCGAGGAGAGCAGCAAGAACCAGGAGCAGGGCCGCGATCGCCCTTTTTGTCAGGGGCATGAGGTGCATGGGACATCCTTTCGCTCGAATGAAGCAAGGAATCGATCGGTTACCGTTTGGTGACGCGCATTTCTGCCAGGGGTTACGGAACCGTTACATCTTGCCACAGCCCTGGATCTTCTGTCCGGGAGTCCTGACTCCGATATTTCGCAGACAGACACGACTGGTTTCGCAGATGGTCCAAAGGATCAATCGGTTACACCATCATACCGGCCAACCGTCGCGCTTGAGAAGACGAGATCGTCAAGCGGCACGATACTTGCGCTAGGGTTCCCGACCACAATCATTTTGGCTTTATTGCATGGAGCCCCTTAGATGAAAACACCCCTGATCCTCGCGACCGTCGGCCTTGCCGCGACCCTGCTCAGTATTCCCGTACAGGCCGCCGATGCGGCAGCCGCTGAAGCCCTGGCCAAGAAGGAAGGCTGCCTGAAGTGCCATGCCGTGGATAAGAAGAAGGACGCCATCTCGTTGAAGGAGGTGGCCAAGAAGTATGCCGGCAAGCCGGACGGCGAAGCCAAGATCCTGGCCCAGATCACCACCGGCCAGAAGGTCAAGCTCGAGGACGGCACCGAGGAGGAGCACAAGGTCATCAAGACCAAGGACAAGGCCGAAGTGACCAACATGATCCAGTGGATACTGTCGTTGAAATAGGGACAACGAGAATACCGACCAGTAAGAAGAGGGGTACAAACAAATGAAACTGACACGACGCTCATTTATCCAGTATTCAGCGGCAACGGCCTGCCTGCTGGCGGCCGGGTGTTCGACCACGGCCTCGCGGCCGGTTTCGGCGGCGATGATTCCGCGCCGGGCCAACGGCAGCAAGGCGCCACAGGGCGAGTGGATCGGCACGACCTGCCAGGGTTGCACGCAGTGGTGCGCCCTGCAGCTTTTCGTGCAGGATGGCCGCGCCGTGCGCGTGCGCGGCAACCCGCTGTCGAAGACCAACCACGGCTATTGCTGCCCGCGCGGGCACCTGATTCCGCAGCAGGTCTACGATCCGGACCGCATCAAGGTGCCGATGAAGCGAACCAATCCGGTCAAGGGACGCGGCGTCGATCCGAAGTTCGTGCCGATCACCTGGGACGAGGCCATGGATACGGTCGCCGAAAAGATGATGGAACTGCGGCGTGCCAAGGAAGGGCACAAGTTCATGTACATGCGCGGCCGCTATTCCTCCACGTCGACCGAGTTGCTGTACGGCACGCTGCCGAAGATCTACGGCACGGGGAATTATTTCTCGCACAGCGCCATCTGCGCCGAAGCCGAAAAGATGGGCCCTGGATTGACCCAAGGGTTCTTCGGCTATCGCGACTACGATCTGACCAAGACCAACTGCCTGGTGCTCTGGGGCGCGGATCCCCTGGCGTCCAACCGCATGGTGCCGAACGCGATCCACTATTTCCACGAGATCATGGCGCGCGGCACCATCGTCGCCGTCGATCCGCGTCTGTCGAACGTCGCGGCGAAAGCTCACGAATGGCTGCCGATCAAGCCGGGTACCGATGGCGCGCTGGCCGGGGCGATTGCCCATGTGCTGTTGACGGAGGGACTGTGGAATCGTGAATTCGTCGGTGACTTCAAGTTCGGCAACAACCGTTTCGTCGCAGGCCAAACCGTTGACGAATCCGCGTTCGAGGAAAAGGAGACCTTTGGCCTCGTCAAGTGGTGGAACCTGGAACTGAAGGACCGTACCCCGCAATGGGCCGAGAAGGAAACCCTGATCCCCGCCGACCAGATCGTGCGAGTGGCCCGCGCCATGGGCAAGGCCGCACCGAAGACCATTGTCTGGATGGGGCCGGGTGCGGCGATGACGCCGCGTGGCACGTATGCCGCCATGGCGGTCCACGCGCTGAACGGCATCCTGGGCTCGATCGACGTCGAAGGCGGCGTATGGCAGTCGAGCAGCGTGCCGATCGCGGCCTTCCCGAAGGCCGACGCCTATGTGGATGATTTGGCCAAGGAAATGGCCAAGGGCAAGAAACTTGACGGTCGCGGCGCCAAGGACATGCCGGCGATGATGAATGCACGTCCCGGCAGCGGCGTGGTGACCAACAACGTGGCCAATGGCCTGCTGAAGGATCCCGGCGCGGTCAAGGTGTTCATGTCGTCGTGGTCGAATTTCAACTTCTCGTGTACCGGCGCGGAACGTTGGGACAAGGCGATGGCCAAGGTGCCGTTCTTCGTGCACATGGTGACCAATGCCTCGGAAATGACCCAGTTCGCCGATATCGTCCTGCCGGCCACGTTCAATTCGGCCGAGGGTTGGTCGGTCGTCTCCAACATGGGCAATGGTTATGGCTACGCTTCGCTGCAGCAGGGCGCAGTCAAGCGCTTGTGGGACGTGAAGCAGGAAGAAACCGAAGTGATGTGGCTGCTGGCCGAGAAGCTCAAGCAAAAGGGCTTCCCGAACCTGTTCGACTACTACTCGAAGGAATTCAAGGATCCGGAAACCGGCAAGTCTCCGACCAATGCGCTGGAGTTCTCGATCATCGCGGCGAAGATGAGCAGCGTGTCGCTGTGGAAGCCCAAGGAGCCGCTCAAGGGCGATGCGCCGTTGAAGGGCTGGGACGACTTCCGTGCCCGGGGCATGTTCAGCGGGCCGAAATACACGCTGAAAAAAGGCTGGGGCGGCAAGTTCGCTACGGCGACCAAAAAGTTCGAGTTCTACAGTGAGACGGCGAAGAAGGGATTGCTGGAACACGCCAAGAAGCACGAGACGACGGTCGACGACATCCTGGCCGTGTCCGGCTACGTGGCCAAGGGTGAACTGGCCTTCGTGCCGCACTACGAGCCGCCCAAGCGGCACGGCAGCGAAGCCGAGTACCCGTTCACCTTCATCGACTACAAGTCGCGCCTGAACCGCGAAGGGCGATCGGCGAACACGGCTTGGTACCAGGAGTTCAAGAAAGTCGATCCGGGCGATGTGTCGTGGGAGGACGTGCTGAAAATGAATCCGGCGGATGGTGCGAAACTGGGACTCAAGACCGGGGACACGGTCAAGGTCACCTCGCCGAGCGGGTCGATCGTGACCACGCTCAAGCTGTGGGAAGGCGTGCGTCCGGGCACGGTAACCAAGTGCTACGGGCAGGGCCACTGGGCCTACGGGCGCGTGGCGGCGAAGGAGTACGGCAAGGCGCCGCGCGGGGGCAACAACAACGAAATCCTGGTTGACGACTACGACCGGCTGTCTGGCGCCACCGCGCGCAACGGCGGGTTTACCGGCGTCCGTATCCAGAAGGTTACGGCCTGATCCACGAGCTCAAGGAGATAAAAATGCAATTTGGAATGGTTATCGACCTGCAGCGCTGCGTGGGATGCGGCGCCTGTGCCTTCGCCTGCAAGGCGGAAAATACGACGCGCGATCGTGACGAGGAAGACGGTCAGAGCTACAACTGGGCCGACTTCCTGATGAAGACGGAAGGGACGTTCCCGAATACCACGCACTGGGTCATGCCGGTGTTGTGCAACCACTGTTCGGAAGCGGCCTGTGTCGAAGTCTGCCCGGTGAAGCCGAACAAGGCGATGTACAAGACGCCCGAGGGCATCACCATGCACGATCCGTCGCTGTGCATCGGCTGCCGCGAGTGCCAGACGGCGTGCCCGTACAGCAACGAGGAGCTGGATGCCACCAGCCTCAGCGGCGAGACGTATAGCGTGATCAGCTTCAACGGGCGCTACAAGCCGCTGCATCCGAAGTGGGAGGACAACACGCCGCTGATCGCCGGGGCTACCGCCTCCGGCGCCGAAACGGCGCAAAAGGCCGGCGTTCCGGTTCCTTCCATGAACGCTTTCGAGTCGAAGGATGTCGGCCCGTTGCGCAAGAAGCGCATCGTCGAGAAATGCACCTTCTGCGCGCACCGCACGCTCAACGGGCTGCAACCGGCGTGCGTCGAAGCCTGTCCGTCGCAGGCCCGCATCTTCGGCGACCTTGATGATGCCAATTCGCCCGCCGCGAAGATCCTGGCGGCGAAGAAGACTTTCGTCCTCAAGCCGGAAAAGGGCACGCGGCCGAACGTCTATTACGTCGGAAAGTACAGCGCAAGGTCTTGAGCCATAATTGCCTGAACGGGGCGAGCGATCCTCGCCCCTTTTTTTGTTTCGGAGAAACGATGCCAAACCAAGCATTCGACAGGGCCGCCGCGCTGGCCGACGTGAGCCGCCTGCTGGCGGCCTGCTACTACGAACCCGGTCCGGAATTCGCCGAGGAGCGGCTCTTCGACGCGATGATCGAAGCGGCACAGCGGATTGATGCGGCACTGGCCGAGAAGGCGTCGCTGCTGAAAACAGCCTTCGAGGCCGATTCGCAGCAGGAGCTTCTGGTCGACTACGCGCATCTCTTCCTCGGGCCGGTGGGCTTGCTGGCGCTGCCCTACGAGTCGGCGTGGCTGGAGAAGCAAGGGGTGCCGTCTTCAGAGGCGACGCAGGCCCTGCTCGATTTGTTCGCCGATGGCGGCTTCGAGGTCGACCCGGAGTTCCGCGACTTGCCCGATCATGTTGCCGTCGAACTAGAATTCCTCTATACGACGTGCTTCAGGATGGCGGCGGCCATCCGTGACGGCGATCAGGCCGCAATCGTCGAGCTGACCGACTTGCGGCAACGCCTGATTGACCTGCACCTCGGACGTTGGTGCCCGGATTTTTGCGCAGCGGTCAATGCGGGGGCGCAGTGCCGCTTCTACCGGGAACTGGCCGACCTGACGGTGCAGTTCATCGCCGTGGCGCGCCGCGAAGGCGCCTGACAATTCCGTTACATTTATCTCCCATGACTCCTCCCGTATTCATTTTTGTTGGGCATTCCGGTTCCGGAAAGACGACGCTGGTCGAAAAACTGCTCCCGGAACTGAGCCGGCGCGGACGTCGCGTGGCGACCATCAAGCACGCGCATCACCAGGTGAAGCTCGATACCGAGGGCAAGGACAGCTGGCGTTACAAGAATGCCGGTGCCGTGATGAGCATGCTGGTCACCACTGATGCCCTGCAGTTGGTGGCCGACGCGGTCGACCGGCGTGAGCCGCTGCAACTGGCCGAGCGCTTTCTGGGCGAGGCGGACATGGTGCTGGCCGAGGGGTTTTCGCACGCGCCGGGGCCGAAGATCGAGATCCTGCGCCGTGCCTGCGGCAAGCCGCCGCGCTGTGCGCTTGAGGATGGCCTGATCGCCATCGTTACCGATTGTCCGGAGATCTACCCGGAGTTGCCGCATTTCGGGCTCGACGAACTTGCCGGCCTGGCGGACTTTCTTCTCGGTTATTCCGAAAAAGCGGCGACTTTGTAACGCACTGTAACGCGCTGCCGATTTGCAATCTGGCGATGCAAAACGGCGGTGCGCCGCAACACGACGCTTACATCACACGGTTTTAATGGCGCCATGGAGCAACGGAATGGATCGAAGCTCCGGTCTGGTTGAATCGAAAAGGAGATTGCCATGAAAACCACATTGATCATCAAGCGTTTTGTACAAGTTGTTTTGCTGGGCACCGCTGTGGTGTCGACGGCAATGGCCCAACCCGGTCCCGGCTGGGGAGGCGGTTGGGGCGGCGGGTGCGGCATGCAACGCGGCATGGGCGGAGGCGGCGGTTGGGGCATGGGGCCCGGCGGCGGTCGCGGCATGGGTTACGGGATGGGTTATGGTGCCGGGCCGGGCGCTGCGGTCAACCAAAACCTGACGCGCGGCTGGGAATTGACGACGCCGGAAGAGCGTACGGCGCAACAGATCAAGATGCGGGCGGTGAAGACCTACGATGAGTGTACCGCCGTGCAGACCGAACATCGAGGGATTCTGGAAACACGTGCCAAGGAGAAGGGTCTGACGCTGGTCACCCCGCGTATCAGCCCATGTGACAACCTCAAGGCACGCGGCCTGATCAAGTAGCTGATCGACTATCTTCGACGCGGGAGTCCGGCCATGCTCAAACCCTTCGTGCTTTCCCTATGCCTGATTACGGCGGCCGGATCGGCGGTTGCCGCCGATCCGGTGACCGACGCCATGCAGAAGACCTACGCGCCGTATCGCGTGGCGTTGTTCAAGACCAATAACAAGGCCCAGGAGGACTCCCGGCAGGCGGTTCTCCAGGCGCAGCAGGGCTGGGCCCGGATGGCCGCGGAATTCGGCGCCAATCCGCCCGCGCCGTATGCCGGTGATTCGGAGTTTGGCGCTTCGCTGGCCGCGGTCAGCAAGGTGTACGTCAAGGCGCTGGAAGAAATCGAACGCAACCAGCTCACGGAAGCGCACGAGACCCTGGAAGAGGTCCGCGACATCATGGCCGACATGCGCCGGCGCAATCAGGTCGTCGTCTTCAGCGACCACATGAACGCCTACCACGCCGAGATGGAGCATCTCCTGAGCCATGGAGAAAAGCTCCTAGCTGCCCCGAATGGAATGCTGGAACTGACAGCCAAAACGGGGGCGCTCGATTACCTGGCCGGGAGGCTGAAAACCGAGGCGCCGGCCGGCCTACAGCAGAACGAGGAATTCGTCGGTCTGCTCAAGTCCGTCGAGAAGTCCGTGGCGGATCTCAAAGCCGCACTGTTCGCCCAGGATGCGGCTAAAGTGAAAGAGTCCATCGGCAAGCTGAAGGGGCCGTATTCGAGAATGTTCATGAAATTCGGCTGAGACCGGACGAAGAGCAACTCCGATGCAAGGGAAGTTCGCCGTCATCCCGGCCTCCGCCGGGATGACGCATCGCCGGGTTCGTTGCCCGGAAAATACAAAAACGAGGACGACAGCCATGGCGTTGATCCAGGCAGATAACATCACCAAAAGTTACCGCGTCGGCGACATGAATGTCCCGGCGCTCAAAGGGCTCAGCTTCGAGATCGGCGAGGGGGCGTTTGCCGCCTTCGTCGGCCCGTCGGGCAGCGGCAAGACGACATTGCTCAATTTGCTCGGCTGTCTCGATCATCCGTCCAGCGGCACGCTGAAGGTCAATGGCACAGATATCAGCACGTTGTCGCGCAGCGCGGCGGCGACCTTCCGCGGCGAAAACCTCGGATTCATCTTTCAGGATTTCAACCTGGTGCCCGTGCTGAGCGCCTATGAGAACATCGAATACCCGCTGCTGATGGTGCGCGGCTGGTCGCCGGAGAAGCGGCGCGAGCGGGTGGAGAGAATGATCGCCGCCGTGGGCATGACTGAGCACGCGCACAAGCGGCCGGATCAGCTTTCCGGCGGACAGAAGCAGCGGGTTGCCGTGGCCCGGGCCTTGGTCGGCGAGCCGAAGCTGGTGCTGGCCGACGAGCCGACGGCGAATCTCGATCACGATACCGCCTATCGCATCCTGGAGCTGATGAAATCGATGCGCGACAGCTTCGGCACGTCGTTCATCTTTTCCACGCACGACCCGAAGATCATGGGTGAAGCCGAACTGACCTTTACCCTTGAGGACGGCCGCCTGGTGCAGCAAGGAGGTGAGGCATGACCTCCACGCTGAAACTGGCCTGGCGCAACCTGACGCGCTATCGTCGCCGGACGCTGCTCACCGCGTTGCTGATCATGCTCGGCGTGATGGCACTTTTGCTTTTCGTCGCCGCCGCCGGATCATTCAAGCAGACGATGATCGGTTCGATCACCGACAGCATGCTCGGGCACCTGCAGATCCACCGCCGGGGCTATACGGCATCGATCGACAACCTGCCGCTCAATCTGAACCTGCAGCCCAATGCCGTCGGCAAGATCGAGAGCGCGCTCAAGGCGGAACCGGAGATCGCCGCCTATTCGCTGCGCGTCAAGCTCGGCGCGATGTTCAGCAACTTCACCGAGAATACCAGCGTACGCCTGAACGGCATCGACCCGGCCGCCGAGGATGCGACGGTGCCGGCCCTGCGTCAGCGCATCAACGATGGCGACAGGACGGGACCGCTGGTGGCGCCCGGCAAGGTGCTGATTCCGACACTGATCGCGCGCGGCATGAAGGTCAAGGTGGGTGATGCCGTGGTGCTGGTGGTGACCAATGCTTCCGGCTCGGTGAACGGCAAGAACTTCGTCGTCAGCGGCATCCTCGATGGCGTAACCGGGCCGGGCGGGCGTGACGGATACATCCATATCGACGATGCACGCGATTTACTGCGCATGGACAAGCCCGAGGTCATGGAAGTCGCGGTGCGGCTCAAGTCGCTGAAGTCGCTGGCCGCGGTGCAGCAGCGCCTGAACGCCAAGCTCGACGAAATCCAGAACAAGGAAGGCAAGCCGGCCACCGAACTTCATCTGTGGTCGGATCTGTCGCCGTTCGCCAATATCGTGCGCATGATCGACATGATGACGCTGTTTATCCGCATCATGCTGGTGGCCATTGTGCTGGTCAGCGTGATGAACGTGATGCTGATGGCCGTCTACGAACGCATCCGCGAGATCGGAACCCTCGCGGCCATTGGCACGCAGCCGGGCAAACTGATGGCCATCTTCCTGGCCGAAGGGCTGCTCCTTGGGCTGGCTGGCGCGGCGGCGGGGATTGCGTTGAGCTATGCCCTGGTCGGGTACCTCAACCTCAATCCGGTTGTGTTTGCCTTCGGCCGTGAGCAGATCACGTTGCGTCCCGTGCTCGAACTGGCCGAAGTGGCCGGCGTGCTCGGCCTGGCCGTCCTCGTCTCGGCGCTGGCCAGCCTGCAACCCGCCTGGCGCGCTGCCCGCATGGATCCGATCCAGGCCCTGCGTCACGTTTGATTTCGGAGAAAACGATGAAAGCGACCAAACTGCTGGCCCTCGTGGCACTGTGCCTCCCCTTGCTGGCTTCCGCCGTCGATGGCGTCGAACTGCTGAAGAAGGTCGACCGCAACCTGGAACCGGAGTCGTACGAGTCCTACCGCAAGCTGATCAATATCGAGCCGAACGGGGCGAAGAAGGAGTTCGTCATCTACTCGGTGAAGAAGGGCAAGGACCAGGTGGCGACGCTGTTCCTCTCGCCAGCCAGCGACAAGGGGCGCAGCACGCTGCGCCAGGGCGACAACATGTGGCTGTACATCCCCAATGTCGGCAAGCCGATGCGCATCACCAGCCTGCAGTCGGTGACCGGTGGCGTATTCAATAACGCCGACATCATGCGCCTCGACTACGCCGTGGAGTACGACGTGAAGTCGGTGGAGGAGAAAGAGGGGAACTACATACTCGACCTCAAGGCCAAGACCGGCGAGGTGGCCTATGACCGGCTGGTGATGACGGTGGACAAGAAGCTCGTCCTGCCCACCGAGATCGTTGCCTATGCCTCCAGCGGCATGCTCATGAAGACCCTGTATTTCAAGGATATCAAGGACTTCGGCGGCGGTATCAAGCGCCCGGGGACGATCGAGACCGACAGCCCGCTGTACAAGGGCTACAAGTCGGTGATGCTCTACTCGGGCCTGAAGAAGAAGGACTTCCCTGACGAAGTATTCACGCAGGGCTTCATGTCGCGCATGGAAGAGTTGCGCAAGTGATGGTGCGCAAACGTTCCGTCATCCCGGCGAAGGCCGGGGTCCGGGCGGTGGGACGGAATCAGGAAATGAATTCGGCCCTTTTGATCTGCACCGTGGCACTCATGCTCGCCGCGCCGGCCGTTGCCGACGATTTCACCTTCGATGCCAGCGAATTTGACAAGAAGACCGTCGAGTTTTCCGGCTACCTGGAGCAGAAGGAAGAGGGGCTGAAAATGCGCAGCGACAGCCCCGGCTACAAGCTCGCCTATCCCGGCGAAACGCAGCGCCATCATCTGCTGCGCAATACGACGACGCTGGAACTCTCCGGCAAGCTGAACCTTGATCCGGTCGTCGTCGATATGCGTGCCCAGGCCTTTCATGCCGATGACCAACTAATCACCACGTCCGACCGGGGCACGGTGATGGAAGGCGGGGTACGCTGGAGCGCCGGCCCCGGACTCACCGTGGATGCAGGCAAGCGGGTCCAGCGCTGGGGCAAGGGGTATGCGTGGAGTCCGGTCGGCTTCATCGAGCGCCCGAAGGATGCGTCCGATCCTCAGTCGTCGCGGGAGGGCTTCGTCATGGCCAGCGCGGAATGGACGAAAAGCCTTGACGGGCCGGTCAGCGCCGTGGGCCTCAGCGGCTTCGTCGTACCGACCGACGGAAGCAGCCTCAACAAGGATTTCGGCGTGGAACGGGATCTCAACCCGGCCGCCAAGCTGTACCTCCTGGCGTGGGATACCGACATCGATTTTCTGTGGCGCGGCCAGGGCGCCAAGCCGCAGAGCTTCGGCTTCGACTTCTCGCGCAACATCACGTCGGCGCTCGAAGTGCACGGTGAATGGGCGCGCTTCCGGGATGCGCCGCACAATACCGTCTCGGCCGCCGGCGTTACAGGCCAGACCGAATCCGATGCGACTTCATGGCTGCTCGGTCTGCGCTACCTGACGCAGAACGAAGTCACCTGGATCGTCGAGTATTACCGCAACGGCAACGGCTACGACGCGCGCGAACTGGATGACTACTACACCTTTCTCGACAAGGCGCTGGCGGGTGGCGCCGCTCCGGCACTGGCGGACAAGGCGCGCGCGGTGGCCCGGTCGGGCTATGGGCGGGTCAATCCGGGTACCGACTATGTGTACGCGAAGGCCAGCGTCAGCGAGCCTTTCGGCTGGGTCTATGGATCCGCCGCGCTGACCGCCATGACCAGCCTGGAGGACCGGAGCTGGCAACTCGTCCCGGAAGTCAGTTACACCGGGTTCAACAATGTCGAATTGCGTGCGCGGGCGTTTGTCCTGCACGGTGCGTCACATACCGAGTTTGGCGAAAAACCGGCCAGCCGACGCATCGAAGTCTATGCAAGATTTTTCTTCTGATACGACCGGAGATAGCGGAGATAACGGATTGCATTTAGATGATCGTTTAATTACTATATTAGACAATAATTAAATAGTTGAACAAAAAAATCGGGTATTAGATCGAAGCGCAAGGAGGGAGTATGGGGCTCGTATCCTTACGGCGTTCGGCGGGGTGTGTCCTGGCTGGACTGCTGTATCTGTTCGCGGCAAGTGGTGTAATCGCCGACACTAAACCGCTCAAGCTGAACACCACGGCGGATCATTCCAAGTTCAAGGAACTGCAACGGGAATTTCAGTCCGGGCCCGAGGTGACGAAAGCCTGTCTGAGTTGCCATACCGAGGCGGCCGGACAGGTGCATCGGACCAAGCACTGGAAGTGGGAGTTCCTGAATCCGGCCAGCGGGCAGAAGCTGGGCAAGAAAGAGGTGCTGAACAACTTCTGCATCTCGATCGCCTCGAACTACTCGGCGTGTACCAGCTGTCACGTGGGTTACGGCTGGAAGGACGCGAGTTTCGATTTCACTTCCGAAGAGAACGTCGACTGCCTGGCTTGCCACGATACGACCGGCATCTACAAGAAACCGCCAGGGCTGGCGGGCCATCCGCAGTTGAAGGATGTCGAGAATCCACCGGGGTCGGGCAAGATCACCAAAGGCATCGATATCGCCAAGGTCGCGCAGAAGGTTGGCAAGTCGAGCCGGGATAATTGCGGCTCGTGCCATTTCTATGGCGGCGGGGGCGATGGCGTCAAGCACGGCGACCTGGACAGCTCGCTCGCCGCGCCGGACAAGGATCTCGATGTGCACATGGACGCCACCGGTCTGGACTTCACGTGCGCCACGTGTCACAAAACCTCCAGTCACGATGTCGCAGGCAGCCGCTATACGCCGACCGCCATGGACAAGGGCGGCGCCCACATGCGCGGCAAGGAGGACAAGAGCAATCCGGCGACCTGCGTGTCCTGCCATGACACGGCGCCGCACAAACAGGACGCGCGGCTCAATACTCACACCGGCAAGATCGCCTGCCAGACGTGCCACATTCCGGAGTTCGCCCGCGGTGGCGTACCGACCAAGATGAGCTGGGACTGGTCGAAAGCGGGTGAGCGTGACGCCGAAGGCAAACAGATCGTCAGGAAAGACGCAAAAGGCCACATCATCTATGAGTCGCGCAAAGGGGCGTTCGAACTCGGCGAGAACGTCAAGCCCGAGTATTTCTGGTTCAACGGTGACGTCAATTACACCCTGGCGACCGACAAGGTCGACAAGACGGATGGTGTGACGCGCATCAACTGGCTGGGCGGCAGCCCGGACGATGGGAAATCGATGATCTGGCCTGTCAAGGTATTCCGCGGTTCACAACCGTACGACCCGGTCAACAAGACGCTGGTCAAACCGCACACGGCGGGTAATGACGATACCGGCTACTGGAAGAATCTGGTGTGGGACAAGGCCATTGAAGTCGGCATGAAGGACGCCGGGCTGCCGTTCTCCGGCAAGGTCGATTTCGTCAAGACCGAGATGTTCTGGCCGATCACGCACATGGTCGCGCCGAAGGAGAAGGCGTTGGCCTGTACTGAATGCCACAGCAAGAGCGGCCGCCTGGCGGGGATCACCGGCATCTATATCCCGGGGCGCGATGCGAACAGCCTGGTCGACACCTTCGGCTGGGGCATCGCCCTGTTCTCGCTGGTGGGATCGGTCGGCCACGGGCTGATGCGCATCGCCTCCCGCCGCAAGCATGAGGAGAAGGAAAATGGTTGAGCGCGTCTATATCTTCAAGGGTTTCGAGCGTTTCTGGCACTGGTCTCAGGCGGCGCTGATCATGTTCATGATGCTGACCGGTTTCGAGATTCACGGTTCGTATGCCCTCTTCGGCTTCGAGAAGGCGGTGGGTTATCACAGCATCGCCGCTTGGACGCTGATCGGACTGTGGATCTTCGCCATTTTCTGGCACCTGACTACGGGCGAATGGAGACACTACATTCCGACGATGGAAAAAGTGCTGGTCGTCGCCCAGTATTACTCCTCGGGGATTTTCAGGCACGAGCCGCATCCGTTCAAACCGAGCCAGCTGAACAAGCACAACCCGCTGCAGCGCCTGACCTATCTCGGCGTGCTGCTGTTCGTCAGTCCGCTGATCTGGATCACCGGATGGCTATACCTGTTCTACGGCAATTGGACATCCTGGGGGCTGGCCAACCTGAAGCTCGAATGGGTGGCCACCGGCCACACGATCGGTGCTTTTCTGATGCTGGCCTTCTTCGTTTCGCATCTTTACCTGGTGACGACCGGGCACACGGTAACGGCCCATATCAAGGCCATGATCACCGGCTGGGAAGAGGTGGAGTCCTCCGATGCGGCGAATACCCAGGCCGGAACCGAAAAATCTTTAAGCAACCAACCATGGAGCCCGTCATGAAACCCGCAAAAATCCTCGGACCAACGCTTCTGCTCGCCCTGCTGAGTGTCTCGTTATCGGCCAGCGCCTACGATGCCGACTGGAAACGGGGCCGGATCTACTATCGCAGCGTATGCACTTCGTGCCACGTCGCCTTGCCGGTCGGTCAAATCAACCCCAGCTCGAAGACGATGGCCGAATGGTCGGGATACCTGCAGGCCGACAAGCACGCCAAGGGGAAGGACTCGGTCAAGCAGTACGTGAGCAAGTCCTATCGCGCCAGCATCAAGTCGGCCAACAAGGCCGCGGAGAAGTTTGCCGACGTGCCCGATCAGGAATTGCTTGACGACGTCAAGGCGTTCCTGGTCAAGGGCGCCAAGGACGGCGAAGCTCCTGCGAGCTGCAGCTAATACAAGACAATCTACTCTCCAGGAGATAAACATGAATGCCAGGAAATGGGGATTTCTCGCGCTTCTCACTGCCAGTCTGACAGTCTTTTCAGGAATCGCTTCTCTGTCCGCGCAGGCCGCCGATGCGCCGGCCATACAAGCCAAGGAGGGGTGGTACAAATCCCTCGTTGATTTCGATTTCGTTCGCCAGAACGTCGATATTCCGCCGAAGAAGGGGGTCGTGCTCATCGATTCCCGCCCGGCGGCGCGTCAGTACGATCCGGGCCACATTCCGGGAGCCGTCAATATTCCCGATACCCAGTTCGACAAGCAGACCGACAAGCTTCCGGCCGACAAGGCGACGCTGTTGATCTTCTATTGCGGCGGCGTCGATTGCATGCTGAGCCACAATTCGGCGTTCAAGGCCGAAAAGCTCGGTTTCACCAACATCAAGGTCTATGCGGCGGGCATGCCGGAATGGAAGGAAAAAGGCGGCCCGGTTTCGGTTTCAGCGGCCTACATCAAGAAGCTGATCGATGAAAAGGCAGTCTACGCGTTGATCGACGCCCGTCCGAAGCGGGTTTCCGACAAGGGCATGATCCCGACTTCGATCAACATTTCCGATACCGAGTTCGACAAGCACATCGACAAGCTTCCGGCGGACAAAGCCACGCAACTGATTTACTACTGCGGCGGGCTGGAATGCGTGCTCTCCGACAAGTCGGCAGAAAAAGCGCGGAAGCTTGGCTACACCAATGTCGTGACGTATCCCGAAGGCTATCCGGAATGGGAAAAGATCCATGGTGCGGCGCCGGTGGCCGCGGCACCGGGGGGCGGTGGTGCCAGCCAGCCAACGAGCGCGGCGCTGGTTCCGGGCAAGGAGAAAGGGTCGGTGACTACCGAGTCCTTTGAAAAGGTCTGGAAGGAGAATCCCGGCGCAATCCTGCTGGTCGATGTGCGCGACGCCAAGGAATTCGCCGCCGGAACCATCAAGGGGGCGATCAGTCTGCCGATCAATGAACTGGAGAAGAAGGCCGATACACTGCCGACCGACAAGCCTGTCGTTTTCATGTGCAGCACGGGCGCACGGTCCGGCGAAGCCTACGATACGGTGAAGCTGCTGCGCGACGAGGTCAAGGCCTACTTCCTCGACGCCAACATCAAGTTCAACGGTGACGGTACCTACAGTATCGCCCAGAAAAAATAACCCCCCGGCTTGAGATGGGGACTCAGTCCCGGGGGGTGCTGCAAACCTGCTGGGAGGCACTGCGCGACGTGACTTGCACGTGCCTTCTAGCCACCTCCCAGGCCGACGGTATTCTTGATTCTGAGCGCCAGTTCCTTGCAACAGCGGCAGGTGACGCACGGAATGATCAACGGAATGGCGCCGATCAGGGCGGCGACAAGAATGGGAGCCAGTGCCAGTACATGGGCGAATTGTGCCGCGTTGTGTCTGAGTGCATGCGTAGTCATCAAAGGCTCCTTTTTTCCGCGGGAGTACTTGATCCTTATCAAACATCGTGCCAGCCGGGCCGGTTCGGCGCTGCATTTTCAACTTGCTGATTGTTAATGGGAAATTTTTAATGGCCAGGCTTTTGGCCATGGGTATGGCCGCGTCTTCTTGGAGGTTTGTGACAAAACTGGCAGTTGATCCGTAATTGTTGCTATATTGGTGCCAATAATGACACACGTGAAAAGCGCCATGGATTACCCGGTCAAGTCGTTGCCTGAACTGGTTTCGTTCCTGAATGAACAGTCCGAGCCGCGCATCGTGATGGATGCCCACTACCGGATCGTTGCCGCAAATCGCGCGTATGCCGAGGCGTTCGCGCAAAACGGAACGGTGGCCGGGCGCCATTGCTATGAGGTGTCGCACCACTTCCACGCTCCCTGTGACCAGGCCGGTGAACCGTGCCCCCTGCGCATGAGTCAGGAAAGTGGCGAAGTCCAGCGGGTGCTTCACCTGCACCACACGTCGCGGGGGGAAGAGCATGTCGACATCGAAACGACTCCGATCCGCGATGAACAAGGAAAGGTCATCTATTTCGTAGAGACCATGCGCGTGGTCAAGCAGGCGTTGGGAAGTCCGGCTGCCGAAGGACTGGTTGGCCGTTCCGCGAGTTTCAAACAGATGCTGGCGCTGGCCATGCGGGTCGCGCCTACCAACGCCACGGTTTTGCTGCAGGGAGAAACCGGGACCGGTAAGGAACTGGTCGCCCGCATGCTGCACGAGGCGGGGAAGAATGCCGGGCGACCATTCGTAGCGGTCGATTGTTCCGGATTGACGGAGTCGCTGTTCGAGAGCGAACTCTTCGGCTATGAAAAAGGGGCGTTCACCGGCGCCCTTCACCGCAAGGCGGGTCTGGTGGAATCCGCGCAGGGCGGAACATTGTTTCTTGATGAGATCGGAGACATTCCGCTTCCGCAGCAGGTCAAACTATTGCGTTTGCTCGAAAGCGGTACTTACAGGCGGGTGGGCGGCGTGGAGACCCTGCGCGCCGATTTCCGGCTGATTTGTGCGACTCACCGCGATATCGTTCGCATGGTCGAGGAAGAGAGTTTTCGGCGCGACCTCTTCCATCGCATCAGCACTTTCCCCATTCACGTTCCTTCGCTTGCCGAGCGTATCGACGACATTCCGTTGCTGGCGGATTCCTTTCTCAAGCGGGTCGCCACAGGGCATAGCCAGCACTTATCCGCGGCGGCGGTCGAAGCGCTCAAGCGCCGGCGTTACCTCGGCAATATCCGCGAACTGCGCAACCTGATCGAGCGCGCAACGATTCTGGCCGACGGGGACGAAATCAATGAGCGGCATTTCGAGATGGAACCGATAGCCAGTACGGAACCGCCGGGTCACCCCGATCCGTCCGCGGACCGCTTCGTGATTGATGCCTTGCTGCCGCTCGATGAACTCGAGCGACGCTATCTGTCGTGGGCGGCCTCCCATTTCCCAGGTGATCGGGCGGCGTTGGCGGAAAAACTGGCGCTCAGCCCCCGCACGCTGTATCGAAAGCTGTCCAAAGGCGCTTGATTGCAGCGCGCTGTCACCCGGCTCAAGCAATCATGCTTCTGGCAAGATCGACGAGCAGATAGACGTTGAGCCCCGTGATGATTACGCCGAAGAAGGCCAGCAGCCAGCGGGTTCCGGCCGGGTTGGCGTGGCTTCCCATTACGGCGGTCGAGGACGTCAGGCGGACCTGCAGGTAGATGGTGAACGGCAATTGCATCGACAGGACGACCTGCGAGAGCACGAGGCCCTGCAGGGTGTCCTCGATCAGCAGGATTACGCCCAGCGAGGCGAGCAGCACGAGGCCGACTCCCAACTGCGAGTGCTTGTCCTTGATGTCGTAAGGTTCGCCGAACAGGCCGGCGAAGATGCTGCCGCCGGCGATGCCGCCGGTGATCGACGAGGCGATGCCGGCGCACAGCAGGGCGAAGGCGAAGACCAGCGCGGCGCCCTTGCCGAGGATCGGTTCGAGCAGCGCGGACGCCTGCGACAGCTCTGCGACCTCGATGCCGACGGTGTAGAACGTGTAGGCGGCGACGATGATCATCGCGCTGTTGATCGCCCAGCCGATGCCCATCGAGAACAGCGTGTCGAGGAATTCGTATTTCAGCTGGCGGTTGATGACCTTTTCATCTTCCAGGTTCCACTGCCGGCTTTGGATAATTTCCGAGTGCAGGAACAGGTTGTGCGGCATGACGACGGCGCCGAGCAGACTCATCACCAGCACGATCGATCCGTCGGGGATCGTCGGCGTCAGCCAGTGCCGGACGGTGGTGCCCCAGTTCACCTCGATCAGCGTCAGCTCATAGATGAAGGAAATGCCGATGATCGACACGAAGCCGATGATGATCGCCTCGATGCGCTTGTAGGAGTTGCTGTAGAGGAAGAAACCGATGAACAGCGTGACGATCACCGCGGCGAGCTTGATCGGTATATGGAACAGCATGTTGAGGGCAATCGCCGCGCCGAGGATCTCTGCGACCTCGGTGGAGATCGCGGCGAGCACCGCCGAGCCGATCAGCAGGCGGCCGCTGCGCCGCGGCAGGTAGTGCGTGGCTGCCTCGGACAGGCACAGGCCGGTGACGATGCCCAGGTGCGCCGCATTGTGCTGCAGGACGATCAGCATGATCGTGGACAGAGTGATGACCCACAGCAGGACGCTTCCGTAGACCGCCCCGCTCGAAACGTTGGCCGCCCAATTGCCCGGGTCGATGAAGCCGACGGTGACGAGCAGGCCGGGACCGATGTAGCGGAACAGGTCGAGCGCCGTCAGCGAGGGCGGACGGGCGTCCTTGTTCCAGGCGACAAGACGGGCTTTCAGCCGGGAGAGCAGGTTCATGACGATCGCGATTCCAGTATCTTCACCAACGTGTGTAAAGTCCGGTTGACGCGGACGGGAACCCCGAGTTCCTCCCCCTTGCGCACGATGCAGCCGTTCAGATGGTCGATCTCGCTTCTGCGGCCGCGCTTCAGGTCCTGCGCGGTCGAGGAAGTCTGGTTGGCCATGACGCGCGGAATGCGTTGCACTCCCTCCCAGACGTCGCCGACAGGGGTAACCCCGGCCTTGGCCGCCACGGCCAGGCATTCGTCAACGACGTCGCGCAATAGCTTTTCCACTCCTTCATGCTGCACGAGTCTGCCGTAGGGCAGGGTGGTGATGGCCGAGAGAGCGTTGTAGGCGCAGTTGATGATGAGCTTGGTCCATAGCACGCCCTGGATGTTTCCGGAGATTTCTACGGGAATCCCTGCCGAGACGAACATGTCCGCCACCTCGCTGCTGCGCGGCGACTGCCCGATGACCAGTTGCCCGGCGCCATGGTGGCGCACGTGGCCGTCTCCGGCCATCTCGGTGGCCACGTAGACAGCGGCGGGGATGACTTCCTGGCGCAACTGCGCCCGCAACAGGTCGGGGTTCTCGATGCCGTTCTGCAGGCTGACGACCACGGCATCGGGTTTGAGGAACGGCGCCATCTCCGATGCCGCCTGCGCGCTGTCCGAAGTCTTGACGCAGCACAGCACCGCGTCGGCGTCCTGCACGGAGCTGCACTCGATACTAGCCGCGAGCCGAACTCTCTCGGTGAATGACGCCGTTTCCAGCAGCAGGCCGTTGCGGTTGATCGCTTCCGCATGACGGGGGCGACCGATGAGCAGGACGTCGTACCCTGCGCGGGCCAGCATGCCGCCGTAGTAGCATCCCACCGCGCCTGCGCCCATGACTGAAATTTTCATCCGGAGTCCTCGAGTTCGCGAACCCAGAGTGTCGCCAGTGCTTGGTCAGGTCGGAAGGCTGCCCGATGGAGGATCTGGGTTGTATGTGCGGAGTGGACTTTACCGCAAAGCGTCAGGCTTAAGAATTGCGCTGCCTGACGCCGGTCGCGCCTCGCTGCTCCGGAGCGTCTATCGAACGAAACGCTTGCTCTCGCTGACCACTTCGTCGATGCGACTCTGGTAGCGAGCGACCACGTTGTTCCTGGATTCGCGCGCGACCGGATGATCGTTGCTGTCGTGAACCCGGTAGCGGAAGAAGTCGCTGCTGTTGAACGGGAAGGTCACCTTGTTTTCTTCGTCGAAAACCGCCATGTAGTTGTAGTCTCCGACCACGAAGTAAGGGGTCTGTGAAAAAAGGTCGCCTGTCGAACTGTAGGAGTGCGGATCCTGGGTGACGCCAAGTTCTTCAAGAAGCGTCTGCGAAATCTGCAGATGGGAGGTGCGGTGCTTGATCGCCTCGGCCTTGTGGCCGGGCATCCAGAGCACCAGAGGAACGCGAATTTGTTCCTCGGGGAAACTGGCGTTGTGGCCGTGGCCCCAATGCCCTTTTTCCATGAATTCCTCGCCGTGATCGCCGGTAAACAGCACGATCGTGTTGTCGAGCATTCCCGAGGTTTTCAGATAATCGAGCAGCCGACCGACTTCACGGTCCACATGGTGCGCGGCGTTCAGGTAGCGCGCGTGGATTTTGTCGACGTTTTCCTTCAGGTTCATCCTGATGTAATTGAGGTCCTTCTCGTAATCTGCGCGAACCACCCCCTCGGCGGGAAAGGTGTATGGCGCATGTGTCGATTCAAAGAACATGAAACCGTAGAAAGGTCGCGCCGGATCGCGGTGCTCGAGTTTGCCGATGATGTCGGTGATGTTCTGGCTATCCCGTTTCCAGGGGTCGCCCGACTGGAGTTCCTGCATGTATTGCTCGGAAATTCCGGAGAACAACGTGTGTCGAAGTTCCGGGTAGTCGAAGCTCTGGCTGGTGTGCAGCGCCAGCTGATAGTCCTTGCTGCGCAGGAAATTCATCAAGGCCGGGGCAACCCGTTGCTGCTCGAAGCTGTACCAATAGGGGCTGTAGATGCCATAGAACATGGAGAACAGCCCCATGCGTGTCCGATTCCCGCCGCTGTAATGCTGCTCGAAGCGAAGGGCCTGGTTGGAAAACTTCCAGAGATTGGGGGTGATTTCCGGATCGAGCAAGTCCCAGCGGAACGATTCGCCGACGAGCATGATTACATTCGGATATTTGGCCAAAGGCTTCGACTGCAGGTTCTTGCCCGGGTATTCAACCTCGCCGCCGGCGATACGCAGCGTTTTCAGCGCGGTACGCTCGATGCCCATGCGCTTGAACAAGCCGGCGGCGCTCGCGTGCAGGTGGAACGGAACGACGTCGGCGGCGGCGATGTAGTCCTCCTGTCCCGTGTAGGTGCTGTACGCGTAGACACTTTCTTCGGACACGAAGACCAGCGTGAGAAAGCACAAAACGGCGAGTATCGCCCGACGCGAAACGAGAGTGTGTGACCGTTGATAGCGATGCAGGAGCCACAATGGTGCCGCGGTGGACAGGCAGAGCAGAGCGACCTGGAGGGCGGCGGTGAGCATGGTGGAGTCGGTCGCGCCCAGCGCGGCGATTCCTCCGGGGGTGGTCAGCAGATTCCAGACAAAGCCGTTGAAATGGTATTCGTACAGGGCGTATAGGCGATAGTCGGCGTACAGGCTGACGAGCAGCAACGTCACGGTCAAGTAAGCCGTGGCGTAGCCAACTGCCCGGCGCAGAACTTCGCGTTTCGTTACAAGACCCAGAGCCCAGGAGACGAAAGCCGTCAATGTGATGGGGATGGCCAGGAAAAGTGCGGCGTAAGCCGCGGACGTGCCGCCAAGGAAGACTTTGGCCAGAAAAGTATCGGTCGCAGCAAAAGGCCAGAACATGGCCATGGTCGCGAAGACCATGAAGTAGGACAGGACAAAGTAGCTTCGCAACACCCGCCGTGATGGGCTGGCCGGAATACTGAGCTTCGATTGCATTGATTTCCCTGGGTACGTGGAAACGGATCGCGCAGCCAATGGTCAGGCTGGCTTCATTATCAGTTCGCCAGTCTAGTTTTGCGAGCTTAAGCCAGTCTTAACGTGGCCGATTTTGATGCTTAAGCTACTCTTAAGCTTGGTGGCGTATCTTTCCGCCTTTTTCCCGGCAGGATCACCAAGAGCCACTTCTCCGTCTGTGTGCGGTGCCAGCGCCGGCTATAGTGAGCAGGAGCCAATATCAATAATGTTTCAGGGAGCCACAATGAACACTCTGCCCACGTCGGTGTCGGATCGAGCGCCGGGCGCGGAGAAGCCGAGCATCAGCTGCATCGTTCCGGCCTTGAATGAATACGACAATCTGCTCCTCCTGTTACCCGCACTGGCGGAACTTCTTGAAGGGATCAGTTCCGCCTGGGAAATTCTCCTGGTCGACGACGGCAGCAAGGACGCCACGCCGCAATTGATGGCGAGTCTTTCGGCAACGCCGGGTTACCGGTATATCCAGCTGTCGCGCAATTTCGGCAAGGAAGCCGCGCTCACGGCCGGATTGGAGGCGTCGACCGGCGATGTCGTCATCTGCCTCGATGCGGACCTGCAGCATCCGCTCTCTCTGATTCCCGATATGGTGAAGCGCTGGAACGCCGGCGCCGATATGGTCTATGCGGTGAGGCAGGATCGCATGGATGAATCCTGGCTGAAGCGCATTGGCGTTCGCGTCTTCTACCGCATTCTGGGGAGCAACCGCCGGATCGATATTCCGGAAAATGCCGGGGACTTCCGCCTGATGGACCGTCGGGTGGTGAATGCCCTCCTTAACCTCCCGGAACGCACTCGCTTCATGAAAGGGCTTTACGCCTGGGTTGGTTTCAACACCGAGTCGATATTCTATAAGCCCACGGAACGGGTTCACGGCGCAAGCAACTTCCACCCGTTCAGACTCGTCAGTCTTGCCGTCGACGGGATCACCGCGTTTTCGACCTGGCCACTGCACATGCTGAGCGTGACCGGCAGCCTGCTTGCCCTGTGTTCCTTTGGCTACGGCGGCTATCTGGTGCTCGATTATCTCTTGCACGGGCATGAAGTGTCCGGGTGGACAACCATTGTTACGGCCATGTTCTTCTTTTCCGGAATCAACCTGCTGGCCTTCGGTACGATTGGCGCCTATATCGGCCGCATCTTCGACGAAGTGAAGCAGCGCCCCCTTTACGTCATTAGGCAACAACTGGGACAGCAGAACGCGGAAAACAAGAAATGATTTGCTTCGGTTCGATTTTTCGTCCTGGTGCCGCGTCTCGCCTGATTGAAGGCAACTCGCCTGTGGCGGTGATTGTTGCCGCGGCGCTGTGGCTGATGCTGCTGGCCGGCTTGCGACCGCTAATGCTGCCCGACGAGGGGCGTTATGTCGGTGTTGCGTGGGAGATGGTGTCCTCGGGAAACTGGCTGGTTCCGGTCATCGACGGCTTGCCTTATTTCCACAAGCCGCAGCTGTTTTACTGGATCAGCGCCGCCGGAATGAAAATTCTTGGCGTCGGCGAGTGGGCCGGGCGCCTGCCATCGCTGCTCGCGGCTATCCTGACGGTCGGCGGGTTATTCCTGTTCCTGCGCCGTTATCGCAGCAGCCGGTTCGCGACGCTGGCGACGATCATCCTCGTAACGCAACCGCTGTTCTTCTTCGGTGCGCAATTTGCCAACCTGGATATGCTGGTCGCCGGCATGATTTCGCTGACCATCCTGTCAGGGGCCGATGCCATACTGCGCATGGAGCGTAATCAGCCCTGCCGCGGCGCTCTGGCGACTGCTTATGCCTTCGCTGCGCTGGGCGTTCTGGCCAAGGGCCTGATAGGTATCGTCCTTCCGGGAGGCGTGCTGTTCTTCTGGCTTCTCTGGCGCCGTCAGTGGCGTTTGATGCTGCCGATGTTCCGCCTCGAGGCGATCCTGGTGTTCATGCTGATCGCGCTGCCGTGGTTTTACTGGATGCAGCATCTTTATCCCGGTTTTTACGACTATTTCGTCGTGTATCACCACTTCAAGCGCTTTTCGGAAACGGGTTTCAACAACCCGCAGCCGTTCTGGTTCTATCTCCCGGTGCTTCTGCTGCTGACGCTGCCCTGGTCTCTCTGGATCGCCAGGGCTGCCGGTCGCAACCGGCAAGGCGCCGAGTCGGACCCGCTGCGCAGCCTGATGGCCATCTGGCTGGGGCTGATCCTGGCTTTCTTCTCGCTTCCCAGTTCCAAGCTGGTCGGCTATATCCTGCCCGCGGTGCCGCCGCTGGCCTGGTTTGTCGCCGAAGTCTTCTCGTCCTGGACGCAACGCGACCCGGACGCGGCGCAACGCTGGTTTTCCCGCACACTGGGAGCGGCAACATTCATCTGCGCGGGGGCGGCGATCGCGTTGGTCTTTGCCTACAAAGATTCAACCAAGCCGCTGGCAGAATCGATCAGGCCCGTTTTTGCCGCCGGCGATCAGTTCGTCATGGTTGGAGTACACAGATACGACGTGCCGTTTTACCTGAGGTCGTCCAAGCCGATCTGGTTCGTCGCCAATTGGAACGATCCCGGAATTCCCCGAGACGACGATTGGCGCAAGGAACTGTTCGACGCCGGACAATTCGACCCGGAAAGGGCGAAAACCGTCCTGATGACGCCCCCGGCGTTCGACAAGACAGTGTGCCACCATGCATCCGGAGCGCTGTGGATCCTCGGAACCTCGAGGGCGGAAGGAATCTTGCCGTGGTTGAAAAACCAACCGGTTTACGCCAGGGAAAGGCAGAATGTTTTGTGGCGTTTGACTCCCGATACAATCAACACGCTGCCTCTTTGTGACGGAAAGCCCACAGCCGGCTGATAACGAAAGTAAGAAAGGCGATGGCCACCAGAATCGCTGCTAGGAGAAGATCGTAAGGAACCGATGTGGCCTTCAGGAGGAGGGCGTAGGAGAGTTCGTTAATCAGGAAACCCCCCGCCGAAAGGAGGAAGAAGCGCCTGAAAGCCGTGGCAAGCTCTTTCCTCTGGTGACGGAACGTCAGCCGGTAATGGCCCCAGAACGAGACGGAGAAAGCCACCAGCCAACCCAGCACGTTGGCGACGAGCGGTGAGACTCCGGCCCGGTCGACACAGGTTACCGCGACCATCCAGTGCGTAGCCGCTGCCGCGCAACCAACGGCGATAAACCAGCTAACCTCCTTTATCATTTTCTTCATGCACAGTACCTGTCAAAAACCGCCTGCCGCCACGACCGAAGGGCCTCAAATCAAAAGGATCGCCATTTGCGCCGACGATTTCGGCATGAATCACGGCATCGACGACGGTATCCTGGAGCTATCGGGAATGGGGCGCCTCAGCGCTGTCAGCTGCCTCGGCCAAGGCCCGACGCTGATGGCCAATGCCAAGGCCCTGAAGTCGCTTCCTGTCGATATAGGGCTGCATCTTAACTTCTCCGAGCCCATTGGTGACAACCCGCAGCAGAGACCGCTGCCGCGCCTGATCGTCGAGTGCTACCTGCGACGGGTGCAAAAAACCGCGCTCGTGGCCGGGATCGAGACTCAGCTCGATGCTTTCGAACAGGCGTTCGGATGCGCGCCGGATTTCATCGACGGTCATCAGCACGTGCATCAGTTGCCCGTCATCCGGGATGGTCTGGTCGACGTCATCAACCGGCGCTATCCCGGTCGCTCCTTGTGGCTGCGTTCGACCAGCCCCTGTCCCGTTCCTGCTTCCTGCCGGTTGAAGGCGCGCATCATCGCTGCCCTGGGGGCAGGTGCAATGCAACAGTTGGCGCAAGGAAACGGCATTCGAATGAACCGCCGATTGCTCGGCGTGTACGATTTCCAGGCGGACAGTGAGCTTTACCGGGAATACCTGGCGGCCTGGTTCAGGGAAGCCCGGGACGGTGATCTCCTGATGTGCCACCCGGCAAAAACAGCCAGTGCTGGCGATGTCATCGGTCCGCAACGCTGTCGCGAATTCGCGGTGTTCTGCGATACGGCCTTCCAGGATTTGCTGGATGGGGAGTCTGTGCTTGTGTCCAGACTCTCCCAGTGCGTTTGATCCGCCGGCCGGCCTGACCCGACCTGAGACTCGCTGCGTCCATCGGCGCATGAGAAGGGGGTAGTATTCGCCCATTGGTTGTTGAACCGTACAAGAACCTTTCAGAGAGAAACCCGATGAACTACGACAATTTTGAGTACCGACTGGAGAATCACGTCGCCCGCATCACGATCAACCGGCCGAAGTCCTACAACGCGCTGGATCTGGACTGCATGAAGGAGCTTTGCGATATCGTCAACCGTTGCGGCTCGGACCGCTCGGTGCGAGCCGTGGTGCTCACCGGTTCCGGCAGCAAGGCGTTTTGCGCCGGGGGCGATGTGGCTTCCTTCGCCAGGGATCCGCAGACCGTCGATCTGTTGCTCAAGGAAGTGACAGGATTCATGCACATGGCTGTCGCGCGCCTGGCCTGGATGGAAGTGCCGGTGATCGCGGCGATCAACGGCGTCACTGCCGGTGCCGGCTTGGGACTGGCCGCCGCCTGCGACCTGGCGATCGCGGCCGACAATGCCGTGTTTACCAGCGCCTATACGCAGATCGGCCTGACGCCCGACGGCAGCGCGACGTACTATCTGCCGCGCCTGATCGGACGGCGCCGGGCCATGGAACTGTTCCTCACCAATCGCTCCCTGACCGCGCAGGAAGCGCTCGAATGGGGGCTGGTCAACCGCGTGGTGCCGCAAGCCGACTTGGCGGCGGAAGTCGACGCGCTGGCCAACCAGCTGGCCAACGGCCCGACGCGGGCCTATGGCGGAGTGAAGAAGCTGATGGCGCTGTCGCTGAACGACTCGCTGGAATCGCACATGGAACGCGAAACCCGGCAGATTGTTGAACTGAGCCGTTCGCCCGATGGACTCGAAGGGGTGCGCGCGTTCGTGGAAAAGCGCAAGCCGCAATTTGGCGGGTGATCGGGTAGCAGGCACTTTCCGCCAGGACTCGCTGTCGAAGTGGCCATTGCCCTGCCCACTTCCCGGGAGCCCAATGCTCGACAGCGACAACATTGCCTTCATCCAGTCCGGCGTCAGCATCAGCCTGGCGGCCTGCGGGCCGGATCGCCTGGCGAGCATGAGCCGTGGGATGGGCTGCAAGGTGCTCGATGGCGGCCGGCGGGTGGGCGTGTTCGTCAAGCGCTCGCAGTCGGCGGAGCTCCTGGAGAATATCCGCCGCAGCGGCAAGGTGGCCAATGTCTTCAGCCTGCCCAGCAGCAACCGCACCGTGCAATTGAAAGGGGTGGACGCGCAGGTGCAGCCTTTCGATCCGGCCGATTTTTCCATCGTCGAGGCGCACGCCGCCGATTTTGTCGCGGAAGTCCTGCCCCTGGGCTTGCCCGAAGAGGTGGTGCGCACCCTGTTTGCCTGCGCCGCGGAGGATCTGGCGACGGTCGTGTATTCGCCCTGTGCCGCTTTCTCCCAGACACCCGGCCCCAAGGCCGGCGAACCGCTGGGCGGTGCCCGATGAGCGTGCGCATCGAAACCATCCGCGAGTGTCTGGAAGGCATCATTCCCGGACACATCGCCACCTGTGACGCAGAAGGCATGCCCAACCTGGCGTATTTGTCGCAGGTGCAGTTCATCGACAACGAGCACGTCGCCCTGTCGTACCAGTTCTTCAACCGAACGCGGCAGAACGTTCTCGCCGGCTCGCCGGTGCGCCTGCTGCTGACCAGCCACCTGTCCGGCGCCCAGTATCGGCTGACTTTGCGCTATTTGCGTACCGAGACGGCGGGCCCGCTGTTCGAGCAGATGAAGGCCAAGCTGGCCGGCATCGCCTCCCATACAGGAATGAGCGACGTGTTCCGCCTGCTGGGATCGGACGTCTATCGCATTCTCGGCATCGAGCAGGTGCCGGGGCCGACGGTGCCGCCACCCCCGCCTCCGGTCAATTACCTGACCGCCCTGCGCCGGGCTACGCAGCGGCTGGCCGGTTGCGGAACGCTGGAGTGCCTGCTCGAAACGGCGCTCGACTGTCTGGGCGATGAATTCGGCATCGGCCACGTCATGCTGTTGATGCATGACGACGGACGCGGGCGGCTTTATACGCTGGCCAGCCGGGGGTATCCCGAATCCGGGATCGGATCGGAAATCCCGGTAGGGGCGGGCGTGATAGGTATTTGCGCCAGGGAGCGAACGCCGATTCGCATCGGTTTCATGACCAGTGAATATGCCTACGGCCGCACGGTGCGCGACAGCATCGCCGCCGATGGCGATGCCGACGCGCTGGAAACCGCCATTCCGTTGCCCGGCCTGCCGGATGCGCGCAGTCAGTTGGCCGTGCCCATTACCGCCTTCGACCGTCTCACTGGCGTGCTCTACGTGGAGAGCATTGCCGACCTGCACTTCGGGTATGACGACGAGGACGCACTGGTGGCCTTTGCTGCCCAACTGGGCCTGGCCATCCAGCATCACCAACAGGCCGAGGAACTGGCCGAGGAGCCTCTGTCTTCGGAAAACGCCGCGCCGGTCGTGGCCGGATCGCCGCTGGCGGTGCGCCACTTTGGCGCCACCGACAGCGTGTTCCTGGACGACGACTACCTGATCAAGGGCGTGGCCGGCGCCATCCTGTGGGCGTTGCTCACCGATTTTGTCGAACGGCGGCGCACCAGTTTCACCAACAAGGGTCTGCGTGTGGACTCGCGCATCCGTCTGCCGGGCGTGAGCGACAACCTGGAAGCGCGCCTGGTGCTGCTGCAGCGGCGCCTGGAGGAGCGCGACGCCGGCATTCATCTGGCCAAGACCGGACGAGGAAGGTTCTCGCTCGCGGTCGACCGGCCGTTACGGCTGCTTGAAGGTGGTTGAAAAGCGTCTCGAGGCGCTGTTTTCTTAAATCTTCATTCACCGTTTCTTAAAAGATTCGTAAGAGGCCTTTGCCCGTCTTGTCAGGAGTCTCGGGCGGCCTAGACTCGTCTCCACTGATCAACGACAGGAGACGCCATGACCCCCCATCCCGCCAATCCCCACGAAATCGATGCGCGGCCATTGCTCGAGCAGATGCTGCTCATCCGCGCGTACGAAGAAGCGATCGTCGCCGGCAGCGACGCCGGCGCGATCCCCGGCACCTGCACGTCGGTCGGTCAGGAAGCCGCCGCCGTGGGCGTGGTCAACGCCCTGGGCGCGGATGACGTGATCCTTACCAACCATCGCAGTGCCGGACACCTGCTGGCGCGCGGAGCCGATCCCGGCCGCCTGCTGGCCGAGGTGATGGGGCGCCGTGACGGCTACTGCAAGGGACGCAGCGGTTCGCTGCACATCTCGGTAAAGGAGCTCGGGGTCGTGCTTACCTCCACCATCGTCGGCGCAGAACTTTCCATGGCCCCGGGCGTTGCGCTGTCGCAGGCCATGCTCGGCTGGCCGGGAATCGTCGCCTGTTTCTTCGGCGACGGCGCGGCCTGCGAGGGCAGTTTCCACGAATCGCTCAACCTCGCCGCGCTGTGGAACCTGCCCATCCTTTACGTATGCGAGAACAACCACTGGCAGGCGTTCGTGCATCGCCGCGAGGCCATGAGCCGCGAGCATGTCTCGGAATGGGCGTCGTCGTATGGGATCCCGGCGCAGACGGTGGATGGCAACGACGTTGCCGCCGTGCTGGCGGCCGCCCGCGCCGCCGCGGAGCAGGTGCGCGCCAGTTGTCGCCCGTATCTGCTGGAAACCTGGACCTACCGCACCCGCGGCCATTTCGAGCCGGATGACCAATCCTATGTCGACCCGGCCGAGCGGGCCGCCTGGCTGGCGCGCGACCCCATCACCCTGTGCCGCGATCGCCTCCTGGCTGCGGGTGCGCTGAATCCGTCACAGGCCGCCGCCATCGACGACAGGGTTGCCACGCGCATCCATGCCGCGCGCGCCTTCGCCGAGGCATCCCCTTATCCCGCCGCGGATGAATTGACCCGCGACGTCTACGCCTGATCCCGAGGAGTTGTCCACCATGCCTGCCCTGACCCTTTACGACGCCATCGGCGCCGCGCTGACCGAGGAAATGCGCCGCGACCGCCATATCATTGCCTTCGGCGAAGGCATCGCCACCAAGCGCCACGATCTGGTGGCCGAATTCGGCGCCCTGCGCGTGCGCAACACGCCGCTGGCCGAGGGCATCATCGCCGGCACGGCGGTCGGCGCCGCGGCCACCGGCCTGCGTCCGGTCGTCGATATGCTCTTCGCGCCGTTCCTGTGCTACGCCATGGACGAACTGGTGAACAGCGCCGGCAAGCTGCGCTACATGTCCGGCGGGCAGTTTGCCTTTCCGCTCGTGACGCTGGCCATGACCGGCGCCGGCTGGGGCGTCGGCGCCCAGCACAACCACAACGTCGAGGCCTGGTTCGTGCATAGTCCCGGCCTCAAGGTGGTGATGCCGAGCAATCCGGCGGACGCCAAGGGGCTGCTCAAGGCCGCCATCCGCGACGACAATCCGGTTCTCTTCTTCATCGATATCGGCCTGCTCTACCAGCCCGGTGATGTGCCTTTGGACGAGGAGGTCGTGCCTCTAGGCAAGGCCGCCGTTGCGCGCGAGGGCAGTGACGTGACCGTGGTGTCCTACGGCAAGACGGTGCATCACTGCCGGCAGGCAGCGGAAATGCTGGCCACCGAAGGGATTTCGGCGGAGATCATCGACCTGCGCAGCCTCAAGCCGTGGGACGCCGCAACCGTGCTCGCCTCGGTGGAAAGAACCGGCCGCCTGGTGGTGGTGCACGAAGCCAACCGCGTGTGCGGGGTCGGGGCCGAGATCGCCGCCGTGGTGGCGGAAGAAGCCTTTGCCTGCCTCAAGGCGCCGATCGTCCGCCTGGGCGGGCCGGATGCGCCGGTGGCCTCCAGCTATCCGCTGGAGCAGGCCTTCGTTCCCCAACCGGAAGCCATCGCGGCTGCGGCGCGAAGGCTGTGCCGCCGTCAGATAGCCTGATTTTCAACGTGCGCCAGACGAACCAAGGAGGAATCACGATGCATCGCATATTCGATCGAACCGCTATTACCACCATTGCCGCCATGACCGCCGGCCTGTTGACCTGCACCACGCTTTCGACGGCAGCCCTCGCCGAAGGCCGCGACGCGGCCCTGATCAAGCGCGGCGCCCTGCTGGTGAGCGTTGGCGACTGTGTGACCTGCCATACGCCGTTCAAGATGGGGGCCAACGGCCCGGAAAAGGATATGGCCAGAGGGTTGTCCGGCCATCCCGAAGGCTTGAAGCTGACGCCGCCCCCGCGCCTGGACGCGGAATGGAACTGGGGCGGGTCGGCCACCATGACCGCCTTCGTCGGACCGTGGGGTATCAGCTATTCCGCCAACCTGACACCGGACCGGGAAACCGGCATCGGCGCCTGGAAAGAGAAGGATTTCATCCAGGCCATGCGCACTGGAAAGCACCTCGGCGTGGCCCGGCCGCTCCTGCCGCCGATGCCCTGGCAGGGCCTTTCCGGCTTGCCCGAGAAGGATTTGCAGGCGATCTACGCCTACCTGATGTCCCTGCCGGCAGTCAAAAACCGTGTGCCGGAGCCTGTGCCGCCGGATGTGCTCGCGGCCAAGGTGGCGGGGAGGTAGGTGTGTCGCGGGCAAGAATGTCGATGCTCCCTTGAGCAAGCAGCATTTTTGGTTTGACCTTGGTCAATGCACTGCCATACTGAATCATCATTAACCTCGGCTCTTTGCCGCCAGTTCAGGCGAGGGCTCGTCAAGTCGCATGCTCGATTTTTTTCGACGCTTGTTTTTCCGGTCAGCCGAAGGCACTGTCCCGGTCGCCGTTGGGCAGGGAGAAAGTCGTCGCGACAAGGACGACTTCGCCCGCCTGAACAGCGAGGCGCCGCTCAAGAGCGCTCGTCAGGCCGGGCATGCGTTCGTTCGCCGGGAGGCGGTGCTCAATCGCGTCGAAAGAATCGCGGGTTATGAGTTTTCCCTGCTGACGAGTCTGCAGACCCGCACGTCGCTGGGCGGGGATGCGGCGAAACGAGCCTACGATACCGCGCTCCTGGCCCAGTTGGCGCTGCATGGCGTGACATCGTTGCTCGGCAACCGCCTGGCCTTCATCGCCCTGTCGGGGGGATCGCTCGATAACACCCTGATCGATCGGCTGCCGCCGCGGAATACCGTGCTGATTCTCGATCTGGAGGACGAGGCGACGAATCGGGAGGGGCTTCATGCCCGACTGGCCGAGCTGAAACGCAAGGGCTTTATCCTTGGTTTGAACCATGCCGAGGCTGCCGATGGCGCTTCGCCCCTGCTCGCCGAAGCGGACTTCATCCAGGTCGATGTGACCGCTTTCAACGCGCTGGATTTGCGCGAGCTGTGCCGTCATCTAAAGAAGCTGCGCCTCGCGGGACAATCGGCTCCTCAACTGGTGGCACGGAATGTCCAGAGCCATGACGACTATCAGTTCTGCTACAAGTCCGGCTTCGACCTTTTCCAGGGGGAGTTCATCTCGAGCCGCGAGAGTCTCCATCCCGTCGGCGGCGGGGTCAATCACATGGCTGTCCTGAGCATCGTGGATATGCTGCTTCGCGAACAGAGTTTTTCCGCCATTGCCGAGCAGTTGAAGAACGAGCCGACCCTGAGCTACAAGCTGCTGCGCTACATCAATTCGGCGGCCATGGGATTGCAGCAACCCGTCGACAACCTCACCGAGGCATTGGTCCTCCTCGGGCGGTTGAAGTTTGCCCGCTGGACCTCGCTGCTGCTTTTCGATTTCGCGAATCCGACCTATCAGGAAATCTCGCTGGCCGAGCGCGCGCTGACGCGGGGCCGCACGCTGGAACTCCTGGCCGGCAGGGGAAATGTCCCGAACGACCCGGCGCGCCTTTTTCTGGTCGGACTGTTCTCGCTGCTCGACAAGGTTCTGGGCCAGCCGCTTCCGGAGCTTCTGGAAAAAGCGGCGCTGCCGGATGTCGTGCGTGAAGCACTGCGGGGGAGTGCGGGCCATTACGCCAACGCGCTGGCGCTGGTGAGGCTCGGGGAGTCGGATTCCGGCGCCAGTCCGGAACAGCTGGCCGGCGCATTGGCGTCGTGCGGGATCGAGGATGCCTGCTACATGCAGGCAGCGATAGCCGCGTTGGTGTGGACGGACCAGACGCTGGCGGGCGTGGCCTGAACGTCAATCATCACTGTTCGTCGACGAGGCAGGGCTGCTCTGCATTTATACCACGCACGCGGTTCTCGAATTCCTGAACAGGCAGCGGCTTGCTGAAGAAATATCCCTGGTAAGCATGGCAGCCGGCGTGTGCTAGGAAGTCTCTCTGCTCGGCCGTTTCGACGCCTTCCGCGATCACCTGCAGGCCGAGGCTCTCGGCCAGGGCGATGATCGTCGTCGCGATTGCCGCATCGTTCGGGTCGACGAGAATATCCCGCACGAACGACTGGTCGATCTTCAACTGCTCCAGGGGCAGCAATTTCAAATAGGACAGGGAGGAATAGCCGGTGCCGAAATCATCGAGCGAGAAGGAGATGCCCTTGTCCTTCAGCGCCCGCATTCTTTCGATGACTTCCTGGACGTTTTCCACCAGCAGACTTTCCGTCAGTTCCAGTTTCAGTCGTTCAGGATTGGCCAGGGTTCTGGCCAGCGTCGAAAATACATGGTCGACGAAATCGGGATGGTGAAATTGCCGCGCGCTGACATTGACGGCGATCGTCAGATCGGCCATTTTCGGTCGATCCGCCCATTCCGTCAGCGTGACGCAAACGGTATCCAGCACCCATTGGCCCAGTGGCAGGATCAATCCCGTTTCCTCGGCCAGCGGAATGAACGCCGCTGGGGAGACTAGGCCGCGTTCGGGATGATTCCAGCGGACCAGTGCTTCGGCGCCGCTGATGCGGCCATCGGCCTGGATCTGAGGTTGCAGGTGCAGAACCAGTTGGCCTCGCTCGATCGCCTGCCGCAGGTCTCCCTCCAACGTGGCGCGTTCCATTACGCGGGTTTGCATTTCCGGGTCGTAGAAGCGCAGGCAGTTGCGCCCGGTGTCCTTGGCCTTGTACAGGGCCAGATCGGCCTGCTGGAGCAGACCATCGACCGATGCTTCGCGCCCGTGGATCAGTGCGGCGCCAATGCTGGCCGTGCAGTGGTACTCGGTGTCGATGATCCGAAAGACCGGAGCAAATGCGTCAAGAACCCTCGCCCCGGCAGCTTCGGCCTGTAGCGCCGCGTCGCGCGGGTTACTGCTCAGCCCGTTGAGCAGCACCACGAATTCGTCGCCGCCGAGTCGGGCAATGGTTTCAGCCTCGCGGATGCAGCGGGTGAGTCGCTGCCCGACCAACTGCAGAAGCCGGTCGCCATTGTCATGGCCGAGAACACTGTTGAGCGTCTTGAAATCGTCGATGTCGATCAGCAACACCGCGCCGCAGGTTCCTGTCCGCGCGCATCTGGCGATTGCCTGCTTCAGGCGGTCGATCAGTAATCGTCTATTCGGCAACCGGGTCGTCGGATCGACGAAAGCCAGCTCCCGGATCTTCTGCTCGGTCTTCCGGGCTTTCGTCAGGTCGGTTAGCGACGCCACGAAATGGGTGACGACGCCGTGGTCGTCCTTCACTGCGGAAACGCTCACCCACGCGGGGTACGTTTCGCCGTTTTTGCGCCGATTCCGGAGTTCCCCTTGCCACTCGCCGGAGCTTCGGATGCTCTCCAAAAACCCATCCTTCGAATCCGACTCGAGCAGGTTCGGCCGCAGTATGGCCAACGTCCGGCCAACGGTCTCGTCTCCGCCAAAGCCCGTCGATTCAGTAAACGCCTTGTTGACCGTCAGCACCTCGAATTTCGCATTGGTGATCGCCATGGCTTGCTGCGACTCGAAGGCGACGGAGGAAATCTTCAGTCCGGCGCGCTGCTCGCTGAGCAGACGATTCCGCGCGACCAGGATGTCGGTCAGATCGTTCAGGGAGCCGACGACGGATTCGATATCGTCTCCGCCGGAATCGGTTGCGACCTCGCCGGTCTCCTCGGCGACCAGTCGCTCGGCTTTTTGCCGCAGTCGGCGCAGCGGTATCAGATTGAGCCGCAACAGAAGCAGCGTGACCAGAACCGCCACTGCGATCGATGCGAGCGTGTTGCGCGCGGCTTTTTCATTGCTTTCGTTGATGGCGTTGTACGCGGGCGAACTGTCGATCTCGGCGATGAGAACCCATCCGTCATCGACGATGAAGATCGGCAGATAGGCCTGGGTAAGGCGGGATCCTTCGATGGAGCGGAATGCCGCGTCCTTGTGCTGGAATGCCTCCTTGATGGCCGCGGCATCGGGCGTGGTTCCTCGCGGTCTGCTCGACGCCGCGACCTCGCCTGTGCGAGAGACCAGAGAGAGTTCGGCGCCGATTTCCTGGCTGAGCGCCTTGACGAATCCGTCATCGATCCGTTTTCCGGTGCATACCGCGCCGACGACGCGGTCGCCGATTCGTATCGGTTCGACATACGTGATCAACGGCCCGTTCTTTTCCCTGACGCTTACCAACGTCGCATTTCCGGCCAAGGCTTCATCAATGCCCCAGTACGTCGCCGGATCTCCTCGTCGTTGCGGTTCCTGCGCCCGGTAGATCACCATGCCTTGTTCGTCGGTGATTTCAAGGACGTCGACCCTGGCTTGTTGAAAGGTCCGGTCGAGCAGTTCGGCAACGGCTTCGGTTCGCCTGTCGCCGGACGTGCTCAGCGCGTTCGCCAGATCCTGCTGGAGCATAAGCGAGACCGACTGCACCCACTCCGATTCGTGTCTGATCATCGGTTCGAAGATCAGCGCCACGGTCCTGGCTTTTTCGACCTCGCGCTGCTTGACCACATAGCCGCGCAGATCGCTTGCCGTGGTGTGGTTCAGCCATAGCAGGACCAGTGCCAGGGCGATGAACGAGACGGCCAGGCTTCCTTTTAACCCCAGCGGGTTTCTCATGGTGCCGCTGTCCGGTTGATGATCACGTTTGTAGTCTCCTAGCGGCTTGCGGATTGCGTGGGCGCAGGAAGCAGGCCATTGGCGCGAAGTAGCTGTGCGCCCTGCGGCGAGGAGATGAACTGGAGGAATGAACGTCCGGCCTCGGTCAGCGAGGATTCCTTGTAGATCAGGCCGACCTCCGTCCAGAGGGTATAGCGTCCGGCGTCCACGTTGTCCGCATTCGGTTCGATCGAGTCGAGCTGCAAGGCGATCAGTTTCGTTTTCGCTCCGGAAAGCGCCGATCGGTTGAGGAAACCGAAGCTGGCGGGAAAGCGGTCCAGCAGTTCGATCAACTGCGTATCCAGATGCACGATTTTCACGTTGTCGTGGTACTGCAGGTTTTCAAAGGCCTTGATCTCCCGCATTATGCCCTGCAGCGAAGCATCCGTTTTTTCCCTGCCGATGGCACGAATCGCACCGGGTTTTCCGCCGAGGTCACTCCAGTTGGCGATCTTTCCCGTGAATATGTCGATGGCTTGTTGCGTGGAGATGTTCGGTACGGTGACGCCGGCTCCGCCTACGAAGGCCACGGGGTCGCGGCCGATGGGGCTATAGATCAGGCCGAGACTCAGCTCCTTGCCTTTGAGGGGGCGGCCGACGCGGCCCATCGTGGCCGTTCCCTCGGTGACTTCACGCAGCGCGCCGGAAGTGCCGATGGTCGGCGGCACGACAACCCGGTGCCGGGTCTGCTGGTGGTTGTAGGCGTTTGCCAGTTCCTTCAGGATGTACTCCGGGTTGCCGCTTCCCGGGATAACCAGCGTTTCCGCGCTTGCCACGGGCATGAATGCCAGCATGGTGAGGCAGAGAGTTGCGGCGCGCCCGATGAATTTCGAGTTCAGGCGTGTCGTGCCGGATATTGTGATGTTCATTCGCTTGTTCTATCGAGAGGTGAACGACAGGGAAGCAAATGTAGACCACTATAGGTCTGTATCGCAAATCCGGTGTTTTGCCTTTGCGTGCCTTTTGCTTGAAAAACGGTGTTCGGAGCGCTTGTTCTTCTTTGTGATTTCGGTTGTTGTTCAATGCGTTGCCGTCGGAAGATTTGCGCGGCGAAGGGCTCGAGTTCGGATTGCCGCACCCGACCGGGATCATCGCGGGGCCGGGAAGCGGATCTCCGGAGGGGACGTGTTCGGCGATCAGGCCGCCTTTTCGCCGCCGAATTCCTCATACGCCTGCAGGGCTTCCGCCGCGGTCATCACCGACGGACCGCCGCCCATGTAGATGGCGACCTGCAGCATTTCCTCGAATTCCTTGCGCGTTACGCCCATGCGCACGCAGGCCTGGGCGTGGAAGGCGAGGCAGCCCTGGCAGCGGGCGGCGATACCGATGGCGGTGGCGATCAGTTCCTTGGTCTTGGCCGACAGCGCACCGTCGGCGTGAGTGGCCTTGGCCATCTGCTGGAAACCCTGCATGGACTCGGGGATTTCCTTGTTCATCTCTTTGAGTTTGCCGCCGATGTCGGTGGCGAGTTGCTTGTAGCTTGCGGTCATGCTTATCTCCTTGGATTTTGTGAAACAGCCCCGATATTGTAATATAAGAAAACACTAATATGAAGAGGCGACGTATGGAAGACACGATTCAACTGGTGTGCCCGCATTGCGATACGATCAATCGCGTGTTGCCTGACCGCCTGCAAGAACGGCCGGTGTGCGGGCGATGCAAGCAGTTGCTCTTGACCGAGGAACCGATGGAACTGACGACGCAGAATTTCGATCGTCACGTGAACAATTCCGATTTGCCGATTCTCGTCGATTTCTGGGCGCCCTGGTGCGGTCCGTGCCGGACGATGGGGCCGGTGATTGCCGAAGCTGCGCGCGTGCTGGCGCCGAACGTGCGTGTCGGCAAGCTCAATACCGAGGATGAGTCCGCCATCGCCGCACGCTTTGCCATCCGCAGCATCCCGACCCTGGCCGTCTTCCGGCGCGGAACTCTGGTCCAGCAACAGGCGGGGGCCGTGCCCCTCCCGCAGTTGCTGGCCTGGGTCCGGGCAGCCGTGCCGGGCGCGGGGAGAGGACACGCATGAGCGCGCACGACTCCACGCCCGCCGCAGGAAGCCTGGCCCACTTTCCCGTTTCCCTGATTTCCACGGTGATGGGGCTGACCGGACTGGCCATCGCCTGGCAGAAGGCGCATCTGGTCTTCGGCATCTCGTCTGCGGTATGGATCGGCATCGCCATGTTCGCGAGTGCCGTATTCGTATCGCTGGTCGGCCTCTATGCGGTAAAGCTTGTGCGCTTTCCCGATGCGGTGCGCGGCGAGTGGCGCCATCCGGTGCGCGTCAGCTTTTTTCCCACCATATCCATCAGCCTGATGCTGCTGGCTGCCGTATGGGGCGAAGCCGCTCCCTCGGTGGCCTTCTTCCTGTGGGCGACCGGCGCTGTGTTGCAGCTGCTGTTCACGCTGTCGATCCTGAGCAGCTGGATGTTCCACACGCATTACGACATCAAGCACGCCAATCCGGCATGGTTCATTCCGGTGGTCGGCAACCTGTTCGTGCCGATCAGCGGCGCGCGCTTCGCCTCGCCTGAACTCGGCTGGTTCTTCTTCAGCATCGGCATCTTCTTCTGGCTGGTGCTGATGATCATCATTTTCTACCGCGTATTCTTCCACGAGCCGGTGCCGCCGCGCCTGCAACCGACACTGTTCATCCTGCTTGCGCCTCCGGCCGTCGGCTTCATCGCCTATGGCGTGCTCGTGCCGGAGCTCGATACGCTGGCGCGCCTGCTGTACTACTTCGCGCTGTTCATCGCACTGCTGCTAGGTGCCAACGCGCCCCGCTTTGTGCGCGGCGGGTTCTTCATATCGTCGTGGGCGTACTCGTTCCCGCTGGCGGCGATCACCATCGCTTCGTTCTCCATGGCGCAGCGTAGCGGGCTGTCGTTCTTCCTCGGCTTGGCCGGGGCGCTGCTGGCGGTCGCGACCGCGGTTATCGGGCTGCTCGTCGTCAAGACTCTCGGCGCAGCCATGCGCAACGCGATCTGCGTGCCGGAGTAGCCGCGAGAACCCGCCATCAATCCCCAAGGCATAATCCCGCCCGCACGACCCGGGCTGACGTCCGCCGATGGACGAAGCAGTACTGCCGGAGATACTTCAACCCCGGTGAAGCGCACTTCACCGGGGTTGTGCTTTGAATCCGCTCTTTAACTCACTTCTTGAAAGTCATGAATAGCGGGTCATCGACCGTCGCATGGCGGACTTGGGCGTTGTCAAAGGCGGCGAATCCGAAGGCATAGCGCTTGTTGAGCTTGTCGAACTGCACGTCAAACTTGCTGCCAGTAACCAGTTTGCGACTGATCACCGAGGTTTGGACGCCATCGCTCCACTTGTGGACGATCCTGATGTCCGCTCGGTCGCCTTTCAGTTCATTGGCAATGTACGAGGCCACTTCGTCCCCCGCCTTGAAGCGGCTATCGTCGAAGGCTACTTCATCGCCGCGCTTGATGTAATAGGTACCACCTTCATTGGCTGCCTTGCCATCGCGGCCCATGAACTCCGGCTTGCCATCCACCAACTTGATCGGCGTGTAATCGCCTTCGGGGTTGCCCGGATCGCTCTTGCGGCCGGCATTGGGGCTTTCCTTTGCGTCATAACGGGTATGGTCGACGTACTGGTCATCGACGAATCCCCACGGCACTGTGCGGCTGCCCTTCATATGCCAAATATCGCCCAATTGCCCTTCTGCGGCGGTGTACTTGTTGCCGTAGGGTTTGCCTTGGCCCTCATGGCACATCGCCGCGCATCCTTTCTTGTCGAATCCCTTGATCGAGTCGCCGATCGGCCAGATGAACGCCCATTTGTCTTCATAGTAAACGTTGTCGTCGCCGCCCTTGTTCTCCGGATCGGCGAGTTTCTTCCACGTTCCATCGGCCTGTTTCTGGAACGGGCCCCGACGCCGCGAATCCGTCGGATCGTTGTACTGGACCAGCATGTAAAGCATGTCCTTGGTGTAAACGGCTTTCAACGTGGCGTTGGTTGCTCCCTGGCCTCCGGCGAAGTTCGCGCCACCCGTCAGTTCGAACTTCAACGGTTTGGCCTTGGCCCACGCAGGGTCTTTGTCCAGCGATCCGAGATTGGGGGCCGAAGCCACCTTGACCGCGACCAGCGTGTCAGCCGCCAACGCTGACTGGCAGCCCACGAAAGCCATCGTGACAAGAGCAAACGCCGTGTTTGCGGAAATCATGCTCTGTTTCATTGCGCGTCCCCTTTGAATGAAAATCCTTTGATCTGAAGTGTCGTAAAAGATCGTTTTTAACTCCCGTGAATATGACTACGAGTTTATCGATAGGTTGCCTTACGCAACATCGGAAAAAAGCTATTTCTCGTATCAGATAATTCCTATATGGCGTTTTTCGGATGGATCTGAACACACGACGCAGGGCCAGGGTAATTGGCGGATACGCTTGTTTGACCCAATTCGGTCCAGGTTGTGGCGCGCTGATCAACGCATCCGTGGTGCCCAGTGCAGGCGGCGCCGGAAATAGCGGCGCATAATAGCGGTACGGGTGCCTGCGTGGTTGCGCTTCATGCGCCGCAGGTGTGAAGGTCCGCATTGCTCGGCCAGCGTATTGTCGGAAAATTTCGCCCGACACGGCGATGCGGACATAGCAGCCGGCGTAACGTCCGGCCACCCGCGTTTATTCGTCACTTATGTCTGACGGGCCCCAATCAACAATCGTGACGCTGTACTTCCCATTCGCCCGGTGCATGGCGAAATGGGGTTTCAATGTTTCCCCAGGAAGCATTGATCCACCGAGACCTACTTCGTCAGGTAGCACTCTTTGTTCAGTTCGATCAAAGCGGCCAATATCGTGCTTCGATTAATCATTCCGACCGGCTTGTTGTTCTTGATTACCGGATAGTTGCGCGGCGCGGTCACCGCCATGGTTTGCGCAAGCTCGACGATGGAGGTCTCGGGGGTCGTGCTTCTCACCGTCGTGGTCATGACGCTGGTGACGCAGGGCGATTCATCGCAATAGAAAGAGTCATTGAGAACCTTGGTCAGGCAATCCTGTTCCGACACGTAGCCGATCACTATCCCGTCGCTGTTCACAACCGGTGCGCCGGTAATTTTTTCCTTGCATAGAAACAATACCGCGTCGCGCACAGAGGCTTGCGCGGACAGGACATGTGGCTTGGAATCCATGTAATCCTTCACCAGTATCGACTGCATAGGGCCTCCTAGCTGTGCGTTGCGATTCATGATGTTCGTGAAGGCGAAGTGCCGTTGCTGTGAGCGCTTGCCTCGTCGAAAGTTCAACCCCAAAACGCCGCACCGCCGTGTCTTTGCGGTGATGGATTCCGCTCCCGGCAAACCGGAACAGAAAGCGGCGATCCGCATCTTGCTGCTGTAGGGGGTAGACTGCGCCTTTCGGCGACTGGCTTGCCAGCCCCTCATCCAGGATCGACGCGTGCGTTTCTTTTCGACAGCAGTCAAGTTTCTTGCCTTGCCCTTTGCGACAGCCAGTTACCGCAATGACCTGCGGCGCACCTTCCTTGCGCTGGGTACTGTCGCTGCCCTGGTGGTGCTTGTGCTGGTCAGCGCCATGCTGGTGAGCGTCCTGCCCAACCTGCCGGCGTTCGATGTCGTGACGAACTATCGCCCGAAGATACCCTTGCGGATTTATACGGCCGATGGCGCGCTGCTTGGGGAATTTGGCGAAGAACGCCGGGATTTCACGCCGATCCAGGAGATTCCCCCGGTCTTGAAGGATGCGCTGCTGGCGATCGAGGATGCGCGATTCTACGAGCACGGCGGCGTCGACTACCGAGGGGTCCTGCGGGCGCTGGCGGCCGATCTGGTCGGCGGTTTTAATCAGGGAGCCTCGACGATCACGATGCAGGTGGCGCGCACGTTCTTCCTCTCGCCGGTAAAAACCGTGAAGCGCAAACTGACCGAAGTGGTGCTGGCCTACCGCATCGAATCGGCGTTGAGCAAGGACCAGATCCTCGAGCTCTACATGAACCAGATCTACCTTGGCCAGCGAACGTATGGCTTCGCCAGTGCGGCCCGCACCTATTTCAGAAAGCGCCTCCAGGACCTGACGCTGGCGGAAGCGGCCATGCTGGCCGGCATCCCGCAAAACCCCGCCAAGCACAATCCGGCCGTCAATCCGGTACGGGCCAAGGCCCGCCAGGAACTTGTTTTGAAGCGCATGCTGCACCTGGGAAAGATCACCCAGGCGCAGCATGACGGGGCCGTCCGCGAGCCACTCAAGATCAGTCAGCGCCTGGAGTTCGAGGTCCGCGCCGATCATGTCGCCGAGATGGTGCGCCGGGAACTCTATGCGCAATACAAGGGCGAGGCCTATACCCAGGGCTTCAATGTCTATACCACGCTCGACAAGGCCGAACAGAACGCAGCCTACGACTCGGTCCGGCGCAATGTGCTGGCCTACGACCAGCGCCATGGTTACCGGGGGCCGGAAGGTTTCGTCGAACTTCCGGACGATGCGGACGACCAGGAAGAGGCCATCGACCAGATACTGGCCAGGCATCCCAGCAGCGACAATCTGATAGCGGCTGTCGTTACCGAAGTCTCGGCCAGGCGCGTGCGCGCCGAACCCGCATCCGGCGACACTCTGGAAATCACGGGCGACGGGCTGCGCTTCGCCGCCCGTGCGCTGCAGCCGAACGCCAGGATGGATTCCAGGATTCGCGTCGGTTCGGTGATACGCGCCAGCCAGGACGGCAAGGGGCGGTGGTCGATCACGCAGATGCCGGAAGTCGACGCCGCATTCGTGGCGCTGAATGCCGAGGACGGTTCCTACCGGGCCTTGGTGGGCGGCTTCGAGTTTTCCCGCAATCAATTCAATCACGTCACCAGTGCCTGGCGCCAACCGGGATCGAGCATCAAGCCTTTCGTTTATTCGGCCGCGCTGGAAAAGGGCTTCTCACCCGCTACCCTGCTCAACGATGCACCGCTCTCGCTGCCGGGAGGCGAAGGCGGGCAGCCCTGGGAGCCCCGCAATGACGACGGCTTCGACGGCCCGATCAGTCTGCGTCAGGCCTTGGCGCGCTCGAAGAACGTCGTCGCGGTCCGGCTGCTGCAAGCCATCACTCCGCACTATGCGCGCGACTACCTGCAGCGCTTCGGATTCGACGCCGCCAAACAGCCGGACAATCTGACCATGACGCTCGGCAGCGGCTCGGTCACCCCGCTGCAGATGGCCTGCGCCTACGCGGTGTTCGCCAATGGTGGATTCACGGTCGCCCCCCGGCTGATCCAGAAGATCACCGATGCCCGCGGCAACGTGCTGTGGGAAGCGCCGCAGCAACCGGAGAGGCAGGAAGATCAACGGGCCATCGACGTCCGCAACGCCTTCATCATCGACAGCATACTGCGCGAAGTGGTCAGAAGCGGCACCGGCGTCGCGGCGTCCCAGCGCCTGGGGCGTACCGACCTGGCCGGCAAGACCGGCACCACCAGCGACGCGGTCGATGGCTGGTTTGCCGGCTACGCCGGCAACGTGGTGGCCGTTTCGTGGATGGGGTACGACCAGCCCAGATCGCTCGGCGGCCGCGAATTTGGCGCGACGCTGGCGTTGCCCATCTGGATCGATTACATGCGCCAGGCGTTGTCCGGCAAACCCCCCAGCGAAAGAAAGCCGCCGCCGGGCGTTTCCTACGTCGATGGCGACTGGGTGTACGATGAATTCAAGGGCAGCGACGGCGTCAAGACACTGGACGTGGAAGTGTCGCCGTTCAAGTCCATCTTCGACGCGATAAAGAAGGTGTTTGGGGGCTGACGGGGGAAGGGCTTCAGTCGCCGTCGTCCGGGCTGGCGAAGCGAAGTGCCGCTGCCGTCGAGCCTTCATGGCAGGGAGGCTTTACAGTGTTCTCTCGGATGAAGGAAGCGCTGACGAAAAACTACCCCGCCCTGATTCTGCCCAGCCTGCGCCCCAGGCCATTGACCCACAGCGAGAACAGGATCACCGTGCCGCCGAGCGCCAGCGTGCGCAGGTTGGCGTCGCGGTTCCAGATCAGCAGGTTGACGATCAGGCCGGCCGGAACGTGCAGCTCGTTCATGATGGCCAGCGTGCCGGCATCGACCAGCGTGCTGCCCTTGATCCACCAGTACATGCCCAGCGCGGTGGCGAACAGGCCCATCCAGGCCAGCACGCCCCACTGCATGGCCGTCTGCGGCAGCTTGGCCAGGTCGCCGAAGAGCAGGAAGGAAGGCAGCGCCAGCACCAGCGCGCCGAGGAAGAAGTGACCGAAGAAGCGGTGCAGCGGCACGTCGGTCGGGTACTTGGCCAGCAACTGGCGGCACAGCACCTGGCCGGCGGCGAAGGTGGCGTTGGCCACCTGCAGCAACAGGAAGCCGATCAGGTAGTCGCCCTCGATCTTGTGGAAGCGGATGATGATCCCGCCGCTCACGGCCACGCCGGCGGCGACGAGTGCCCACGGGTTGAAGCGCCTGGCCAGGCTGTCATCGAGCAGGGTCACGTAGATGGGCGTAAGCACGGTGAACAGCAGCACTTCCGGCACCGTCAGCACGGTAAAGCTGCGGTACAGGCACAGGTAGGTGACGCCGAACTGCAGCGCCCCGGCCAGCCAGAAGCCGCCGAGCAGGCGCCAGGGCAGGTTGCGCCAGCGGGTGAAGGGGATGAACACGGCGGCGGCGATGGCCACACGCATGAGCACGGCGAAATCGCTGTCGACCTTGCCGGCGAGGTATTGGCCGATCAGGCTGAAGGAGAAGGCCCAGACGATGGTGACGAGGATCAGGTATGGCATAGGGGAATTTCGGAGAAAAAAACGATGCAGCGACCAGGGAGAGAACCGCTGCACCGGCGGACAGCCGCACTAGGCATCGTAATGCGGCGGCTATTCCGGTGAGTAGATCGGATTTCCGCAATCTTGCGACATTGCCGCTTCCTGGCTTGATAGCGAGTGACGCATCCGGTAGAGGTTAGAGACGAGATTGATGCCACCATGTCCTTCTACGGAAGCGGGCGAAAGGACGCTTTCAGCGATCTTTACGACGGCGGCTTCGTCGTAGCCGGTGACCAGTACCACCCAGTCCACGCCGCCATCCTTGCCGCGGATACGCTGCTCCTGCGTCATTTCGGGCGTGAGAGCCGCTTCGAACAGGTGGGCGCTGACCAGTCCGGGGGTTCCCGGCAGAGGTGGCAAGGTTTCGTTGACGAGCCATTCGTGCAACACCCTTTCCCGGCCCGGTTCAGGGCTGAGACGGATCAGCAGCCCGCAGTTCCCGAGACCGAAGCCGCGGCTGAACGTGACGCGGCAGAAACCCCGGTTCATGCCGCGATAGTGCATCATCATCCGCGCCGTCCACGGACTGGGGTTGTTCAACCGATCAAGGTAGGGTGGCGACGCGAGCGTATCGAGATCGGCGACCTCGTACATCACGAAGTAGCGGGCACCTCCGCTCACGGCGGTCCAGCGCGAGCCGCGCAGGAAACCGGGGATCGACATGCGTTCGTGCAGGTGTTCGAGCGAGTGCCAGTGATCGTGTTCGACAATGCCCTCGGGGGCGATGTCGAACGAGAGAATCATTGCCGCTTTTCCGAGTAGTGCCATTTTCATTTCCTCACGAGGGGCGCAGATGAATTGCCGTCACGCCTTGCTTGCCGCCGGCGCTGCAATTGTTGTTTCCGGGTGCCGGATGTCCGGCAGGAATACGGCGAGCAGGCCGATCAGCGGCAGGAACGCACACAACTTGTAGACGGCAACGATGCCCCACAGGTCGGCGAGTTGTCCGAGGACGGCTGCGCCAATGCCGGCCAGGCCGAAGGCCAGGCCGAAGAACAGCCCGGATACGGTGCCGATGCGGCCGGGAAACAGTTCTTGCGCGTAAACCAGGATGGCCGGGAATGCCGAAGCCAGCATGAAGCCGATGATCATCGTCAGCACGACCGAAAGCCCGGGGCCGACATAGGGCAGGGCCAGGGTGAACGGCGCCACGCCGAGAATGGAGACCCAGATCACGCGTTTGCGCCCGATGCGGTCACCGATCGGTCCGCCAAGCAGTGCTCCGGCGGCCACTGCCGCGAGGAAATAGAACAGGTGATATTGGGCCGTCTGCGTGTCGAGGGCGTACTGGTGCATCAGGTAGAAGATCAGGTAGCTGTTGATGCTGGCCAGGTAGAAGAATTTCGAGAAGATGAGCGCGAGCAGGACGGCGAGGGTGCGCAGGATGTGGTGGCGCGGCAGGTCGTGTCCGGAAGAAACCGGGGTCTTTGCCGGCTGGCGCTGCTGATGCCGGTACCAGCGGCCGATGCCGATCAGCACGATCATGGCCAACAGGGCAATCAGCGAGAAGATCGCTATGCTGCGCTGTCCGTAGGGCAGCACGATCCAGGCGGCGAGCAGCGGCCCGGTTGCCGATCCGGCATTGCCGCCGACCTGGAAGATCGACTGCGCCAGACCATGGCGCCCACCCGACGCCATGCGGGCCACGCGCGCGGATTCCGGATGGAAGATCGACGATCCGGTGCCCACCAGTGCGGCTGCCAGCAGAACGACGGGAAAGCTCGCTGCCACCGAGAGCAAAAGCAGGCCAGTCAGCGTGCACGCCATGCCCAGAGCCAGGGAGTAGGGCTTGGGGTGCCGGTCGGTATAAATGCCGACGACAGGCTGCAGCAAAGAGGCCGTGCATTGGAAGGTTAGCGTGATCAGCCCGATCTGCGTGAAGTTCAGGCCGAACCCGGTCTTGAACAGCGGGTAGATGGCCAGCATCAGCGACTGGATCGTGTCGTTGAGGAAGTGCGAGAAGCTGATGGCGCCGAGTACCTTGAAGGCGGGCTGGCGGACGGCGGTGGTGTTCGTGGAGGTGGTCATTCTGTACTGAGGGAAGAGGGTTGGGGATGGGTGAGCGCGTGAATTCCGTCAGCTCGCGCCAGACGAGGCGCCCTGTAATCGACATCATGAGCACTATACGAGATTGCGTGAATGTTCGTCTCCCCGGCTAACGGTCAAGGCTATTCGTCGAAGGGAATGGGCGTGCCGCCAAGCGCCTATTTCCGGGCAGAAACCAGCACGTCCTGAAGCCGGGCGAGATCTTCCTGCAGCAGCAACGGGTCGTGGTCGCGCATGGGCTGGAAAACGACTTCGCGTCCCCTCCGACGCAGTTCCTCCTGCAGCGCCTTCATGAAAATCCCGGATTCCTCGCGCAAACCCTCCGGCCCGTGGTGAATGGCGCAGCCTGGGCTGCGCGGGTTGCCGCCGACGACGGCCAGCAACTCGCATCCCTGCGACAGATAGCCCTCGATGCGGTCGGCCGTGTCCACGGCCAGCGCGTGGCAGCGGCTTCGTCCGTGTTCGCTGTCGAGCGCCTGGCGCAGGCTTTGTCCCACGGCTCGTCTGCGCTCGAAGCCGAGCGCGGTGACTTCCGGGCAAGGCATTTGCAGGATACCCACATCATGCGCATGGCACTGTTGCAGCAAGGCGAAATTCATTGCCGGAAAACAGGCAGCGCCGGTATCCCGAGCATTCTGGTTGAGCACGCACTCGATGACGGCGATGAAACGGCGGCCTCTGGTGACTTCCGTCGGCGCGGTCATTCCGAGCAGTCCTTTCATTACGGCAACGGATTTTCGGAGCATGGTGCGGTGTTCCCTAACTTATAATCCGGCGATCGTTTGAAAACAAACCGGTGTTTGTGAAAGGGTAGCAGAGATGCACGTGGCGATTCTGATTCTGATTGGCCTGGGGGCCGGGATGAGTTCCGGAGTGTTTGGCATCGGCGGCGGTGTGTTGATTGTGCCGGCCTTGGTCTATTTGCTCGATTTTCCGATGCACAAGGCCATCGGCACCAGCCTCGCCGTGCTGTTGCCACCGATCGGCGCGGCTGCCGTTTTCGCCTATTACCGCGCCGGGCAAATCGACTGGCAGGCGGCCGTGATTCTTGCCGCAACGGTGTTTATCGGTGCCTGGCTCGGTGCGATGGTGGCGACCAGCCTGAACGAGAACTGGCTGCGCAACCTGTTCGGCGTGTTCTTGATCGGCTTGGGCGGCTACACGCTGTTTTTCAGCAAGGCGGCCTGACCAGATTGTCGTCACAGGATCGAATGGTCCCCGGAAAAACTGCCGGAAGCGGCGGCTGCACGTTCGATCGCTGAAACGACCTGGGGAATCTCTTCAGGAGCCAGCGAGCCGAAGCCGATCCTGAACCGGTCGGCGCCGTCCGCGGCGTTGTGCCAGTAGTCGATTCCCGGTGAAATGAGCACGCCGCCCTTCGCGCACTCCGCAACGAAGCGGTTCGGGTCGATATTCCCGCCGACTCGGCCGAGCAGGCAGAGTCCGCCGGGCGGGTCTTCGAACGACACATGCCTCTCCATTCTTGCCAGCGCGGCGCGCAATGATTCCCTCGTGGCGCGATAGCGTGGGCGCACGCGCTCCAGGTGCCGGTGGTAGTTGCCCTGGCGAATGAAGCGTGCCAGTGCGCGCTGCAGGAAAGCTGAACACCCCAGGTCGTCGGCAACCTTCAGCGAAAGCAGGCGGGTAATGAAGCCGGGATCGCCCGAGACACCGGCCAGGCGCAATGCCGGAAGCAGGCACTTGGAAAAGGTGCGGATACGCACGATACGGGCCTTCGGGTAGTCGGGGGCGAGCGCTGCCAAGCGTGTCGGCGCCTCGCCAAGGTAGTCGAGGTCGCCGAGGTAATCATCCTCGATGAGCGTGAAACCACCAGCGCTGGCGGCTTCCATGACGCGCCGCCGCGCGGCGTCCGACCAGCTCCTTCCTGTGGGGTTGCAGAAGGTCGGGCAACAATAGAAGGCGGCGACCGTGCCGGGAGACGAGATCGCCTGCAGCGCCTCTGGATCCGGCCCATCGTCGGTCATTCGGATGGGGATGAGGCGCGCCCCGGCGCCGTTGAAGGCCATGCGTGCCCCGGGGTAACAGGGGTCCTCGATGGCTACCGCCGTTCCAGGTTCCAGCGAGCGGGCGATCAGGGTGAGCGCCTGCTGCGCTCCCGCGGTGATCAGCATGCCGCTGGCCGGCTCCGATTCAACGCCGATTTCACGGTCGAGACTCGCGATTGCTTCACGCAAGCCGAGATGCCCGCGGTATTCCTCGTAGCCGCCAATGGAGCAATCGGACGACGCCAGTTCGAAAATCAGGCTGGCGAACTCGGCGACCGGATGAATTCGCAAGTCCGGCTCGATGCGGTTGAGCTGGAAATCCTTTCGTTCGGTGGGCTGGCCGGGTTTGATGCCGACGACACGGAATCCGGAACGCGGCGACGCGGCGACCAGTCCGCGCGAACACAGTTCGCGATAGGCCGCCACCACGGTTGCCGGGCTGATGCCCAGCCGGCCGGACAGGGCGCGCACCGACGGCAGCGCCGTTCCCGGCGTCAGGCGACCGTCCCGGATGGCTTCCGCGTAAGCGCCGGATATCTGCGCGCGAACCGGAATACTTGCATCGTGATCAATCTGTACCAGTACAGAAATCATACAAATGACCTCATTATTTCTTGTCTGTATTGTAACACATCAATAGAATCGGACTTATCTGTCAGAATTTCCAGGAGCCAGTCGTGGACACCGCTTTCGCCCAGCGCATGAATGCCATGAAACCGTCTTCCATCCGGGAGATGCTCAAAATGACTGAACGGCCCGACGTCATCTCGTTCGCCGGCGGACTGCCGGCTCCCGAGCTGTTTCCGGTGGAGAACATCCGTGCCGCCGCCGAGCGCGTTCTCGGCGAGTGTGGCGCCAGGGCATTTCAGTACGGAGTCAGCGAAGGAATCGCTCCGCTCAGGGAACAGATTGCCGCGGAAATGTCCTGCCGCCGTGTCGCGTGCGCTGCCGATGATATCCTGATCACCACAGGGTCGCAGCAGGCGCTAGACCTGCTGGGGAAAGTTTTCATCGATGCCTGTGACGTCATCCTCACGGAAACCCCTACCTACATGGCGGCCATCCAGGCCTTCCAGTGTTTTCAGGCCGACTTCCGGCCGGTGGCGACCGATGAACTGGGCGTCATCCCGGAAGCCGTCGATGAACTGGCCGCCGAAGGCAGGGCGCGCTTTCTCTACGTCATTCCGAATTTCCAGAATCCGACGGGGCGCACCCTTTCCCTGGAACGCCGCCGACAACTCGCGGAAATCGCCGCACACAGAAATCTCCTGATCGTCGAGGACGATCCCTACGGCCGGCTCCGCTACCGGGGCGAACACCTGCCGCCGATCAAGTCGTTCGACGAAAGCGGGCGGGTCATCTACCTGAGCACATTCTCGAAAACCGTGGCGCCCGGGTTTCGCACCGGGTGGATTGTGGCTTCGGGGCCGATGCGCGACAAACTGGTGATCGCCAAACAGGCGGCGGACCTGCACACGTCGAGTTTCGATCAACTGGTGCTTGACCGCTACCTTCGGGATTTCGACAACCGGCAGCATGTCGAGCGGGTTTGCGCGGCCTACGGCGAACGTTATGCCGTGATGGACGAAGCCTTGCGCCGGCACATGCCGGAAGGATTCTCCTGGACGCGCCCGGAAGGCGGGATGTTTCTGTGGGTGAGCGGCCCCCCGACGATGAACGCAATGGCCGTCCTTGCCGAGGCGCTTGCAGCGGGGGTGGCGTTCGTTCCCGGCGCCGATTTCTTCCCGCGTGGCGGCGGCGAGAATCACATGCGGCTCAACTTCTCCAATGCCGGGTCCGAGGTCATCCGCGACGGTATCGCGCGCTTGGCCGCGATCTGCGCGCGCGTGGCAGGAAACTGATGACGACAAAAAAGGCAGCGAACTCGCTGCCTCTTTTGGAATGCAGTGTTCTTTACATGCCGAGGGATTTCAGCAGTTCGTCGTTGTCGTCGTTATCCGGAAGCGAAGGCAGCGGCTCGCTGGCTTTCGAGTTGCCGTTGGCTTGCGCGATCAGTTCGTCGGGATCGGGCGCGGCATGCGGTTCAAAGTCGTAGATCTTGATGAATTCCGTGTGGTCGATGGCCAGTTCGAGGTAGAAAATATTGTTGCCCCCGGTGTAGAACGTCACGCGGCGCGCCTCGGGCTGGTCAAGGTTGGCGTCGACGCTGAGCATCACCTGCTTGTTGATGGCCAGCATCTTTGGCTGGTTCTGGGTGATGTGGGTCTGTAGTTCGCGCCCGATCTTGCCCGTAAAGTCGCCGACGATCTGATTCATCAGTTCGCCCATGACGTTGCTGACTTCGTCCGAGGTAAAGGAACTCGCCAGTCCGTCTTTCGGAATCCCCATGCTCAGCATGTAGCTCTCGTAGATTTCCATGGCCGCCTGGGCCGAGAAATTGAGGATCACCAGCCCGGAGAATCCGCCGTCGAACAGCACGAAGCAGCCGATATCGGGCTTCAGACAGGTCTTGCTGATACGCTGCACCATCGCCGAATAACGGATCTGGCTGTGCGTGGCCATGGTGAGTACCTTGGTGACCGAATCGCACAGACTGACCAGCACGTCCTCGGTGCCGAAAACAACGGTCTTTTCTTTTGGGCTCATGACGTTATCGCCAGTTGTTGGAGAAATGTGTCATGTATAGCACGTTTGCAGAGGCTATGGGGAGTTCGTCGTCGAACTGATGATTGCGAGTGAGAGAGACTGTGATCCTGTTGGGGATTCGATACAAAAAAACAGGCTGCCGGAATGGGGTAATCCGGCAGCCTGTAACCACATCAATCGTTTATTTTCGGTCAGCCTTCCGCGTCTTCCCAGGCCCGCGAACGTTCCACGGCCTTTTTCCAGCCCTTGTACTTGGTCTCGCGTGCGGCGGGTTCCATGTCCGGATTGAAGGTCCGGTCGACGTTCCACTTGGCGGCGATTTCCGCTTTGTCCTTCCAGAAGCCGACCGCGAGACCGGCCAGGAAGGCGGCGCCCATTGCGGTGGTTTCGGTGACCAGCGGGCGATCCACCGGTACGCCAAGGATGTCCGACTGGAACTGCATCAGGAAATTATTGGCCACCGCGCCACCGTCGACCTTCAGCGCTTTCAAGGTGATGCCGGAATCGTCCTGCATGGCCTGCAGCACGTCCCGGGTCTGATAAGCGATGGACTCGAGCGTGGCGCGCACGATGTGGTTGCGGTTGGCGCCGCGCGTCAGGCCGACGATGGCGCCGCGGGCATACATGTCCCAATAGGGAGCGCCGAGACCGACGAACGCCGGAACGACGTAGACGCCGTTGGTATCGGGAACGCTGATGGCCAGCTCTTCCGACTGCGCGGCGTTATCCACGAGCTTCAGTTCGTCGCGCAACCACTGCACCGCGGCTCCGGCAACGAAGATGCTGCCTTCGAGCGCGTAGTCGACCTTGCCGTCGACGCCCCAGGCGATGGTGGTGAGCAGGCCGTTACGCGAGGGGACGCGCTTGTCGCCGGTGTTCATCAGCATGAAGCAACCGGTGCCATAGGTGTTCTTGGCCATGCCGTCGGCGAAACAGGCTTGCCCGAAGAGCGCGGCCTGCTGGTCGCCGGCGTCGCCGGCGATCGGGATGGCCGCGCCGCCGAAGGTCTGCGGGTCGGTGTGGCCGTAGATGCAGCTGGACGGCTTGACTTCCGGCAGCATGCAGGCGGGGATGTCCATCTCCGCGAGAATCTTCGTGTCCCACTGCAGCGTCCGGATGTTGAAGAGCATGGTGCGCGAGGCGTTGGAATAGTCGGTGACATGCACCGCGCCGCGCGTGAGGTTCCAGATCAACCAGGTGTCGACGTTGCCGAACAGCAGTTCGCCGTTGTTCGCGCGCGCGCGCGCCCCGGGAACGTTGTCGAGGATCCACTTGACCTTGGTACCGGAGAAGTAGGCGTCGACGACCAGGCCGGTATTCTCGCGGATGTAGGCTTCGAGTCCGCGTGCCTTGAGCTCGTCGCAGATGCTGGCGGTGCGACGGCATTGCCAGACGATGGCGTTGTACACCGGCTTGCCCGTGGCTTTTTCCCAGACGATGGTGGTTTCGCGCTGGTTGGTGATGCCGATGGCGGCGACTTCCTCGGGACGTATGCCGGTCTTCTCCAGCGCCTCGCGTGCGACGCCGCTCTGCGTTCCCCAGATTTCCATCGGGTCATGCTCGACCCATCCGGCTTTCGGGTAGATCTGGGTGAATTCCTTCTGCGCGGCGCCGACACTTTTTCCCGACTGGTCGAAAAGGATGGCGCGCGAGCTTGTTGTTCCCTGGTCCAGGGCCAGAACATATCTCTTGGTCATTTCACTCCGTCCTCATTTCTGTGGGGCGTCGCATTCCTCGAAATACTCGTCGAACTTGGCCTTGGCCTGTTCCTCGAACAGGATTTCGCACGCCTCCATCAAGCCCTCTGCCCGGCGAATATCCTCCTTCCGGACGACGAGCGCAATCTTCGAGCGCCGTCGCAGGAAGTCTTCCAGCTTGGTGATCATTTCCTGTTGCTTGGCCAGGCGAATCTCGCAGCGGATGTAGTCGGTTCCCTTGATCAGGATTTCCGCCTGGCGCGGGTCCTCGCGGATGTCGGCAAGCAATTCGAGCGCCTGCCGGTCGTAGCGGCGCCATAGCCGCTGGCTGAGCTGTTCAATCGCATCGGGCGAGGTGTAGCCGTCGAGGTTCATCAGTTTCGCCTGCTGCAGGTATTCCTCGCGCACCGAAGAATGCGGCTCGCCGTACCACTTGTAGTCGGGGTTTTCGAGACGCACGCCCATCGCCGATACGTAGTCCGCGACCTCGTTGCCGACGTTGACGCAATCGGTCAGCTTGCCGCCGAAGATACTGATGTGGGCCGTGTCACGGCTGACGTCGATCTCGTGCTTGCGCGACATCTGCAGCCAGTCGCGTTCGTTTCCACTGCCATTGCCCGTGCTTACGACCAGCGGCCGGACGCCGCAGCGTTCGGCGATGATGTCCTCGCATGTCAGCGGTTTCTTCAGGTTGAGCCGCTTGTTGATGTTTTCGAGCACGAAATGGCGGTCTTCCTCGGTCACTTCGCTGAACGGCGACTCGGTACGGGTGTCGGTTGTTCCGACACAGGTCCGCACGCCCATCGGGATGACGAAAAACAAGCGGCCGTCGTCGGCGAAGAAGGTCAGCACGCGCTGGTTCTTCGTGATCTGCGGAACGATCAGGTGGATGCCCTTGGAGAAGACGTGGCGGTGCGCCGTCGTTTCGCCGGTCTTGCGGTTGTGCGCGTCCACGAACGGGCCGGCGGCGTTGATCAAAACCCGTGAGCAGATTTCGAACTCTTGGCCAGTCATGCCGTCGCGCGCCCGCGTGATCCAAAGACCGTCTTCACGGCGCGCGCCCAGTGATTCGACGTAGTTTGCTGCTATGCAGCCGCGATCCATCGCCGAGCGGATGAACTGGAAGACGAAGCGGGCGTCGTTGTCGTGCAGGTAAGCGTCGGAATACTCGAATCCGCCGTAGAAATTGTCGGTCCGGATGACGGGTTCTTCGCTATTGACGGTGCGTTTGGGCAGCCAGCGCGGCGTTTTGGTAAATCCGCGTCCGAAGAACCAGTACAGCCAGGTGCCGAGCCAGATGAAGCGCGGATGGAAGCGGAAGCCTTTTTCGATCGTCGAGTAGAAGCGGATCTCCTTGACGCGCGACGGATAGTTTTCCATCAAATGATTGCGGCTCTTGCACAGTCCCCAGACCAGGCCGAAATCGTTGCTTTCCAGGTATTTGATGCCGCCCCACGCCAGGTTGCTCGATTGCTGGCTGGTGAATCCGGCGAAATCGCGCTGGTCGATCAGCGCTACGCGAGCGCCCTTGCCGGAGAGCGCCGCGGCCGAGACCGCACCGTTGATGCCGCCACCGATGACGAGCGCGTCATAGATTCCCTGGCCGAGTTTTTCGATGTTGCTAGTTCGGAGTTTCATAGATGGAAATTGGATGCAGACTGATATGGAGAAGAAAGGGGAAAAATCCGGTTGGAAGAGGTAAATATTCTTGTTCGCTGGTGTTCTGTAAGGAAAATGTCAGTTCATGTTGTTGTTCAAACGAACGTAAAATATTCGGAAACGAACATTATGACGTGTTCTTGCCTTTGTCAATGGCTTTTCGATGTTCCTCTGGATGCTTCCAATGGGATCGTCGGTTAGAATCAACGCGTATTGATGCGGCTTTCCAAAAAATTGAAAATGGTCGCGGCAGTGTTCCGGTGGTGACCAAAGTGCCGTTCAGGCTTGAACTAGGGGAGTGGGAATGAAAACGCGGCTTTCGCAACTGAACCTCAGCCAGCGCCATCTCGACATCATCGAAATGGCTAACCAGAGCGGTTTTCTGTCGACCGATGAGTTGAGCAAGGCTTTCAAGGTGACGGCGCAGACCATCCGTCGCGACATCAACGAGTTGTGCGACAAGGGACTGTTGCGCCGCTACCACGGCGGAGCCGGCCTGGCGTCGAGCGTGGAGAACGTCGATTACCCGACCCGGCAGATTCTCAATCACGAAGCAAAGATCCGCATCGCCCGCATGGTCGCCGATTACATCCCGGACAACGCCTCGCTGTTCATCAACATCGGGACGACTACCGAGGAAGTGGCCAAGGCGCTGCGCGATCACAAGAACCTGCGGGTGATCACCAACAACCTGAACGTCGCCTCCCTGTTGTGCGATAACCCCAATTTCGAGGTCATCGTTGCCGGCGGCGTTGTGCGCACGGACCGCGGAGTGATCGGCGAATCGACCATCGACTTTGTGCGGCAGTTCAAGGTGGACTACGGAATCATCGGTATTTCAGGGATCGACGCCGACGGGACGCTGCTGGATTTCGATTACCGCGAAGTCCGCGTCGCGCAGGCCATCATCGAAAACGCCCGGCAGATCATCCTGGTCACCGACCACACGAAGTTCGGATGCAATCCGATGGTTCGTCTTTGTCATATTTCCGAGATCGATGTGTTGTTTACGGATCGCCAGCCACCGGAGAGCATTCTGGCTGAGCTGGGCAAGGCCAACATCGAAGTTCACGTTTCGGACTCGGCCGAAGAAGCCTTTCCGCAGTAGCCAAACCGGCTCTCGGCAGCGGAACTGCCCCCGCGTTTCGGGGCTTGAAAACCGTCGTGTTGCCCCCAACTAGCGCGCACCATCCGGCGCCGCGCGCGTTCGGAGTGAGCACGTCTCGTCTGTCAATTCATCACAATCCTCGTCATACGGAGTTATTCAATGGGCGCCAACAAGGAAACCCTGGGCTTTCAGGCCGAAGTCAAGCAACTGCTCAACCTGATGATCCACTCGCTGTACAGCAACAAGGAGATCTTCCTGCGCGAGCTGATCTCCAACGCTTCAGACGCCTGCGACAAGCTGCGCTTCGAGGCGCTGAACAATTCCGCGCTGTATGGCGACGATTCCGAACTGAAGATTCGCCTGTCCTTCGACAAGGAAGCGCGCACGATCACCATTTCCGACAACGGGATCGGGCTGACGCGCGACGAGGCTGTCGAGCACCTGGGCACCATCGCCAAGTCCGGCACCCGCGAATTCTTCTCGGCGCTGACGGGCGATCAGGCCAAGGACGCACATCTGATCGGCCAGTTCGGGGTCGGGTTCTATTCGTCGTACATCGTCGCCGACAAGGTGACGGTGATCTCGCGCCGTGCCGGAGTCGAAGCAGGCCAGGCCGTGCAATGGGAGTCGGCGGGCGAGGGCGAGTTCTCGGTGGAGATGGTCGAAAAGGCCGGGCGCGGTACCGACGTTATCCTGCATCTGCGCGAGGGCGAAGACGAATTCCTGTCGAGTTGGAAACTGCGCCAGGTGGTGCGCAAGTACTCGGACCACATCACCCTGCCGATCCTGATGAAGAAGGAGAAGTGGGACGAGGAAAAGAAGGAGCAGGTGGCCACCGACGAGGACGAGACGATCAACCAGGCATCCGCCCTGTGGGCTCGCCCCAAGTCGGAAATCACCGAAGAGCAGTACAAGGAGTTCTACAAGCACGTGGCGCACGACTTTGAGGATCCCCTGGCCTACGTTCACGCCAAGGTCGAGGGCAAGCAGGAATACACGCAGCTGCTGTATATCCCGCAGCGCGCGCCGTTCGACCTGTGGGACCGTAATGCGCGGCACGGGATCAAGCTGTATGTACGCCGCGTGTTCATCATGGACGATGCTGAACAGCTGATGCCGCTGTACATGCGCTTCGTGCGCGGGGTGGTCGATTCGAACGACCTGCCGCTCAACGTGTCGCGCGAGATCCTGCAGGAATCGAAGGATATCGAGACGATCCGCGGTGGTTGCGTGAAGAAGGTGCTGTCGATGCTCGAAGGCCTGGCTGACAGCGAGGACGCCGCCGAGAAGGAGAAGTACGCCAAGTTCTGGACCGAGTTCGGTCGGGTGCTGAAGGAAGGCGTCGGCGAGGATTTCGCCAACAAGGAACGCATCGCAAAGCTGCTGCGCTTCGCTTCGACCCACACCGATACGCCGGATGAAACGGTATCTCTGGCCGACTACGTGTCGCGTATGAAGGAAGGCCAGGAGAAGATCTATTTCGTTACCGCCGAGACCTTCACCGCCGCAAAGAACAGCCCGCACCTCGAGATCTTCAGGAAAAAAGGTATCGAAGTGCTGCTGCTCTCCGAGCGAGTGGACGAGTGGGTCACCGGCTACCTGACCGAATTCGAAGGCAAGCAGCTCCAATCGGTGGCCAAGGGTGGCCTCGACCTCGGCAAGCTGGAGGACGAAGCGGAGAAGAAGGAGGCCGAGCAGGCGGCTGACGAGTACAAGGAGTTGCTGGAAAAAATCAAGACGGCGCTCGGCGAGAAGATCAAGGACGTGCGCGTCACGCACCGCCTGACCGATTCGCCGTCGTGCATCGTTGCCGACGAGCACGACATGGGCGGCAACCTGGCGCGCATTCTCAAGGCCGCCGGGCAGAAAGCGCCGGAAATGAAGCCGATCCTCGAGATCAACCCGAAGCACCCGGCCGTGCAGCGACTCAAATACGAGGAAACCCGCTTCGACGACTGGGCCAACCTGCTGCTCGAGCAGGCCACTCTGGCCGAAGGCGGCACGCTGGAGGACCCGGCCGGCTTCGTCAAGCGCATCAATGAACTGATGATGGCGCTGTCGAAATAGTGGATGGAGAATCGCCCCTGGCTTTGTCGACTTCGCCTGGCCGTGCTACAGCACTGTCTTCGGCTCGTCTTCGCGCCAGAGGCGATTCTTGAGGTGATGCGAAACCGGAAACGCCGTGAATACAGATTTGTCTCTGCTTGAAGGTCTCCCTCCGATCCTCGATTCCGAAGTCGAAACGCTGATCCTCGGCAGTTTCCCGTCGCCCGCCTCGCTGGCCGCACGGCATTACTACGCGCACAGGCAAAATCAGTTCTGGCGCGTGATGGCAGAAGTGCTCGGCGAGCCGCTGGTGGACTACGACTACCCGGACAAACAACGCTGCCTGTTGCGGCACCGTGTCGGGGTGTGGGACGTGTATCGCGCCTGCAGGCGCGACGGAGCACTCGATTCGGCGATCGAGGCGGCTGAGGTGAATGATTTTGCGCTACTCAAAGAAAATGCGCCGCAATTGCGGCGCATTTATTTCAATGGCAAGACCTCGGGCAGGTTCGAACGCTGGTTCTCCGGGGAGGGTTACGAAACCCGCGTCCTGCCATCGACCAGCCCGGCCTATACGCTGGCGTTCGCCCGCAAAGCGGCGGTCTGGCGCGAGGCGTGGGTCGCGTAGGCTATTTCTTCGGGCGCTTCATGTAGTCACTGATGCACTGCTTGTATTCCTCGTTCGCTTTGCCTTTGCACGCGATCCGTGCTTTTCGGCGGGTTTCCTCACGAGCCACGCACTGTTCGACGTTCTTCGCCTTGGCGCAGGCGGCCGGCACCGTTGATGGAGATTGCGCCTTGCTTTCCGGTTGCTTGGCCACAGCCGGTGCTGCCGGCTCCGGCACCAGCCCGGGCGCGCCCGGAACGCCTGCCGGGCCGAGTTGTGCGAATGCTGGAAAGGCCGCGCAAGCCGCCAGCGAAAAAACAAAAAGCAAGGTTCTCATCGATACTCCTGAAGGGGGCGGCACCGCAAGGTGCCCGGGGCGAGGATGAATTGTAATCTTTCCCTCGGGCTGGCGTCATCCCCCGGATATCCATAATGGATTTCTTTACGTATTCCAGCGTTGAGCAGACAGGAAGTTGTCGGGTATAGTTCCCGGATCGCTTTGATGGATTGATTCTCATGGCCGAGCAAAAGCCGAAAGTCGTACCCGAACACCGGCTGACCGTGCCGGAGGTACTCGGCATGCTGGTGAGCGACGGCATGGTCGAACAGGCTGAAGCCGACGCCTTGATTGCCGAGGTCCGCTTGAAAAAATCGGCGGCGCACCCGTTGTGCATCGTTGCGGACCAGAAATGGAAATCCCGGCAGGCGCCGTTCCGGCCTCTGACCCTGGAGGATCTCGGGGAATGGTTTGCCAGTCGGGTGGGGCTTGAGTACTTTCACATCGATCCGCTCAAGGTCGATTTCACTTCGGTGACCGACGTCGTTTCCAGCGCCTACGCCACGCGCTTCGGAATCCTGGCTGTGCAGGTCAGCGCCAGCGAAATCGTCTTCGCCACCACCGAGCCGTTCCTGCGCGACTGGGAAAGGGAAATCGAGTTCATTTCCAAGAAACGCATCCGGCGAGTGATCGCCAATCCGCTCGATGTGGCCCGCTATCTGGTCGAGTTTTATAACCTCGCGCGCTCGGTCAAGAAAGCGTCGCAGTTGGGCAACCAGAGCGCGGGGCTGTCATCGTTCGAGCAACTCGTCGAACTCGGGCGCAGCAACCGCCAGTTCGATGCCAACGACCAGCATATCGTCAATATCGTCGACTGGTTGTGGCAGTACGCGTTCGACCAGCGCGCCAGCGACATTCACATCGAGCCGCGCCGCGAACTGGGCATCGTGCGCTTCCGCATCGACGGCGTGCTGCATCAGGTGTACCAGATCCCGATGAGCGTGATGGCGGCTATGGTCAGCCGTATCAAGATTCTCGGCCGCATGGACCTCGTCGAAAAGCGCCGCCCGCAGGACGGGCGTATCAAGACGCGCACGGCCGACGGGCTGGAGGCCGAGCTGCGGCTGTCCACGCTGCCGACCGCCTTCGGCGAGAAACTGGTGATGCGCATCTTCGATCCGGAAGTGTTGGTGCGCAACTTCACCGACCTCGGCTTTTCCGACGAGGACCGCAAGCGCTGGCAGTCCATGTCCGAGAGCCCGAACGGCATCATCCTGGTGACCGGCCCGACCGGGTCGGGCAAGACCACGACGCTCTATTCGACGTTGAAGCAACTGGCCACGCCGGCGGTCAACGTGTGCACTATCGAAGACCCGATCGAAATGGTCGAGCCGTCGTTCAATCAGATGCAGGTGCAGACGGTTATCGACCTGACTTTCGCTGAAGGCGTGCGCGCGCTGATGCGGCAGGATCCGGACATCATCATGGTCGGCGAAATACGTGACCTGGAAACAGCCGAGATTACGATCCAGGCCGCGTTGACCGGGCACCTCGTGTTGTCCACGCTGCATACCAACGACGCGCCGGCGGCTGTGACGCGCCTGCTGGATCTCGGACTGCCGTCGTATTTGATCAGCGCCACCGTGCTGGGTGTCATGGCGCAGCGCCTGGTACGCGTGCTTTGTCCGTCGTGCAAGGAGATTCGGCCGGCGACTCCGGAAGATAACGCGATGTGGGACCGCCTCGTGGCGCCGTGGAAGGCCAATCGACCGAGCCAATTCCACCACCCGGTTGGCTGCCTCGACTGCCGCATGACCGGCTATCGCGGGCGTATCGGCCTCTACGAAATCCTGATGCTGTCGCCGGACATGAAACAACTGATCAGCGACAACGCCGAGATCGCGAAGATACGCGATCTGGCCTACAGGGAAGGCATGAAGCCGCTGCGTATTTCCGGTGCCATGAAAGTGGCGTCCGGCCAGACGACGCTGGCCGAAGTCTTCAAGGTCGCGCCGCCGTCCGAGCGATCCTGACGCCGAGCGGGGTCAGGACGCCGGTAACCGGATGTCCGTCGTTTCCCGGCAGACCCAGCGCGGAAATTCGCGCGACACATCCATGCATCCGCCGTCCCGGTAAACGCCGCGCGAATCCCGGGGGCGGGTCATCAATGCGAGGATGCGTGCCGTTTCCTCGTCGTCCTGCAATGTGGCGGCAACGCGGTCGTCCACTGCGTCTTCATCCATGCGCATTTCTCCGGAGTCATCCGTGTAGGCGCCATGACGCCAGTGGTAAATCTCGAGACATTTCTGTTTCAGGGTATAGGGCCGGTCCATTTTCCAGAAATTGCAGAACAGGCCTTCTCCCAGATAGAACACCCATGAGCCTTCATAGCCCGTGGCGTCTGCCGAACGCTCGTCCGGGTTGCGAAACCACAGGCGGTCGCCGGGTACGAAATAGCGCAGCGGCAGCGGCCGATCGAGCGAGCCGAATTCGCGCAGGAAGACGCTGTGGAATTCGTTGGACATGATCGCACGCCGTTGCCAAAGCGATTCCAGACGTTCCAGCAGATGCGGATTGCGTTGCCGCAGTCCCGTGGCAATCGCCAGCAGGAGGATGTATTCGGTAGCGCGATAGCACGAGAAGGAATAGCGCGTTCCGGAAACGTCCGGTTGGGTCGCTTTCAACAAGGCATCGATCAATGACTTTCCCGGGCGCAGGCAGAAACCGCTCCCTTGGTGATACTCGAAATACTCTTCCGGCCTTTCGGCCTGCTCGGTATCGAACGCGACGCTTGTTCGACGCGCGGCATCGACGATGCATGAGCGCAGCGCAATGGCGGATTCCAGTTCCTCGAAATTGGGAAACGGAGTTGCGATCGGGCTGGCGAGCATCGCCAGCAGGATTTCCTTCTTCAGGTCACGCCCCGAATTTCTGGAATCGAGATGCATCTTCGCCGAAATATCCAGCGTGTCCCAGTCAGGCGCCAGATCACGGGCAAGGTCGTCATCGAGACGGAGGCGCAGAAAAGCGCGGCCGCCGACGTTTTCGCATGATGTGCGCGTGTTCGATGTCAGATACTGGTCATCGATGAAATCCCTGACTTGCCTTTCCATTCCCTTCGAATAGTCCCAGAAGAGAATGCCCCCCGTGCCATTGTATGGCTTTGCCCTGTTGCCTTTCATACGCCCCCTGACACCAATGAGACAACTTTGAGTGATGCGCTTCGGACCTCATTCCGGATCCTGTTTTGTCGGCATCGTGAAAAAGTGTCGGGGTTTTGTCAAGCAACTTGTCCGAGCGGATGGCCGTGCGAGCGTGCTGCCAGCGACTTGATGCCGCCTGCGACCACGGGCTCAATCCTGCAGATCGTTATACTTTCGGCTCGAACCGCGACACTTGTCGGCGGGGTATTTCAGAGCGTTTTTTTCGAGCTTCGATTCGGCAGCGTGGAGCAGGTCGAAGCTGGTTTTCTCGGCGATCAGCAGCAGGTACAGCAGGATGTCGGCACATTCGTCCCTGAGTGCTTCCATCCTTTTTTCATCTCCGCAAATCGACGCGATTTCTGCGTCGGTCTTCCATTGCGTGAGTTCGAGCAACTCTGATGCTTCGAGGTTCAGGGATACGATCAGGTTGCGCAGGGTGTGAAATTGCGACCAGTCGCGTTCGTCGCGGAACTCCACCAGCGCCTGCGTCAATGCCTGAAGATCCATTGGCGTGACTACGCGAAGAAGCGCTGCAACGCTTCCTTCGGCAACGTCATGCCCGTGGCGTGGGCGCGCGCCAGGAGTTCCCAGTAATAGCGATACGACGCCCGGTCGTGCAGCAATCCTTCGTGGGCGATCGGTGCCCAGTCCTTGTCCTGTGCGGCAGTGACGATGGCGATTGCCGTTTCGACTTCGGAGAAGTCCGGGCGCATGGCCTCGACGATCGGGACGATCTGGTTGGGATGAATGCTCCACATGCGCAGGTAGCCGAACTCATTGCGCGCGCGCAGCGCGTCGTTGCGGATGACGGCGAGATCCTTCAGCTCGGTGGTGACGTTGTGCGTCGGAACAACGCCGTTGCCCAGCGCAGCCGTGGAAATCTCGCATTTGGCACGGGTGACCAGCGGATGCTCGAACTGGCCGGGGCTGCGCATCGCCGCGCCGGGGATTGCGCCATGATGCCCGGAGACAAAATCCATCAAACCGAAGTCGAGCGACTCGACCCCCGGCGTTGCAGCGATATCCCATACCTCGTGCAATGCGCCAAGGGTTTCGATCAGGACATGGACCGGTATCTCGCGTTTGAGTCCGATCCGGCTTTCGACACCGCGCAGGTAAGCCACCTGCGCACGCACGTCCTCGACACCGCGCGGCTTGGGCAAAGTGATGAACGGCAGGCGCGCCCCGGCAATGCCGACGATGATCTCGATGTCCTGCTGCCAGTGTGGGTGCGTGAAATCATGGACGCGGGCGGCGATCCGGCCGTGCCGATTGTCGGCGCTCATGATGATGCCGGCGGCCATCTCCGCGTGCTCGCGCTCGGCACCGGCATGGGCACCATCCTCGCAATCGCAGGTGATGTCGAAGATCGGGCCCAGTTCGTTCTGCAGCTGTAGCGCCTTCTTCATCAATTTCTCCGATCCGGCGTAATGGTCGACGGCGGGCATGATCGGGAATGGCTTTTCGCCGGGGAAAAGAACGTCGCTGGGATGTCGCATGACAGGATTCCAGGAAAGAAGATGGGAAAAGGGATATTTTACCGTGAGCCCCATTCCCCATGGACGAAAAAAAGCCGCAGACCCGCTGCGGCTTTCCGTTGTCGAAGGACAGTTTGCTTAGAGCATGTCCTTGACCGCATCGGCTTCGTCGGTCAGTTCCTTGAGCGTCTTGTTGATCTTTTCCTGCGAATAGGCGTCGATCTCGATGCCCTGAACGATCTTGTACGAACCGTTCTTGCACTCGCACGGGAAACCGAAAACGATGCCCTTCGGGATGCCGTAGGAGCCGTCGCTCGGAACGCCCATGGTGACCCAGTCGTCGCAACCGTTGACCCAGTCGCGGACGTGGCCGATGGCGGCATTGGCGGCCGATGCGGCGGAGGAGGCGCCGCGTGCTTCGATGATGGCAGCGCCGCGCTTGCCGACGGTCGGCAGGAAGACGTCGTTGTTCCACACCGGATCGTTGATCAGCGCCGGAACGCTATCGCCATTCGACGTGCAGTTGCGGTAATCGGCGTACATCGTCGGGGAATGGTTGCCCCACACGACCAGCTTTTTGAGGCTTTCGACCGGACGGCTGCTCTTCGTGGCCAGTTGGGTAGCAGCGCGGTTGTAGTCGAGGCGCAGCATGGCGTGGTAGTTGGCCGGGTTGGTGCGGCCGACTTTCTTCGCGGCGGCAGCGGCAATGTAGGCGTTGGTGTTGCACGGGTTACCGACGACGAGAACCTTCACGTCCTCCTTGGCGTTTTCGGCGATGGCCTTGCCCTGGACCGTGAAGATGGCGCCGTTGGCGGCCAGCAGGTCGGAGCGCTCCATGCCGGGGCCGCGCGGGCGGGCGCCGACGAGCAGGCAGATGTCGGCATCCTTGAATGCCGCGGCCGGATCATCCGTGGCAAAAACGCCTTTCAGGAGCGGGAACGCGCAATCGTCGAGTTCCATGATGACGCCCTGGCAGGCTTTCTGGGCTTGCGGCAGATCGAGCAGTTGAAGAATGACGGGTTGGTCCTTGCCGAGCATTTCACCGGAGGCGATGCGGAAAAGAAGGCTGTAACCGATCTGGCCGGCGGCACCAGTGACTGCAACGCGGACGGGGGCTTTTGACATGATGATGCGACTCCTATGGATAACAAAAAATCAAAGATGACGGTCAGGGACAGATGGCTGCTGTCGAAAACCGGGGGATCCAAGGCGGGTAAAAAACTGCCCGCGATCATAAGTGCGAAGCTTGGCTGGTGTCAAATGTTGATTAATAGACTTGTATCATATATAAGACATAAGACATAGGTTGGACGGTGTTTCTGAATCGTGCTACACATTAAAATTATGAGCCCTTCGACAACTACTCCTGCGCTTGCGTTCCGGCCGCTGTACAAACAGGTGGTCGGTCTGATCACGCGAAGCTTGGAGATCGGGGAATGGAAACCCGGTGTCGCCCTGCCGAGCGAAGCCGAATTGGCAGTGCGTTACGGGGTCAGCCAAGGAACAGTGCGCAAGGCCATCGACGAATTGGTCAGCGCGAACCTGCTGATCCGACGCCAGGGAAAGGGCACATTTGTCGCCACTCACAGCGATCCCGACTCGTTTGCCCGTTTCCTGTGTCTGGCGCCGAACGACGGGGAACCCAGGCCGGTCAGCAATGTTCCACTGGCGTGCTGGCGGGCCAAGGCCGGGGCCGACGTGGCGCGCCATCTTGGGCTCGAACCCGGAGCGCTGGTCATCATCGTGCGCCGCTTGCTGCGCATTGGCGAGGATCCGGCGGCTTTCGACGAGATCTATTTGCCTGGCGGGCTGTTTTCGGAACTGACCATGGATGTGCTGAACTCGGCCGAGTCGTCGCTCTATAGCCTGTTCGAGAGTCGCTTCGGGGTGCGTGCCATCCGTGCCAACGAGAGGCTGCGCGCCGTCTCGGCGGACAAGGTGAGTGCCGAGGCGTTGCAGGTCGCAGAAGGGGCACCCTTGTTGCTGGCGGAGCGGGTCACCTTTACCTACGGCGACAAACCTGTGGAGTGGAGGCGAGGTTTCTATTCGACAAGAAACTGCCACTATCACAATGAATTGGGATGAAGGCAATGTGCCATTTGACGATTGGACAACGGAGGAAACGTCATGCTGAGCGAAGTTGAACTGAAACGCCTGCGCTGGATTTGCACGCATCGGGCCCAGTTGGAAATGGATGTCTTGTTGGGGAACTTTCTTGACAAGCACTTTTCGAACCTGAGCCCCGAGCAGGCGACCGCTTTCGCGGAACTGGCCGAACTGCAAGACATCGAACTCTGGCCCTTGGTTACCGGAAAACGTGAGTGCAAGAACCCTGTGCAGGCACAAGTAATAAGCATGCTTCGTAAAGTGAGACCCGAGTGATCCGCTGCATCTGACCGTTGAATCGACAAACAACCTGACTGGGAGAGACCCGATGGCATCCGAACGCAAAGCAACCCTGATTATCGAAGGCCGTGAGCCGGTTGAGTTTCCGATCATGTCCCCGGTGCATGGCAATGACTGTATCGACATCCGAACGCTGGGCGCCAAAACCGGATTGTTCACGTATGACTCCGGTTTCTTGTCCACCGCCGCCTGCGAGTCGACAATCACTTTCATCGACGGCGACAAGGGGGAGCTTCTCTATCGCGGTTATCCGATCGAGCAACTGGCGGAAAAATGTGAATTCCTCGACGTGGCTTATTTGCTCAAGCACGGCGAGTTGCCCAATGTCGAGCAGAAGAAGACCTTCGTGAATATCATCAAGACGCATACGATGATTCACGAACAGATGGCGCGCTTCTACCAAGGCTTCCGCCGTGACGCGCACCCGATGGCCGTCATGGTCGGAGTGGTCGGCGCACTGTCCGCGTTCTACCACGAGGCCGAGAACTTCGCCGACCAGACGCAACGCAACATCAGCTTCAACCGCATCGTCGCCAAGTTGCCGACGATCGTCGCCATGGCCTACAAGTACTCGATGGGCGAACCCTTCATGTACCCGCGCAACGACCTGTCGTACACGGCGAACTTCATGCACATGATGTTCGGGACGCCATGCGAGAAATACGAACCGAATCCGGTCCTCGTGCATGCCCTTGACACGATATTTACTTTGCATGCCGATCACGAGCAGAACGCCTCGACCTCGACGGTGAGGCTGGCCGGCTCTTCCGGCGCCAATCCGTATGCCTGCATCTCGGCCGGTATCGGCTGCCTGTGGGGGCCTGCGCACGGCGGTGCCAACGAAGCGTGCCTGAAGATGCTCGAACAAATTGGCGATGTGTCGCACGTGCCCGAGTACATCAAGCGTGCCAAGGACAAGAACGATTCGTTCAAGTTGATGGGGTTCGGCCATCGCGTGTACAAGAACTTCGACCCGCGCGCCAAGCTGATGCGCAAGATCTGCGCCAACGTTCTGCAGGAGCTGGGGCTGGAAAACGATCGCCTGTTCAAGCTGGCTCTGGAGCTCGAGCGGATCGCGCTGGAAGACGATTACTTCGTCGAGAAGAAGCTTTATCCGAACGTCGACTTCTATTCCGGCATCGTGCAGAAGGCCATCGGAATCCCGACCTCGATGTTTACCTGCATCTTCGCGCTGGCTCGCACTGTCGGCTGGATGGCCCAGTGGGAAGAGATGATTTCCGACCCCGAACTCAAGATCGGACGTCCGCGCCAGCTCTATGTTGGGGCACCGCGACGCGATGTTCCACCGGTAGATCAGCGCTGAAATCTCAGCGACAGGCGACGGCCAAGGCCGTCGCCTTTGTTTTTTGGACTGGCCGGAGCTCTACCGGCCCTACATCTTCCTTCCCTGAACAGTCAAAGCCATGATGAACCAGTTGTTTGGAACGACGGTGCTTTTCGGCGGCAATGCTCCCTATGTGGAAGAGCTTTACGAAAACTACCTGGACGACCCGGCGTCGGTGCCGGGCGAGTGGCGTGAATACTTCGACCGGCTGGCGCAGTTGCCCGGATCGGTGGCTCGCGATGTGCCGCACCTGCCGGTGCTCAATGCCTTCGCCGAACAGGCGAGAAAGGGCGGTTACCGCGCCGTCGCGGCGCAGCCCGCCGATGACCGGAAGCAGGTCGCCATTCTCCAACTGATCCGTGCCTATCGGACGCGCGGCGCGCTGTGGGCGAATCTCGATCCACTCAAGCGCCAGGGCCGGCCGGAGATCAGCGATCTGGAACCATCGTTCTACGGGTTGACGGACGCCGATATCAACACGCCGTTCAATGCGGGCTCGTTCAAGGGCGTGCCGGAACGGGCCACTTACGGACAGATCTACGCGGCCCTCAAGGAAACGTATTGCGGAACGGTCGCCGTCGAGTACATGTACATCAACAACTTTGCCGAGCGGCGCTGGGTGCAGGCCAGGTTGGAACCGATCCACGCGAGGGGAACCTTCACTTCGGCGCAGAAGCTGCGTTTCCTCGAGCGCCTGACGGCGGCCGAAACGCTGGAGCGTTACCTGCACACGAAATATGTGGGACAGAAGCGTTTTTCGCTGGAAGGCGGCGAATCGCTGATCGTCGCGCTTGACGAGTTGGTCCGCGTTGCCGGCAGCAACGGTGTGGACGACATCGTGATCGGCATGGCGCACCGCGGGCGTCTCAATGTGCTGGTGAACACGCTGGGCAAGGCGCCGTCGATGCTCTTCGAGGAATTCGAGGGCAAGAATCCGCTGGAGCTTTCCTCGGGCGACGTCAAGTACCACCTCGGGTACTCGTCGTCGGTGTCAACGCCGGGGGGGCCGTGCCAGCTGACGCTGGCGTTCAATCCGTCGCACCTCGAGATCGTCAATCCGGTGGTGGCCGGCTCCGTCTATTCGCGCCAGCACCGGCGAGGCGAGGGGGCGCAGGACAAGGTGCTGCCGGTGCTGCTGCATGGCGACGCCGCGGTGGCGGGCCAGGGCGTCAACCAGGAAATGCTCAATTTCGCCAAGACGCGCGGTTTCGGCACGGGCGGAACGGTGCACATCGTGGTGAACAACCAGATCGGGTTTACCACCTCCGATCCGCGCGATCTGCGCTCGACCATCTACTGCACCGACATCTTCAAGATGGTCGATGCGCCGATCTTCCACGTCAATGGCGACGACCCCGAGGCCGTGGCCCTGGTGACGCGACTGGCCATGGAATACCGGCAGGAATTCAAGAAGGACGTGGTCGTCGATCTCGTCTGCTTCCGCAAGCTCGGTCACAACGAACAGGACGAGCCCATGGTGACGCAACCGCTGATGTACAAGCGCGTGGCAATGCATCCGGGAACGCGCAGGCTGTACGCCGACAAGCTGGTCGCCGAGGGCGTCCTTCCGGGCGATGGGCCGGACGACATGATCCGCAGCTATCGCGATCATCTCGACCGCGGCGAATTGTTGTACAACCCGGTGCTTGCCGGTTATACCAATCCGCTGCTGATCGACTGGACGCCGTTCCTGCCCGGAAAGTACATCGACAAGTGCGATACCACGGTACCGGTTCGCGAGATCAAGCGCCTCGCCGAGAGATTGACCGCGATTCCAGACAACGTGGCCCTGCACTCCCGGGTAAAGAAGATCATCGATGACCGGCGCCTGATGGGGCAGGGCAGCCTTCCCTTCGACTGGGGCATGGCCGAGAACCTGGCCTATGCGACGCTGCTCGTTTCCGGGTATGGTGTCCGCGTGAGCGGGGAGGACGTCTGCCGCGGCACGTTCTTCCACCGCCACGCCGTGGTGCATGACCAGAACCGCGAAACCCGCGGTGCGGGCAGCTATGTGCCGCTGTCCAACCTGCAGGAGAAGCAGGGCGATTTTCAGTGCTACGACTCAGTGCTGTCGGAAGAGGCGGTGCTGGCGTTCGAGTACGGCTATGCCACGTCAAATCCTTACGATCTGGTCGTTTGGGAAGCGCAATTCGGCGACTTTGTGAACTGCGCACAGGTCGTCATCGACCAGTTCATTGCCTCGGGCGAAGCCAAGTGGGGGCGCGCCTGCGGCCTCGTCCTGCTGTTGCCGCACGGCTATGAAGGCCAGGGGCCGGAGCATTCCTCGGCGCGCATCGAGCGCTTCATGCAATTGTGTGCCGAGGCCAATATGGAGGTTTGCCAGCCGACGACGCCGGCGCAGGTCTTCCACATGTTGCGCCGGCAGGCTATTCGCAAGCAGCGGAAGCCGCTGATCGTGTTTACGCCCAAATCCTTGCTGAGACACAAGGAGGCCGTGTCGACGCTCGACGAAATGGCCAAGGGGCAGTTCCAGCGGGTGATCGGCGAGGTCGATCCGCTTGATCGGGACAAGGTTACGCGTGTCATCTTCTGCTCCGGGAAGGTTTACTACGAACTCGTGGCGGCGCGCCGCGAACGGAACATCCAGCACATCGCCATCGCTCGACTGGAGCAGTTCTATCCGTTCCCGCAAGAAGCGTTCGAGGCCGAGCTGGCGCGTTATCCCGCGGCCACCGAGGTCGTGTGGTGCCAGGAAGAGCCGCGCAATCAGGGTGCCTGGTACTGGATCGCGTCGCGCCAGCATCTTTCTCGTTCGCTTGGTGGAAAGCAGGAACTGCTGCTAGTGTCCCGTCCCGCATCACCGTCGCCGGCAGTCGGGTACTACAGCAAGCACAACGCACAACAAAAGGCTCTGATCGACTCCGCACTCGGCGAGATCGGACCGTACAAACCCGCCTGATTGGAGTCGAACATGATCATTGAAGTCAAAGTCCCGCAACTATCCGAGTCCGTCGCTGAAGCGACGCTGGTGACCTGGCACAAGAAAGTCGGCGAAGCCGTCACGAAAGACGAAAACCTGATCGACATCGAGACCGACAAGGTCATTCTCGAACGGCCGTCGCCCGCTGACGGCGTGTTGGTTGAAATTATCCGAAACAATGGCGATAACGTCGTGGCCGGGGAGTTGATTGCACGGATCGATACCGAGGCGCAAGCCAGCGTGGCGGCCGCACCGAAGAAAGAGGCCGAGGCTGCCGTGCCGGCAGTGTCGCCTGCTGCTCAGCCAACACCGGAAGCCGCAGGAATCGCCATGCCCTCGGCGCGCAAGATACTGGCCGAAAAGAACGTTTCCGTCGCCGAAGTCGCCGGCACCGGCCGCGGTGGGCGAGTGACGAAGGCCGATGCGCTCGCGGCCGTCGCGCCTTCCACGGTGCACGCTGCGCCAGCGGCTCCTGCGCCGGCGGCCCCCGTTCCGCCAGCGGCCTACACGCTGGCGCCGGCCCCACCCGTTGAAGTACCTCTGTCCAACCGCCCCGAACAACGCGTACCGATGTCGCGTCTGCGTGCGCGGGTGGCCGAACGGCTGGTCCAGTCGCAATCGACCAATGCCATCCTGACCACCTTCAACGAAGTGAACATGGCGCCGGTCATGGCACTGCGCAAGCAGTACGGCGAGAAGTTCGAGAAAGCCCACGGCGTGCGCCTGGGCTTCATGGCCTTCTTCGTCAAGGCCGCTGTTGCCGCGCTGCAGAAGTACCCGATCCTCAACGCCTCGGTCGACGGCAACGACATCGTGTATCACGGCTATATCGACATCGGCGTCGCCGTCGGCAGCCCGCGCGGCCTGGTGGTGCCGATCCTGCGCGATGTCGACCAGATGAGCTTTGCCGACATCGAGAAGAAGATCGCCGAGTTCGGCGAGAAGGCCAAGGACGGCAAACTGTCGATGGAAGACCTGGCCGGCGGCACGTTCTCGATTTCCAACGGCGGCGTATTCGGCTCGATGCTGTCGACCCCGATCATCAACCCGCCGCAGTCGGCGATCCTCGGCATCCATGCCACCAAGGACCGTCCGGTCGTCGAAAACGGCCAGATCGTCATCCGCCCGATCAACTACCTGGCGCTGTCCTACGACCACCGCATCATCGACGGACGCGAGGCCGTGCTCGGCCTGGTGGCGATGAAGGACGCGCTGGAAGATCCGGCGCGACTGCTGCTGGGGGTCTAAGAAATGTCAAAACAATTCGACGTCCTCGTCATTGGCGGCGGTCCCGGCGGTTACGTAGCCGCTATCCGCGCGGCGCAACTCGGCTTTTCCGTGGCCTGCTGTGAATCCAGTTCCTATGCCGATCCGAAGGGCGAACCGCGGCTCGGCGGCACCTGCCTGAACGTCGGCTGCATCCCGTCCAAGGCCCTTTTGCATACCTCGCACCTTTTCGCCGAGGCGGCGCACGGATTCGCCGCGCAGGGCATCTCGGTCGGCACTCCGTCGATCGACGTGCCGACGATGATCGGGCGCAAGAACACCATCGTCGACCAGCTCACCACCGGCATCAAGGGGCTGTTCAAGAAGAACAAGGTCACGCTGCTGAAAGGGCACGGCTCCTTTTCAGGCGGCGGTGAAGGCGCTTGGCAGATCAAAGTCGGTGACGAAATCGTCGAGGCCAAACAGGTCGTCATCGCCACCGGCTCGCGGGCGCGGCACCTGCCCGGTGTGCCGGTGGACAACAAGATCGTTTGCGACAATGTCGGTGCGCTGGATATCGACGCCGTGCCGAAGAAGCTGGCGATCGTCGGTGCCGGGGTGATTGGGCTGGAAATGGGAAGCGTCTGGCGCCGTCTCGGTGCCGAGGTGATTATCCTCGAAGCACTGCCGGATTTCCTCTCCGTGGCCGACGCCGATGTTGCCAAGGAAGCTGCCAAGGTGTTCAAGAAACAGGGGTTGGACATCCACCTCGGCGTGACGATCGGCGAAGTCAAGGGATCGAACAAGGGGGTTTCCGTGACTTACACCGACAAGGCGGGCGCCGAGCAGCATCTCGACGCAGATCGGTTGATCGTCTCGGTCGGCCGTGTGCCGAACACCGATGGGTTGAACGCCGAAGCGGTCGGCCTCATGCTCGACGAGCGCGGCCGAGTCCACGTCGACGATCACTGCCGCACCAACCTGCCCGGCGTGTGGGCTGTCGGCGACGTTGTCCGCGGTCCGATGCTGGCGCACAAGGCGATGGAAGAAGCTGTAATGGTGGCGGAACGGATGGCTGGCCAAGCCGGTCATTGCAACGCTGATACGATTCCTTACGTGGTTTATACGCACCCCGAGATCGCCTGGGTTGGCAAAACCGAGCAGCAACTCAAGGCCGATGGTGTGGCCTACAAGGCCGGCAAGATTCCGTTCATGGCCAATGGCCGCGCGCTTGGCATGGGCGATACCGCCGGCTTCGTCAAAATGCTTGCCGATGCCGAAACCGATGTCATCCTGGGAGTCCATGTCATCGGCGCGAATGCGTCCGAGCTGATTTCCGAAGCTGTCGTGGCCATGGAATTTGGCGCTGCCAGTGAAGACATTGCACGCATATGCCATGCCCATCCGACGCTCACTGAAGTCATGCACGAAGCGGCGTTGGCGTGCGACAAGCGGTCGTTGCATTTTTGAGGTAGCGAAGGCACCCCGGGGCTACCCATTCGTGCTCCCTGCTCGCGCCGTTTATCAAGGTTCAAAGCGGTACCCCACCCCGACTTCCGTCAAAATGTGGCGCGGCTGTGCCGGGGTGGCTTCAATTTTCTGTCTCAGATGGCCAACGTAAACGCGCAAATACTCATCGTTTCCCGCGGCCTGGCTGCCCCATACTTGAATCAACAGTTGCCGGCGGGTCATGACACGCCCCGGATTTGCGGCCATGACCAGCAGAAGGCGATATTCGATCTGGGAAAGCCGTAACGGGGCGTCGTTTCGCATCACGGTGCGAGTCACGCAGTCAATGCTGCAGTCCCCAAAGCGAATCAAAGGGACATCTTCCGTCTTTTGAACCGGTGCGCGACGCAAGAGCGCGCGTACGCGCGCGAGGAGTTCGGATACGCCGAATGGTTTCGTGAGGTAATCATCCGCTCCGGCATCAAGTGCCGCAACCTTTTCGGATTCCTGTGTTCGCGCCGAGATGATCAGGATTGGTGTGGTCGACCACCCGCGGAAATCCCGAATGAATTCCACTCCGTCCTGGTCCGGAAGTCCAAGGTCAAGCAGCAATAAATGAGGCAGGTGCTTCACCGCGTAGCTGGCTCCTCTCGCGGCAGTACCTGCACTGATAACCTCATATTCCTCACTCTCCAGCGCAGAAACAATGAATTCACGGATATGGTGGTCGTCTTCGATCACCAGTATGCGTTCTGCGTCGCCCATGCTTAATCCTTCAGATCCAGGGCAGGTAGGGTCCCTGCGGGCAGCAGCATGTGGAAGCAACTGCCTCCGCCTTCACGATTCATTGCCAAGAGTTTTCCTCCGTGCGCGTCAGTGATGCTATGTGCGATTGCCAGTCCGAGTCCAGCTCCGGGAACGGATGATTCAAGGACGCCGCGTTGGAACAGCCGGAAAATTTCTTCTTCCTTTCCATGCGGCAAACCGGGCCCGCGATCACAGACGGCCACATCAACAAATTCACCATTTTGCGACGCGGTGATCTCTATGGGGCTGCCTTCCGGCGAATACTTGCACGCGTTCTCTATGAGGTTCCAAAGGACCCTTTCCACAAGCACGGCATCGAATTGCAGGGGCGGCAGATCTTCCGCGATGTCTACTGCAACACGGCGCTTCTGCGTTATGTCGGCGGCTTGTCTCAGCGCGGTGCCGATGACTTCCTCAATCGTTTGCCATTCCTTGTTCATTCTTATACTGCCCGACTGCAATCTGGCCATTTCCAGCAAGTTGCTGACCAGACGATGAATCGACTGTGCCTGGGCTCGCAGACCATTGAGCAACGAATCCTGCTTCTCGGGGGACAGCTTGCGCGCGAGCATCAAGGTGTCGACTGTGCCGATCAGTGAGGTGAGAGGGGTTCTTATGTCATGCGAGAGAGACGAAAGGATGGTGAAGCGCAGGTTTTGATCCGCACTCTTCAACTCGCTTTGCCGCGCAACCTCAGCAAAGTGGGTTCGTTCCAAGGCAACGCCGACGAGGGAAGCGACAGTCTCCGCCAATTCACGATAATGCGAAGACTCGATTACACGTGTCGATACCTTGAAGCAAAGAACGCCTTGCGCTCCGGTCGAGGCAATCAGTGGAAGGATGACAACGCTCTGATTGGCCGAGGCGTCCGGAGTGGAGATGAGGTGACGATATTCGATGCTGGCGTGGATAAGATTCTTCGTAAGCGGCGGCGTTGGCGCGTCAAAGTCAGCAGGGAAGTAAAGCTCAGGAGATGCAGCCTGAAGAGTGTCGCACAAGAACCCTAATGTGGATGTCTTTACCTCGTTGGATGTTTGCTTCCCGGCCAGATTGCGTGCCAGTTCATAGAGAGCCAACGAACGATTTGCCCGCTCCTCCAGGGTTTTGGCGTACGCGCGCAGAGAGGCGGTCAGATGGCCAACGAGCAAGGCCACGAGCAGCATGATGCCGGCGCTCAGAAGATTCTGCCACTTGGTGATCGCCAGTGAAAAATACGGAGGCACAAAAACGTAGGCGAACGCCAGTGAACTCAAGAGCGCGCAGGAGATGGCAGGCCCACGTCCGAACTTGACTCCTGTCAATACCACAGCCAGGACGTAAAGCAATGTGATGTCAGCAAGGTATTGCACCTCTCGTAGAGGACTGACAATAACCGACCCGACTGCAACGCCGACAAACGGTATTACATACGCCGGCCAGTAATTCTGGGTTCGTTGTGGCGTTATAGTCACTCGGTCATTACCTCGCTGCGCGGTCGAACAGGTAGGCCGATGCGGCCAGATCGGACCGGCTTTTGGCACTGGCGGAATCTTCCAGCGCGTGTGACAAGAATAAACCTGCCGTCGCGACAAGTATTACCGCTCTAACCCAAAAATCCGACATTCGATCCATTCCTCTGGGGCGTTTGCAATTGTACTTTGCCTTTTATGGCGAATTTATAACCGTTCCTCTAGCATCCATGTAACCCAAGAGCCGGAACCGTGGTTCGCTGCTTTTCTGGCTTCAGGGGTAACGGAGTCTCAGTCACGGTGCTGCGTTTCAGGTGATGCGGGCAGGGCTGTTTCGACTGTCAGGATCTGCGCTCATGAATCTTCCGAATCGGCACCTGAATGAGAACAAACTTTTTGGCAAGATGATTACAACCCTGCGGAAGCTCGAATGCTGACCACCATCTCCAACCGAACGCTTGCTGGTATTTGCATTTTGATTGCTTTTGTGGTGCTGCAGATTTGCGCGGTGATCCGGGTGCGGCGTGATCGCAAATCGAAGGATTCTGCTAAACACCCTTCGACGATCGGAAGGTAACGTCCCGTTGGAAGTCAATCGTTGCCGGCAGGGCTGAATCCGCGTTCCACTTCCCGCAAGTCGTCCAACTCCAGTTCAGCCCGCTGCTCGAAGTCCTGCCGTTGCGCGACGTAGTAGGCGGCTATGGAAACCCACCGGCGGCGTACTTCTTCAGCCCTGTCGAAACGAACTGTCGTGTCGATCGGTGCAATTTCTCGTTCGATCGGCTTCTTCATATCTACTCGGGCCAGTCCGGCCATGAGTTGTTCTCGAGATAACAGTCGATCAGGAAAAGGCATAAAACGTCGGGAAAATCCGGAAAGTAGTCGAAGATGTTCATCGCAGGACCGCGTCCTTTTCAAAAGCAGTAATCGGTGGCGCTGATTCCGTCTCAGCTGTCTCGGATGCTAGAGGAACGGTTATAAATTCGCTATAAAAGCCCCGGCTCCTCCGGTTTTCGGCTTTCCGGGGTTGTGTCGAAGCTTCGCCCTGATATGGCGACGCCGCCTCGTCGAACACATCGCTGATGTGTTCAACGATTCCCAGGGTGTTGGATGCGGAGGAGATGCGCCGGCAGATGGCTCAGCGCGAATCGGGTCTGTTCGCCAGACGAACCGCTTCGAGCTCCGCCTTCAATTTTCCGGGTATCGCCGTCTTGGCGTGGATTTTTGTGTCGTAGCAGACAAGCGTCGCTTCCGCTTCCGCGACGATGGCTCCATCCGCTTTTCGAACGATCCGATATGCGGTTGAGAATCTGTCCTCTTGAATCGAGGTGATTTTTACCCCGGTGATGACGACATCGCCGAATCCAAGGGAAGCCTTGAACCGGCAACTTGTCGAACCCACCACGATCGTGGTGTGATCGGCCGAATCGCGGTCATACTTGCCGATGCGTTGGTAGAGGGCTACCCGTGCGTTCTCGATATAGCGGAAATACCATATGTTGTTGACGTGACCGTTCGGATCCAGCTCCCCCCATACGACGGGCTGTTCGACGCTGATCGGATAGTCTTCAAGCACTTCAAGCATCTTCATTCCTTAAGCGAAATCGCGATCGTTTCTTCGCGTGAATCGAGGTCTTTGGGACGCTTTCGGGTCCACAAATTCTACGCTTGAGGCGCGCGGCAGTCGCATGCGCTCCACAATCTGGCGGCACTTCGGCCCATAAAAAAACCGCAGCAACTGCCTTCGGGTGAAGGCCGGTTGCTGCGGCGGGTTGTGGTCAAACGCGTTGTTTGACCGCTCGTTCCGTGGATTGCGCCTTACATGAAGACTTCTGCCCGCTTGATCAGGTCTTCCAGTCCGGCTTCGTTGGCATTACGCGGCTTGCCCGGATGGATGATGGCGACCTGGCAGTTCTCGGCGGCTTCGACGAGTTGGGCGTAGGTGCCGGCGTTGATGTCCTTGATGAAGGCCTGTTTGTTGCCGTCGTAGGCGAACATCTTGTCGTTGATGTTGATGCACTCGTTGCACGACGCGCAGCGCGCAGTTTCGATGTAGGCCTCGTCGGACGATTTTTCCGCTTCCTTTTCTGCCGGGGCTGCTTCGGCAGCGGGTGCGACAGGGGCGAGGACTTCTGTCGGGGCTGCTGCTACGGTACTGGCTGCGGAGATGGCTTTGCTGCTTTCTTCCCAGGCCGATTTCTCCCGGGCCAGCAGCCGCTCGGCGTGCGAATTGTGGATGCCGCCGAGTTCCTGCAGGCTGTTCCACATGGACAGGCAGCGGCGCGCTTCGCGGACGATCTTCTCGGTGACGATTACCTTCTGCAACTGGTTTTCAGGGTTGATCATCAACAGGGTGGGAACGCTCTCGATACGATCGATGCCGTCCCATTTATCGCGGGCGATGATGTCGCCCGCGTCGGCCAGCGTATCGTTCCAGTGCGCTTTCGGTACCGCGCCGAAGAACTTGGCATAGCGGGAATCGCAGGCGACGAAGTCGATGAGCGTGAAAGGCCGCTCGACGGTTTGCGTCTGGCAATCCGCATCCTCAAGGACGAGCTTGTGGACGGGCCAGTCGAGTTCGGCCTGCGGATTCACCTTCAGCGAGAAACGCGATGCCCAGTCGTCTCCGGCGGTCGGGTCCATCGTGAAGGCCGGGAATACGCGCGATTCGAGCGCCGCCGCGCCGATCAGGTAGGGCGGCAACTGGCCGTGACCGCCGGCGATTCCAGAGAATACGCTGAACAGTGCGGGGCCTGAGCAATCCAGGCCGCGGACGATGCTTTCGCGCAATTGGTAGAGTGCCGAGGCAGGCGACTGCACCACGAACACGCCGGCCATGCCCAGCGCCATGCGCGCCAATTGCCTGCTGCGCAAGGCAAACGCCAGGTGGCCGTTGCTGATTGGCGATTCCTCGATGACGTCGTCGGTCTGGACGAGAACCTTGATTGGCAGGTTGAGCGACATGATCTCGGTGAGGGAACTCAGTTCCGCACCCGGCAGCGTGTCTGCGTGGAGACGTACGAGATAGTCGGGGAAGATGGCCATGTCGCGGGGGTCGAGCCCGTTTTCACCGAAGGATTCGAAGAGGCGGTCATGCTTCGCTTCGCTGTACTCGCCCCTGACTTCCAGTTCGGCGATGGCTACGGCCTTGGACAACTCGATGGCCTTGGGCAGGCGGTCGCGGTAGGCCTTGATGGCGTCGTTGCACGAGTCGAAGGAGAATACATAAGGCTTGTTGCTGGAAGCCGGCGTCGGGAAAAACTGCTGCGATTTCAACGTTGTCAGCAGTTTTTCGATGCGCTTCTTGCGGTTCTTGGTCAGGTTTTCCTTCGGCGCCGACTTGGACAGGATGCGCGACATTGCATCGAAGTCGAACTGGTCCATAGGGCCTGAACCGAAGGTGCGTTTCAGGTTGGCGGCGGTTCTTCCGGCGTTGGAGTTGGCGAAATCGGCCTGCAGGATTTCCGAGAGTTTGAGAACCAGCCGATTGACGATCTCGCCAAAGCGCTTGGATCGCTGTGTCTGAGCCAGTGCCCACACATGCCCGACCAGATGATAGGGCATGGAACCGTTGCAATCGACGACCTCGCCATCCACCTTAAGGTTGGCGCGCGCGCGGGATAGACTGTCGGAGATCTGCTTGTCCTCCTTGGCCAGCGCTTTCGCGGCCTTGTCCCACAGGGCGGAGAGCAATCCTTCCGTGCCATTGGCCGCCTGGGCGCGTATGTGCTGCTCGAGGCGCAGCACATGCTTGCGGAGCCTGTCGGCATCGCTGCCGCGGGCAATTTTTTCGAGAATGCCGTCGATCAGTCCGGACAGCGATTCGACACTGGCTCCGGCCGGCTGGTCCTTGACCAGCACCAGCGGGAAGTCGTAGCGCAACTGCGTAAGGTCCCGGTAGCCAGCGAAAAGTGCCGGACGCAGCTTGAGCCGGTCGATGGCATCCAGGTCTGAGGTATTTGTCTTTCCGGTCAGGAAAAACGCAACGTGGGCTTGCAGATCAGCTTCCATAAGTTGTAGCTATCTCGTCTAGTCGTTGTCGAAAGCGCGTCCCGCCGAGGCGATCGTGATCGGTCTGCGGGAAGGGCCGTGGTATTTCAATCGTGTATTCCTTGTTCAGACGGAGTATTTGTCGAGTTCCGCGTTGAAGTTCTTCTTGATCGCTTCCACCGTGCGCAGCGCGCCGCTGTGCCGCGTGTCTTCATAGCAGGCAACCTCACGATTCTGGTAGAGAATGCCGACCGGGATGATGTCCGTGTTCGAGGCGATCTCGCGGGCACGGTGAATGTCCAGCGGGTCGTGCTCCACCTGGTTCTTGTACACCCTGGAAAGCCCCTGGCTGATCTGCAGGCCGTTGGCGTGATGCAGCAACTGCACCCGCTCGGGATCCTGCAGCCACGGATCGAGCGACTTGGGCAGCCATTCCGGGCAGCGCTGGATGATGCGCACGAAGGAGAATCCCTTGTGGTGGTAGGCGGCTTTGACGATTTCGTAGAGCGTTTCCGGGATCCAGTCCACCGCCTGGGCGATGAACGAGACATTGGACACGCCCAGGGAGACCGTGAGCGGGTTCAGCGCGTCGAGGTAACTGCCGCGCGGCGTGGTATTGCTCTTCGTGCCGATTGGCGAAGTCGGGGACGCCTGCTTCTTGGTCAGGCCGTAGATCTGGTTGTCATGCAGGAACACGGTCATGTTCATGTTATAGCGCAGGGCGTGGATCCAGTGCGCCGCACCGATGCTGCAGCAATCGCCGTCTCCCGTGTTAACGAATACGGTGAGGTCCGGTCGGGACATCTTGACGCCTTCGGCGACAGGGAAGGCCCGGCCGTGGATGCCATGGAAACCGTAGGTCTTCATGTAATGCGGGAAGCGGCTGGAGCAGCCGATGCCGGAGACGAACACTGTCTTTTCGGGACGCAGGCCTTCGTCGCGGCACAGGCGTTGGACGGCGGTGAGGATGGCGTTGTCGCCGCAGCCGGTGCACCAGCGGGGAACGCCGCTCTGATAGTCTTCCAGCGCCGACTGCTCCTTGTACAGGTCGAGCAGTTGTTTGGTGGCGGATAATTTCATGGTTTTCCCCTATTTCTCGAGTTTGGCCAGGAGTACTTGACGGATGGTGCGCGGCTTGACCGGCTGTCCCCGGACCTCGGTCCAGCAGTCGACATCGACCAGGTAGCGCGAGCGCAGCAGGGTGGCCAGCGACGAATAGCGGCGGCTGTCCTCGTTGATCAGTTCGTCGTTCGGGTTGTCGCTCCAGTTGGTCTCGATGGTCAGCACCTTCTTGTAGCGCTGCATGATTTCCTTGATCCCCGGCTGCATGGGCTGCAGGAAACGCAGGTTGATCGAGGCGACCTTCTTGCCTTCGGCGCGCAGCCCTTCGACGGCTTCCTCGATGGCGCCCTTGGTGCTGCCCCAGCCGATCACCAGCAGGTCTCCCTTCGGAGCGCCGAAGACTTCGGGCGGGAGGAGCGTTTTCTGCAGTGCGGCCAGTTTCAGGCTACGGGCGCGCAGGCCTTCCTGGTTGATGTCCGGGTCGTAGGCGACATGGCTGTCGCGGTCGTGCGCCAGGCCGGTGACGGTATGCATGCCGCCCGGTTGGCCCGGGATGAAGCGGCGGGCGATACCGGTGACCGGATCCCAGTCGTAGGGCTTGGCGCCGGCCGGAACCGGACTCTGGTCGATCGGCGGCGCTAGCCACGATTCCTGGAACTGCGGCCGGTCGAATGGTTGTTGCGACGAGGAGAGGCTGGCGTCGCTGAGGATGACCACCACGGTGTTGAAGGTCTCGGCAATCCGCCGGGCGGTGATCACCGAGTAGAAGCAGTCCTCGATGGTCGCCGGGGCCATGACCACCTTCGGCGCGTCGCCATGGCTACCGTAGATCGTGGTCAGCAGGTCACCCTGTTCCACCTTGGTTGGCTGGCCCGTACTCGGCCCGCCACGCTGGACGTTGACCACGACGAGCGGAATCTCCGCCATGACGGCCAGGCCGATTGCCTCCTGCTTCAGCGAGTAGCCCGGGCCGGATGTGATGGTCACCGTGCATTTGCCGGCGTAGGAAGCGCCGATGGCGAAGGCGCAGGCGGCGATTTCGTCTTCGGCCTGATGCACGATGCCGCCGACTTTTTCGAAGGCTTCCGAAAGATAGTGGGACGCCGAGGTGGCCGGAGTAATCGGGTACATGGCGCAGATGTCCATGCCCGAGGCCATCACCCCGAGTGCCAGCGACGTGTTGCCATTGATCGAGATCTGCTGCTTGCCGCTCGGGGTGGCCGGGATGCTGAAACGGAAATCGATGTTGGCTTCGGCCCATTTGTGGCCGGCTTCCAGCAGTTCGACGTTGGCGTCGATGACGCTCTTTTCCTTCTTGCCGAAGGTCAGGGCAATCTGATCTCGCGCCATCTGCAGTTCAAAGCTGTAGATGTAGCAGAGGATGCCGAGGGCAAACATGTTCTTGCCGCGCTTGGCGTTGGAAGTGAGCTTGAGGCACTCCTCTTCCATCGGTATTTCGACAACCTTGTAACCGGCCTTGACCAGTCGTTCGTAAGCTTCGGTGTAGGATTTGACAATGTTCTGGTCGTTATGCGACCGCCACATGTTTTCCAGCAGGATGATGCAGCCCGGCTTGAGTTCGCGGGCGTTGACCCGGCCGAGCAGCACCTGCTCGTTGAAAGCCACCACCAGGTCAGTTTCGTCGCCGCCGTTGGTGATATAACTGGAGCCGATACGGATGCGGTTGCCGCTGGCGCCGGCGACGCTGCGTGCCGGCGGGCGGATTTCCGCGGGGATGATTTCTGTCGTCCAGATGCCGTTGCCCATGCGGGCGGCGATCGAGCCGAGCGACTGTCCGCAGCGCTGGGCGCCTTCGCCGGAATCGCTGATGATTTCGACAATGTGCTCCTTCAGCGTGGTACATGTCTTCTTGCCGGCTTTCTTCGTTACTTTCTTTGTGGTCATAGGTGGCTATTCCAAAAACGCGGTTGAGCGGCAGGTGGATCGGTTACGACTAGGCCCTGATCCGGGCGAAGTTGCGTTCGCTCGTGTCGATGCCGAACAGGGTGTCGCCAGCGGTACGGTAGGGGCGGTTCGTGTCGCGGATGCCGAGGTAGGCCTTCATGCTGCCCGCCGCACGGCGTCCGGCGCCCATCGCCTCGATCACGGTGGCGGCGCCGGTGACGATGTCGCCGCCAGCAAAGACGCCGGCCATCGACGTGGCCAGGTTCTCATCGGTGTCGATGTAGCCCCACTTGTTCAGGCGCAACTTGCATGTCTGGCCCATGATTGGATTGGCGTTGGTGCCAATGGCATAAACAACCAGGTCGCATTCGAAATCGAATTCGCTGCCGGGGACGGGCACCGGGCGGCGGCGGCCCGAAGCGTCGGGTTCTCCGAGTTCCATGCGCACGCAACGCATGCCCATGACGTTGCCGTTGCCGTCGTCGAGGATGGATACGGGGTTGGTCAGCCAGTGGAACTCGACGCCTTCCTCCTCGGCATGATGGATTTCCTCGGCGCGGGCCGGCGCCTCCTTGTGCGAGCGGCGGTAGATGCAGTAGACCTTTTCGGCGCCAAGGCGCAGCGATACGCGCATGGCGTCCATGGCAGTATTGCCGGCACCGACCACTGCCACGCGCTTGCCGATCGGCTGTGGCGTGTCGAAGTTGGGGAACTCCTTGGCCCGCATCAGGTTGCAGCGCGTTAGCAACTCGTTGGCCGAGAGCACGCCGTTCAGCGAGTCGCCGGGGATTCCGAGCATGGTCGGGTAGCCGGCACCGACGCCGACGAAGACCGCGTCGTAGCCCATTTCCGAGATCATCTGCTCAAGGGTGAACAAACGTCCGACCAGTGTGTTGCATTCGAACTTGACGCCGAGTTTCCTGAGGTTGTTGATTTCTGCGTCGATCACCGGATTGGGCAGGCGGAAGTCCGGGATGCCGTACTTCAGCACGCCGCCGGCCTGGTGGAAGGCTTCATAGACCGTGACGTCGCAACCGGCTTTGGCCATGTCTGCCGCGCAGGCCATGCCCGCCGGGCCGGAGCCGACGATGCCGACCTTGAAGTGGTTCGGCTCGATATAGGGGATGTTGGCCCAGCCTTCCCGAATCGCCGTGTCGCCGACGAAGCGCTCGAGGCGACCAATGGCTACTGCCTCGAGGGTTTGGCCCACCGTGCACACGCCTTCGCACTGGTTCTCCTGCGGGCAGACGCGGCCGCAGATGGCGGGCAGCAGGCTGGTTTCGGTCAGGATGTCGTAGGCGCCGCGGATGTCTTTCTCGTTGATCTTGCGAATGAAGCCGGGAATGTTGATGCCCACCGGGCAGCCCGATACGCAGGGCTGATCGGGGCAGAACAGGCAGCGCTCGGATTCTCGCATTGCATCGTCGGGATGGTAGCCGCAGGCAACTTCCTCGAAATTCCTTGCACGTACCGCCGGATCCTGTTCGCGCATCGGCGTGCGCTCCTGCGGGATGCTTCGTATTGTCCTTTTCTTCGCCATGAATGTTTACCGTGTCCTGAAACGTTGAGAAGACCTACTTGGTTTTTGCGGCATCGACGGCCTTGTCGATCGACTTCTGCATCCGACAGCCTTTTTCCCAGTGGTCGAGCGCCATCCGCTCTTCCTTTGTGTAGCGGCGCAGGCGGGTCATCAGGTCGTCGAAATCGACCAGGTGCCCGTCGAAGTCCGGACCGTCGACGCAGGCGAACTTGACCTGGTCGCCGATCTTCACGCGGCAGCCGCCGCACATCCCGGTGCCGTCGACCATGATCGGATTCAGGCTGACCATGGTCTTGATCTTGTAGGGGCGGGTGGTTTCGGCGCAGCTCTTCATCATGATGGGGGGGCCGATGGCCACGACTTCATCAATGTCGGGGTGCTTCTTGATGGCCTGTTCGATACCGGCGGTTACTCGCCCGTGCAGTCCGACGGATCCGTCGTCGCTGCAAATGATCAACTCATCGCAGATGGCCCTGAATTTGTCTTCCCAGAACACCAGATCCTTGGTGCGGAAGCCGATAACGCCGATTACGTAGGCGCCACTCTCCTTGAGCGCACGCGCTTGCGGATAGACCGGCGCGACGCCGAGGCCGCCGCCGACACAGACGACCTTCTTGGCATGGGAGTCCGGCGTGGGGATGCCCATCGGTCCGACCAAACCGTACAGTGACGTGCCGACCTTGCATTGCTGCTGCATCTGTCGCGTGGTTTTGCCGACGGCCTGGATAACCAAAGTGACGGTTCCCTTGTCGCGATCATAGTCGGCGATGGTCAGCGGCACGCGCTCGCCATGCTCGTTGAGCATCACGATGACGAACTGCCCTGGCTTGGCCGCCTTGGCCATCAGCGGATGGCGGACCTCCAGCAGGTAGGTGACGTCGGAAAAATCCTCACGCTTTACGATTTCAAAATTTGACATAGGCGGTGCTCTCGAACCCGGCATGAGCCGGTGGTTGGAACGGACAGGGGAAGGAAAACGGGAACGGAAGCAACCGTGAGGTTGCTTCGATGAGGCTGGAGAAGACGATCGTTTCTTTAGACACGACTTGGATTTGCCTTTGATGTCTGACCCGATTATCGAAACGCATTTCAATAATACTGGCGACTATCACAGGTAGCGTGATCAATGACCTTCAGGAATCAACCTTGCGTCGTCTTGTATTTTTTATGTCCGACGCAAATCTGAAGTTCACCGGCTCACATTTCTAATGCTGGCCAGCCTATTGCGATGCGAAACATGCGTATTTTTAATTGCTATTTACAGGGGGAGCAAATGAAAGATAGTCACTAGATTGTTCTGTTTTTGAATCAATGAGAGATGTGGAGGCGAAATCCGGCAGAGGAAAAAGGCAGGAAACGGAAGTGCCTTCCGATAAGTTTATATTTAACAATTAGTTATGTAATTGCTAACGGCAGATGCGTCAAGAAGTCGTGTTTCCGCCGGAATCAATTTGTGAGGATGCTTGACTAGGAATCAGTACATGCTAATATAGTGATGTACCCGTATAGGAGGTTTCCATGCTTCGTTTCGACATCGCTCCAGTTTGTTCCAATGCCTATCGCTTTCAAGCGGCAATGAGTTTCACGATTGCCGCCCTCTATCTCTTCACTCCCTGGAAGTGGGTGGCTTTCATTCTGGCCATCGGTGGATTCATCCGCGGTTTCGTGTCGCCGCACAAGTGCCTGTCCTACAAGGCGTTCGAGAAGGCAACCGCGCGGTTGAAGTGGGTAAAGAAGGTTAATGCCGGGTCCAAGATGTTTGCCGACAAAATCGCCTTCGTCGCCGCTAGTGTCATGGCCGTTACGTGGTTGGCCGATTCGTCGATCGGCAACATTCCGGCGGCGGCAATTCTGATCTTTGCTTTCCTCGATCTGGCGACGGGTTTCTGTGCTGCCTGCTGGGCTTACGCGGCGTGGTATCGGATGCGCGGCCTCGCCTAGCGGCCTGCCGGCCGTTCAGGCGGTGATCTCGACGCCTCCACCGATGATGAACAGGTCGACGGCCAGACTGTCGCCTCGTTTGACGGCAGCTGAGAATTGCTCCTGGCTGAAATACTGCAATCCCATCAGCGTCAGTTGATTCCGCGCTTCCAGGGGCGTCATGCAGGCGATCATTTCATTCGGAAGGTTGGCATTCCTCTGAATGGTGCCGAAGGTAGTCGGAGCCGCTTGCTCACTTATTGAAGTGGTTGCTGAATCAAGCTGAGGAAGCTTGCCCGCGTTGACCAGGGATTCCATGCGTGCGAATACTTCGTGCCGTGAAAAGGGCTTCTTCATGAAATCGTCGGCGCCGATGCGCTTGGCGTAGAACTGCTCGGTGGCCTGTTCGTTGCCGCTGATCATGATGATCGGGGTGTGCCGCGCCAGTGGATCGCGGCGTATCAGGCGCAGGGCGGCGAATCCGTTCATGCCCGGCAAGACGATATCCAGGAAGACAAGATCGGGGTTTTCGCGGCGTACCGCCTCGATTCCCGTTTCAGCATCCGGCGCCGCGCTGATGCTGCATCCGGCCGATCTGAGAATTGCGCTGAGGGAGGCGACGATGGTTGCAGAATCGTCGATGATCAGGATTCTTCGCCCTTTGTGACTCAGGCGCTTGCTGCGTCGCCTTTCTGGGGCATTCGGCTTGCCGGCATCGCTACTTGCGGGCGGGGCATCGTTTTTGTTCAGGATGGATTTGATCTGCTTGAAGATGCTCATGCTGTTGTTCTCGCCTCGCCGATGAATTCTGCTTGTCTCGACTTCTTTCCGTGGCAAGTATAAGGGAATTGGCGGAAACAATGGCCGGTGCATATGGAGTCGGCATTGCGCTCTACTGCCGAGTTCGGCCAATGGCGCTGGCGCTTTTGAAACGCAATTTGCTACGGGAGTTCAGGCGCTTGGGCGGTGCGGCGATCTGCGCCACGAGGGGGATCTCCAAGGGCGCTGGAAATAGGCAATTTCACGGGAGTCTTGTGTGGCGAGGGAGGTGAGGCTTGCGGCCTGGCGGTGTTCTCTGCGGCCGCCCGGCAGTCTCGGCAGAGTCATCGCCAAACGATGGTCATGAATTGCGGAGCCAGCACGATACAAATCGAACGGGGTGCTGCACGGCTTGGCGATGTGCCACTCGCCGGCGCACCCCGCGAGGGTCTGCGGAACGTCGCTTACGCTGCGTCGGCCACAAAAACGGTCATGCCGACGACGCGGATGCCAGCGTATTTCGATTCGTTCCTGGCAATCCAGGTATCAACCCCATCCAGCGTCAGGTTTGCAGCGAGGACTTGCCCGGTCCGCTTATTCACAACGGAGTACATTGTTCAATCCTTTCATCTGAGTTGATAAGCTGTACAACAATAGCCGCTGTGCGTCCCTTGTGCTGGTCCGTCCTGCCATGTGCTGTCGCTGCCCGGCAGGCTTCGCCCCGTGTTTTTTCGTCCCTGACCGGTTCGTCAAAAAAAAATCCCACACCGGCTCGGTATGGGATTCAAAATCCCATCATTGGCGATGGGTCAGGGAGGGTCAAACATTGTCAGCGGGGGACGCTGAAGCAACGTTGTGAATAGTATTAGCCTGGCCGTCGCAAGTCTGTTTGGCTTGTGCAGTCTTTGCGTAACAGATTGTAATCGTTCATCGATGCGACACGGAGACGCTCGTGATCCTTGCGGAAAATAGTCTCTGGTCATGGCTGCAGGCCGGCCTTTTGGCACAGCGCGATGTAGCACGGGCCGTCGAGATCGCTGCCGGCCGGCAGCCCCGCCTGCAGCCGGAAACTGTTGAGCGCGTTGCGGGTGCGTTGCCCTATTACGCCATCGATCTTGCCCGGAGAGAAGCCGAGGTAGAGCAGAGCCATCTGGGCAGCCCGCAATTGCAGATTGGGCAGCGATCCCGAGGCCAGCCGGACATAGGCCTGCTCCAGCTTCACGTCGTACTGATTCTGGGCATAGGCGGGACCATTGTAGCCACGGGCGAATGCCGCCCAGTCGCGGCGCAGCAGTGCCTTGTGCAGGTTCTGGGAGCGCAGAAATCCGGCCATGGCCAGAATCTGGGCATCCTCGCCGTCGCGCATAGCCTGAACCATCGCTTCTGCCGAATCGAATCCGGCCAGCCGAGCGTTGAAGCCCATGATCTGTCCGAGTCCCCACGAAGCGGAGCGCAGGGCGGGCTCTGGACCCAGACCCTGGGTGGCGCACAGCGAGAGCGCTTCCTCCAGTTTGGCGTACTGGGTGGCGAGGCTGCCGTAACCACCCTGCGGGCCCGAAAGATGCGGGGCTATCTGGTTGAAACGACCTTGCGTCTCACGTCGGAAAATATGCCGCTCGAACAGGATTTGCGGCCGGCCGTCGACGCGGAATCCGCAACCCTGCGTCACGCCGGAGGTTTCGACGTCGACCACGGCCCAGATTACAGCCGCTTCTGCGGGTTGCAGCCCAAGGTGATCGAGCGCCAGGCCGAGCCCGGTTGACGATAAGGGTTGCCGTTTGCCAATAAATTCCATCATGTTCTCCTTCCTAGAAGCGCTTGATCTCGCCGGTCCACACCACCCGCGATTTGGTCGAGCCGATGTTGAAGCCCATGCAGGGATCGGCCACTGTTTCCTCAATCTCACCTTGCGTCGCGGCGAAGCCGCGCACGTGGATGATGGGATGAAACGGCTGGTGCGGGCTTGCGGACATGATGACCCTCCTGTGAAAGGCTGGAATGCTCAATCCGAATCGGGAAATGGACACGAAACTTTTGTGGAAGTTCGTGCTCTCAAGCTCACGTGTCCCCGAGTGGCCCAAGTCAACGGTCGAAAACGCTACTTGGGGCGCGTGTTGCGAGTGACATCGCTGAATCCCTGTAGCAGTACAAGGTCATCATAGATCCGTGCAGTGATTCGTCAAGGTGGCGTCTTGATAGCAGCGAATATATGTCTCAGGAGAACCTCGCAGCGGTGGAAAGCCTGGATCGCTGTGCTATGTTGCAACAAGAGGCGTGATCCTCATGGGGAGGAGTAAGAATCGTGCAGCAAGAGCGCATTCCCGACAGCCTTTCGGTATCGCCTCAGCAGTACGTGGCGGAAAGGGTCGAGCAGTATCAGAAATGGTACGACGGCAAGGCAGTGATGATGAAGAGCCGTTACTTGCGGATGCGCGCTTTCTCGGTTGTGGGCGGCGGCCTCGTTCCCGTCCTGATAAACGTACCCTCCCAGCACACACTGTTTGATGTCTCGATTGTCCAACTCGTTGTTACGGTCATCAGCCTGATGGTGGTCATTGCCGTTTCGCTGGAAAGCGTTTTCCATTACCGGGAGCAGTGGAAGAACTACCGTTCGACCGAGCAACTGCTTGGCCACGAGAAATTTCTTTTCCGATCTCGCGTCGGCCGTTACCAGGGAATGGACGATGAAAACGCCTTTCGCCTCTTCGTCGAGCGGGTGGAGGAGGCGATCTCCATCGAGAACGCCGCGACGTTGAACATCATGACTATGGCCAACGAGACTGTGGAGGCCACAAAGCACACCAAAACCGGGCAGTCCTGAATCTTTGCCGGTGAGCAACGTTCCCGGGCATCTCCTGCAGGTTCATTTACAGGCCCGTGCGAGAAATATTTGCGAGGTCATGTCATGGAAAAAGGCGAACAACCCAAGGCGACGCTGGACGACGTACTTGCAGAACTGAAGGCACAAGGGGCCAGAAAAAAGGACCTCTGGGATCGACTTCCGCAAGTGTCGACCTTCATTTCGACCGTGGTTCTTGGCATTGCCGGCTTGTGGTTTACCCACAGTTACAATGAACGGCAGTCCGCGATTGTCGAGCAACAGACGAGGCAGGACCAGGAAAACAAGAAACAGCAGGCGCGGATTCTGGAAATGCAGGCGGTAGAGAGGTTTGTTCCCTATCTGACGACAGATGACGAGCGCAAGAAAGAAGTCGCCTTGCTGGTCATCACCACGCTGGGCAGCCCCGAATTCGCCACCCAGTTCGCCAAGCTCAACCCGTCGCAGGGAACCCAGGCCGCCGCCGACCGCATCATGGCGAGTTCGGTCTCGACCAGTTCATCGGCGGTTACCTCTCCCGGAACAACCCTGACGTCCTCGGCTGCCGCTTCGGACGGAAAGGCTAGCGTAACGGCCTCCCGTACCGGCTGGGTTTACCTGGGGCAGTACGTTGCCAGGGATGGCCGTTGGGAAACCAGGTATTTCGATTTCCCGGAGTCCGCCGATCCGGCTTCGCTTGTCTCCACCTCGCTGGCCGTTCGAGTCCGGACCGGCAATATCAACGTCAGATCAGGAATGCCGACCGAATCCGGGGCGTTCCCTGGCGTGCGGGAAGTGCTTAGCCCAGGCAGCAAGGTCAAGGTGAAGACGGTCCGGGAGTGGTCTTACACCGGGTACATGTGGGCTGAAGTAGAGTATGAGACGTCTCGCTGAATCGATTGTCAGGTGTGCATGAACAGGCTCGGGTGGCCTGCAAGATCCAGGATGGGCGTTGCTCCCCAAGGGGAGCGGGGTCAATCGTCAGCCTTGCTTCTTTTGAATGCCTTGGCCATGCGGTCGTAGAGCACCACATTGACCGTTGCCGCGAGATTCATGCAGCCCACGGTAGGAACGAATACGACATCCCGACACCAGGCACGTACGGCCTTGTCCAGCGTCCCGTCTTCCGGGCCGAAAATGTAGAACGCCCTTTCCGGGTGCCTGTAATCCGGCAGCGGTTTGGCGTCCTTGATCAGTTCGATGGCGACGGGCGTGCAGCCGAGCGGGACGACTTGCTGCAGATCGTCGATGCCGATCAGGGGGATTTTCAGGTGGACCTTCTTGGTATCGGTGACAAATTCCTTGGCCCGGTCATAACGAACGCCGGTATAGAACACCGAATTGACGCCGTAGCATCCGGCAGCACGCATCACCGCGCCGACGTTTTCGGGGGATTTGGGGTTGAACAACCCGATACAGCAATAACCTTTGTTCATGGTGGGACTAATCCGGGAGGCGGTGCATGATTGTAATGGCATCGCGACAACGGCGCATGGAACCCGGTTGCCTCCGATAATGTCAGATTTGAACCTTCATCCGAAATCTATTCCAACATGATTGATCTCTACTACTGGACGACGCCCAACGGCCACAAGATCACGATGTTCCTCGAGGAATCGGGTCTGCCGTACCGGATCGTTCCCGTCAACATCGGTGCTGGCGAGCAGTTCGCTCCCGACTTTCTGCGCATCTCGCCCAACAACCGTATACCGGCCATCGTCGATCATGCCCCTGCCGATGGCGGAGAGCCGCTGTCCGTGTTCGAGTCCGGTGCCATCCTTCTGTACCTTGCCGACAAGATTGGACATTTCATTCCGCAGGATCTGCGCGGGCGGAACCTGGCGCTGCAATGGTTGTTCTGGCAGATGGGCGGGCTTGGCCCGATGGCGGGCCAGAACCACCATTTCGGGCAATACGCGCCGGAGCCGATTCCGTATGCAATCCAACGCTACGTGAAGGAAACGTCCCGTTTGTATGCCGTGCTGAACAAGCACTTGGCAGATGGGAGGGGGTTCATCGCCGGCGACTATTCGATCGCGGACATGGCCTGTTACCCCTGGATCGTTCCCCATGAGCGCCAACGGCAGCGGCTGGAGGACTTTGAGCATCTGGCGCGGTGGTTCGAGCGGGTGCGGCAACGGCCGGCGACCGAACGCGCTTATGCCCGTGCCAGTGAAGTCAACAAATCTTCCGTAGTCGATGATGCCGCGAAGAAAATCCTGTTTGGCCAGGATGCGTCGTCGGTTCGCTGAGACGTACGGCAGATCGACTCCAATCCCGGTTGGCTGGATGGCCGGAAGGCGTCTCCCTCTGTAAAATCGCGTTTCAGTCCCTTTTTTCCTTTGCCACATGACGTCCAAGATTCCAAAGATGCGTTCTCCGATTGATCGGGTTCGCCAGGTGCTGCTGTTCGAGGTCGGCGGGCTCGTGCTTATCACGCCTCCTTTCGTCTGGCTGACCGGCGTATCGCCGCTGGAATCGCTCGGCCTGCTGGCCGTGATTGCCGCGATTGCGGCGGTGTGGAACGCGCTGTACAACACGTCGTTCGACTGGGTCGAGGGGCGGCTGACCGGGCGTACTTCCGATCGACGTCCAGTGCCGTTGCGTGTTTTCCATGCAGTCGGCTTCGAAGGTGGTTTGCTCCTCGTCAGCTTGCCGGTAGTCATGGCATGGACCGGAATGGGTTGGGTTGATGCCCTGCTTGCCGACATCGGTCTGGCAGCCGCTTATGTGGTCTACGCCTACGTTTTCAACCTTGGCTACGACCGCGTGTTTCCAGTCTCCCAGGCTGTGTAGTGCTCATTTGGCCGACCCGTTCATGAAAAAAGACCAGATTCGGTCTGCCAACGGGTTCGTGCATTCCAGGGATCGATAGAGCCGGACTTCCAGAGGACAACTCCACTGAGCCGGTCCGGCAACAACCAGACGTTTTTCGGCAATTTCCTTCGCCACGCAGCTTTCTGGCAGCCATCCCAGCCCGTGTCCTTCGGTGACCATGGCCTTGAGCGCTTCCGACATGTGGGTGTCGAATGAACGTTCGAAATGGCAGCGTTCGTTGGCGTTGAGCAGGATCATTTCGACGACGTGGGCGAGGTAGGTGCCCGAGGAATAGGCCAGGAAGGGCACGGGTTCGTCGACGCTTCCTGGGAGCCGGTAGCGCGGCCTTCCATCCTTGTTGGGGACCGAAAACGGCCGCATGCGGTCGGTACTCAGAACCTGATGCTGGAAGCGGTCGGCATCGAGCAACGCCGGCAGTTGCGGATGATGGTAAATGATCAGCAGGTCTGTTCCACCCTCGATCAGGGCGCTGGCGCCTTCGGAGATGTTGACCGCGCTGACGCGGACAATGGCGTTGCCCAGCGCCTTCTTCAGCTTGCTCAGCGCGTGGGGGAAGAAGGTCAAGGAAAGGGTGTGGGCCACGGAAAAGCTCACCGTCTCAGCGCTCCCGGGGGATTGTCCGCGCAGGATGTTGCGCATGTCGTAGGTGCGGCGCAAGAGATCGGCGGCGAAACCTCTGAAGATCCGTCCGGCGGACGTCAGATGCACGCCCTGCATCCGGCGGTCGATGAGTTCCACCCCGAGCCATTCTTCCAGGGACTGTATGTGTCGGCTGAAGGTCGGCTGGGACACGTTCCGCCGTTCGGCGGCACGCGAGAAAGCGCGCGCGTCGGTCAAGGTCAGGAAATCCTCGATCCATTTGATTTGCATTGTTTCACCTGCTACGTTGATTAACGTTATTCATTTTCTCGTTGATGTTATGCGATTAATGCATGTGTTGTCACCGCATTTTGCGCAAGCGCGTAGGATTTATCGGTCCATTCAAACCAAGGAGAAGAACATGTCAGACGCGAACAAAACGGCTTACCGAATCGAGAAAGACTTTCTGGGCGAGAAGCAGATCCCGGCGGACGCCTACTACGGGGTTCAGACGCAACGGGGCAAGGACAACTTCCACATCACCGGCACGTCGATGTCGGCCGAGCCGTACTTCATCAAGGCCTTCGGATATGTGAAGAAAGCCGCGGCCATGGCCAACCGTGACCTGGGGTGCATTGACGCTGTGGTGGCCAACGCCATCATCGGGGCGTGCGACCGGCTGATCGCCGGCGAGCTACGCGACCAGTTCGTCACCGACTTCATCCAGGGCGGCGCCGGTACCTCGGTGAACATGAACGCCAACGAAGTGATCGCCAACGTTGCGCTTGAAGCCCTGGGGCACCAGAAAGGTGACTACCACATCATCAACCCCAATGACCACGTCAATTTCGGACAATCGACCAACGACGTGTATCCCACGGCTTTCCGTCTGGCCCTGATCCTGCGCCTGTCCAGCTACATGGAAGCCCTGCGCAAACTGCAAGGCTCCTTCTTCGCCAAGGCCAAGGAATTCGAAAAGGTCCTCAAGATGGGGCGCACCCACCTGCAGGATGCCGTACCGATGTCCCTCGGCCAGGAATTCCACGGCTGGGGCACCACTATCGGCGAAGAAGTCGAGCGCATAATGGAAGTGCGCCAGTTCCTGCACGAAATCAATCTCGGCGCCACCGCCATCGGGACGACCGTCACCGCCGCGCCGGGCTACCCCGAACTGGCCACCAAGTACCTCTCCGAGCTGACCGACTGCCGGTTCATCCTCGGCCACGACCTGGTCGAAGCCACGTCCGATACCGGCGCCTACGTGCTGCTCTCGGGCGTCCTGAAGCGCACCTCGACCAAGCTGACCAAAATTTGCAACGACATCCGGATGCTGGCCTCCGGCCCACGTTGCGGCCTGAACGAGATCAACCTGCCGCAGATGCAGCCGGGCAGCTCGATTATGCCGGGCAAGGTCAATCCGGTGATCCCCGAAGTGGTCAACCAGACCGGTTTCCTGGTCATCGGCCTCGATCTCACGGTGACACTGGCCGCCTCGGCCGGGCAACTGCAGCTGAACGTGATGGAGCCCGTCATCACCTACGCCCTGTTCAAGTCCATCTTCACCATGGAAAACGCGGTCAACAGCCTGCGCGTGAACTGCGTCGACGGCATCACCGCCAATGCCGAACACTCGCGCGACATGGTGCTCAACTCCCTGGGCATCATCACCGTCCTGAAGCCCTCGCTGGGTTATAAACAGTGCGCGGAAATTGCCCGCGAATGCCATCAGACCGGCAAGTCGTTGCACGACGTGGTGGTCAAGGAGCGGAAACTGCTCACCCAGGCGCACTGGGACGACGTTTTCTCCTTTGAGAACCTGATCAACCCCAAGTTCGAGAAGTGACCGTCGTAACGCCGGGGCACGCCGCGTACAGGCCGCGCCCCGGCGCTTACAAGAAGAGTTTTCAATAGTGGTTCAAACGGCAGTACATCAAGGAGGAGTCTCTCATGGCTGAAAAGAAAGGCATGTTCGATTGGTACTTCAAGTCCAATCTGCTATCGCGCATCATGATTGCGCTGATTGCCGGCGTGATCGTCGGCATTGCGCTGGGGTACGGCGACCCGGAGACCAGCAAGGGGTTTGTCGAGAACA